>NZ_JBVQPQ010000005.1:0-295359 GCF_055721145.1 Bacillus sp. VA15 | reverse complement strand
CCTCAAGATGAGATTTCCCATTCCGCAAGGAAGTAAGATCCCTGAAAGATGATCAGGTTGATAGGTCTGAGGTGGAAGTGTGGCGACACATGGAGCTGACAGATACTAATCGATCGAGGACTTAACCACATTTTGAATGATGTCACACCTGTTATCTAGTTTTGAGAGAACACTCTCAATTTGTTTGGTGGCGATAGCGAAGAGGTCACACCCGTTCCCATGCCGAACACGGAAGTTAAGCTCTTCAGCGCCGATGGTAGTCGGGGGTTTCCCCCTGTGAGAGTAGGACGCCGCCAAGCTTTTATCTTAAATTATTATCATCGCGGGGTGGAGCAGTTCGGTAGCTCGTCGGGCTCATAACCCGAAGGTCGCAGGTTCAAATCCTGCCCCCGCAACCAAATATATAAATGATATAAGAAGTGCCCGAAGGGTGCAGACAAAATCATTTTATACAAATATGGTCCGGTAGTTCAGTTGGTTAGAATGCCTGCCTGTCACGCAGGAGGTCGCGGGTTCGAGTCCCGTCCGGACCGCCATTATTGTAAACGAAACGATCATGTTTTCGTTTTTTTTGTGTTTTCTTTTATTGTATCTTTCTGCTTGGTGTGATAACCAAGCTTTCTTTATATCGGCAATATCTTGGATATTCCAGCAAAATTCGATACACTAGGAAGAGTACATATAGGCATAAGCAGGTTGAAAGGAGGTTTTGGTTCATGGATGAATTTGATTTGATACATAGCATTACTCCGCGGACCATTCACCATTCTTCCGTTGATGTAGGAATAGGTGATGATGCAGCACTCTACACTGCGAAACACGGCGTTCAGGAAATTGTTTGTGTGGATACTATGGTAGAAGATGTGCACTTTAAATTACACTATTCCTCACCTGAAGATATCGGGTATAAGGCGTTAGCCGTTAATATAAGTGATATTGCCGCGATGGGAGGCATTCCTAAATTTTATTTGGTATCACTTGCGGTACCTGCAAAATGGACGGAATCTGAAATCAAGGCAATGTATGAAGGAATGAATGAACTGGCGAAACTATATCATATGGATCTGATTGGCGGCGATACAGTCTCTACCTCTGATAAATTAGTCGTAACTGTCACTGTGATCGGTGAAGTAGAAAAGGGACGAGCTTGTTTGCGCAGCTTGGCAAGACCGAATGATATTGTGTTTGTAACTGGGGAAATTGGTTCATCTGCAGCAGGACTTTCTTTATTATTAGAGGAGAATAATCCTCAAAATTTATTTTTGGACACGGATTACTTTATCAACAGGCATAAACGGCCTCAGCCAAGAGTAAGCGTCGGGAGATTATGCTCGAGTATTAAGCGGGCAGCTTTAAATGATATCAGTGACGGATTAGCTAGTGAACTGAATGAGATTGCAGAAGCCAGCTGTGTTTCAATTGAAATTGATGAAAGCATCCTCCCGGTCCATTCTGACTTGCCTAAGCTTCATTCTAACTGGAAAGAATGGGCTTTGTTTGGCGGAGAGGATTTTGAGCTGACAGGGACTGTTTCAAAGAAGGAATGGGAAGTGTTGAAGCAGGAGTGCGAAAAACGTCAACTGCCCATTACAAAGATTGGCCATGTCAGGGAAAAAACAGAATCCAACGTGATCCTAAAAACAGAAAAAACAACAATGGCCTTAGAGAAAAAAGGATATAATCATTTTAAATAAGACGGGTGACTCGTGTGAAGCAATTAAAGTGGAGAACTGTAAATCCTGAAGAAACAAAAGCGATAGCAAAACTTACGGCATCGTTTGCTAAGCCGGGAGACGTCCTGACATTAGAGGGCGATTTAGGTGCCGGAAAAACGACTTTCACGAAAGGTTTTGCGGAAGGACTTGGCATTACACGTGTTGTAAACAGTCCGACTTTTACAATTATAAAAGAATATAATGATGGCTCACTTCCTCTTTATCATATGGATGTGTATAGAATGGAAGACGAAAGCGAAGATTTGGGACTTGATGAATATTTTCACGGACAAGGTGTCTGTCTCGTTGAATGGGCCCATTTAATTGAAGAACAGCTTCCGCAGGAGCGACTGCAAATTGTCATCAAAAGAGTTGGTGATGATGAGCGGGAAATTACCTTTACTGCTGTCGGGAATCGGTATGAAATGCTTTGTGAGGAGATAAGTAGACATGACAATATTAGCAATTGATAC
The DNA here is from genome assembly GCF_055721145.1 of Bacillus sp. VA15. NCBI lineage: Bacteria > Bacillati > Bacillota > Bacilli > Caryophanales > Bacillaceae > Bacillus > Bacillus sp. VA15. The sequence continues at coordinate 293,171 of NZ_JBVQPQ010000005.1, read as the reverse complement.
ATCAAATTATACGTTAGGCATTGCACTGCTTCGAGAAGATACCGTCATAGCAGAATACATTACATATTTGAAAAAGAACCATTCTGTTAGAGCGATGCCTGCTGTTCATTCATTGCTGAACGAATGTGATATGGCACCGCAGGATCTTTCTAAAATTGTTGTTGCAAAAGGCCCTGGTTCATACACAGGAGTAAGAATAGGTGTGACGCTCGCCAAAACACTTGCCTGGTCTTTACACATTCCGATTTCTGCTGTATCAAGCCTTGAGGCGCTTGCGGCAAATGGCCGGCATTTTGACGGTCTGATCAGTCCTATCTTTGATGCAAGACGGGGACAGGTGTATACAGGTCTGTATGAATACAAAAACGGGCTTTTGGAACAAGTGGTTCCTGATCAAAATGTGATGCTGGCCGAATGGCTGGAGATGCTAAAAGAAAAGGATCGCCCTGTTTTGTTTTTAGGTCATGATACTTCTATTCACAAGCAGATGATAGAGGATGTGCTTGGGACAAAAGGGATTGTTGGAGCTGCTGCTCAGCATAACCCGCGTCCTTCAGAATTGGCTTTTTTAGGGGCGGAAAAAGAAGAAGCTGATGTTCACGGGCTTGTCCCGGATTACTTGCGGCTGGCAGAAGCTGAAGCGAAATGGATTGAAAGTCAAAAGTAGGGTGATAGGATGAAAACAAAAGCAGCTGTCAGAAACATGCGGCTTGATGATATTGATCACGTATACGAAATCGAAACATCCTCTTTTACGTCTCCTTGGACGAAGGATTCGTTTTTTCATGAGCTGATGGAAAATCCGTATGCTCATTATCTTGTGATTGAAAAGGACGGCCATGTTGCTGGGTATTGCGGGATTTGGATCGTGATGGACGACGCCCAAATTACAAATATAGCTATAAAACCCGAGTATCGCGGCAAGTCTTTAGGAGAAACGCTTTTTCGCTCAGCGATTGAACTGTGCAAAGAAAAAGACGCAAGACGGCTTTCGCTTGAAGTGAGGGTTTCTAATCATCCTGCTCAAGGCTTATATAAGAAGTTCGGGATGCAGCCCGGCGGAATAAGAAAGAACTATTATACTGATAACGGGGAAGATGCGTTAATTATGTGGGTGACGATAAATGAGTGAGCAAAAAGAGATTTACGTATTAGGAATTGAAACAAGCTGTGATGAAACAGCGGCAGCTATCGTAAAAAACGGGAAAGAAATTATATCAAACGTAGTAGCCTCTCAAATTGAAAGCCATAAGCGCTTTGGAGGCGTTGTTCCGGAAATTGCTTCCAGACATCATGTTGAGCAAATCACTTTGGTCATAGAAGAGGCTTTTCGTAAAGCTGGCATGACGTATAGTGATATTGATGCGATTGCAGTCACTGAAGGTCCGGGACTGGTGGGAGCGCTTCTTATCGGAGTGAACGCTGCTAAAGCATTGAGCTTTGCGCATAACATTCCGTTAGTTGGCGTCCATCATATAGCCGGTCATATATACGCGAACCGTCTTGTAGAAGAGATTGTGTTCCCGGCACTGGCGTTGGTCGTTTCAGGAGGCCATACGGAATTGGTTTATATGAAGGAGCACGGATCATTTGAAGTCATTGGAGAAACTCTCGATGATGCAGCAGGAGAAGCCTACGATAAAGTGGCGCGAACGATGGGACTGCCGTATCCGGGTGGACCGCAAATTGACAAGCTTGCTGAAAAAGGGAATGACAATATTCCGCTTCCTCGCGCATGGCTCGAAGAAGGCTCTTACAATTTCAGTTTCAGCGGGTTGAAGTCTGCGGTGATCAATACGCTTCATAATGCGTCTCAAAAAGGACAGGAGATTGCTCCGGAAGATTTGTCTGCCAGTTTCCAAAATAGCGTAATAGATGTCTTGGTAACAAAAACGGCGCGTGCGGCAAAGGAATATGGTGTCAAACAAGTCCTTTTAGCTGGAGGAGTAGCTGCAAATAGAGGCCTCAGAGCTGCATTAGAAAAGGAATTTGCCCAGCATGAGGGGATTACGCTTGTCATTCCTCCGTTAGCATTATGTACGGATAATGCTGCGATGATCGCTGCAGCTGGTACAATTGCTTTTGAGAAGGGAATTCGCGGTGCATATGATATGAATGGCCAGCCTGGCCTTGAATTGACTTCTTATCAAAGTCTCACGACCTAACGGAGTGAGGCTTTTTATCTGTTATTAACAGATAATTCTCAATTTATCCACATATCTGTTAGTAATTATGAAGATATCGATGGATAAAGGGCTGAAGACACTGTTAATAAAGTGGATAAATTCAGAATATTTTGTGGATAATGTGTATAAAGCGTTTACTTTGTTTGTTTATAAGGTTATTTTCTGTGGATAAAAAAGCACCTCTAAAAAGAGGTGCTTGACTTTTTTAATCTTCTTCTGTGGATAGTTCTTCCCATTCAGACAAAAGAGTTTCCAGCTCCTGATTGAGTTTCTCGTTGTCTGCATGGATGGCTTGTACCTTTTCATGGTCTTGATAGACTTCCGGATCACATAGCAATTCATCGTTATGACTAATGTTTTCTTCAATAGTTTGAACAGTGGTTTCAATTTCTTCAATCCGGCGGAGCCGTTGGCGCTCTTTCTTTTTCCATTCTTTTTCTTCCTCGTAAGAACGTTTGGAGTCAGACTTTACCGCAGCAGGCGTTTTTTCTATTTCCTCTTGCTGATTCATTTTCTCCAATTCAAGCTGCTCTGTTTTTTTCTCCGTATAATAATCGTAATCTCCCAGATACTCTTCTATATGATTTGAAGAAAGCTCCAATACTCTTGTGGCGATTCTGTTAATAAAATATCTGTCATGAGAGACAAATAACAGTGTGCCTGGATAATCAATCAGCGCGTTTTCAAGAACTTCTTTGCTGTCTAAGTCCAGATGGTTCGTCGGTTCATCAAGGATGAGAAAATTAGCTTTTTGAAGCATCAGCTTAGCAAGGGCCAATCTTGCTTTCTCACCCCCGCTCAGTGAATGGACGGGTTTCAGTACATCATCTCCGGAGAATAAGAAATTGCCGAGACAAGTTCGGATTTCTTTCTCCGGAAGACCAGGGTACTCATCCCACAGCTCATCAAGGACGCGTTTAGAGGAAGTCAGTTCAGCCTGCTCCTGATCATAGTAGCCGACACTGACATTCGAGCCGTATGAGATTGTTCCTTGATCTGGCTTTAGGGTGTCCATTAATGTTTTCAGCAATGTCGATTTACCGATTCCGTTAGGGCCGACAAGAGCGGCGCTTTCTCCTCTTGTGAGCTTGAACGACACTTCTGTTAAAAGCGGCGGCTGGTTTTCATAGCTGATTGTGAGATCCTGAACGCGCAGGACTTCATTTCCGCTCTGTTTTGTAATATCAAAATGAAAGTTTGCGGATTTTTCATCGCCGAGCGGTTTTGACATGACTTCCATTCGCTCCAGCTGCTTTCGGCGGCTTTGCGCTCTTTTTGTGGTAGAAGCTCTCGCAAGATTTCGGTCTACGAAGTCTTGAAGCTTTGCGATTTCATCCTGCTGCTTTTCATACACTTTAAGATCTTTTTCATACTGCGCGGCTTTTTGGTCGAGATAAGCGCTGTAGTTGCCGTGATATTTTTTGCTTTCAGCTCTTGATACCTCGTATACTTGGTTTACTACTTTGTCCAAAAAGTAGCGGTCATGCGAAACGATGAGAATGGCGCCTGAATAGCCTTGCAAATAATGTTCAAGCCAGGTTAGTGTATCAATATCGAGATGGTTTGTCGGCTCATCGAGAATGAGCAAATCAGGCTGTGTTAACAGAAGCTTACCAAGGGCCAGCCTTGTTTTCTGCCCCCCGCTGAGGCTTTGCACCTGTGTTGAATCGTCAAAATGGCTGAAACCAAGTCCGTGAAGCACAGATCTGACATCCGCTTCATATTGATAGCCGCCTTTATCTTTAAATTCCTGCTGAAGCCGGTCATAGGTTTTCATGATGCTTTCCAATTCACCAGGATCAGCTGCCGCCATTTTTTCTTCGATAGCCCGCATTTCCTTTTCCATTGCTTTTAAGTGGTCAAAAACAGTCAGCAGTTCTTCTTTTATGGTAAGCTTAGAATCCAAGCCCGTATGCTGGGCAAGATATCCCATTGTAATATCTTTCGGTTTAATGAGTTCGCCCTTTTCATACGAAAGCTGGCCTGCGATAATTTTAAGCAGCGTGGATTTTCCCGCGCCATTTCTTCCTACAATGGCGACGCGATCACGATTTCTGACTTCCAGCTTTATATTGTTTAAAATAGTATCAGCACCAAATGATTTGGATAGCTGATTAACTTGTAAGATCATCATATTATTTCACCTCTGCTATAATAAGTTAAGTGTAGCTTATGAACCAGAAGTCAGCAAACAATACATTGGCTGAATAAGACATAGAGAAGAAAATAGTGTATGATCTGTTTAAGGAGAGTTTTAATATGAATGGATTTTCTCATTTTAATGAACAGGGCAGAGCCCAGATGGTGGACATCAGCGAAAAATCTTCGACTGTCCGTACTGCGGCGGCTGTTTCAAGCGTACACATGAAAAATGAAGTGTACGAGAAAATACAAAGTCATGATATCGGCAAAGGAGATGTACTGGCTGTTGCGCAGGTGGCAGGCATTATGGCCGCAAAGCAAACGTCGAATATCATTCCGATGTGCCATCCGCTTTCACTGAGCGGGGTAGATATATCGTTTGACTGGAAAATAAAAGAAGCAGAAGTTATACTTCATATAAAAGCACAGGTCAAAACGAAAGGGAGTACAGGTGTGGAAATGGAAGCGCTCACTTCTGCATCGGTGTGCGCTCTTACCGTTTACGATATGTGCAAGGCCCTTGATAAGGGAATGGTCATCGGCCCTACTTTCTTGCTGGAGAAGACAGGCGGGAAAAACGGTGACTTTAAAAGAGAACTATCCGAGTATAATGTGGAGGACCAAAAATGAATAAGGATCAATCAAAAATTCCGCAGGCGACGGCAAAACGGCTGCCGCTTTACTATCGCTTTTTAAAGAATCTGCATGCGTCAGGAAAACAGCGTGTATCATCCGCTGAACTCAGTGATGCCGTAAAGGTTGATTCTGCCACGATTCGCAGGGATTTTTCCTATTTTGGAGCTCTTGGCAAAAAAGGATATGGATATAATGTGGATTATTTGCTGTCATTTTTCCGAAAAACGCTTGATCAGGATGAGATGACAGATGTCATCTTGATTGGTGTGGGGAACTTGGGAACGGCATTTCTTCACTATAATTTCACAAAAAATAATAACACAAAAATTTCTATGGCTTTTGATATAAATGAGAGTAAAATAGGAACTGAGGTAGGCGGCGTGCCTGTCTATAACCTTGACGACCTTGAACAACACGTAAAAAATGAATCAGTTGCCATTCTTACAGTGCCAGCAGTTGCCGCTCAATCCATTACAGACAGATTGGTCGCGTTAGGAATCAAGGGAATCCTTAATTTTACGCCGGCCCGTTTGAATGTGCCGGAACACATTCGAATTCATCATATAGATTTAGCTGTAGAGCTTCAGTCACTGGTTTATTTCTTGAAGCATTATTCAGTTTTAGAGGAAATCGAATAGAGGGAAAGGAGGAGCCCAAATATGCCGATCGGTCCTGGAAGCCTTGCTGTTATCGCAATCGTTGCTCTGATCATCTTCGGTCCCAAAAAGCTGCCTGAACTGGGGAAAGCTGCTGGAGACACACTTCGTGAATTCAAAAATGCTACTAAAGGATTAACGAGTGATGACGAGGAAAAAAAGAAAGAAGATCAGTAAGTTAGGATGACACGAATGAAAGTGAATCAAATGTCGCTGCTGGAACATATTGCTGAGCTTCGAAAACGATTGCTGGTTGTGGCACTGGCATTTGTCGTTTTCTCTATCGCAGGATTTTTTTTAGCGAAGCCCATGATTGTTTATCTGCAAAAAACGGATGAAGCGAAGGAGCTTACGCTTAATGCGTTTAATCTGACAGACCCGCTTTTTGTGTTTATGCAATTCGCGTTTATCATCGGGATTGTCCTGACCTCACCGATTATTCTTTATCAGCTTTGGGCTTTTGTGAGTCCAGGCCTCTATGAGAAAGAGCGCAAAGTAACGCTCAGCTACATTCCGATCTCTATTTTGCTGTTTTTAGCGGGCTTATCTTTTTCATATTATATTTTATTTCCTTTTGTTGTTGATTTTATGAAGCGGATCTCTCAGGATTTGAATGTCAATCAGGTGATCGGAATTAATGAATATTTTCATTTTCTTTTGCAGCTGACGATTCCGTTTGGACTGCTGTTCCAAATGCCGGTCATCCTCATGTTTATGACCAGGCTTGGAATTGTGACACCGATGTTCTTAGCGAAAATCAGAAAGTATGCGTATTTTACGCTGCTTGTGATCGCTGCCCTAATTACACCGCCTGAGCTTTTGTCTCATATGATGGTCACTGTTCCACTGTTGATTTTATATGAAATCAGTATTCTTATATCGAAGGCAGCCTATCGGAAAGCGCAGAAAAGCAGTGCTGCCGATCAGGACGTGTCTTCCGGGCAATAATAAAAAATCCATTTCTCATGAGAGAAATGGATTTTCTTTATTTCTGGTTCTTTTTAATTTTAAATGAAAAGGCGAACATCTTAAAAGAAATGCTGATGTTGTAAGCGGCGAACACCATCAGCAGGATGGAGTAAAATGACCACATGCTGCCTGGCGAGCTTGCGGCAAGATAAGTAAAGATGCACCCTACGGCAAAGTAGATCATTCCCCAAACTACCGGGTTTCTCATAAAAATAATCCTCCAATAATCAATTGCATTTGTGTGCTCTGCTGTTCAAGGTAGTTCTGAACAGGCTCAAGCTGCATGATGACGACAAATGTATTCATCATGACATGGGCGAAAATCGGCACCCATATCCGTTTTGTTCTCGCATATAAAAATGCAAAGGTAAAACCCATTGCTGTATAAAGAAGAAGATGCTTCAAATCAGCGTGAACAATACCGAAAATAACCGAGCTGATCAGTCCGGCAAAGAAGAAATTCGTTTTTTCGTACAGTGTGCCGAAAATGATTTTTCTGAAGATGATTTCTTCTAATATAGGCCCGACGACAGAAGAAACCATAATCATGAGCGGGACTGCCTGAATGACATCCAGAATAGCTTGTGTATTTTCTGATTCTCTTCCGATGCCGAATACATAATATTCAATAGAGCCTGCTATTCCTTGAGAGAAAAGGGCAATGAAAAAACCGGCTATCGCCCAAAGGATAGAAAGTCCGACGGAGTCTTTCCGGCCGTTTCGCAGCGTTGTTTTCGGAACAGTTCTCAGAATGAGCAGAACGACAACGAGACAGGCGATAAAGCTGATAACGGACCATAATCCTTGTGCATGCAGCATATTCTCCTTGGTAGGCTGTCCTCCGGCATAACCGAATTTAAATAACAAGGGAATCCCGATTAATGCGGAAAACTGCATGATGATATATGTCAAAATAATAAACCAATACTGTTTTCTCAAATGGTATGTACTCCTTTGTTAAATGGGTTTCGTTCATCTACAGCTATTGTAACATAATCGGAACGGGGGTGAAAAAGCTAAGGGATAAGGGAGCTGAAAAGAATCATGTAAGCGTGAAAAAATTTTTATCTTATCACTTGAAATTGGAAGGGAGATTCTTTATTATAAGAATTGTGTTAGCACTCTTTAGTGTCGAGTGCTAAAATTACATATTCATACTATTGAGGAGGTTATTACATTGTTAAAGCCATTAGGTGATCGCGTTGTCATTGAACTCGTAGAATCTGAAGAAAAAACTGCCAGCGGAATTGTGTTGCCGGATTCTGCAAAAGAAAAACCGCAAGAAGGCAAAATCGTGGCAGCTGGTTCAGGTCGCGTGTTAGAAAGCGGAGAGCGCGTTGCTTTAGAAGTAAAAGAGGGCGACCGCATTATCTTCTCAAAATACGCAGGTACTGAAGTGAAATACGAAGGTACTGAATACTTAATCTTACGTGAAAGCGACATTTTAGCTGTTATCGGCTAATTCTTAAATAAACAATACTTAAAACATTTGAGGAGGTCTTGTAAACATGGCAAAAGAAATTAAGTTTAGTGAAGAAGCTCGCCGCGCAATGCTTCGTGGTGTCGATGCACTTGCTGATGCTGTTAAAGTAACTTTAGGACCAAAAGGACGCAACGTGGTTCTAGAGAAAAAATTCGGTTCTCCGTTAATCACAAATGACGGTGTAACAATCGCAAAAGAAATCGAACTCGAAGATGCGTTTGAAAACATGGGTGCTAAGCTTGTTGCTGAAGTAGCCAGCAAAACAAATGACGTTGCCGGTGACGGTACAACAACTGCGACAGTTCTTGCGCAAGCAATGATCCGTGAAGGCCTTAAAAACGTAACAGCAGGCGCTAACCCTGTAGGCGTGCGTAAAGGTATGGAAAAAGCTGTAGCGGTTGCGATCGAAAACTTAAAAGAAATTTCTAAGCCAATTGAAGGCAAAGAGTCTATCGCTCAAGTTGCTGCGATCTCTGCTGCTGATGAGGAAGTCGGAAGCCTTATCGCTGAAGCAATGGAGCGCGTAGGAAACGACGGCGTTATCACAATCGAAGAGTCTAAAGGCTTCACAACTGAACTTGAAGTTGTGGAAGGTATGCAATTCGACCGCGGATATGCGTCACCTTACATGGTAACTGACTCTGATAAGATGGAAGCGGTTCTTGACAATCCTTACATCTTAATCACAGACAAAAAAATCACAAACATTCAAGAAATCCTTCCTGTGCTTGAGCAGGTTGTTCAGCAAGGCAAACCATTGCTTCTGATCGCTGAGGATGTTGAAGGCGAAGCACTTGCAACACTTGTTGTGAACAAACTTCGCGGCACATTCAACGCAGTGGCTGTTAAAGCTCCTGGCTTCGGTGACCGCCGTAAAGCAATGCTTGAAGACATCGCTGTCCTTACTGGCGGAGAAGTCATCACAGAAGATCTTGGCCTTGACCTGAAATCTACTCAAATCACACAATTGGGACGCGCTTCTAAAGTTGTCGTTACAAAAGAAAACACAACAATCGTTGAAGGCGCTGGCGAAACAGACAAAATTTCTGCCCGCGTGACTCAAATCCGCGCTCAAGTGGAAGAAACAACTTCTGAATTCGACAGAGAAAAATTACAAGAGCGTCTTGCGAAACTTGCTGGCGGCGTAGCTGTCATCAAAGTCGGCGCTGCAACTGAAACTGAGCTGAAAGAGCGTAAACTTCGCATCGAAGACGCCCTGAACTCAACTCGCGCAGCTGTTGAAGAAGGCATCGTATCCGGTGGTGGTACAGCGCTTGTAAACGTATATAACAAAGTGGCTGCAGTTGAAGCTGAAGGCGATGCTCAAACAGGTATCAACATCGTGCTTCGCGCACTTGAAGAGCCAATCCGTCAAATCGCGCACAACGCTGGTCTTGAAGGATCTGTCATCGTTGAACGCCTCAAAAACGAAGAAATCGGCGTAGGCTTCAACGCTGCAACTGGCGAATGGGTAAACATGATCGAAAAAGGTATCGTTGACCCAACAAAAGTTACACGCTCAGCTCTTCAAAACGCTGCGTCTGTAGCTGCAATGTTCTTAACAACAGAAGCCGTTGTCGCTGACAAGCCAGAAGAAAACGCTGGCGGCGCAGGAATGCCTGATATGGGCGGCATGGGCGGTATGGGCGGCATGATGTAAAACCGACAAAAAACCCTTGATTTACAAGGGTTTGTCGGCAACGGACGTCATTTTTGATGCCCTTTTGATGTTATTTATAAATTTTCGAGGCTTCTCATGAGTTCACCGAACTTGTGAGAAGCTTCTTTTTTTCTGTCTTTTTTGATGTGTAAATAAACCTGTGTAGTATGTACGGGCTTACATGGCATTTATGGACCGAAAACAAAAATTGAAGCGATATTGAAGTAATAAAAAGGTCCCTTGAAATTCAAAGGACCTACAAAAGTTTCAATCATCACTCTTATACCCTTGAATCTCATATTCTTCAGAAGAACCATCCAATACTTCTTGAACAATATTTAAGTATTCATCAGCTTCCTCTACTGAAACAATATCTTCAATGAAATCGGAAAAGTATTCTAGTTCTGTTGGAAGAACTATTATTATGTATCCTAAAGAGTCTTTTTTAAATTCAAATGAATATACCATGATAAATCAGTCTTTCCTTTTTGTTTATTCTTAGTTTACTTTCTCCGTTCATTACTCTTTGTAGAGCTTATCTAATAACTCGGTAAATAGGGTTTAAAAATTATTCGTCCAAACCTTTGTTACTTCTCTCTCTATTGCAGACAGGAGACCATATTGGTATACTCTCATACGACAAAAAAGACCCAGTTATCTAAATAATAGTGCCACCAACACTCTTAGACGGTCTCCCCTAGGAAAGTACTGTCAAAGAGAAATTCTGTTAAAATGTCTATTTGTGCTGCTTTTTTTTAGCTACTAAAAGTTTTCCTTGCAATTAGAAACTAGTCTTTTATGGTAAAGCAACAGAATAATGATATCCGATCCCCAAAAATTCACTGTTGATGGAGTTAGATTCTTGATGAAATCCGTCCCAACTCTATTGAGACAGACAACTCAATTATCAACTCTGATATTATCAAGGAGGACTTAATAGTGCATTTTTCAGAAATGATAGATCGTTTGGCTTTATATGATTTACACAGAAAAAGAAGCAAAGATAAACATTTTGCTGCTGTTTGTAAAGCTGATGTAGTTGATAGAGAGGAATTTTACAGTGCAAATATAGCTGATGTTTCAATTGATTTGAATGAATCTAAAAAAAATTATAGGGTTGGAACGTTTAGTTATGAATCCTTAATTCAATCTGGGAATCTTGTTAATGATACTTTAAAAGGGGAGGTTTTTTTAAATGAAAATGATATAGATCCACCCAATGTCATCTTTGTACACGGCTGGCGCATGGATTCGTACAATAGGATCAAAAAAATATTTCATAATCGTATAATGAACGATTTAGGCTGGAACATGTACTATTATTCTCTTCCATACCATTTTGAAAGAGAACCGGAAAATTCACTGTATAGTGGAGAATTGATGATTAGTGCAAATATTGATCGTACAATTGAGTCGACAAGACAGGCCATTGTAGACTTACGTGCGTTCATTCACTGGATAAAAGCAAATAAAAAAGGCCCTGTTATCATGGTGGGAGTTAGCTTAGGGGGATGGGTTACTAATCTAATTGCTACCCTTGAATCCCAAATAAATGTATTGGTATCAATCTTTTATGCCAATCGCCTTTCTTATTCAATATGGAACACGATCCCAGGTAAATTCATAAGAGAAGAATTAGAACAAAATGGTGTGACATATGAAGATTTAGTGAAGTATTGGGATATCACAGATGCTAGTCAAGCTTTACCGAAAGTTAGTAAAGATAACATTCTGCTGATTTCTGCTAAACATGATCAGTATATTGACTTAAAAGATGCAGATTATTTATGGGAAAGTTGGGGGAAACCAACAAGATATGTCTACAATTGTGGTCATTCAGGTATTGTTCTTTGTCGCAAAAAGCTGGCAAATAATACGCTTTCCTTTATACGAGAAAGAATACATACGGGAAAACCTTGTTCAGTACATTTGTAGACCTTAATAAGAAACGAAAGGCCAACTGAGACTTCAGTTGGCCTTTCCTATTTATAATAAAGAAACTGAGTGAGATTACTGACAGAACTACTATGCGTACTAGTCGTTTTCTTTAATCACCATTTCCAGTTCTTCCACCTCTCTCCGAATATTAATCGCAGGCTCCCACGAATCAATCAAACGAATCGCCCTCTGATTAGCTTCACTCGCCTTCGTTTTCTCTCCTTTACGATATAACAACTGCGCCATCCCATAATCATAATAGATCAATTCAACCTGATTCGCGTTATGTTTGTCATAGAGCATCTGCTCAAAGGCTTCTTCCGCTTTCTCAAACTGGTCACACTTCACGTAAGCCACACCTAAATTAAAATAGGCTTCTATCGTTTTTTCGCCGCCGTACGTAGAGCTGATCTCATTTGCCGCTTCGTATAATTGAATGGCGTATTCGTCATAACCTCTCGCGAAGCTTAAGTCACCGCGAACCAATAGAACCCTATGTTGAATCGTAGGGGAAATTGGTTGATCTTCGATTTCGTTTAAAATGGTCTCTGCTTTTTCCTGTTGCCCGGCTTTTAAAAACAGCCTTGCTTTGAGTGCGTGTCCCCAAACCTTTAGATCGTGAACGTCGTGCTCTGCCGCGTCTGATTGTTCCAGAATCTTTAGGCCGGCTTCAATTTGCTGAAGTGCTCCGTCTAAATCATTGACTTCCGTCAGTGCCCAGCCTGCTGTGTCGATTCGGAAGTACGCTTCTCGTGTGTGTTTGCCTAATAGATGGGCGGCGTCGGCTGCTTTGCTTCCGTATTCGATTCGCAGAGGCAGGTTGATTCTGCTTAAAAAATGGCTGATACGGGTGATGAGTTCGATTAGGATTTCTTTTTGTCCGGTTTCGCTCGCCCATTTGATGACCTTTAAGATGTTTGGCCATTCTTGTTTCATTTGATCTAAATTTCGTCCCAACAAATAGCTCCAATAGATGGAGTTTGGCTGTTCCCGCTTTAATTGGGTTGCGGCATAATCAATATAATAGTGCGCCCACCGGCTGCGGGCTTCTTTTTCATATTCGTGATGTTCGGACAAGTGCTGTTCTCCGTAAGCGACAACGGTTTGATGCGCTAAGTACTGTGTTCTTCCTTCGCTTCGTTCCGGCTGAATCAGAGCAAAAGATCGCATTTGTTCAATTGCGTAATGAAAACGGCGAGCGTCTAATCCGGCCGCTGCCGCCAGACTTTTTTCATCAGGCGGCTTGCTGAAAAAGCAAAGCGTCTGCCATAGCTTTCGTGTATCTTCGTTGCATCTGTCCCATGTGCGGCCAAAGAGGAACTCAAACAATTCCAGCAGAGAGTAGCCCGCTTTTCCGAGCTCGTGAATCAGCTGCTGGGCGGGAATGTCATCGTCTGACATATAGGCGATGCTGAGTGCCATGGCTTTCGGGTTTCCGGCAGTCGCTGAAATGAATTCGTACTTCAGTTCAGACGATAGATGTAACAGCTGCTCCAGCTTTTCCCGCTTATATGGGAGGTTGCATGTTTGTAAGCAGCGGTGCACTTCTTGCTGGAAAAATTCCAAGGCATCTGTTTGGTCAAGGCCGCTCAGCTGGATGGCTGCCATTTCTCCGAAGCTTTCCCGATAGGTTTGCTTTACGTTTTCCCGAGCTGTGAGGAGAACTTTCACGCCTTGCGGAAGGCTGGTGATAAATTCGTGAATCTCACGTTCTGCGGTATCGATGCTGTCAACAATCAGCAGTACTGGTTTTTCTCTAGTGTAATTGGCTAACGCATTGCGGACGACGAACCGTTTTTCATTGATTGATTTATCGATTTGTTCAGCGCGTCCGAGCTGATAGGCGATCGTATTTAAAAAATCGCTAAAGCTTAAGCCTTTCCAATCGGCGCTGACCCAGATAATGCTGTTGAATGCCGGCCAATCTGAAGTATCGTCGACACAGGAATAGGCAGCTTCAAGAGCGATTGTGGTTTTACCCATGCCGGCCCAGCCGGTGATTAAACAGACTGGTGACGGAGAAAGCATCCATTGCCGTATCGCTTCCATATCAAAGCTGCGTCCGATAAAGCTTCCGGACCAGCGTGAGGGGAGGTTATGCGTGATAGGCTGTTCTGTAAGCGTATTCGTTTTTTGGACGGAGATATCATGAAACAGCCGTTTTACTGCTATTTCAATATCGTCATCACTCGGAGCTCCAAATGATCCATCTTTTCCTAGTGTTTTTGCTTTTTTAAGACAAGATGCTACCCATACAGGCAATGCGGGTTTGATGACAGGGATAGTGGTGGTTTCCAGCAGGTTGGTCAACCACTCGATATCCAAGTCGGTCTTTTCGAGAATGATCCAGATCATTCCGAACAGTTTTCCGTCGTCGATTCTCCCGGGAATATAGTTTGCCCCCATCTGTCCGATCCAGCTTTTGATCGTGTTAGAGGAAACCCCCAGCTGGAGTGCGATTTTATCTATATAAGACTGTCCTGTTTTTTCGTTCTTTTTCCTTCTGACTTTATAATCAGGATGAAGTTTTAGCGTTTTGACGCCAGGTGCCAGCAGTTGTGCAAATTGTTTTCGGTTTTCAAGTTCAGCCATAAGCCTGCACCTCCTATTAGTACTATTTTATCAATCCAGCGTTTTTTGTATATGAGAAAATAGTAAAGTACAGTGCGGCTGTCCTTTTATACAGCAGGAAAGGCTGTTGAACGTGTTGCAAAGCAGATAAAATGGGGGCAGTAACAGAGAAAACAAAAATGTATGCACTTACATTTTATTTTCTAAAGAAAGGAATTTGCCAAATGACTCACACAGTACCTCAGAACATGAAAGCGGCTGTTATGCACAACACAAGAGAGATCAAAATTGAAACATTGCCTGTGCCTGACATCAATCATGATGAAGTGTTGATTAAGGTGATGGCTGTCGGAATTTGCGGATCGGATCTGCATTACTATACAAATGGCAGAATAGGCAACTATGTTGTGGAAAAACCATTTATCCTTGGCCATGAATGTGCGGGAGAAATTGCTGCTGTCGGATCAGCTGTCGATCAATTCAAGGTGGGAGACCGTGTCGCTGTAGAGCCGGGCGTCACGTGCGGACGCTGTGAGGCGTGCAAGGAAGGGCGCTATAATCTTTGTCCGGATGTACAGTTTTTGGCTACACCGCCAGTAGATGGCGCGTTTGTCCAATATATCAAAATGCGGCAGGACTTTGTTTTTTTGATCCCCGATTCACTTTCCTATGAAGATGCTGCTTTGATCGAGCCGTTTTCTGTCGGCATTCATGCAGCGGCGAGAACGAAGCTACAGCCCGGATCAACAATTGCGATTATGGGGATGGGCCCTGTTGGGTTAATGGCTGTTGCGGCAGCTAAAGCATTTGGGGCAGGCACAATTATCGTGACCGACTTAGAGCCGCTGCGGTTAGAAGCTGCGAAAAAAATGGGAGCGACTCATGTCATCAATATCCGTGAACAGGACGCGCTTGAAGAAATTAAAACGATCACGAATGATAGAGGCGTTGATGTTGCTTGGGAAACAGCGGGGAATCCAACGGCATTGCAATCTGCACTTGCTTCTGTGCGCCGGGGCGGGAAACTGGCGATTGTCGGTTTGCCTTCACAGAACGAGATTCCGCTCAATGTGCCGTTTATTGCGGATAATGAGATTGATATTTACGGGATCTTCCGTTATGCCAATACGTACCCAAAGGGAATCGAATTTCTCGCTTCAGGCATTGTAGACACGAAGCATCTAGTAACGGACCAATATTCACTGGAGCAGACGCAAGAGGCGATGGAGCGGGCGCTTCAATTTAAGAATGAATGTTTAAAAGTGATGGTGTATCCAAATCGCTGAGTGAACAGGGAGGATCTTTGTATTCTCCCTCTTGTTTACTGGAAATGAAAATGGATTCTTGGGGTGGGAAATGATGATTGAAACAGAAAAAGCAACGACATTGAAGGCGAAGCATCACGGTCTGTCCTGGTTTGAGCGAATCGGATATGGATTCGGCGATATGTCATATAATATTGTCTTTCAGTTTGTAAACGCATACCTATTATTCTATTATACAGACGTCGGCGGCATTCAGCCTGCGGTGATCGCAACGTTGTTTCTTGTTGTGCGGGTGCTGGATGCTATATTTGACCCGATCATGGGATTGATTTTAGACAAAACGAACACAAGATGGGGAAAGGCAAGGCCATATCTGTTGTGGGTGGCATTTCCTTTTGCGCTTTTTACGGTTTTATGTTTCACGACGCCTCATTTCGGTGAGACGGGGAATATGGTATATGCTTACATCACCTATATTCTGCTGGGGATGTCCTTTAGTATGCAAACGATTCCGGTGAACAGCTTAACGGGGCGGATGACGAATTCTGTGGAGGAACGAACGGTTCTGACAACAACACGGATGATTTTGGTGTATATCGGCATCCTTTTATCTATTTCCTGTGCGACACCGCTTGCAACTGCTATCGGAGGAGAGGATCAGGCGTTTGGATTTCAGATGACAGCGCTCATCTATGCGGCGGTCAGCATCGTTTTGAATCTATTTAGTTTCTTTACTGTACGGGAGCGGATTCATCCTAAAAAGAGAAAAAAACAAGGGATCAAAAAGACGTTATCCGTTTTAATCCGAAACAAACCTTTGCTTATGTTAGTTTCATCATTTTTGGCTTTTGCGATCGGGTTTAATATTAAGCTCAGTACGATGGTGTACTATTTTACGTATAACGTAAATCATAAGGAATTTGTGTTTTTGGGAACTGTTTTATTTTTTGGAGCAGCACTGATCAGCAATTTGTTTATTCCTTACTTTTCTGAGAAGTGGGGCAGAAAACAAGTTATGATGATCACGGCAGCTCTATCGCTTATTTCTTATGCCGGCCTGCATTTTACGCCGTATTCTTCTATTACACTCATTTTCATTTGGCTTTTCGCTTCGGGATTTTTCACAACGCCTTTAAATACGCTTGCTTGGGGAATGGTTGCGGATTGTGTCGATTATGCGGAATGGAAAACCGGAGTTCGCGCGGATGGTGTTGTGATTTCCAGCATGAGCTTTATTAATAAGCTGGGTGTTGCGTTAGCCGGGTCATTTTCGGCCATTTATTTAGGAATCGCCGGATATGTGGCGAATGCAGATCAGACAGTTACGTCATTGAATGCGATTAAAAATATGAATGCTTTGATTCCGGGATTTTTCATTTTGCTATCTATTATTCTCATCGCCTTCTATCCTTTAACGGAAAAAAGATATAAGCACATCATCTCTGAGCTGGAGCAAAGGTCTGCGAGGTAAATATATGTAAAATTTTTAATATTCAATGTAAATGGTTGTATTTATGGCAGAAAGTAATATACTGAGACTGTAATCTAGACTTTATAAATGAGTGTGATAATATGCGTAGTCATTCTGTAGTTTGTATTGGAGAATTGTTAATTGATTTCTTTTGTACCGATGTTGACGTTGATTTAATGGAAGGGCGCCATTTCTTAAAAAGTGCCGGCGGTGCACCGGCGAATGTGTCAGCAGCCATTGCCAAGCTGGGCGGAGACGCCGCTTTCAGCGGAAAAGTGGGCAAGGATCCGTTTGGGTATTTTCTAAAGCAAACATTGGACGCTGTACACGTCGATACCTCTATGCTGGTCATGGATGAGAAAGCGCCTACAACGCTTGCTTTTGTTTCATTAAAACAAAATGGAGAGCGTGACTTTGTTTTTAATAGAGGCGCGGACGCTTTGTTTACGCTGGAGGACATTGACCAGGAAAAACTAAACGAAGCGAAAATTCTTCATTTCGGCTCTGCAACGGCACTGTTATCAGATCCGTTTTGCTCAGCCTATTTACGGCTTATGTTGATTGCGAAAGACAATGGACAGTTTATTTCGTTCGACCCTAACTATCGTGAAGATTTATGGAAGGGAAGGATTTCAGAGTTTGTTAGTATCGCAAAAAAAGCGATTGCTGTAAGCGATTTTGTGAAAGTCAGTGACGAGGAGCTTGAGATTATCAGCGGTGTGAAGGATCATGAAAAGGGCGTTGCGATCCTTCATGAGATCGGAGCGAAAATGGTTGCTGTGACACTTGGGAAAAGCGGAACTCTTCTTTCGAATGGAAAAGATCATGAAATCATTCCAAGCATTCCGGTTACATCAATTGACTCAACAGGGGCGGGAGATGCTTTTGTCGGTGCGGCTTTATATCAATTGGCAAACACGGATCACATTCAATCTGTAGATGCTGATTTTGCGAAGCTGCGTGAGATTGTGTCATTTGCCAATAAGGTGGGAGCTCTTGTGTGCACTAAAATTGGAGCGATTGATGCACTGCCCAGCATGGAAGAGATTGAAGTTTCTCTATAAAGATGAGGATGTTTCTTGAAAGTCTTTGGACTTTTGGGAGGCATCCTTTTTTATATTTATTCTTTTATTTTGCAGGTAAAAAGTTATATATTTTTCTGTTTAAATGTCATTTTTTATTAAAAAAATGAAACTTTTAACGATAATAAATAGTATATGTAATAAGAGGTTTAACGAAATAGCTTCTAGGAGGAACGATTGATGAGTATAATTGGAAGATTCAAAGATATTATGTCCGCGAATATCAATGCTTTATTAGACAAGGCTGAAAATCCAGAGAAAATGGTAGATCAGTATTTAAGAAACATGAATAGCGATTTGGCTAAGGTTAAGGCAGAAACAGCAGCTGTTATGGCTGAGGAGCAGAGAGCAAAAAGAGAATGTCACGAGTGCAAGGCAGACATGGAAAAGATGGAAAGCTATGCAATGAAGGCACTGCAAGCGGGGAATGAGGGCGATGCGAGAAAATTCCTTGAAAGAAAAACATCTTTGGAATCAAAGCTTTCTGAGCTGCAGACGGCGAATCAAATTGCTGCAACCAATGCCGCACAGATGAGAAAAATGCATGACAAACTGGTTTCTGACATTGGAGAGCTGGAAGCACGCAAAAATATGATCAAGGCGAAGTGGGCAGTAGCGAAAACGCAAGATAGAATGAACAAGCTTGGCGCTTCTGTTTCGAGTACAAGCCAATCAATGTCTGCATTCGACAGAATGGAGGACAAAGTAAATAAGGCGCTTGATCAGGCCAATGCAATGGCTGAACTGAACAGTGCTCCGCAGGATGATATTGCTGATCTGACTGCAAAATATGACACTGCCGGCTCAAGTCAGGTTGATGATGAACTTGCGGCGTTAAAAGCGAAAATGATGCTGGATAAATAATACATAGGAGGCCGCAGCTTTCGGCTGCGGCACCATTTATCATAAGATTTGAGAGGGAACGGTAATGATAATATCTTATAAGTGTCCGAACTGCGGCAGTGATATGGCATTTGACAGTGAATCCGGCTCGTTATCCTGCGGCAGCTGCGGAAGACAGGACAATATTGAAAGCCTCCCGAAAGAAAACATTGCGGCGCGGTTTTCTGAAGATGAGGCAAAAGAATATCAATGTGAAAACTGCGGTGCCGTTTTGATCACGGAAGCTGAAACGACAGCGACGACTTGCAGCTTCTGCGGAGGTGCTGCAATACTTGCCGAGCGTTTATCAGGACATTTGGCACCGGCTAAGGTCATTCCATTTACAATCAGTAAACAAGAAGCGGAGCAGGCATTTCGAAAGTGGTGCAAAAAAGGCCTTCTGACACCAAGAGGATTCATGTCGGCCGATCGTATTAAAAGCATCACCGGCATGTATATTCCGTTTTGGATGTTTGATTTAAATAGTGAAGTACAGGTGAGGGCGAACTGTACCAGAGTCCATCAGTATGAAGAAGGGGATTATATTTGCACAGAAACAGAACATTTTGAAGCGTTTCGTGATATCAATCTCGATTATTTGAAAATCCCTGTCGATGCCTCTGAAAAAATGAATGATGAATTAATGGACAAATTGGAGCCTTATTCATACGATCAGCTGAAGGACTTTCAAACGGCATATTTGGCCGGTTATATTGCGGAAAAATACAATTATACCGATGAGGAGCTTTTTCCGAGGGCGAAAGAGAAAATCAGCAGTTATATAGATTCATACATACATTCTACTTTTTCCGGTTATACGTCGGTCAATGTGAGGGACAAACATATTCACACGAAAAATGTGAACAGCTTTTATGTTTTGCTTCCTGTTTGGATGGTCAGTTACGATTATGAAAGAGCAGAGCATATCTTTGCGATGAACGGCCAAACAGGAAAGGTTGTTGGAAAGCCGCCGATCAGTTCAGGAAAAGTGGCGGCATGGTTTAGCGGAATAGCAGGCGGGACATTTCTTGCATTGAAGCTCGTCTCATTGATGATGGGAGGCGGATTTTGATGCGCGTACTTTTAGGGAAAGCGATTCTTGTTGTGCTGGCTGTCTTCATGGTGATGCCGGTACTGGGGATCGAAGCGGCGAGAGCTTCTGAATCACAGCAGCATGTATATGATCAAGCCCATCTATTATCAAAAGCGGAAATCGGAAAACTTGAATCTCTCTCGGCAGAGCTGGGTGCAAAGAGGGACACTGACTTCATCATTATTACGACCAAAAGCACAAACGGTGAAGATATTGCCGATTATACCGGCGATTTTTATGATCGTTACGGGAAAGGCAGCACAGCCATTTTAACGATTGATATGGCAAACAAAGAAGTATTCATCGCGGGCTTCAAAAAAGCTGAACAGTATTTGGACAACAGCAGGCTAAACAGCATCAGAAATACGATTTCATCTGATTTATCAAATGAAGATTATTTCAAAGCTTTTAAGACCTATATTCAGCTTTCTTATAAAGATATGGGCATAAAACCGGGAGTCAATCCCGACAGCGTGTTCTTTAAATGGTGGTTTCAGCTGGTAGCTGCCATCGCAGTCGGGGGAATCGCGGTTTCAATCCTGCTTTATCATGCGGGCGGCAAAGTAACGGTTAATGGGAATACATATATGGATCATCGTACGTCTGATGTGATTGATCAATACGACACTTATATCAGAACGACTGTAACTAGAGAAAGAAAACCATCAAATGATAAAGACAGCGGCGGCGATGGCGGTGTTACGAAAGGCGGCACGTCATACAGCGGAAGCCGCGGCAGTTTCTAGTGGAAAAAAGTAGAGAAAGGAAGAGTTATGATGTCGTTTTTCAGAAACCAATTAGCAAATGTAGTAGAGTGGGAAGAATTTAGAGATGATATGATTTTTTATAAATGGAACAATCGTGAAATCAAAAAAGGGAGTCGTTTAATCATTCGTCCCGGACAGGATGCTGTCTTCTTGAACAATGGGCGAGTTGAAGGGATTTTTCAAGATGATGGCGATTATGATATTGAATCAGAAATTATTCCATTCCTTTCAACGTTGAAGGGCTTTAAGTTTGGGTTTAACAGCGGCATGCGCGCCGAGGTGCTGTTTGTCAATACGAAGGAATTTACCGTAAGATGGGGAACAAAGCAGGCGATCAATATTCCGGCAGCGGGAATGCCTGGCGGGATGCCAATTCGCGCAAACGGCACATTTCATTTCAAGGTGCAGGACTATATCAGCCTGATTGATAAAATCGCTGGCGTGAAGGATCAATACTTTGTAGAGGATATTAAAATCCGGATCACTTCTATTCTGGATCAGCTTCTTATGAAGTGGATCACAAGAGAAGGGAAAGATATGTTTAATCTCCAAGCCAACGCATTTGACATTGCGAAGGGGATTCAAGACGACTTAGATATGCAATTAATCAGCGACGGAATGACGATTACCGGTTTTCAAATCATGAGCTTTAACTACCCTCAAGAAGTTCAAGATATGATTACGAAGAACGCTTCCTACGGTATGGTTGGGGATGTAAACAAATACCAGCAAATATCAATGACGGATGGAATGGCATCCGGAAAGATGAACGGAGGCGGAGCGGCTTCTGATATGGCTGGAATGATGATGGGAATGAATATGGCCAATCAGATGATGAATCAAATGAATCAAAATCAGCAGGTACAGCCATCAGGTTCACAGTCATCTGGCAACGGAAGCAAACCGAATTTCTGTCCGAACTGCGGAACAAAAACCGGTGAAGCCAATTTTTGCCCGAATTGCGGCCAGAAGCTTGTATAAACATCATGCAGTGAAAAGTCCGGAGTGATCAGACACTCGGGACTTTTTTACGCGTTGTCTATTGTCTGTTCCTGAACAGGCCATTTTCTGGCACCCGCTTGGACAATTCCCAGCAGCAATTGACGACGTTCCTTTAAAGAATTGACGGCAGTTTGAAATGTTTGCTTGGATAAAGCCGGTATGCCTGATTGTTGAAGTTTTGAGATGTCTGGTTCCGGCGGCGCTTGTTCAGCTGGATGGATATAGGCAGTATGAACGGTATCCAAGTAGTTTTTGATACTTGAGCGCGTTTCTTTGATGTGAAGCTGATTCGGCTGATATTGTTCAGGAATGCCGTATTTCAAAATGGTTAATGCCTCATCCAATACAGTGACAGCTATAATGGATGATTCCTGGCGCTGCGTGCTATGGTAAAAATGAAGGATAGGGAAGGCGTTATGCTGAGCGGTCAGCTTTCCCAGCTCTGATGAGATAGCGATAAGAAGAAAATCAATCTCGTGAAAATCTTTGCCGTTCCATGCATTCTGGACAATTTCTGTTCCATCACGCCCCAGACTCAATACACTTTGGGCAAATGAGCGCTTTTGATTAACAGCACTCAAGACGGAAATCAAATATGTGACAGAGAATGTGATGGTAAGCAGGCCTTGAGCCGTTTCAATAACCGTGACAAGCTTCCATAGGTCTCCGTTCGGTGCGAGGTCGCCATTTCCTAATGTAAACATGACATAACCGGAAAAATAAATTCGATCTGACCAGGATGCCGGTTCTTTAGATTGAGTTTCCACGAGTGAATGGGGGTCACTTGAGAAAATCAAAAACCACCCGCCCCAAAATAAAACGATCCATATCACTAACGTCAGGCATAACAGCAGAGGACCTGCCATGCTTAGAACCTTTGCATGGTCTCCGCTGATTTTACGGCAGCCTTTCCACAGCCATGCAGACAGACATCTTGTGATCGGGCCTGCACCGCTCTCTAACCATAATGTGGTCCATAAAAAATCAATCATCCCCGCTGTCAACAATAAAAGGCCTGCAATGATATAAACCTCATTCAATTTTGTTGCCTCCCCTAAGCCAGCCATCTTTTATTTTCTTTTCTATTTCCTTTTATCTTGAGTCTGAAACAATTGGTCGAATGTTTGATAAGAGAGTCATTGCAGAGAAGATAAATAGGAGAAGTTACTCAACACTTAACCATTTTGTTTATAGTAGCAGATGAACAGAAACTCACAGAGATTTTGACTTGTTTTACGCAATTTCATGAAGAAAAAAGTTCATTTTCCCCTTGAATTGGTGAATTTTCTTTTATTGAGTAAAAAATTTTCAGAAATTTATATTGACTGAAAGCGTTTTTATAATTATGATGATATCAGATGTAACAAAAATGTCACTATGATATCACTACAATAGAACTATCAAGTGACTATGAAGTAACAAATCACAAAGTATATGTGCAAGAAGTACTCACTGTTCTTTTAGTGAAAAATGAAATCGCTTTCAGGTGAGCTGACATGCTAAGAGGAAGGGAAGGTTATGAGGCCATTGGAGAAAAACATGATGAACTTTTTTCTGAAGCCTGCTTACGAAATGTGAGGAAGGCAGAAGCCCTAGAATAAGTTTTTGAAATACGTATTGATCGATTTTGAAAAAGACTGGGGGAAACAGTATGGATAAACAAGGCAATCAAATGTCATTTTTACGTACAATTATTTTAGTCTCGACTTTCGGCGGGCTCTTATTCGGTTATGATACCGGAGTGCTCAATGGAGCTTTGCCGTATATGGGAGAGCCGGACCAGCTTAACCTCAATGCCCTCACAGAGGGGCTCGTCACCAGTTCACTCCTTTTTGGAGCTGCGCTCGGTGCTGTGTTTGGCGGAAGGATGTCTGATTTTAACGGACGCCGCAAAAATATTTTGTTTCTCGCTGTTATATTTTTTATTTCAACGATCGGATGTACGTTTGCTCCAAATGTAACGATCATGATTATCTCCCGTTTTGTGCTCGGCATTGCGGTCGGGGGTGCATCAGTTACGGTTCCTGCTTATTTAGCGGAGATGTCTCCTGTGGAAAGCAGGGGGCGGATGGTGACGCAGAATGAATTGATGATTGTATCAGGACAGCTTTTGGCCTTTGTTTTTAATGCAATCCTTGGAACAACAATGGGAGACAACTCCCATGTGTGGAGATATATGCTGGTCATTGCGTCACTTCCAGCCCTATTCCTGTTTTTCGGCATGATCAGAATGCCTGAGAGTCCTCGCTGGCTCGTTTCTAAAGGTAGAAAAGAAGATGCTTTGCGTGTATTGAAAAAAATCAGGGATGAAAAGCGGGCGGCATCTGAGCTGCAAGAAATTGAATTCGCTTTCAAAAAAGAGGATCAGCTTGAAAAAGCGACGTTTAAAGATCTTTCGGTCCCATGGGTGCGCCGCATTGTGTTCATTGGGTTAGGGATTGCGATTGTACAGCAAATTACAGGTGTAAACTCGATTATGTATTATGGAACTGAAATTTTAAGAGATTCTGGTTTTCAAACGGAAGCCGCTTTAATCGGAAATATCGCCAATGGCGTGATTTCGGTATTGGCAACGTTCGTTGGAATCTGGCTTCTTGGTAAAGTAGGCCGCCGGCCGATGCTGATGACAGGCTTGATCGGTACGACAACGGCATTATTGCTGATCGGGATATTTTCACTTGTACTTGAAGGATCACCGGCTCTTCCATATGTGGTTCTTTCATTAACGGTTACATTCCTTGCTTTTCAGCAGGGTGCAATTTCACCAGTGACGTGGCTGATGCTTTCTGAGATTTTCCCGCTTCGCCTTCGCGGTCTGGGAATGGGTGTCACGGTATTCTGTCTGTGGATGGTGAATTTTGCAGTCAGTTTCACTTTCCCGATATTGCTGGCCGCCATCGGGCTGTCCACAACGTTCTTTATCTTCGTTGTATTAGGAATTTGCTCTGTACTGTTTGTGAAGAAGTTTTTACCGGAAACGAAAGGACTTTCGCTTGAACAGCTGGAGGAAAACTTCCGCGCTTATGATCGCGGCGAGGTGAAAAAAGATTCCAGCGCTGAAGTGATTGGATAAGATAAAAAAAGAATCCGCATACAGACGCGGATTCTTTTTGGTTTCAAATTAGTTAGGTCTGACAAGGATTTTGACTTGGTTTTTCTCTTTGATAAGAGCCCCGAAGCCTTCCTCAATCAAATCGTCTAATACGATTTTTTTCGTTACGAGTTTGTCCGCTGAGAAATAGCCTTCTTTCATTAATGACAATACAGCAGGGAATACGTCACGGTACCCGATGATTCCTTTCACTGTACGTTCTTTGATTACGATGTCGTTAGGGTGAATTTCAGCGCCTTTTTCCCAAATGCTGACGATGACTGTTTCACCGGCAATTGCAGTAGATTGGATCGCTTGCCGTAATACCACTGGAACGCCTGTGACTTCGAATGCTACGTCAACACCGCCTCCTGTACGTTCTGCAATCTCAGCGACTACATCGTCTGTTTTGGACGGATCAACGATGATCGCTCCAAGCTCCTCAGCTTTTTGCTGGCGTTCAGGTGAAAGCTCGACAGCATAAATATCAGTCGCACCGGCAGCTTTCAGCGCTTCAATCACCAGAAGTCCGATCGGGCCGCAGCCGAATACAGCCGCTTTGTCGCCGGCTTTGAGTTTGCTTGAGCGGACAGCATATAGAGCGACCGCAGAAGGTTCAACGAGCGCGCCTTGTTCATATGATAATTCATCAGGAAGTTTGAACAACAGTTCTTCATCTACAGAGACGTATTCAGAGAAACCGCCGCCTCCGCCGGCTAAGCCGAGGAATCCCATTTGTTCATCAAGGTTGTAGGCGCCCTGGTGGCCGTGTGTGGCAAAAATCGGTTCGACTACGACGCGGTCTCCAATTTTATAATTTTCAACGCCTTCTCCGACTTCAACAACTTCACCGGAGAATTCATGGCCCATTGTGACAGGTGCTGTTTCATTCGTTAATGGATGCGGTTTGTCAACCGGAATAAAGATCGGGCCGCCCAGATACTCGTGTAAATCACTGCCGCAGATGCCGCACCATTTGACTTTGATCTTTACTTTTCCCGGCTCCGTTTTTGGCTCTTCAATATTTTCAATACGGATATCCCTTTGGTTATGCCATCTTGCTGCCTTCATGGATTACCACTCCTATATCTTTTGATATGAGTAACATTCCGCACTGATCAATATGAACTGTTCACAAAATCGCCATTTTTAAAACCAAAAAAGAAATGAAATTTTTATATAATATAATTTATGTTTTTTTGAAAAAAGAAACTTTGAAGAAAAAAGAGTCTCGCACACTCTTTTTTCTTTAATATGAGAGAGTATGAGTCGTATACATAACTATGAATTTGGTTTGAACAATACGGTAATGGTTCGTTCATATTGAATGCGTTAACTACTCTATCAACAATTATAACGCTAACACTGCAATTATAATAGGATAATCTTCCATGGTTTATTTTAGCAGAGATAATTTTTCTGACTTTGTAACATTACTGTAAGGATATTGAAATAAAAAATCCCTGTTTCATCGTGTATAATTTTTCCTAGAAGTTAACAAACAGGGGGACGAAATGTTGAAGAAAGTCATTTTAGCCGCTTTTATCTTAGTAGGAAGTACTTTGGGAGCTTTCAGTTTTACATCAGATGCCAGTGCGAAACATGTGAACGGAAATATTACTTGGTATAATGGAGTCGGGAAAAAAGGCTCTTCAGGTAAAAAACTTGGACATTGGGATTGTGCGACCAAGATCGGATTTGATGTTCCTAAAAACGGGACAAAAATCAGAGCTTATGCAAAAGCGAAGCCTAAAAAGGTAATTACGGTTTACAAAAATGATGTTGGCAGAATGCCTAATGCAGTACTGGATGTAAGCCCTAAAGCGTTTAAAGCGCTTGGATACCCATTAAGCAAAGGAAAAGTAGCGGGACATTACAGCTATTAATCTACATATATAATCTGTAAAGCAAGAAGTCACATTCTTGCTTTTTCTATTGGTGGAGATAAAAGATGAAAAAAAGAATCATATTATTGTTAACTGTCGTGATAGCAGCCGCTGTAGCGGGTTTTGCGTTTTATGCTGCAAAGGATAAAGGCCATGAGAGCACTGCTGGTGTTTCAGTACATGCGGAAAGCGGTGATAAACTGCTTGTTTCGATTACGAATACCGATCTGCAGACGAAGTATTATGAAAATGATAAGGTGATCCATGAGGAGAAGCTGACCAGCTATCCGGCATTTGCTTTGGATCAAAAGCAGCAAGTGCTCTATTATACAGGCAATAATGACCAAAATGAAATGAGGCTTTTTAAGCTGGATCTAAAGTCTAATAAAAAGACGATGCTTTATAAAGGCGCTGAGAGTGCGGACAGTTTGTTTTTGTCAAAAGACGGTTCAACCATCTATTTCCGCTTAGGAAAAGCGGACGAAAGCAATTTCCGGATTGCAGCTTTTGATCTGAAAACGAAGAAGTACAAAAACCTTTATCCTGCCGCTAATGATCAAGATGACACCGTCAGCAGCTTCTTTTATAACCAAAAAACAGATTCATTTGCATTGCTGCATTATTCTGTAGAAGAAGATTACAAGAAAACAGATGAAGCGAACGAAAAGGGAATCGATCCTGAACCGACAACGATTCATTTTGCGGCAGGCCACCAAAACAAATTTGATGAGCTGAAGAGCCTTGACCAGTTTATCAGCGATATTGCTGTTTCTGATGATGATAAACGGATTTTATTTACATCATATACGCAGAAAGGCACGGAGCAAACCGCATCTATTAAGTTACTGAATGCGGATACGAAAAAATATGAAACCATCATTTCAAATCAAAAATCATTCAAGCTGTTAATTGACGCACAGCCGCAGTTCTCTAAGGATGGAAAGAACATTTATTTTCTTGCCGAAGCCGAGGGGGCTAAAAAACTGAAGGATGAAACAGGGCGTGAAGCCAAGGTGCGGACGATTTATTCCTATAACTTTGAAAATAAGACGTTCAAAAAAGTATGGGAAAATCCAAACGGCATCATCAACAGCTTTTCTGTCATCAACTAATAAAAACCACTCGGCATGGGCTGAGTGGTTTTTTAATGGACGAGGTGCAGGGCTAATGATCCGAGCCATGTAAAGAGATGGATCAGAGGTATCGACAAAAACAGAAGTTCAACATAAGCGTTGATTGCAAGGTTCAGCTTTTTGAACCTAGCTCTTTTTTTCAAGTCTTTTTGCTGCTGGTTTGCGATCACGTTATCACCTCTTCAATATCCATATAATACCACACGAACAGACAAAAAGCCCTAAACATTTACAGTTTGGGCTTCTTTCAAATTTACGGACTCTTGCAATGAGAGGCTTTTATTCTGGATATAGAATTTGCGTCTCCGTTCGAGGATTGTTTGCTTGCAGGAGACTGCACTTGTTATAGGGAAGAGCTAGCTTGTTTTCGTTTGACTGTTGTTTTGGAGATTTACTAATGAACGGATGCCGTCGATCATTTTGCTTCCGCACAAAGGGCATGATGGCGAGTCACTGCTGGCAAAGTTTTTTCTGGTCCAGCCGTTGCAGTCTTCTTTTGTGCATTCCCATGTACTCACATCTTCTTTAGGCAGCGGTTCTTGATTACGTTTGTTATAGTAAGACATAAAGTCACTTCTTCCCTCATGTATTTTACTGCACATTTCTTATTGTCTCATACTTTTCCTCAATCTCCTAATTCCTTTTTCTTTATGGTTTTCCAATCAGACCATCTAAAAAGGAGAGGAGTGTACTGTTAAAAGCGTCGGACTCTTCTAAAAACGGGCAATGGCTGCTTTTAGAAAAGGTGACGAGCGTCGAGTTTGGAATATTGCTGCGCAAGTGTTCCCCAGCTGCTGTCGAGAAAAATTTCCGGTCTTCTCCGAAGCACAGCAATGTCGGCACATTGATGTTTTGAAGGGTGCCGCGGTAATCAGCAGCCGTTTGGTTAAATAAAATCGTGCTTGAAATGGCAGCCGGCTGTTTGAGGATTTCTGCCAGCATCCATTCTGTTTCTGTCTCGGCAGGCGGTTCTGCGAACATATTATGGATGAAACTCTCGTAGAATGGCAGCGGGTCAGTCTGAATGGCGTGCATCGCCGTTTTTAAACCGTCAAAATCAAACGGGCCGTGTTCCCAGCCCTTCCACTGATAGTCGGAAGCGGATTGATCGATGATTACAGCTGCTTGTATGTTATCATTCCCAAATTGATTGAGATAATCCCATACGACGAAAGCGCCCATTGACCAGCCGGCAAGAACGGCATGATCGAGCTCCATTACTTTTAGAAATTCCCTTACGTCACGGGCATATTGAGAAATGGTGTGTCCGTGAAGCACTTTGTCAGATTCGCCGTGTCCTCTAAGGTCGAGACGAATACACTGATAATTGGCAGAAAGTGCTGAAAATTGTTTGTGGAAAAATTGTCCGCTCATCAGCACGCCGTGTATAAACAGGATCGGTGTACCACTCCCGTGCGTTTCATAATATAAGCGTGTCTGATCTTCTAATGTGATGTATGGCATGTTTTCCCTCCTTCTCTAGTTTCCGTCATGAGAATGACTGGCTGCTGTTGAGCTGATGATAGCAGCTGTCGCGGCTGCCTGCTGGGCTTGAATGACCGTTTCGATTGCGGTGTATAGTCCTGATTCCATCAGCAGATTTTTCTCCATATGCTCACTGAGATATAGGCTGACAGCAATTTTGATATTCATTTCCTTTTGCCATTTAAATGCTTTTTCTTGGTTTAATTCGTGAGTGATGCCCAAAACGGTTTTGATGTTTGGCTCTTCCAGAAATGTGAGAAGGGCAAGATCTGGATAATGGTAATCCTTTAACTTTTTGAAAGAATCAGTGATGGATTGATATATATGTTTGCATTGGGAAACAAGCGTTTCAGGGTCTTTTTCACTTTGCAAGGCCAGAATATGGCTGACCTGGTGTAAGTACTGTCCTTTTTTAAACCCGTTGGCCGCCAGCAGCTGAAAGCATGTTTCCGCCTTGTTTACCGCCTGCAAACCTTTTCCGTTTTCGCCAAGCAGTACGGCAAGCGGAATATTCTGAGTTGAAGTGAGGAAATAATGATTTTTCTTCATCTGCTGATAAACAGATAGCCCCATGTTCATCTGTTCTCTTTTGTTTGTCGTTTCAGATTTGCCGGTGAGCAAGATCAGAGCGGAAAGGTACGTGAACATATCCCGCTTATATCCAAGCTTCACCATTTCATTGTATACATCGATGAAAGTATGAAACGTTTGTTTTGCCTCATGCTGAAAATGAATGTCCAGCATAGAAGCTACAGTAAAGCGGTGGTGCGAATTGAGTGTTGAGAAGCTGCTGATGTTTGATTTGATATAGCTGCTCAAATCATAAAAGCGCTGAAAGTCAAACTCTCTTTTATTCACAATATATGCAGAAGAAATGAGCATTAATATCTGATCGTGTGCAACTTTCCATTTTAATTTTGATTTTAATTCGGCATAAATGGAAATGTATTGTTTTGTTTTTTCATTTAGGTCGTTTGTCAGCATAAAAAGCAGCTCCTTTTTGCTGTTTTTATGTTATACGAAAAATGGGGCTATAAGTTTCATATAGAAAAAACTTGCCTGCGAGAGGCAAGTTTGTCGGGTTATTTACGGGGATCTGTTATATCCATCGGTCTCATCATGTCATAGTCTTCATGCTCAAGAATATGGCAGTGCCATACGTATCGTCCGCTGTATGGCCCGAATGTCGCCGCGATTCTCAGGACTTCACCTGCATGTGCTTGAATGGTGTCTTTCCAGCCCTTTTCACTTGGCGGCGGCGGGACAGCCGGGCCGGTGTAGGACAATTCCCCTCTTTCTTGATAACGCGCGATATCAAACGGACGCCGGTCTAACACACGGAAGGAGACCAAATGCAGGTGGATCGGATGTGTTCCGCGTGTCGGATTGACGATGGACCATATTTCAGTTGTGCCAGCTTTTGGTGCTTCTGTGACAGGATCGTGCCAGCGTTTGTTATTGAGAAGAAGGACGGGTCTGCCGTATTCGTCTTGGGTGCCTGCCAGTTTCAGTGTTCTGATGTTGTGTATTCTTTCATTCTGCACGGAAGGGTATGAGGCGAGGTACTTTGGCTTTCTGCTTTCGTCTTTTTGTGCCAACGGTTTTGTGACTCTGAATTGCATGATATTCGCATCTGTTTCTGGATTAACGTCACCTCCGCAGCCCTCGCTGTTTGCCAAAATGATTGATTGTCCTTCATAGGCTGTGAAATCAATGATGATATCGTAACGTTCAGCGGGCGCAAGACTGAAAGAGTTCAGTTTTACAGAGCGCGGCAGGAGCCCTCCGTCTGAACCAATCTGAATAAACTCCCCGCCATTATCGAGTGACAGGTTATAGGTTCTCGTATTGGAGGCGTTGATGACGCGAAAGCGGTATTTCCTAGGTTCGACCTCCAAGTATGGCCATACCTTCCCGTTGACGAGTATGGTTTCTCCGCAAAAAGCCGGAACGATTGAAGGGTTAGGCAGTGACGGGGAAGGGTTTTCCGGCCCGCTTGGATAAAACAAAGAACCGTCCTCGTTGATCGTGCGGTCTGTGATCAGAAGCGGCACGTCGTATTCACCGGAAGGCAGCTTTAAGCGTTTTTCCTTTGGATCGTGAATAATATAAGCGCCAACAAGTCCGGCATAGACATTCAGCCTGGTGAGCGCCATGGCGTGATCGTGATACCACAAAATAGCACCGCGCTGCTGATTCGGATAATGATAAACCTCTCGTTTAAAGTAAGGGCCTGTTTGTTCAAAGTCTTTGGAAAACCAGGCCTCTGGATACCCGTCACTATCATCTGGCGTGACGCCTCCGTGTAAATGAACAACAGTCTTTACTTCTGGCTCTTCATGCTGGCTGTCACTGTGATGAATCGTGTGATCGATCGGAAGGAAATGCTCTGACGGAAGGTTGTTCATCCATTTCACATACACGTTTTCGTTTCTTTTGGCCTCAATGGTAGGCCCGGGAAATAGGCCGTTGTAGCCCCACAGGTGGGTCGGGGGGAGATCGCGGTGAAGCTGATGGGCGCATTCCTCCATGGTGACTTCATAGTATGTTTTTTCTTTTGATTGCTGCACTGGCTTTAGTGTATCTGGGATTGGGAGAGCATCCACAAATTTTTCAAGTGTCATTTTCATCTGTCCTTATTTAAATTTTCCAAATTGGTATTATAGTTAATGATCATAAGGACGTGATGGTTACAAAAAAATCTGCGTGCCGCTGCCTTCCCTAAGAAGAAATAACAAAATCCTAAACGGCAGGTCGTTTAGGATTTGATCAGCATTTAAGGCAGGATGTCGGGCTGCTGTGTGACTGGCTTGGCTGCCGCTTTCTCGCTCACCTTCCGTTTTCTGAGCACAAGATAAGAAATCAGAACGATTCCCGTGATAACACCTGTCAGCAGCAGCTCGTCTCTCATGGAATGAATAAACGCCATAGATACTAAAATTCCGCAGATGGCTATGATGGTTAAGTAGGTTAGGAAAGGGAAGAGCCACATTTTGATTTTCAATGCTTCAGGATTTGTTTTTTCGAGTTTTTTTCGCATTCTTAGCTGGGAAACAGCGATGACAAGATAGACGAGTAAAGCAATTGCGCCTGATGAGTTGACTAAGAATAAAAAGACGGTGTCCGGTGAAAAGTAGTTCATTACAACCGCGATATATGAGAAAAATGTTCCGGCGACAATGGCTTGTACAGGAACGCCTTTTTTGCTCAATTTCATAAAACGGCGCGGCGCTTCGTTTCTTTCTGCAAGCGAATACAGCATTCTGGATGTGGTGTACAAACCCGAATTCAGGCAAGAGAGTACGGCTGTGAGGACGATAAAGTTCATAATCTGTGCGGCTGCCGGCACTCCAATATGCTCAAGTACAGCGACGAAAGGGCTTTCTAAAATATTTGCTGAATTCCAAGGCAAAAGCGCCACAACAACGGCGATAGAGCCAACGTAAAAGACGATGATGCGCCATACAACGGATCGGGTCGCTTTTGTCACGGATTCGATCGGGTTGGATGTTTCTCCCGCTGCAATGGCAACAATTTCTGTTCCCATAAAAGAGAAGATGACCACGACAATGCCGAGCAATACGGAGCTGATGCCTTCCGGGAAAAATCCGCCTTTACCTGTAATATTGGATAAACCCACTGGTTCACTGCCAGGCGCAAAGCCAAAAATAAAGGCAAAACCAACGATTAGAAACGCGATGATGGTAACAACTTTAATGAGGGAGAACCAATATTCGAACTCACCGAAAGACTTAACGGAGTAGACGTTTGTCAGGGTGAGCACGATCGTCAAGATCAAACTTGTCAGCCATAGCGGAATATCATGGAACCAGTATTGAATAATGCCAGCACCGGCAATGGCTTCGATTGCGATAACAATCACCCAGAAAAACCAATACAGCCAGCCGATTGTAAATCCTGCCCACGGCCCGATGGCATCATGAGCGTATTGAGAAAACGATCCGCTCGTCGGGTTTACGGCAGACATCTCACCGAGCATTCTCATGATAAAAATGACCAATAAACCGGCTAACGCGTAAGAAATAATGGCACCGGGTCCGGTCGAGTGAATCACTGAACCGCTGCCTACAAATAGGCCGGCTCCAATCACGCCGGCGATCGAAATCATTGTCATATGGCGGGTCTTTAATTCTTTTTTTAATCCTGATTGAGACTGGTTCATAAGTTGCCTCCTTTAAGAATGAAGTCATTACTGAATATTATGATAATTGAAACTCTATCATAAATATACAGTTTGTCGAAAATTCGTGTAAGAAAATATAACAGTTTATTTCAAATTTGTAGGGTTTTATTTACTGTGTTTTCAGCAGATATGCTTGGAATAAAAGAAAAAATGTTTCTGTCATGATTCATTTTGTAGGTTGTTATAATTCCTAATATACAGCAGATCACGAGATGTGTTGGTGTCATTGAATTTGAAGGTCTTTTTAGAGGAGAAAATAAATTGGTTTAGGGAAAAAATGTTCTATCGTCACTATTTTCCTGTGGCGGGTGAATCATGTTTCTGTAGACCCACTGCGGTTCAGCTTTGTATCATAATAATAGGAAAACGCGAGCGGAGAGGAGGTTTTATATGGAGAGATATGATGAACTGAAAAAAGGAGAAACCGGGGCGCTGGTCAGTATTGCCGCGTACCTTGTTCTGTCCGCGATTAAGCTGATCATCGGTTATCTCTTTCATTCGGAAGCACTTACGGCAGACGGATTAAATAACACAACTGACATTATTGCTTCTGTTGCTGTGCTGATCGGCCTGCGCATCTCTCAAAAACCTCCTGACGAAGATCATCCATACGGCCACTTTCGGGCGGAAACGATTGCATCACTTATCGCATCTTTTATTATGATGGTTGTCGGACTGCAGGTGCTGTTCAGCGCCGGGGAATCTATTTTTTCTGCTAAACAAGAGACGCCGGATATGATTGCGGCTTGGACGGCAGCGGGCGGGGCAGCCCTGATGCTTGCAGTCTACCAGTACAATAGAAGGCTGGCCAAAAAGGTGAAGAGCCAGGCGCTCCTTGCCGCGGCTGCTGATAATAAATCAGATGCTTTTGTCAGTATCGGTACGTTTATCGGAATTGTGGCTGCGCAATTTCACCTTGCTTGGATCGATACGGTCACGGCGTTTGTGATCGGTCTTCTCATTTGCAAAACGGCATGGGATATTTTTAAAGAATCATCTCACTCTTTGACAGATGGCTTCGACGTAAAGGACATTTCAGCTTATAAACAGACGATCGAAAAGATCTCGGGTGTGAGTCGTTTAAAAGACATTAAAGCGAGATACTTGGGCAGTACGGTCTACGTTGATGTGGTGGTTGAGGTATCAGCAGATTTAAATATTACGGAAAGCCACGATATTGCGAATGAAATTGAGCGGAGAATGAAGGAGGAGCATGCGATTGATTATTCGCATGTTCATATGGAGCCTTTAGAACACAAGTAATTGAGCTTCCTGTCACAGGAAGCTTTTTTGTGTGATTTGTCCTGCTTTATTGGAAACAATTTGCTAGAATCGTTTTTTTATACAGATCGCTTTTTGTGGTAAAGTTAGGTTACAATATGAAGAATTTTGTAGATGACTAGGAGGAAAAGAATGGCATACCAAGAAGACCTGCATCCTTTGCTGGGGAAAGCAGTTGAACATATTAATAGAGTAATGGTTGGAAAACGAGACATCGCCATACTCAGCTTAGCAGCCATTCTTGCCAAAGGGCATGTGCTGCTTGAGGATGTACCCGGAGTCGGAAAAACGATGATGGTCCGCGCGCTGGCAAAGTCAATCGGCGCCGATTTCAAAAGAATCCAATTCACTCCGGATTTGCTGCCATCTGATGTAACAGGCGTATCCATCTATAATGCAAAAACGATGGAATTTGAATACCGTCCCGGCCCGATTATGGGGAATATCTTGCTGGCCGATGAAATCAACCGCACCTCTCCGAAGACACAGTCTGCTTTGCTTGAAGCGATGGAAGAGGGAAGCGTAACGGTAGATGGCCATACGATGCCGCTTGCCGCTCCGTTTTTTGTAATGGCAACGCAAAACCCGGTCGAATATGAGGGGACCTATCCTTTGCCGGAAGCCCAACTTGACCGTTTTTTATTCAAACTTCGCATGGGTTATCCGTCCTTTAAGGAAGAGTTGGACGTGTTATCTCTTCAGGAAAACAGCCATCCGATTGAGACGCTCGAGCCGGTTATAACAAAAGAAGACTTCATCCGTTTGCAGCGGGAAGTGCAAAATGTCCGCGCCGATGACAGCATAAAAGAATATATTGTTGAAATCGTGCAGAAAACGAGACAGCATGCTTCTGTTCAATTAGGCGTCAGTCCGCGTGGATCAATTGCTCTCATGAAAGCGGCCCAAGCATACGCGCTGCTGCATCATCGCGACTATGTCATTCCGGATGATATTCAATATTTGGCTCCTTTTACGCTTCCACACCGGATGCTGCTGCAGCCTGAGGCGAAGTTTGATGGGATTGAGGCAGAAACGATTGTACGGGAGATCATGTCAGCTGTGAAGGTACCGGTTCAAAGGTCGTCGATCCACTGATGAAGAAGAAATTGCAATGGTTCGTATATGGGTGGAAGCTGATTGTATTAACGTTATTGACGGCTGCTGTTTTTTCTTACGCGATGTTTCAGGGCGGCTTTGTCAGCTGGTTTTTGTTTTACGCGTTTCTCCCTTTTGTCGTGTATGCCGGGCTGCTGGCGTTGTATCCGCTCCGCTCTTTTCAGGCTTCACGGCAAATGGCCAAAACACAATTACATGCGGGGGACAGGCTGGGCGTGTCGGTTACGCTGAGTAGGAAGCTGCCGTTTCCCATGATGTATATGGTGATTGAAGATTGCCTGCCAGAAGGAATCGAGTCATTGAACCGAGACGAAGCCGTGGCCAAACGGC
Source organism: Bacillus sp. VA15 (assembly GCF_055721145.1). Lineage (NCBI taxonomy): Bacteria > Bacillati > Bacillota > Bacilli > Caryophanales > Bacillaceae > Bacillus > Bacillus sp. VA15. Next base: position 256,842 of record NZ_JBVQPQ010000005.1, on the reverse strand, counting down.
TCGTTTTTCCTTGGTTTAAACGGAGTATGACGATGTCGTATGAATTAGCTCAGGTACCGCGCGGAGAGCATCATTTTCATGCTGTCAGAGTGCGAACTGGGGATGTCCTCGGCTTGATTGAAAAAACAGCTTTTTATGAGCTGGAAGACACCCTGTTTGTTTACCCATCCTTTCAGCGTCTTTCTTATCAGGTGAATGAGAAGCATCAGGAAGACGGTGTAAGCGGTTCTTCCCCTGTTCATCAGCACCATTCCGCAGTCGCAGCAAGTGTACGGAATTATCAGCCGGGAGACCGGTTTGCTGCATTAGACTGGAAAACTTCTGCACGGCGGAGCCAGCTGATGACGAAGGAATTTGAACCGTCTCGAAGCAAAAACCTATTTCTTCTGATGGACCGTTCTTCCTCTGAAGCATTCGAAGAGGTCGTTTCTGTGACAGCTTCAATTCTTCATTCTGTCTTAAAAAACGGCGTGGGGGCAGGCTTGGCCTCGGTCGGAAAGGAAAAAACGATTTTTCCAATTCAGGAGGGGGAGCATCATTTTAACCACATGCTTCGGCATTTAGCCGTCGCTCATTGTGATGCGGCTGACCCGGTAAGTCGATATGTACGGGAGGAGCTGGGGAAGCCATCTGTTCGCCAGGCTGACAAAGTGGTCGTCACGGGGCAGTTCACGGAAGATTTGCTGAACATCGCAGAAACCAGGGGAGGCCGGGTTACAGTGATACTGGCAAAAGAGAAAGATGCTGAACTTTCCCAAGCTGAAAATGTCATGATCGAACGGATGATGAAACGTCAAATCAGAGTTCAGGTCATGAGAGGCGGACGAGTTTCGCGTGTTGTTTAGAAAGAGAGGTGACGGGTGCACATGCCGCACGATGATCAGAAGGGAAGCCGTTTGAGCTTGCTGTTATTTTATTTTCTGGCGTTTTTATTGCTGTGGGAGTGGCTCAGGCCGCTTGACAGTTTTACAGATACGAAACATACGGGCTTTTTTAGTGTCTTTATCGGTTTGACGTTTCTGCTGACTTTTTTCAGGATGAGGTGGTTTGTCACCGTTCCTTTTTGTGTCATATTTACGCTGATCTCGATACACATCCTGTTTTATCAAGGTTCTATATTTGACTTGAGCTGGGTCAGCTCTTTTTTACAGGATATCTATTTGAATATTACGTTGATTCAATCAGGGCAATGGAATGACATGATTCCTTCGTTTCGGACCCTGCTGTTTTTTGTGCTGCTGTGGCTGTTGGTCTATCTCCTTCATTATTGGGTGATTTACCAGAGAAGAATTTTGTTTTTCTTTATCATGACAGTAGCGTATATTACGATTCTTGATACCTTTACGCCATATGATGCCACTTTTGCCGTCATCCGTATCGTGCTGATCGGCTTCTTTATGCTGGGCCTTTTATACTTAGACCGCATCAAGCTGATGGAAAGAATTACACTGCCAAAAACATCTGTCCTGAAATGGTTTCTTCCTTTATCTGTATTGGTTTTTGCTGCGGTGGGATTCGGACTTGCCGCTCCGAAATCAGAACCGGCTTGGCCCGATCCGGTACCTTTTCTCAAAAAAATCACGAATCAAGATCATGTGCCGGCTGGAGAAAGCAAAATCGGCTACGGGAACCATGATGAATCACTCGGCGGCCCGTTTCAGCAGGATGATACACCTGTTTTTACATGGCAGGGAAAAGAGCGTACGTATTTCCGTGTGGAAACGAAGGATACGTATACAGGAAAAGGCTGGATTGAAACAGACACAGGCATGTCCTATCAGCTTAGCGGAGGAAAAGTAGAAAATCTATGGTTTGACCATAAGGTTGCGACAGAGCGCAACACCGTCCGTGTAAAAGTCGATGAGCACTACGGGTATAACCATGTGATGTACCCGATCGGTGCAAAAACCATTCAGCCAAAGCGGGCTGTCTCACTTGAAATGAACGGGAACACGGAACAAATTTCTCCGATTAGTGAACAAGCCGGCGAGATCAGAAATATGGGGAGCTATAAAGTAACGTACAATTCCCCGGTCTACAAGCTGGATGAGCTGAGAAAGGTAAAAGTGAGAAACAACAGTGAAGAATACAGATTCAGCGACCGCTATATGCAGCTGCCGGATTCACTGCCTGAGCGGGTAAGAACCCTTGCGATCAAGCTGACTCAGGATCAAGATAATATGTTTGATAAGGTGAAAGCGGTCGAGGACTACTTAGGATCAAATGAGTTCACATATGAAACCGAAAACGTGTCCATCCCTAAGAATGATGAGGATTATGTCGATCAATTTCTGTTTGAATCAAAGATGGGCTACTGTGATAACTTTTCTTCCGCTATGGTAGTGCTACTGCGTTCGGCCGGCATTCCGGCCCGCTGGATAAAGGGTTATACGTCCGGTGAATATAAAGAAGCAGGAAACAAAAACGGCAGCATTTACGAAGTGACCAATAACAATGCCCATTCCTGGGTAGAGGTGTATTTCCCGGAACAGGGCTGGGTCACATTTGAGCCGACTAAAGGATTTACAAATCCGGCTGAGTTTACTTCCTCTGACACAAAGGATTCTGGCAGCGAAAGCAGCAGCTCGCAGGAGAAAACAAAAGAGGAGCAGAAAGAAGAGAAAAAACAGCCGGAAAAAGAGGAAAAACAAAAGGAAAAACGGGAGCCAGCTGGTTCTAAAAAGCCGTCCGCTTCACATACAAATGCCGGTGTGGGCTGGTATTTAGGACTTGCAGTTCTCGCAGTTCTCCTGGTGACAGCGGTATTGCTGTATGTTTTCCGTTCGTTATGGATTCCTGTTTTCATTGTGAGAAAATTGAAGCGGCGCAGCGATCAGTACGTGTTTTTTGAGGCGTATGGCGCGCTGCTGAAACAGCTAAAGAGAAGAGGACTGCCGAAACGAGACAGTGAAACGCTGCGTGATTATGCAAAACGAATCGATGGAAAATATGACTCGGAAGACATGTCAAAGCTGACATTACGCTATGAACGGGCGCTTTACAGAAATGAAGATTCGGCTGCGCTTTGGAATGAATCCAGAGAGTTATGGGAAAATTTAATTAAAAGAAGATGGTCTTGACCGCTTATCAACGTGTTGTTAGAATTAGTGAATATTATCGGAGTCTGGAAGCGAGTTGCCTGACTCCGACAAAACGGCCTTGCCAAAGAGGGCGGAGCGAGCTTCATATCTGTCCTCGTTTTTTTCTGTGTCAAAAAACTTAGAGGAGATTAGGTGACAACCATGACAAAGTTAGTGAATGAAATGATTCTTGTCCTTGATTTCGGCAGTCAGTATAACCAGCTGATTACACGCCGTATCCGTGAATTCGGTGTATACAGCGAGCTGCATCCCCATACATTGACGGCTGAAGAAATTAAAGAAATGAATCCAAAAGGAATTATTTTATCCGGCGGTCCAAACAGTGTGTATGATGAAAACTCTTTCCGCTGTGACGAGAAAATCTTCGAGCTTGATATTCCTGTTTTGGGAATTTGCTACGGCATGCAGCTGATGACTCATTACCTTGGCGGTAAAGTTGAAGCGGCAAGCCAGCGTGAATACGGTAAAGCAAACATCCACATCGAAGGCACACCTGATTTGTTCAAAGATCTTCCGAACGAACAAGTGGTTTGGATGAGCCATGGCGATTTGGTTGTAGAAGTTCCTGAAGGCTTCACTGTTGACGCGACAAGCCATCACTGCCCGAATTCAGCGATGAGCAAAGCTGACAAAAAATGGTACGGCGTTCAGTTCCACCCGGAAGTGCGCCACTCTGAATACGGCAATGACCTTCTGAAAAACTTTGTATTCGGCGTTTGCGATTGTGAAGGCAAATGGTCAATGGAGAACTTTATCGAAATCGAAATGCAAAAAATCCGTGAAACGGTCGGGGACAAACAGGTTCTTTGCGCGCTAAGCGGCGGCGTTGATTCCTCTGTTGTTGCTGTTTTGATTCATAAAGCGATCGGCGACCAGCTGACTTGTATCTTTGTAGACCATGGTCTTCTTCGTAAAGGCGAGGCTGAAGGTGTTATGAAAACATTCAGCGAAGGCTTTAACATGAACGTGATTAAAGTAGACGCGAAAGACAGATTCTTAAATAAACTAAAAGGCGTTTCTGACCCTGAGCAAAAACGCAAAATCATCGGTAATGAATTCATTTACGTGTTCGATGATGAAGCGGACAAGCTCAAAGGCATCGACTACCTTGCACAAGGAACGCTTTACACTGATATCATCGAGAGCGGTACTGCAACGGCGCAAACGATCAAATCTCACCACAATGTCGGCGGGCTTCCTGAAGACATGCAGTTTGAACTGATCGAGCCGTTAAACACGCTCTTCAAAGACGAAGTGCGCGCGCTTGGCACAGAGCTCGGCATTCCGGATGAAATCGTATGGCGCCAGCCTTTCCCAGGACCGGGCCTCGGAATCCGCGTTCTTGGTGAAGTAACAGAAGAAAAACTGGAAATCGTTCGCGAATCAGATGCGATTTTGCGTGAAGAAGTAGCAAATCACGGGTTAGAGCGTGATATCTGGCAATACTTCACTGTTCTTCCTGACATCCGCAGCGTTGGTGTTATGGGTGACGCAAGAACATATGATTACACAATCGGAATTCGCGCCGTTACATCAATCGACGGCATGACATCTGACTGGGCGCGTATCCCGTGGGATGTGCTAGAAGTCATTTCTACACGTATCGTAAACGAAGTGAAGCACATTAACCGCGTGGTGTACGATATTACAAGTAAGCCGCCTGCGACGATTGAGTGGGAATAAGATTAAGATTAAAACCATCTTTTATAAGATGGTTTTTTTTGTTAATATAAAGTTGAATATAAAGAGGAATTTGGTGAGATATGCATTTAGTTCATTTTACAAAAGCGGGTACTGCTCTAGAATATATATTTAAAAATAATTCAATAAAATTCAATAGTTTAAAAGGTGTAAATGATCCTAGAGAATCTAAAATATGGCCTTTTAAGTTTTTTTGTTATCAGGATAAAAATAAGGTTCTTTTCGAAGAAGGTTTATTTGAAAGAGCTCATAACTATATTTAGTTTGTTGTTTTAGTTATGATTATGCTTTTCCTAATTATCAAGAGCATGACTTAGACATGAGAATGTGGGCACAGTATGCAGATAATCATAAAGGACTTTCTATAATTTTTGATCAAAGGAAGATTTACCAATCAATAAAACGGATGGAGATATATATCATGGGAAAATAGATTATCTATCTTATCCCTATATTAATCAAAAAAACGATTTAACGAAAAGTAACTTTAAAGGATTTATATATCCTACTGTTACTATGTTTAGTCATCCTTTTTTGAATCCCACTTGTACTGATCCTTATATGCTTTGTCTCGAAAAAATAAGAAGTATGGGGTTTGAAAAATATATGAGTGCGCATATCAAATACTTCTATAATGAATTATTTTTTACAAAAAAAGATTCTTGGAGCGGTGAAAGAGAATATAGATTTGTTATTCACACTAAAAACCAAGAGAAAGAAATGTTTGTCCCTTTAGAAGAATCTGTTAAGGCTGTAATACTAGGTAATGATTTTGAACATTTTGATAAGATATTATATTATGCTAGAAAGTATCATTTTGATCTTTATAAATTAAATTCAAGAGGATGGCATAGCCATTTAATTAAAATAGATATTACCGATCCTTTTAACGACAATGGTGTATCGTTAGATAATACGCTCCCAATTAATTTTAATTATTCAACAGTCTTTACACAAGGGGTTGGAGAAAAAGGCGATATAAGAACAGTTATGTATAATCGAAATAGCGGTAACTTATCTTTATTATAACTCAGTGAAAAGTTTTATGTGCTGCATTGTTATTTGCAAAAAACGTCCCTTTTACAAGAGGGGCGTTTTTTTGTTAACTTTTTGAAACCGTTTCGACAGTTTTCGTATCTAACAACATAGGAGGTGGATAAGGTGAAGGAAGAAAGATTGATTACAAAGGCGAGAAAAGGAAATGCTCGGGCCTTTGAAAAGCTTATGCTGGCACATCAGGAGACTTTATATAAAACAGCTTATCTCTATTTAAGAAATAAAGAAGATGCACTTGATGCTGTACAGGAAACAGCTTATAAAGCTTTTATCAGTATAGAAAAACTAAAAGAGCCAAAGTATTTTTTAACGTGGCTTACTCGAATATTGATCAATTCCATTTTTGCCATGAATAAAAAGAAAGGGGAATTGGTTCCGTTCGAGAAACACCACGATACTGGAACCCATCAAGGTAATATCGAGGAATATATAGACTTGCGAAATGCACTTGATACACTTGATGAACATGTTCAGCTCACGATACAGCTCTATTATTTTCAAGATTATTCAATATCAATGATAGCTGAACAAACGGGAATGGCAGAAGGCACAATTAAAACGCATTTACATAGAGCGAGAAAAGCATTGAAACAGGAGCTGGAAAAGGAGGATCAAAACAAATGGACAAACACCAAGTAAAGCAGATATTTGATGACATAGAAGTGCCTAAGAAAGCGCTAAAAAAGGCCATACATCAAGCTGTCGTTCGTGCTGAAAATGAAAGTAACAGCAAGCGCCGTTTTAAATGGGGACGAACAATTACAAATGGAATCGCTGTTGCTGCTGTGGTATGTATACTGTATTTAACGTCCGGTCTTTTTCTGCCATCTGTAAACAAAGCGATGGGAAGCATACCCATTGTGGGCCAAATTTATAAGGAGTTTCAAGATAAAGTTGGCCTATCATTGTTTAAAAGCAATTTGGTCACAGCTTTGAATGAAAAAGCTGAGTCAAGGGGAATCATCGTTTCTGTAAACAGCTCCTATTACGATGCCGGACAGCTTGTCTATAACTTCACGGTTGATAACTTCCAGTCTGATGAAAAAGAGCTCAGTTATAATGTGGACAAAGCGAGTTTTAACGATAATTTTTCAATCAACTACGATTCCTTAATGCTCAAAAAATTAAATAACAAACAATACGCTGGGCAATTAAGGCTATATACAAAAGGGACCGAAATAAAAAATGGGGATACCGTGCCTTTTGTGATTACTCATATTAATGAAATACAGGGGAATTGGAGATTCAAACTGCCTATTACCAAAAAGAATGCGAGTTATTTAGAAAGCTCAAAAGTTGTATCTGTTCATCATAATCGTTATCAATTTTCCAATATTCAAGTGGAGAACGGGAAACTCGGATCTGTACTTCAATTTACAATCGATTATCAAGGTATAGCAAAGCATGATGTAGTTAAAATTAACGAAGTCAAAGATGATTTAGGAAACACATATGAGATGACAGCGTCAAACATCGAACTTGGAGACCGCAAAAAAATGAACGAGAGAACGGTAAGAGCAAAAGGACAAACACAGTTAGAATCACCAATTAATCCAAAAGCGAAAAAGCTAACATTAATAGCTGATATTAAATCTGAGGCAGAGGGCAGTGAACTTGTCCCGCTAAATGCAGAGATGCCATTTCATGTTTCAAGGACAAACCATCAAAACATAGGGATTGAAATCAATAACATTAACCAAAAAGGAAATAAAGTATTGGTTCATTACCATTTCACTGGAATTGATACCTCAAGCGTGGACGAAAATAAATTAGTGAATATCGGTGAAACAATTGGCCTTGGTGATATAAAAAAAATGCAATCTTGGCCTGATCCAGTAGGTGATTATGAAGAAGGTTATTATTTGAAAGGAAATATAGCTAAAGTAAAAAATATGAAAACAGCCGAAATGGTATCTACTTTTGAACTGGATGATGATTATAATAATAAGTTATCTTTAAAGCATTTTGAGTTTAATGAGTATGGTCTGTATATTGATAACGGCGTTTTAAATCACCTGATTCAACTAAAGCCAATCTCGTTTACTGTACCAGTGCATCAGGTGAGTCAGCCTACCGAAAAAAAATAATCATAAGTCGAAAAGCCGTATGAAGCCATGCATACGGTTTTTATCATTGTTGCCAATTTAGTCAATAGACGAATAAACCAATTTTTTTAATAAGTAATGTTCGTTATTTATATTGTCATTTCAAATTGAAGTTGGTACAATAGACACAGAAATCAAATAAGATGAATTCGTATAATCGCGGGGATATGGCTCGCAAGTCTCTACCAAGCTACCGTAAATGGCTTGACTACGTAAACATTTCTTTCGTTTGATATAAATAAAACACGTTTATTTATTCAAACTGAAATCCGTCTGTAGTCAAGCGTCCCAAAATGTATTGGGGCGTTTTTTATTTGGCGTTTTCAGGACAGAATAAATAGCAAAGAGTGAAGGGAGTCAAATAGCTTGAAAACGTTTTTTCAGTTTGATGAGCTGGGCACCAGCTATCGCAATGAAATCATTGGCGGATTAACGACTTTTTTATCTATGGCATATATTCTGTTCGTCAATCCGATTACACTTGCTTTGGAGAGCGTGAAAGATTTTCCGGAGGCGCTGAGAATTGACCAAGGTGCGGTCTTTACAGCAACAGCGCTGGCGTCTGCAGCAGGCTGTATTTTAATGGGATTGATAGCGAGATATCCGATCGCCATTGCGCCCGGTATGGGGCTCAACGCGTTTTTTGCGTTTTCTGTCGTCCTTGGCATGGGCATTTCCTGGCAGGCAGCTTTATCTGGTGTTTTTATTTCAGGTCTTATTTTTGTTGCTCTTTCATTAACAGGTTTTCGTGAGAAAATCATCAACGCCATTCCGCCTGAGCTGAAATTGGCAGTCGGCGCGGGTATCGGCCTGTTTATTACATTTGTTGGATTACAAGGTTCAGGAATCATTACTGCAAACCCTTCTACACTCGTCACCATCGGAAACATTCACAGCGGTCCTGTGCTGTTAACGATTTTCGGTGTGATTGTAACGGTTATTTTAATGGTGCTTCGCGTTAACGCGGGCGTGTTTATCGGGATGCTGTTAACAGCAGTTGCCGGCATGATTTTTGGTTTGGTTCCAGTACCGTCTCAAATCGTCGGAAGTGTGCCGAGCCTTGCGCCGACTTTCGGACAAGCGTGGATTCATCTGCCGGATATTTTCTCCGTACAAATGCTGATCGTCATTTTAACTTTCTTGTTTGTCGGATTTTTTGATACAGCGGGTACACTTGTTGCTGTGGCAACTCAAGCTGGTTTAATGAAGGAAAACAAATTGCCGCGTGCGGGCCGTGCGCTTTTAGCTGATTCATCTTCCATTGTAATCGGTGCCGTGCTTGGTACGTCTACCACAACTTCTTACGTTGAATCAAGCTCAGGTGTCGCTGCGGGCGCCCGTTCAGGATTTGCGGCAATTGTAACAGGTATTCTCTTTTTACTGGCTACGTTTTTCTCGCCGCTTTTATCAGTCGTTACATCAAATGTAACAGCGCCGGCGCTTATTATTGTTGGTGCATTGATGGTGGCGCCGCTTGGCAAAATCGCTTGGGATAAGTTCGAGGTGGCCGTTCCCGCTTTCCTTACCATGATCATGATGCCGTTAACGTACAGCATTGCGACCGGGATTGCCATCGGATTTATTTTCTATCCGATTACAATGGTGTGCAAAGGAAAAGCCAAAGAGGTTCATCCGATCATGTACGGGCTGTTTGCCGTATTTATCCTGTACTTTATCTTCTTAAAATAAGGAATGAAGACCAGCTGCCGAGGCGGCTGGTTTTTTTGTTGCAAAAGGTAAAACCATTTCATACGATATACCGTCATGTAGATGTGCCGCCATGCTTTACTTAAATGGAAATGACTTGACTGTTCAGGAAGGCTTCGGTACCTTATATAAGTGTTTTATTTTCTTGCTGAATGGTATTCCGCCGTATTTTTTTGATAGGAGTTGCTGACATGACGGAAGAAAGAAAAGAAACGTTTGAAGAAGAAGTTAACCAGAGTGAAAGAATAGATGCAGATGAAGAACCGCTATCGAGAATGTCCAGAAATGCCAGCAGGCAAAGCAAGCAGAAGCAAAAACAAAAGCAGAAACCGCATCAGGAACGCGGTGTATCAACTGCTAAAGACAAGCTTGCGTCTGTATGGGCAGCCATCAACAGATATTGCGGTTTTGCGTTCTCGATTTTGAAATCACCGGCGAAAACCGTCGTAGCGGATGGTTTTTCTCATTATAAGTATGGTCTGATTTCAATGCTTATATTCAGTATGATCTTTTCAATCGGGAACTGGTTTCAGTTAAAGGCGAGCTGGAATCGGCCGCTCGGTTTCGGAGAACGCCATCACGCTTTTTATGACGGATTTTTAGTCGTTCTTGTGTATTTGCTTCTCTTTTTCGCGGTAATGGTCTTAGCCGTATGGGCCGTCTCCCGCTATATGATGAAGCAGAAGGTGACGTTCAGGGAAGCGGCTGCCGGTTTGGGTTCATTGCTTGTACCAGTGATTGCTGTTTCAATCCTTTGGCTGATCTTTGCGATCGTGAATATCCCAATGCTGACAGTTCTGTTTACAGTGCTGATCTTGTTTTCGATCTTTTTTATGATGGCGCTGTATGTGCAGCGTCTGTATCAGGCGGCACAGGATGCACCGATTGACTATATCTATTGTGTATTTGCTGTGGTTGCGATAGCGCTGCTGTTTGCGGCAGTGACTTGGCCGTTGATTTCTGAATATTTTACGGCGTCGCTGATTCCGCTTTAATGAAAAAACCGGCTAATCCAAGCCGGTTTTTTTATGTCACACTTTTTACAAATATATCTAAAAAACATAGTTGGTTTGTAGGATTAATCCATGTATGATAGGGAAAATGCTGTAAACGTCCAGCGCACAAACCTTTATGTTTAAGGAGGATGATGGACATGGCTGATTTACTTCGCCGAGCGATTAATCAAAAGAAACAATTTTTAAAAACCAAATTACTGCTCTCGGAATTTTATCAAGGAAGAGGGGAACAGCTGGCTCATTATACGCTGAGTGAGCTTGAGAAAGAATACAAGTCCCTTCTGAAAATGAAAAAAGAGATCTGACAATATATGAGAAGAGGTGAGTCTGCTGAAAAGCGGGCTTTTTTATTTTGATTTTGAAAAGGTGAGAAAGAGGGTAAACTACTACTGTTCAATCTCATAAAGCGTGTCGAAATATTTTCCTTAGGCTCATGGCCTCAGCTCATTGTAAACGACTCATTTCTCTAGTAGAATATGAATGCTTTATGCAAGATGAAGAGTAGGGGGATGAAATAAAATGATGCAAACCATCTTATCAAATGGGTTAGCCATGGTTCTCATAATTCTCATTATTAATATTGTCTATGTGTCATTTTTTACGATAAGAATGATTTTAACGCTGAAAGGCCAGCGTTATTTAGCGGCCGGCATCAGTACGATTGAAATACTGGTTTATGTGACAGGGCTGAGTCTAGTGCTCGATAACTTAGACCAGATTCAAAATGTGATCGCGTACGCGCTCGGTTACGGTCTTGGCGTGATTGTCGGCATGAAAATAGAAGAAAAATTGGCGCTTGGCTATATTATGGTCAATGTGATTACGAAGGAGCTCGATCTTGATCTTCCGAGGCAGCTCCGTGAAAAAGGCTACGGCGTGACAAACTGGGTGGCCGGCGGGCTTGAAGGTGACCGCACCGCCCTTCAGATTCTGACGCCGAGAAGATATGAACTTCAGCTATATGATACGATTAAAACACTTGATTCAAAAGCTTTTATTATTGCATATGAACCAAAAACAATCCATGGCGGCTTCTGGGTCAAAGCGGTGAAGAAGAGGAGAATTAAAGAATAATGGCAAAGCCGAAGAAGAAAAAGTTTGAAGTAACAGAGCAGCAAACGATTGATGCGGTGCTTCAGCAAATGAAAGAAGAAGGATATCTGCCTGTAAGGCGAATGGAAGAGCCTATTTTTATGGAGAAAAAGGAAAATGGGTCAATTCAGATCGTTCCGTGTGGGAAAAAAATCGTATTTGAAGGGAAATTGATCTAAAACACGAACATTAGTTGAATGAATTTTTGTATCGTTCGATAATATCGTTGACATTATCCATGTCCGTTGTTAAGATAAACATGAAATCAAAACACGACCTCATATAATCTTGGGAATATGGCCCATAAGTTTCTACCCGGCGACCGTAAATTGCCGGACTATGCAGGAAAGTGATCGATAAAACTGACATGGATATATCGCAGAAGCGAACGACTGACGATACATGTACCATGCCCGGTTTGTATTGCTTCCTCATAAGTGCAATGCAGAGCGGGTATTTTTTATTTTCTGAAAACAAAAGCATTAGAAGGTGGGAACAGAATGCAGCCGCTAGTAGGAATCATCATGGGAAGCACTTCCGATTGGGAGACAATGAAAAACGCATGCGACATACTTGACGAACTCAATGTTCCGTACGAAAAAAAGGTCGTTTCCGCTCACCGGACGCCTGATTTCATGTTTGAATACGCTGAAACTGCCAGAGAAAGAGGCATCAAGGTGATTATCGCCGGTGCCGGAGGAGCGGCCCATCTTCCAGGGATGACGGCGGCGAAAACAACTCTGCCGGTCATTGGAGTACCGGTTCAGTCCAAGGCGCTGAACGGGCTGGATTCACTTCTTTCTATCGTGCAAATGCCTGGAGGTGTGCCTGTTGCGACAACAGCCATCGGCAAAGCAGGCGCTGTGAACGCAGGCCTGTTAGCGGCGCAAATTTTGTCAGCTTTTGACGAAGACCTTGCCCGTAAGCTGGACGAGAGAAGAGAAAATACAAAACAGACGGTGTTAGAAAGCAGTGATCAGCTTGTCTAAACAAATCATCTATCCGGGAGCTGTAATCGGCATTATCGGCGGCGGCCAGCTTGGGAAAATGATGGCTGTGTCCGCCAAACAAATGGGATATAAAGTCGCGGTCATTGATCCAGTGAAAGATTCGCCGTGCGGGCAGGTTGCGGATATCGAAATTACCGCTCATTACAATGACCGTGAAGCGATTCGAAAATTGGCTGAAATCAGCGACATCATCACGTATGAGTTTGAAAACATCGACTATGATGCGCTGCATTGGCTAACAGGTCATGCGTATCTCCCGCAAGGAAGTGAGCTGCTGCTCATTACCCAAAACCGTGAAACGGAGAAAAAAGCAATTCAAGCGGCGGGCTGTGAAGTCGCGCCGTACAGCATCGTCAAAACAAAGGATGAACTGAAACAGGCGGTACAGGAGCTTGGGCTTCCAGCAGTCCTGAAAACATGTCGCGGCGGATACGACGGCAAAGGCCAAGTTGTGATCAAGGAAGAGGCGCAAATTGAGCAGGCTGCAGCTCTTTTAGAACACGGAACCTGCATTCTCGAAAGCTGGGTTTCTTTTAAAATGGAACTGTCGGTAATCGTCGTCAGATCGGTAAACGGCGAAATTGCAACATTTCTGGCAGCTGAAAACATTCACCATAACAATATTCTTTCCCAAAGCATCGTGCCTGCACGGGTGGAGGAAGGGATTCAGAAGAAGGCTGCTGATTTAGCCGTTAAGCTTGCAGACGAGCTTAACCTTGTCGGACCGCTTGCTGTTGAGATGTTCCTGACAGAAGACGGAGAGCTTTTGGTCAATGAACTGGCGCCAAGACCGCACAATTCAGGGCATTATACACTGGACCTTTGCGAAACGAGCCAGTTTGAACAGCATATCAGAGCGGTATGCGGCCTTCCGCTCGGGAAAACAGATTTGCTGAAGCCGGGCATGATGGTGAATCTTCTCGGCGATGAAGTGAAGCTTGTGGAGGAAGAGCCGGAGCTTTTAAAAGAAGCAAAGCTATATATATACGGAAAACATGAAATCAAAAAAGGCCGCAAAATGGGGCATATTACATTTATGAAGCAGCCTGAAGACCATTGGATTCAGGAGATCACAAATAAATGGATGAATAGAGACGGAGGACAAGCAGAATGATCGAACGTTATTCAAGACCTGAAATGTCCGCGATTTGGACGGATGAAAACAGATTTCAAGCATGGCTGGAGGTAGAGATTCTTGCCTGTGAAGCGTGGGCGGAGCTGGGCGTCATTCCGAAAGAAGACGTAAAGGTCATGCGCGAGAACGCGTCATTTGACATCAACCGCATTTTAGAAATCGAACAGGACACGCGCCATGACGTTGTCGCTTTTACACGCGCTGTTTCCGAATCACTGGGTGAAGAAAGAAAATGGGTGCACTACGGCTTAACGTCAACTGACGTTGTTGATACTGCTCTTTCTTACTTATTAAAACAGGCAAACGATATTCTGCTCAAGGACCTTGAGAGATTTGTTGACATTATAAAAGAAAAAGCGAAAGAACATAAATACACAGTCATGATGGGGCGCACACACGGCGTACACGCTGAGCCTACAACATTCGGCTTAAAACTTGCGCTTTGGCATGAGGAAATGAAACGGAATCTTGAGCGTTTCAAACAAGCGAAAGAAGGCATCGAGGTTGGGAAGATTTCCGGCGCTGTCGGCACATATGCGAACATTGACCCGTTTGTTGAACAATATGTATGTGAGAAGCTCGGATTGAAAGCAGCACCGATTTCAACTCAAACCCTTCAGCGTGACCGCCATGCTGACTATATGGCGACACTTGCTTTGATCGCGACAAGCATCGAGAAATTCGCAGTGGAAATCCGCGGACTGCAAAAGAGTGAAACACGCGAAGTTGAGGAATTTTTCGCGAAAGGGCAAAAGGGTTCATCTGCGATGCCGCACAAACGCAATCCGATCGGCTCTGAAAACATGACAGGAATAGCACGCGTGATCCGCGGCTACATGATGACGGCTTACGAAAATGTTCCATTATGGCATGAGCGCGATATTTCTCATTCTTCAGCAGAACGGATTATTCTTCCGGATGCGACAATCGCTCTGAACTACATGCTGAACCGCTTCTCTAACATCGTGAAGAACTTAACGGTCTTCCCGGAAAACATGAAGCGCAACATGGACCGCACACTCGGCCTTATCTACTCTCAGCGCGTGCTGCTTGCCTTGATTGACACAGGCCTGACTCGTGAAGAAGCCTATGATACAGTACAGCCAAAAGCAATGGAAGCGTGGGAAAAACAAGTGCCGTTCCGTGAACTTGTGGAAGCGGAAGAGAAAATCACGTCCCGTCTTTCTCCAGAAAAAATTGCTGACTGCTTTGATTACAACTACCATCTGAAAAATGTTGATCTGATCTTTGAACGTTTAGGTTTAGCATAGAAGAAGCTTTTAGGCGGCTTCTTCTATACCGTCTTAGTTTGAAAATTCCCAACATTCGGGTTAGGAGGCCTTCCGTGAATATTGTGAAGAATGAACTTTTATACGAAGGAAAAGCAAAAAAGATCTACAAAACCGATGACGAAAACACGCTGTACGTCGTGTATAAAGACTCCGCCACTGCTTTTAACGGCGAGAAAAAAGCAGAAATCAGCGGAAAAGGGCGCTTAAATAACGAGATTTCAAGCTTAATTTTCAAACACCTTCATGCTAAAGGCATTAACAACCACTTTATCGAGCGTATTTCGGAAACAGAGCAGCTCATTAAAAAGGTAACGATTGTGCCGCTTGAAGTCGTAGTCAGAAATGTGGTAGCAGGAAGCATGTCCAAACGTCTCGGCATTCCAGAAGGTACAGAGCTTGAACAGCCGATTATCGAGTTTTACTACAAGGATGACGCGCTGGGTGATCCGCTTATCACAGAAGATCATATTTGGCTCTTAAAAGCGGCAACTCCTGAGCAGGTAGAAACCATTAAGTCCATTACAAAAACAGTAAATGAAGAGCTTCAAGCCATTTTTGATGATTGTCATGTCAGATTAATAGATTTCAAGCTTGAATTCGGTTTAGATGCAGACGGGCAAGTGCTTTTGGCGGATGAAATTTCACCTGACACATGCCGCTTGTGGGACAAAGACACGAACGAAAAGCTGGACAAAGATTTATTCAGACGCAATCTGGGAAGCTTAACCGACGCATACGAAGAGATTTTCAAAAGACTGGGAGGCATTCATCATGTATAAAGTAAAAGTTTATGTCAGCTTAAAAGAAAGTGTACTAGATCCACAAGGGAGCGCTGTCCAGCATGCCTTGCACAGTATGACTTATAACGAAGTTCAAGATGTGCGCATCGGAAAATACATGGAGCTTACCATTGAAAAATCTGACCGTGATCTTGACGTCCTGGTAAGAGAAATGTGCGAAAAACTTCTTGCGAATACAGTGATTGAAGATTACAGATACGAGGTTGAGGAGGTAGTCGCACAGTGAAATTTGCGGTGATTGTGTTACCCGGCTCCAACTGTGATATCGATATGTATCATGCTGTAAAGGATGAGCTCGGCCATGAAGTGGAATACGTCTGGCATGAGGAAACAAGCCTTGACGGCTTCGACGGCGTGTTAATTCCGGGAGGATTTTCTTACGGCGATTACTTGAGATGCGGCGCTATCGCCCGATTTGCGAATATTATGCCAGCTATCAAACAGGCGGCCGCTGAAGGAAAACCTGTTCTTGGCGTCTGCAACGGATTCCAGATTTTACAGGAGCTTGGCCTTCTGCCAGGCGCAATGAGACGCAACAAAGATTTGAAGTTCATTTGCCGTCCGGTTGAATTAATTGTACAAAACGATGAAACATTATTCACATCTTCCTACGAAAAGGGCCAATCGATTACAATCCCGGTTGCCCATGGTGAAGGAAATTTCTACTGTGATGACGAAACGCTTGCTTCATTGAAAGAAAACAATCAAATTGCTTTCACATACGGCTCCAATATTAATGGAAGTGTCAGCGACATTGCCGGTGTCGTGAATGAGAAAGGCAACGTATTAGGCATGATGCCTCATCCTGAGCGCGCGGTCGATGAACTGCTTGGAAGCGCCGACGGTCTTAAATTGTTTCAGTCTATCGTGAAAAATTGGAGGGAAACTCATGTCACTACTGCTTGAACCAAGTAAAGAACAAATAAAAGAAGAGAAAATGTATCAGCAAATGGGTGTCAGTGATGATGAGTTTGCATTGATTGAATCCATTCTTGGCAGATTGCCGAACTACACAGAAATCGGAATTTTTTCTGTCATGTGGTCAGAGCATTGCAGCTACAAAAACTCAAAGCCGATTCTGCGTAAATTCCCGACAAGCGGAGAGCGTGTGCTGCAAGGTCCGGGGGAAGGCGCCGGAATCGTTGACATCGGTGACAACCAAGCGGTTGTGTTCAAAATTGAATCACATAACCACCCATCAGCTCTCGAACCTTACCAAGGCGCTGCGACTGGCGTAGGCGGCATTATCCGTGACGTTTTCTCAATGGGTGCCCGTCCAATCGCTGTATTGAACTCTCTTCGATTTGGTGAACTGACTTCACCGCGCGTGAAGTACTTGTTTGAAGAAGTAGTAGCGGGTATCGCCGGATACGGCAACTGTATCGGCATCCCGACAGTCGGCGGAGAAGTGCAGTTTGACAGCAGCTATGAAGGAAATCCGCTCGTCAACGCAATGTGCGTCGGTTTAATCAACCATGAAGACATCAAAAAAGGCCAGGCGAAGGGTGTCGGCAACACAGTAATGTACGTAGGAGCGAAAACGGGGCGTGACGGAATCCACGGCGCTACGTTTGCATCTGAAGAAATGTCTGATTCGTCTGAAGAAAAGCGCTCTGCTGTTCAAGTCGGCGATCCGTTTATGGAGAAGCTTTTGCTTGAAGCATGTCTGGAAGTCATCCAATGTGATGCGTTAGTCGGCATTCAGGATATGGGAGCTGCCGGTTTAACAAGCTCAAGTGCGGAAATGGCAAGTAAAGCCGGTTCTGGTATTGAGATGAATCTTGACCTGATCCCTCAGCGTGAAACAGGCATGACTGCGTATGAAATGATGCTTTCTGAATCACAGGAACGGATGCTTTTGGTCATCGAGCGTGGACGTGAGCAGGAAATTATCGATATTTTTGACAAGTACGAACTTGAAGCGGTTTCTGTCGGACGTGTAACAGATGATAAAATGCTTCGCCTCACACACAAAGGTGAGGTTGTATGTGAGCTGCCTGTTGATGCCTTGGCAGAAGAAGCTCCGGTTTACCACAAGCCATCTCAAGAACCAGCATACTACCGTGAGTTTTTAGAGACGGATGTTCCGGCTCCCCAAATTGGTGATGCGAATGAAACGCTGATGGCCCTCCTCCAGCAGCCGACGATTGCAAGCAAAGAGTGGGTTTACGATCAGTATGACTACATGGTGCGGACGAATACCGTTGTCGCTCCTGGGTCTGATGCGGGTGTTCTCAGAATCCGCGGAACGAAAAAGGCGCTGGCGATGACGACAGACTGTAACGCGCGTTATCTTTATCTCGATCCTGAAGTCGGCGGGAAAATTGCTGTCGCTGAAGCGGCGCGCAACATCATTTGCTCAGGCGCAGAACCGCTTGCAGTCACAGATAACCTTAACTTTGGAAACCCGGAGAAACCGGAAATCTTCTGGCAGATCGAAAAAGCGGCTGACGGCATCAGCGAGGCGTGCCGTGTTCTCAGCACACCGGTTATCGGCGGAAACGTATCGCTTTATAACGAATCAAACGGCACGGCGATCTACCCGACACCTGTTATCGGCATGGTCGGCTTAATTGAAGATACAAAACACATTACAACACAGCATTTCAAACAAGCGGGAGATCTCGTATACGTGATTGGCGAAACAAAACCTGAGTTTGCCGGAAGCGAGCTGCAAAAAATGACAGAAGGCAGTATTTACGGAAAAGCACCGCAAATCGATCTTGATGTAGAACTGTCACGCCAAAGAGCATTGCTTGATGCGATTAAAAAAGGCTTTGTTCAATCTGCGCATGATGTGTCTGAAGGCGGCTTAGGCGTAGCGATTGCAGAAAGTGTCATGACGACGGAAAATCTTGGCGCGAACGTGACTGTTGAAGGGGAAGCAGCATTATTATTCTCTGAATCTCAATCCCGCTTCGTCGTTTCAGTGAAAAAAGAACATCAAGCAGCATTTGAAGCAGCTGTGAAAGATGCAGTTCATATCGGTGAGGTAACAGCTGATGGTCTTCTGGCGATTCAAAACCAAGACGGACAACAATTGATTCATGCGCAAACGAAAGAGCTTGAGCGCGCATGGAAAGGAGCTATCCCATGCTTGCTGAAATCAAAGGCTTAAATGAAGAGTGCGGCGTATTTGGGATTTGGGGACATGAAGAAGCCCCGCAAATCACGTATTACGGACTCCACAGCCTCCAGCACCGAGGACAGGAGGGTGCGGGCATTGTAGCGACTGACGGTGAAAAACTGACGGCGCACAAAGGCCAAGGGCTGATCACTGAAGTGTTTCAAAATGGCGAGCTCAGCAAAGTAAAGGGAAAAGGCGCAATCGGGCACGTTCGGTATGCGACGGCTGGAGGCGGCGGATACGAAAATGTACAGCCGCTCCTCTTCCGTTCCCAAAACAACGGCAGCTTGGCGCTTGCTCATAACGGAAACCTTGTCAACGCCACTCAGCTGAAGCAGCAGCTCGAAAATCAAGGGAGCATTTTTCAAACCTCTTCGGACACAGAGGTTTTGGCTCACCTGATCAAAAGAAGCGGCCACTTCACGCTGAAGGATCAAATTAAAAACTCGCTTTCCATGCTGAAAGGTGCATACGCATTCCTGATCATGACCGAAACAGAAATGATCGTCGCGCTTGACCCAAACGGGCTTAGACCGCTATCCATCGGCATGCTGGGCGACGCTTATGTGGTCGCATCAGAAACATGCGCATTTGATGTCGTCGGCGCAACGTATCTTCGTGAGGTAGAACCGGGCGAAATGCTGATCATCAATGATGAAGGCATGAAATCAGAGCGATTCTCTATGAATATCAACCGGTCCATTTGCAGCATGGAGTACATTTATTTCTCAAGACCTGACAGTAACATTGACGGCATTAACGTGCACAGTGCGCGTAAAAACCTTGGGAAAATGCTGGCTCAGGAATCCGCAGTTGAAGCTGATGTCGTAACAGGGGTTCCCGATTCCAGTATTTCTGCGGCGATCGGGTATGCAGAAGCAACAGGCATCCCGTACGAGCTGGGCTTAATCAAAAACCGCTATGTCGGCAGAACGTTTATTCAGCCGTCCCAGGCTCTGCGCGAGCAAGGCGTCAGAATGAAGCTATCAGCGGTGCGCGGGGTTGTGGAAGGCAAACGCGTCGTTATGGTAGATGACTCTATCGTGCGAGGAACAACAAGCCGCCGGATTGTCACGATGCTCAGAGAAGCGGGTGCAACAGAGGTGCATGTGAAAATCAGTTCACCGCCGATCGCTCATCCGTGCTTTTACGGCATTGATACGTCCACACATGAAGAACTGATCGCATCTTCCCATTCTGTTGAAGAAATCCGTCAGGAAATCGGGGCGGACACCCTCTCATTTTTGAGTGTGGAAGGGCTCTTGAAAGGCATCGGCAGAAAATACGATGACTCTAATTGCGGACAGTGTCTCGCTTGCTTTACAGGAAAATATCCGACTGAAATTTACCAGGATACAGTGCTTCCTCATGTAAAAGAAGCAGTATTAACCAAATAAAACTTGAAAATGACATAAAGGCAGCGCAGTTCGGCTGCCTTTCTCTTTCTGCCCTCGTTCGGGGAGATATTTTGAAAAGCGCCTTAAAGGAGTGAATAGGATGTCTGAAGCATACAAAAACGCAGGAGTTGACATCGAAGCCGGATATGAAGCTGTAAAACGAATGAAAAAACATGTGGAGCGCACAAAACGGCTTGGCGTTATGGGCAGCCTCGGCGGTTTTGGCGGCATGTTTGACCTGTCTGAGCTTTCTTATCAAAAACCTGTTTTAATTTCGGGAACGGACGGTGTCGGCACCAAATTAAAGCTCGCTTTTTCCATGGATAAGCATGACACGATTGGGGTTGACGCTGTTGCGATGTGTGTCAATGATGTGCTGGCACAAGGCGCAGAGCCGTTGTTTTTCCTCGATTATTTAGCGGTCGGCAAAGCGGACCCTATGAAAATTGAGCAGATCGTACAAGGTGTAGCGAACGGCTGTGAGCAATCAGGTTCAGCCTTAGTCGGCGGCGAAACGGCTGAAATGCCGGGACTCTATACAGCCGATGAATACGATATTGCCGGTTTCTCAGTCGGAGTGGCAGAAAAGGACGAAATCGTGACTGGAGAAAACATCAAAGAGGGCCATCTTTTGATCGGCCTTAGCTCCAGCGGCCTTCACAGCAACGGATTTTCCCTTGTGAGAAAAGTGCTTCTGGATGATGCGGAGCTGGATCTTGATACAACATACGAACCGTTTGACCGCCCGCTTGGCGAGGAACTGCTTGAACCGACAAGAATTTATGTGAAGCCTGTGCTTGCCGCGGTGAAAAGCGGAAAAGTCGACGGCATGGCACATGTGACAGGCGGAGGATTCATCGAAAATATCCCTCGTATGCTTCCGGAAGGCTTAAGTGCGGAAATCGATCACGGCTCATGGCCGATTCCGCCGATTTTCTCTTTCCTGCAAGAGTACGGCAAGCTGAAGGAAGAAGACATGTTCAACGTCTTTAATATGGGCATCGGCTTTGTTTTGGCAGTCAAAGAAGAGCATCTGACAGATGTGATCGGAACGCTTGAAAACCAAGGCGAAAAAGCCTATTTGATCGGGCGTGTGAAACAAGGCGAAGGCGTCACATTCGGCGGTGCGGCACTTTCATGAAAAAGTTTGCGGTATTTGCATCAGGAAACGGTTCAAACTTCGAAGCCATCGTCACGCGTTTGAAAGAGGAGAACTGGGATGCGTCCGTATCGCTCCTCGTTTGCGACAAACCGCAGGCGAAAGTCATCGAACGGGCGGAAACATTTCAAATTCCATCCTTTGCATTTGAGCCGAAGTCTTATGAAAACAAGGCCGCATTTGAACGGGCCATTATCGAACAGCTTCATCTTCACAATGTTGAATTGATTGTTCTTGCCGGTTATATGAGGCTGATAGGTGATACGCTGCTTCAGGCATACGGAGGAAAAATCATTAACATTCACCCGTCACTTCTTCCGGCGTTCCCTGGGATCGACGCAGTCGGACAGGCGTACCGCGCGGGTGTGAAGGTGGCCGGAATCACCGTGCATTATGTCGATGAAGGAATGGATACAGGCCCGATCATCGCTCAAAAGGCAATCGAAATTGACGAACATGAGACATTGGAAACAATTGAACAGCGGATTCACAAGCTTGAGCATAAATGGTATCCGAGTGTAATTAAACAGCTATTAGGATTAAATAACAGAGGTGAAAAGGCATGACCATTAAACGTGCATTAATCAGTGTTTCAGATAAAACAAATCTCGTTCCTTTCGTAAAAGAATTAACAGAGCTTGGCGTTGAAGTGATTTCAACAGGCGGAACGAAAAAGCTTCTTCAAGAAAACGGTGTGAATGTCATCGGAATTTCTGAAGTGACAGGCTTTCCTGAAATTATGGACGGACGGCTCAAAACACTTCATCCGAATATTCACGGCGGTCTTCTAGCAGTTCGCGGCAATGAAGAGCATATGGCGCAGATCAATGAACACGGGATTCAGCCGATTGACCTCGTTGTCGTCAACCTCTATCCATTTAAAGAAACGATTTCTAAAGAAGATGTCACATATGAAGAAGCGATCGAAAATATCGACATCGGCGGACCGGGCATGCTGCGTGCGGCATCAAAAAACCATCAGGACGTGACGGTTATCGTTGATCCAGCGGATTACAGCCCAGTGCTGAATCAAATCAAAGAAGAAGGCGGCGTATCCCTTCAGAAAAAACGCGAGCTGGCGGCAAAAGTATTCCGTCATACTGCGGCATATGATGCACTGATCGCTGACTATCTGACAAACGTTGTCGGTGAAAAAGAACCAGAACAATTCACTGTAACATTTGAGAAAAAACAATCGCTTCGCTACGGAGAAAACCCGCATCAGGAAGCAACATTCTATCAAACAGCACTTCCTGTTAAAGGCTCCATTGCGCAAGCGGAACAGCTCCACGGCAAAGAGCTTTCTTACAACAACATTAAAGACGCGGATGCGGCAGTTCAAATCGTCCGTGAATTCACTGAGCCTGCTGCGGTTGCCGTGAAGCATATGAATCCGTGCGGCGTTGGAACAGGGAAAACAATCTCAGAAGCGTTTGACAGAGCGTTTGAAGCGGATAAAACATCTATCTTCGGCGGCATTATCGCGCTGAACCGTGAAGTGGACAAGGCAACTGCCGAAGCGCTCCACAACATTTTCTTAGAAATCATCATTGCGCCTTCATTCAGCCAAGAAGCGCTTGATATCCTGACTGCGAAGAAAAATCTTCGTCTGCTGACACTTGATGTGACAGCTGCCGTTCAAAAAGAAAAACAGTTGACATCCGTTCAAGGCGGTCTGCTGATTCAAGATTTAGATATGCATGGCTTCGATGATGCTGAGATCAGCATTCCGACAAAAAGAGAACCGAACGAGCAAGAGTGGGAAGACTTGAAGCTTGCTTGGAAAGTCGTAAAGCATGTGAAATCAAATGCGATCGTTCTTGTGAAAGACAACATGACAGTCGGCGTAGGAGCAGGCCAAATGAACCGCGTCGGATCAGCGAAAATCGCCATTGAGCAAGCAGGTGAAAAAGCGAAAGGCAGCGCACTTGGATCTGATGCATTTTTCCCAATGCCGGATACTGTTGAAGAAGCGGCAAAAGCAGGCGTTACGGCTATCATTCAGCCGGGGGGATCTGTACGTGATGAGGATTCCATCAAAAAAGCGGATGAGTACGGCATTGCCATGGTATTCACCGGCATCAGACACTTCAAACATTAAGGGGATGAAAACGACGTGAATGTATTAATTATCGGTAAAGGCGGAAGAGAGCATACGCTGGCATGGAAGGTGGCGCAAAGCAGCCTCGTCGAGAACGTATTTGCCGCTCCTGGAAATGACGGCATGGCAGCTTCCGCACAGCTTGTAAACATTGAGGAAAGCGACCACGCCGGGCTTGTCTCGTTTGCAAAAGAAAATCAGGTCGGCCTGACCATTGTCGGCCCTGAGGTTCCTTTAATTGAAGGTCTGGTGGATGAATTCGAAAAAGCGGGTCTGCGCGTGTTCGGCCCGTCAAAAGCCGCGGCGATCATCGAAGGAAGCAAACAGTTCGCTAAGGATTTAATGAAGAAATACGACATACCGACCGCAGAATACGACACGTTTACATCCTTTGAAGAGGCGAAGGCATATGTGCAGGAAAAAGGCGCTCCGATTGTCATAAAAGCAGATGGACTTGCGGCTGGAAAAGGCGTTACAGTTGCCATGACAGAGGAAGAAGCGATTGCATGTCTGCATGATTTTCTTGAGGATGAGAAGTTCGGTGATGCGAGCGCGTCCGTTGTTATTGAAGAATTTCTGTCCGGTGAAGAGTTTTCTCTAATGGCATTCGTCAAAGGAGAAAAGGTGTATCCAATGGTGATTGCCCAGGATCACAAGCGGGCGTTTGACGGAGACAAAGGCCCCAATACGGGCGGAATGGGCGCTTACTCTCCAGTTCCGCAAATTTCGGAAGAAATGATCCGCCATGCTGTAGAAACCATCGTCAAGCCCGCTGCAAAAGCAATGGTGCAAGAAGGCCGTTCCTTCACTGGCGTTTTGTACGCGGGATTGATGCTTACTGAAAACGGCTCGAAGGTCATCGAATTTAATGCCCGTTTCGGCGATCCGGAAACACAGGTCGTGCTTCCGCGCATGGAATCTGATCTGGTACAGGTGCTTCTTGATCTTTTGGATGATAAGGAAGTTGACTTAAGATGGAAGGATACCGCGGCTGTAAGTGTTGTGCTTGCTTCAGAAGGGTACCCGGAAAGCTATGCAAAAGGCACGCCGATCGGCAGCCTTGCAGCGGAAACTGAGCAGGTTGTGGTCTTCCATGCCGGAACGAAAGCAGAAGATGGAGAGTTCGTCACAAACGGGGGCCGCGTCGCCAATGTGACGGCTTTTGATGAAACGTTTGAAGCGGCGAGAGACCGAGTGTATAAAGCCGTTGATGAGATCATCAAGCCCGGACTCTTTTTCAGAAAAGACATTGGGGCACGCGCTTTAAAGGCTGCTCAAAAATAAAATGATGAAAACCCGCAGATTGAGCTGCGGGTTTTTTATTATACAAAAGCGGGGTGGTGAGCGGAAGAAGAAAGTACAACCAGCGTGGTCGGTTTTCCGTGCGCCATCGAGGCATCAATAAAATCTTCAAGCGTATGTACCGATTCTGTCACCACTTTTGTTACATAGCTGTACATCCCTGTAATGCGGTGATTTTCTGCCACATCAGGATGCGCTTTTGCAAAGGCGGCGTAGTGCTTGCAGCTTTTCGGCTCCATTAGGATAAAAGCCGTAACATGCTTGTTTAGTTTTTCGTAACAGATATTCGCGCTATAGCCGGTAATCACTCCTTTGTCTTCCAGCTTCCTGACACGTTCCGCCGCGCTTGGCGAGCTGAGGCCGACGAGCTTTCCCAGCTCAACCATCGTTAATCTGCCATTTCGCTGCAAATGCGAGAGAATGTGAAGATCTGTATCGTCCATTTGTCTGGCTCCTTTACATGTTTAAGCGAATTCGTGAAAATTCCTTTTATCATAAGGTAATGCTGTTGATTTAACTTAATTGTAGCATATGGATGCCGTCTTATTTTTCTTATAATAAAGCCATCAACGGGAGAGGAGGAATCATGTTGCCAGAATTGCAGCGTTCGATCACTTGGATACAAGGGACGGCATTAACGATTGGGGCCGTTTTAGGCTGCGGGATATTAATCCTGCCGTCTGTCACTGCTGACGCAGCCGGTCCAGCTTCTTTATTTGTTTGGGTGTTCATGTCTTTCTTATCTTTTCTTCTTGTCGGCACACTGGCCCGGCTTGTGAAAATAGCACCCAGCGCGGGAGGAATTACGGCTTACGTGCAGCTGGCTTTTCAGAAAAAAGTCGGAGCGGTTTTGGGCTGGATCATGTTAGGGTCCGTTCCAATCGGCGTTCCCGTCATCGCTTTGACTGGCGCGCATTACGTCAGTTACGTTACAGAGGCTTCGGATTGGCAGATTACTTTGATTGCATGCTGTATGCTGGCTGTCTCTATTTTGCTTCATATGAGAGGCATTCAACTATCTGCGAACATCAGTACACTCGTCATTTGTGTCATCGTGTTTCTGCTTGTCACTTCTGTTGCCGTGTCACTGCCTCACGTTAAATCAGCAGAATTCGAACCGTTTCTTCCGCATGGCTGGTCTGCCGCGGGATCTGTTTCAGTTATGATTTTTTTCTCTTTTGTAGGCTGGGAAATGATTACCCCATTGGCTGAGGAATTTCATCATCCTGAAAAAGATGTTCCAATCAGCTTGTTCTTGGGAGCGGCTTGTGTGGCAGGGCTGTATATCATGCTGTCATTTGTGACGGTGGGGACTCATTCATATGGAGAGAATGGAGAAATCGCATCGCTGGCCATGCTCATCTCAAAAGGAGCCGGGGAAAGCGGAGTATATGTAACGGTATGCTTAGCACTGTTTATCACATTCTCCACCATTCATGCCAATATTGCGGGTTTTTCCAGAATGGTGTACGCCTTGGCGAGAGAGGGGCACATTCCTGTATATTTCGGGAAACTCAGTGAGGCAAAACATACGCCTATCCGTGTATTAACAGCGCTTGCCGCAGTGTTTGGCTTAGTGCTTGGGGCATATGGCTTGTTTCAAATCGATTTGACAACTCTGTTAAAAGGGCCGAGTGCGGCATTCATCGCATCTTACATATGTACAATGGCGGCAGCCATGAAGCTGCTGAGCTGGCGAGATTCAGGCTGGTGGATGGCATTCGGGGCGTTTGCGGCGTGCGCAGTGATTTACTCTTTCAGCGGCTGGGCACTCCTTTATCCGGCAGCACTGGCAGCTGCAGGCTACCTCTATATGAAGACAAAGGAATGCCGTGAGAAAAAGCTTGATCACGTTTCGTGAGCAAGCTTTTTTGTTTATCTGTTTTGATGCTCCTGTTCGTTATTGCCGGAAGCGCTGTTTTGAACCATGTAGGTCACAGGGCAGAAGCGCAAAATTCCCGAACCTGCTTTCAAGGCCCCCATAAAGATGTAAAAGAGGTGCATTCTGCACCAAGGCTTTTTTGTAAACTTTGCGCTGGCGGCTGACATAATCGTCAGTCCGCAGGCGATTCTGAAGACGGCATTAACGAGACTGATGTTTGGTTTCATGGAAATCCGCTCCTTTTCACTTAAAAAAATTTTTTAATTGAACCTTCAAAAATTTGTAACGTTTTAACCGTGCGTGATGAGGAAGGATGTGATAACATGAGTCTAATACATGTAAAGGAGAGTATGTGAATGTCCGAACGCACCTTTAACTGGAAAAACAAAGACATCAGGGCACAGGTTGATGTTGTAGACTCAAAGCTGCTTCCAACGCTCCTTTTACGGAATGCTCTCGTCTTAAATCCATATGTAAAACAATGGCTGAAAAAAAACATTTGGATTTATCAGGACCGCATTGTTTATGTGGGTCATGAACTTCCGAATAGAGCCGAAGAAATTCATACGATTGATTGTGAAGGAAAATACATTGTGCCAGGGTATATCGAACCGCACGCACATCCTTTTCAAATATATAATCCCCAAACGCTGGCGGAATATGTGTCTCAATACGGAACAACGACATTTGTGAATGATAACTTATTTTTGCTTTTACAAAGCGGAAAAAAGAAAGCGCTTACCATTTTAAATGAACTCAAAAAGCAGCCTGTTCAATATTTTTGGTGGTCACGCTATGACCTCCAGACCGAGGTTCTGAATGAGGATCACGTTCTTCCGTTTGATGTCAGAAAGCAGTGGATTGAACATCCGGATGTGATTCAAGGCGGAGAAATGACCGGGTGGCCTCGTTTGGTAGATGGTGATGATTTAATGCTTCACTGCATGCAAGCTACAAAGAAGCAGAGGAAACGCATTGAAGGGCATTTTCCCGGCGCTTCAGATAAAACGCTTACGAAAATGAAGCTGTTCGGAGCGGATTGTGATCATGAAGCGATGACAGGTGATGAAGTGATGAGAAGGCTGGAACTAGGCTACTATGTTTCTCTTCGGAACTCTTCCATTCGCCCTGATGTAAGAAAAATCTTGCAGGAGCTGCATGAGAAGGGTTTCCGCTATTATGACCATTTCTTTTACACGACAGATGGCGCGACGCCGAATTTCTATAAAGGCGGCATGACAAACGAGCTGATCCGCATCGCGTTAGAAGAAGGAGTTCCGGCAATCGATGCCTACAATATGGCATCATTTAATATCGCAAAGTATTACCAAATGGATGATTATTTAGGAGTGGTCGGACCGGGAAGACTGGCATCGCTAAATATACTTGAAGATCCGTTAAACCCGAATCCCGTGACCGTTCTGTCAAAAGGGACCATCCTTCGTGAAGACGGCTGTGATTTGAAGGCGTTTACAAAGACGGGTTGGAGCAAAGGCGGTCTTGTCCCGCTTGAGCTTTCATATGATATGACGATGGATGATTTGCAGTTTTCCATGCCGATGGGCGTGAAAATGCGGAATGCGGTCATTATGGAGCCGTATATGATTGAGATCGACAATTCGATGGAGCAGCTCTCATTTGACCATGATGAAAGTTATTTGACGATGCTTGACAGACATGGGAAATGGCGCGTCAATACGATGATAAAAGGCTTTGCCTCAAGCGTGCAGGGATTTGTGAGCTCCTTTACGACGACAGGCGATATTGTCGCGATCGGAAAAAATAAAGCGGATATGCTGCTCGCTTTCGCCCGCATGAAAGAGATCGGGGGAGGAATCGTCCTTGCGGAAAAAGGGAACATTCTGCATGAAATTCCGCTTGCGCTGTGCGGCTGCGCCTCTTCGGAAGCGTATGAAGACGTGCTGGAGAAGGAACAAAAGCTGAGAGATCTTTTGACTGAAAGAGGCTACGAGTATTGTGATCCCGTCTATACGCTGCTCTTTTTGCAAAGTACGCACCTTCCGTATATACGCATTACGCCGAGAGGAATCTTCGACGTCATGAAAAAAACTGTACTCTTTCCATCGATAATGCGTTAAAATATAAAAGAGCGGGGAGCCGACATATGAAAAAATGGATGACAGGTTGCGTACTGTGTTTCGTGTTTTTTCTGCTGGTATCCTGCCAGCAGAAGGATGCTGTCCCGGATGCTGAAAAGAAGCTGAAAGCTCCTTTGACGGGACTGGAGACTGAACAGAAGGTGACTGAACGCCGGCCTGTTGCTGTTGTGGTGAACAATCACCCGAAGGCGAGGCCGCAATCAGGACTGTCTAAAGCCGACATTGTCATAGAAGCACTGGCCGAAGGGCAAATTACAAGATTTCTGGCCATTTTCCAAAGCCAGATGCCTGAAACTGTCGGACCTGTGCGAAGCGCGCGGGAATATTTCGTCACTCTCAGCAATGGCTTTGACAGCATATTTGTTCATCACGGCTGGAGTCCCGGCGCCAAAGAGCAGCTGGAATCCGGAGCTGCCGATTATATTAACGGATTGGATTTTGACGGAAGCTTATTTTGGAGAGCTGATTTTAGCAAACCGCCCCACAATTCCTACACGTCTTATGATTACATAAAAAAGGCGGCGGAACAAAAGGGATATGAGCTGAAGCGGGAAACAGATCCGCTACTGTTTCAAACATCAGAAGCAAAACCTGCAAATGAATCTTACAATGTTCGGGTAGATTATGGAACAAAGAACGTTACAAATCTTGTCGAATACAAATATGATAAAAAAGCTGAAGCTTATACAAGAAGCTCTGATGGTGTCATAACGACAGACCGGGAAACCGGAAAGCCGGTTGCAATGCAAAATATTTTCATTGTTGAAGCCAGCCATCATACTATTGATCAAGATGGAAGGCGGGACATCGACCTGGAATCAGGGGGCAAAGGTCTGTTGTTTCAGCACGGAAACGTTATTGAAACAGACTGGAAACAAGTAAACGGTAGAATTGTGCCGGTAAAAGACGGCAAATGGCTGCCGTTTGTGCCAGGAAAGACTTGGATTAATATCGTGCCTGATCTCGATGCGGCTTCCATTAGTAAAGGAGAAGGTGTGTAACGATGCAAATCGATAAATTACGCGGCAAAGAGCTGGACCAGTTATTCAACTCGATCTTATCGCTGAAAGACCTGGAGGAATGTTACCGGTTCTTCGATGATCTTTGCACAATTAACGAAATTCAATCGCTGGCTCAGCGTCTTGAAGTGGCGCGCATGCTTCGCGAAGGAAACACGTATCATAAGATTGAAACAGAAACAGGTGCTTCCACGGCTACGATTTCCCGTGTGAAACGCTGCTTAAATTACGGAAATGACGCTTATGAAATGGCGCTTGACCGTGTGAAGGAAACTGAAACTGAGTCTTCTTCTAAATGACAGAGAACCGCCCTGCCGTTCGGCATGGGCGGTTTCTTTATGAAACAAATTGGTGGATCAGTTTGTCGATGTCGACGATGCTGCCATCCTCTTTTCGATAGACAACATGCTCCTTGGAGAAGCGGACCGGCGAATTGATGCCCGCTGCGGCTGCAAGGTTAAACAGCCCCTCGCGCAGCGAAATGACGTAATTGCAGACACGATGCTGTTTTTCCTCAACGCTCAGTGCTTTTTGCAGTTTTGGATCTGTTGTCGCCACACCTGCCGGACAAGTGTTGGTGTGGCAGACGAGAGCGCGGATGCAGCCGACTGAAAACATCATGCCCCGTGCAATGTTGACAAAGTCAGCGCCGAGGGCTAAAGCGACCGCGATTTTGTCAGGAGTCAGGAGTTTCCCGGAAGCAAAGATTTTCAGCTGGCCGCGCAAGCCATATTGTCTAAGGAGCGTATCAACAATAGGCAGCGCTGTCATAATCGGTAGGCCGACTGTGTCAGCGAGCTCATAAAAGGAAGCGCCGGTACCGCCTTCGCTCCCGTCGATCGTGATAAAGTCTGGATGCTGTCCGCTTTTCTGCATATGGGAGAAAAGCTCGTGCAATTCGTCAGGATGGCCTGCAACAATTTTGATTCCGACTGGCTTTTGCCCGACATCTCTAAGTTTCTCAATAAAGTCGAGCATTTCGGGAGCGCTTGAAAATTCATAAAAGCGGTTCGGGCTGTCAATCGATTTCCCCGGTTCGACATTCCGAATGTCTGCCACTTCTTCTGATACCTTGGCGCCATCCACATGGCCGCCGCGGGTTTTCGCTCCTTGCGCCAGCTTCAGTTCAAAGGCTTTAATTTGGTCAAGCCTGCTTTTTCTTTTAAACTCCTCCCATGAAAATTCTCCGTTTCTTTTGCGCACGCCAAAAAGCCCCGGCCCGATTTGGCAAATGATATCGGCATTGCCCTTTAAGTGATACTCAGATAATCCTCCTTCACCGGTATTCATCCATGTGCCGCCTGCCTGATGAAGCCCTTTCGAGAGCGCCGTAATCGCCCGTTCTCCAAGGGAACCGTAGCTCATGGCAGACTGGCCGACTAATCCCTTCATATAAAAAGGCTTCTCGCATGTATGCTCACCGATCACCTGCACATCATCAGGGTGGAGAAAATACGGATCAGCCTTAATATGTTCGGGGTGTTCCTTGCGTTTGAATAGATTGTCAGCATCGATTTTATAGATTTGGGTTTCGATTTTAGGCGTTTGGTTTACATGCATTTCTTCTTTTTGTTTCGGAAAAAGAGCGTTACGGATATAAAAACCCGGTTTATCAAAATCTCTTACAGATCCAAAGCCCATCATTCTGCTTTTGTATTTGCCCGAGATGACGGTTTGTTCATATTCCTTTCGGGAAAAGGGCTGCTCCTCATTGTCATTGCTGTATAAATACTGCCTGAGCTCCGGCCCGATTTTTTCAAAGATATATCGAAACCTTCCGATGACGGGATAGTTGCGGAGAATCGAATGCTCCTCCTGTTTTTCATCCTTTATGTAGATCCATACAAACAAAACGATGGGGATGGCAATAATCCCGATAATAAATGCGATGAGTGCAATAATGATGGATTCCATCTGTCAGCCTCCCTTTTTATGTATCCATTTCCACAGTTGAACACTTTCCAAACAATAACAAAAGGGAATCTTTTGCCCAGACCTTGAAGCTATTGAAGGCTTTCTGGAGCTCTCTTTTTTATGGAAAAAGAATCAAAATACCTTTTTCAGTGAATAACGAGATTAACGGCTTTTTCCGTTTTTCCGCGCTAGGTGAATTTGTTATAATGTTTAAATGGTAACAAACGAATGGAGGAACGTATGACGTGTACGATGTAACGGAGTGGAAGCATGTCTTTAAACTCGATCCAAATAAAGATTTGCCTGATGAACAGCTGGAGATTCTTTGTGAATCAGGAACGGATGCGGTCATTATCGGAGGAAGCGATGGTGTGACAGAGGACAATGTCCTGCGGATGATGTCTAAGGTGAGACGGTTTTTGGTGCCGTGTGTCCTTGAGGTGTCAGCGATAGAAGCAATCGTTCCCGGCTTTGACTTATATTTTATTCCGAGCGTATTAAACAGCAAAAACACAGACTGGATTGTCGGAATGCACCAGAAAGCCATGAAGGAATACGGAGAACTGATGTCTATGGAAGAAATCGTGGCGGAAGGCTACTGCATCGCTAATCCTGATTGCAAAGCGGCGGCACTGACTGAAGCGGATGCTGATCTCAGTATTGACGATATTGTCGCCTATGCGCGTGTGTCTGAACTGCTGCATCTTCCAATTTTTTATTTGGAATACAGCGGCGTGCTTGGAGACATAGAAGCCGTGAAGAAAACGAAGGCTGTATTGGAAACGTCCACCTTGTTTTACGGCGGCGGCATCAAGGATGCGGAAACGGCAAAGCAGTATGCTGAGCATGCTGACGTGATTGTAGTGGGCAATGCGGTGTATGAAGATTTTGACCGTGCTTTGAAAACAGTAGCTGCTGTGAAAGGCGAGTAGTAAATTGTACGGATTTGGTTTATGATAGAACATATGTTTTGTATAGGCGGGTGAACAAATTTTGAATTATATTAGCAATCAATTATTAAGCGGATTAAACCCCGTTCAGCAGGAAGCTGTCAAAACAACGGACGGGCCTCTCTTGCTGATGGCGGGAGCGGGAAGCGGAAAGACGCGTGTCCTGACACACAGAATCGCTTATTTAATGGCGGAAAAGCATGTGGCGCCGTGGAACATTCTGGCGATCACATTTACAAATAAAGCAGCACGCGAAATGAAAGAACGTGTGGAAAGCATACTCGGACCGGGCGCGGACGATATCTGGATTTCCACATTCCACAGCATGTGCGTGCGGATCTTGCGCAGAGATATCGACCGGATCGGGATCAACCGCAATTTCTCCATCCTCGATACGGCAGACCAGCTTTCAGTCATCAAGGGGATTTTGAAGGAGCGCAATCTTGATCCGAAGAAGTTTGACCCAAGAAGCATTCTCGGCACAATCAGCAGTGCGAAAAACGAATTGACCGAACCGGAAGAATTCTCTAAAGTTGCAGGCGGCTACTATGATCAGGTTGTCAGCGATGTATACACTGATTATCAGAAGAAACTGCTGAAAAATCAATCGCTTGATTTCGACGACTTGATTATGACGACCATTAAATTGTTTGACCGTGTACCGGAAGTGCTTGAATTTTATCAGCGCAAATTCCAGTACATCCACGTCGATGAGTATCAAGATACGAACAGAGCCCAATACATGCTTGTTAAGCAGCTTGCAGAGCGTTTCCAGAACCTTTGCGTTGTCGGGGACTCTGATCAGTCGATCTACAGATGGCGCGGCGCGGATATCGCCAACATCCTTTCTTTTGAAAAGGATTACCCGAACGCCAGCGTGATTTTGCTTGAACAAAATTACCGTTCAACGAAACGGATCTTGCGTGCGGCTAACGAGGTCATCAAAAACAACTCAAACCGCAAACCGAAAAATTTGTGGACGGAAAACGATGAAGGCATCAAAATTTCTTATTACCGCGGAGATAATGAGTTCGGCGAAGGACAGTTTGTGGCCGGTAAGATTCATCAGCTTCACAGCTCAGGCAAGCGGAAGCTGTCGGATATCGCCATTTTGTACCGGACAAACGCGCAGTCCCGTGTGATTGAGGAAACGCTTCTCAAAGCAGGCTTGAACTATAACATTGTCGGCGGCACAAAGTTCTATGACAGAAAAGAAATTAAAGACATTCTCGCGTACCTGCGCCTCGTATCCAATCCAGATGACGATATCAGTTTCACGCGCATTGTCAATGTGCCGAAACGCGGAGTCGGTGCGACATCACTTGAAAAAATCGCTTCGTATGCGGCGATGAACGGCTTATCATTCTTCCAAGCCATTCAGCAGGTTGATTTTATCGGCGTCAGCGCCAAGGCAGCCAACGCGCTTGACAGCTTCAGGCAGATGATTGAAAACCTGACCAATATGCAGGATTACTTATCCATTACAGAGCTGACAGAAGAAATTCTTGATAAGACGGAATACAGAGAAATGCTGAAGGCTGAGAAATCAATCGAAGCCCAAAGCCGTTTAGAAAACATCGACGAGTTCCTGTCTGTTACGAAAAACTTTGAACAGAAAAGTGAAGATAAGACACTTGTTGCGTTTCTGACAGACTTGGCGCTGATTGCAGATATTGATCAGCTCGACCAGAAAGAGGAAGAGTCAGGCGGCAAGGATGCAATCACCCTGATGACACTGCACGCCGCAAAAGGATTGGAGTTTCCGGTTGTTTTCTTGATGGGGCTTGAAGAAGGCGTCTTCCCGCATAGCCGTTCATTAATGGAGGAAGCGGAAATGGAAGAAGAACGCCGCCTTGCTTACGTTGGGATTACAAGGGCGGAGCAGGAGCTTTATCTGACCAATGCCAAAATGCGCACCTTGTTTGGCCGAACAAATATGAACCCGGAATCTCGCTTTATTGCTGAAATACCGGATGATTTATTGGAAAACCTAAATGAGAAAAAAGAAACGAGAGCGCTGTCTGCGAGAAAAATGCAGCCGAGACGCGGCCCTGTTTCACGTCCGGTATCCTACGCCAGCAAAACAGGCGGCGACACCTTAAACTGGGCAGTGGGAGATAAGGCCGGCCATAAAAAATGGGGAACAGGAACTGTCGTCAGCGTGAAAGGCGAAGGAGAAGGGACGGAGCTCGATATTGCCTTCCCAAGCCCAGTCGGCGTGAAACGCCTGTTAGCAGCATTTGCTCCTATTGAAAAGCAGTAATTGAAGAGGAAAGGAAGAAGCAGATGGACAAAGAAACAGCGAAGCAGCGGGCAGACGAACTGCGCCGCACCATCAACAAGTATAGCTATGAATATTACACCTTAGATGAACCGAGCGTCCCTGATGCTGAATACGACAGATTGATGCAGGAGCTGATTGCGATCGAGGAGGAGCATCCAGACCTCAGAACACCTGACTCTCCTACGCAGCGTGTCGGCGGAGCCGTGCTTGAAGCGTTTCAGAAAGTCACCCACGGCACGCCGATGCTCAGTCTGGGCAACGCCTTTAATGCCGATGATCTTCGTGATTTCGACCGCCGGGTGCGCCAGGCCGTCGGCGACGATGTGGCGTATAATGTGGAGCTGAAAATAGACGGTCTTGCTGTTTCTCTCCGTTATGAAGACGGCTATTTTGTCAGAGGAGCCACAAGAGGTGACGGAACGACGGGAGAGGATATTACGGAGAATCTGAAGACGATCCGCAATATTCCGCTCAAAATGAAACGTGATCTGTCGATCGAAGTGCGCGGCGAGGCGTATATGCCGAAGCGTTCGTTTGAAGCGCTCAATGAGGAACGGATCAAAAACGAAGAAGAACCGTTCGCCAATCCGCGAAATGCCGCCGCGGGATCACTCAGACAGCTCGATCCGAAAATTGCAGCGAAACGAAACCTCGATATCTTCGTCTACAGTATAGCGGAGCTTGACGAGATGGGTGTGGAGACGCAAAGCCAGGGGCTTGATTTTCTCGACGAAATCGGATTTAAAACAAACCAGGAACGAAAAAAATGCGACAGCATAGAAGAAGTTATTGCACTGATCGATGAGTTTCAGGCTAAGCGCGCTGACCTCCCGTATGAAATTGACGGCATCGTGATTAAAGTTGATTCTCTTGATCAGCAGGAGGAGCTCGGTTTTACGGCGAAAAGCCCGCGCTGGGCCATCGCCTATAAATTTCCTGCTGAAGAGGTCGTGACAAAGCTTCTCGACATCGAATTAAATGTCGGCAGAACGGGTGTAATTACGCCGACCGCCATTCTTGAGCCGGTAAAAGTTGCCGGCACAACGGTCTCAAGAGCATCCCTTCATAACGAAGATTTAATTAAAGAGAAGGATATTCGGATATTAGATAAGGTCGTCATTAAAAAAGCGGGCGATATCATTCCGGAAGTCGTGAACGTCCTTGTTGAACAGCGCACAGGAGAAGAAAAGGAATTCAGCATGCCGACGGAATGTCCTGAATGCGGGAGCGAACTCGTCCGCATCGAAGGAGAAGTGGCGCTTCGCTGCATTAATCCTGAATGTCCGGCACAAATCCGGGAAGGGCTGATCCATTTCGTTTCCCGCAATGCCATGAACATTGACGGGCTTGGCGAACGAGTTATCACACAGCTGTTTGATGAGAACCTTGTCCATAATGTGGCGGATTTGTATAAGCTGACGAAGGAACAGGTCATCCAGCTCGAACGCATGGGCGAAAAATCCACTGAAAACCTGATTAGCTCCATCCAAAAATCAAAAGAGAACTCGTTAGAGCGCTTGCTATTCGGACTCGGCATCCGCTTTATCGGTTCAAAGGCCGCAAAGACGCTTGCCATGCATTTTGAAAGCTTGGAGAACCTGAAAAAAGCTTCAAAAGAGGAGCTTCTCGCAATCGATGAAATCGGTGAAAAAATGGCTGATGCGGTCATCACTTATTTTCATAAAGAAGAAATGCTTGATCTCTTGAATGAACTTCAGGAGCTGGGCGTAAACACACTTTACAAAGGCCCGAAAAAAGTAAAAGCAGAGGACAGCGATTCTTACTTTGCCGGTAAAACAATTGTTCTGACAGGAAAGCTGGAAGAACTGTCAAGAAACGATGCCAAAGCGCAAATCGAAGCGCTAGGCGGCAAGCTGACTGGAAGCGTCAGCAAAAACACAGACTTGGTCATCGCCGGAGAAGCGGCGGGAAGCAAGCTGACAAAAGCACAAGAGCTGAACATTGAAGTGTGGAATGAAGAACAGTTAATGGGAGAGCTAAAGAAATAAGAGGAGTGTTTTCTATTGAAAAAGACGTTGGCAATGGCGGCAACGGCGGCAGTGTTAATGCTGTCTGCCTGTTCGTCAGGTTTTGGGGGGGATAAGGAGGAAGAGATCACGCAAAAGACGGCGAAATCGTCAGAAAAAGCGATTGTCCCGAAATATAACATCTCTGACTCCTATTACAAAATGGTGCTGCCGTTTAAGGCAGGAAAAGCGCGCGGCTTAACTACGGAACAGCTGAATACAAGACTGGACATTGATGAGTTTGAAACAGGGCTGATGCGTCTTGCCCAAGATTCTTTCTCGACTGACGATTATCTGTTCCAAGAAGGACAATATTTAGATGAAGATACAGTATTAAGCTGGCTGGCACGGAAAAAAACAGGCTCTGATCTGAAAAAAGCCCAAAAAGAAGATAAAAACTTCAAAAATGAAGGCTTGAACCCAGCGCTTCCGAACTCCGGTTCAACAGAAGAAAAGAACGAAAACAGCCCGGTTTATTTAGCGTCCATGCTGGAGCACGATTATTTAGTCAGAAAAGACAAGAATTCCATCCAGCTTGGCGGCGTGATGATCGGGCTGGCATTAAACTCCGTGTATTACTATCGTGAAAAAACAGGCGACCCTCAAAAAGAAGTGGAGATTAAGGACAGCACGCTTCGCGAGCAGGGAGAAAAAATCGCACAAGAGGTCATTAACCGCCTCCGTAAAAAAGATAACCTGAAGAATGTGCCGATCACAGTCGCGCTCTATAAGCAGGCTTCAAAAACATCGATTGTGCCGGGGAACTTCATCGCCAAAACAGAAGTCAAAGCTGGCTCCACGGATATCTCAAACTGGGATGACATAAACGAAAAATATGTATTTTATCCGGCGGATACAACGACAGCAGAAAAATACCCGGATGACACCGAGGTCTTTAAGCGGTTCAAAAACGCAATTGAAGAATATTTCCCGAACTACACAGGCGTTGTAGGTACAGCGTTATATGAAAATGATGAAATGTCGAAAATGAAGATTGACATTCCAATGCAATTCTACGGAAAAAGTGAAGTTGTCGCGTTTACCCAGTTTTTAACGGGTGAAGTGATGGATTACTACTCCAAGAGCTCAGTTGATGTCGAAGTCAATATCACATCCTCAGACGGACAGGAAGCGGTCATTATCCGCAATGCCGGAGATAAAGAGCCGACTGTTCACATTTATGACTGATAAACAAAGCAGAACCCTTGTGCCAATATGGCGCAAGGGTTTTTTTATGTTACAATTAGCAGGAAAAGGAAAAAAGATGCATTTTCGCTACTGCCGAAACACAAATTAGGGGGAGGTATGTTGATGCTGGAACTCGTGTGAAAACAATCAATATCAAATCAATAGCAAAGAAAGGGAGTTAGACGTGCATAAAGAAATCAAAAACATATTTCATGAAGATCAGGTTTTGGCAGAGGCTGCGATGAAATACGGTTTCTCAAACAGTCAGGTACGTTTTCTGGCTGATGCGGAAAACTATGTATATGAATTTATGAAAGACAATCAATCTTATATTTTAAAGATCACCCATACGATTCGGAGATCTTCTGATTATATTATGGGAGAAATGGAATGGCTTCGTCACCTTGCGGAAGGCGGGCTATCAGTTGCCAAACCGCTGCCGTCGCTGGGCGGAAAAGACGTTGAAGAAGTGCCGGACGGAAACGGCGGTTCATTTTTACTAAGAGTGTATGAGAAAGCGCCGGGGCAAAAAGTAGATGAATCGGACTGGAATGAAACGCTATTTTATGAGCTTGGCAGATACACAGGCGAGATGCACAGCCTGACAAAAAGCTATAAACTGAGCAATTCCGCTTTTAAAAGGCAGGAATGGGATGAAGAGGAGCAATTAAAGCTGAGAAAGTATGTGCCTGGAGAACAGACAAAAGTGTTTCAGCAAGCCGATTCTCTGATGAATGAACTGCTGCGGCTGCCGAAAAGCCGGGACAGCTACGGTTTGGTGCACGCGGATCTGCATCATGGCAATTTTCATTGGGATCATGGCAAAATCACAGCATTTGATTTTGATGATATCGGCTATAATTGGTTCATTAACGATATCAGCATTCTCCTCTACAATGTGCTGTGGTACCCGGTTGTGCCATATGAAGATAAAGCTGCGTTTACAGAAGAATTTATGACGCATTTCATGAAAGGGTACTGGGAGAAAAATGAACTTGATCCTGCATGGCTTAAAAGGATACCTGATTTCCTCCGCCTCCGCCATATGCTGATTTATGGACTGCTACATCAGATGTTTGACCTTAACGCAATAGGAGAAGAGGAAAAAGAAATGCTCGCCGGCTTCAGAAGAGATATAGAGAATGGCACACCGATCACAGCATTTGATTTTTCCGCACTGATGTAGATAGAAAAAAGCCAATGGGATTCTGTCCCATTGGCTTTTATAATGTATCACACTTTACGCCGACTACGCCTTCAATGTCTTTAATGTCATAGTAGACATCGGTCGTGTACCTGTTTTTATGGACGCGGACTTTCACTTCCATAATCGGAAATTCCTTTTCGCCCAGATCGTCGATCCGGACGGAGTGTGTTTTGATATCTCTTCTTTTCATTTCTTTTAAAATCTCTGTCATTTTGTCTTTATCAGAAAGCGACATTCTGATACGGATGTCTTTTTCCTGAAGGCGGTCTGGACCGATTTTTCTGACCACCCATGGGAGAAATTCCACGCTGATCAGGATGAACAGAAGACTGGCAAACGCTTCTTTATAAAATCCGGCTCCCGTTGCCAGCCCGAGCCCTGCTGCCCCCCAGATCATAGCTGATGTCGTCAGGCCGGAAATGACATCGTTGCTTTTCCGCAAGATGACACCAGCTCCGATAAACCCGACGCCGGAGATGATTTGTGCCGGCAGACGCAGCGGATCCATCATGATGCGGTAGTATTTAGGGAAATGATATGCCGCATTAATACTGACGATCGTCAGCATGCATGAGCTGACGGCGATAACGATACAGGTTTTTAATCCGAGCGGCTTATTTTTTAATTCGCGCTCAAGCCCGATGACCATGCCTATCAAAGTGGCAATGCCCAGTTTTAATAATATATCAGGATCAATATACCAGCTCAACAGCAACTTCCCCCTTCTCTAAGGTGTTTTTAAATAAATATGATTTTCTCACAGTATTTATAGCAAAACAAGAGCACAAAAGCCACCAAGCAGTGCTTGATGGCTTATTGCTTACTTTTTGCGTTTTAACAGCTTTTCCATGACACCGAATAAACGGTAAGAGGCTTTTGCAGGACGTTTTGTGATCAAGCTTCCGATAATACCCGCAATCATACTCAGGAAAAATCCTGGAATCATTTCATAGATGCCTGTAGAGTCAGCTAAACCAGTTGTAATCCAAATTAATACTGTCGCAGCTCCCACAACCATGGCTGAAAGGGCGCCCCATTCAGTCATCCGTTTCCAATACAGGCTCAGTAAAATGGCAGGCCCAAAAGCAGAACCGAATCCGGCCCACGCATAACCAACCAAATCAAGAATCGTGCTGCTTGGATTCAAGGACATGAGAATCGCAATGACCGCGATAATCAATACTGACAGCCGGCCGGTCATGACCAATTCTTTATCTGATGCTTCACGTCTGAAAAATGTCCGGTATAAATCTTCTGTCATTGCGCTCGCTGTTACCAGAAGCTGAGAAGAGATCGAACTCATAATCGCTGCTAAAATAGCAGACAGCAAAAATCCCGTAATTAATGGATGGAACAATATTTTAGAAAAAATAATGAAAATCGTTTCAGGATCACTTACAGCAACTCCGAATTTATGTGCGTAAGCCACACCGACTAAACCCGTTATGGTTGAACCAAGAATGGAGATAATCATCCAGCTCATACCGATTCTGCGCGCAGGTTTTAAATCCTTGATATGCTTAATCGCCATAAAACGGACGATGATATGAGGCTGGCCATAGTAGCCTAAGCCCCAGGCCAAATAAGAAATAATGCTAATGACGCTCGCGCCTTTAAAAATATCCAATAGCTTTGGGTCTACAGCTGTAATCTCATGTAAAGCAGGAGAAACGCCGCCCAGCTGGGTAAAAGCAACGATCGGCACAAGCACTAGTGCTGCAAACATGATCGCACCCTGTACAAAGTCAGTCAGACTGACAGCAAGGAAACCGCCAAACAGTGTATATAACACGACAACGCCTGCAGTCAGCAGGAGTCCAAGTGTATAATCGGCTCCAAAAGCAGATTCAAATAATCTTCCGCCTGATACCATACCTGAAGAAGTATACAGTGTGAAAAAGATCATAATGATTAAAGCTGATACAATTTTCAGCACTGACGAAGAATGCTGGAATCGTTTATCAAAGAAATCGGGAATCGTAATCGCGTCATCCGCCGCTTCCGTATACGCTCTAAGACGCGGAGCCAAAAGAAGATAGTTCGAATACGCGCCGATTGTCAAACCGAGTGCAAGCCATAGTGTCGACAAGCCTGTCGCAAACATTGCTCCTGGAATTCCCATCAGCATCCATCCGCTCATATCCGCCGCTCCGGCAGACAAAGCTGTGACAAACGGTCCGAGACCTCTTCCTCCAAGCATGTAATCGTTGATATCAGTTGTTTTCTTAAACGAGTACCAGCCGATTAACAGCATGGCAGTAAAATAAATTCCTAACGATATAATAATTTCAATACTCACATTTTACCCTCTCTTCATTTCTAATAATGTTGCATCACCTCTCAAATTGATGGTGCCAGTTAAGCAGCCTGGCGCAAGTGCAAACCCTAAAGTCATTCATTTGCAGGTGCACTTGTTAACTTAACCTAACAAAGTATTCCCGGCCATTCAAGCGATGAAACCTGGATCACCAGCTGAAAATACTATTGCAAACCTAGAAGGGAATAAAGAATGAAGCGTTTTCAAAAAATAATAAAAGTAAAAATATTCAGAAAAGTATTTCGTTTCTCCTTTGCCTCTTTTTAGTATAAAATATATAGGGTATTGTCTCGAAAACACAGGCCTGTCCCAAGGTGTTTTGTTGCTTTAGAGGGCTTGTTTTTGATATGATCAGTATTATATGACTTAACGGAGAAATATGTGGAGGTGGATCATATGTCACGAATTTCAATAGAAGAAGTAAAGCACGTTGCGCACCTTGCAAGACTTGCGATTACTGAAGAAGAAGCAAAAATGTTCACTGAACAGCTTGACAGCATCATTTCATTTGCCGAGGAGCTTAATGAGGTCAACACAGACAATGTGGAGCCTACAACTCACGTGCTGAAAATGAAAAATGTCATGAGAGAAGATGAAGCGGGTAAAGGTCTTCCGGTTGAGGACGTTATGAAAAATGCGCCTGACCATAAAGACGGCTATATTCGTGTGCCATCAATTTTGGACTAAAGGAGGGACACAAGAATGTCATTATTTGATCATAAAATCACAGAATTAAAACAGCTCATACATAAAAAAGAGATTAAGATTTCTGATCTGGTTGACGAATCTTATAAACGCATCCAAGCGGTTGATGATAAGGTACAAGCCTTTTTGGCATTAGATGAAGAAAGAGCGCGCGCGTACGCGAAGGAGCTTGATGAGGCGGTTGACGGCCGTTCTGAGCACGGTCTTCTTTTTGGTATGCCGATCGGCGTAAAAGATAATATCGTAACAAAAGGGCTGCGCACAACATGCTCCAGCAAAATTCTCGAAAACTTCGATCCGATCTACGATGCTACTGTTGTTCAGCGCCTTCAAGACGCTGAAGCTGTAACAATTGGGAAATTGAACATGGACGAATTCGCCATGGGGTCATCTACCGAAAACTCAGCTTACAAGCTGACGAAAAACCCTTGGAACTTAGATACAGTTCCCGGCGGTTCAAGCGGCGGTTCAGCGGCTGCGGTTGCTGCGGGAGAAGTTCCGTTTTCTCTTGGATCTGACACAGGCGGTTCCATCCGTCAGCCTGCATCTTTCTGCGGCGTAGTCGGATTAAAGCCTACATACGGACGTGTATCCCGTTACGGGCTCGTCGCATTTGCGTCTTCATTAGACCAAATCGGGCCGATTACTCGTACGGTTGAGGACAACGCATTCTTGCTTCAAGCGATTTCCGGCGTAGATAAAATGGACTCCACGAGTGCAAATGTGGACGTGCCTGATTTTCTTTCTTCATTAACTGGCGATATCAAAGGACTGAAAATCGCCGTTCCGAAAGAATACCTTGGTGAAGGTGTCGGCAAAGAAGCGAGAGAATCTGTACTTGCCGCGTTGAAAGTTCTTGAAGGCCTCGGCGCTACATGGGAAGAAGTGTCTCTTCCGCACAGCAAATACGCGCTTGCGACATATTACCTGCTGTCATCTTCTGAAGCGTCAGCCAACCTTGCACGCTTTGACGGCATCCGCTACGGCTACCGTACAGACAACGCGGACAACCTGATCGACCTTTACAAGCAAACGCGCGCTGAAGGTTTCGGAAATGAAGTCAAACGCCGCATCATGCTCGGAACGTTCGCTTTAAGCTCAGGCTACTACGATGCGTACTACAAAAAAGCGCAAAAAGTGCGTACCTTGATTAAGAAAGACTTCGAAGACGTATTTGAGAAATATGATGTTATTGTCGGACCGACGACACCGACACCAGCATTTAAAATCGGTGAAAATACGAAAGATCCGCTTACAATGTACGCAAACGATATCTTAACGATTCCGGTCAACCTTGCCGGCGTACCGGGAATCAGTGTGCCATGCGGATTAGCAGACGGACTTCCGCTCGGCCTGCAAATCATCGGAAAACACTTTGATGAAAGCACTGTATACCGTGTTGCTCATGCTTTTGAACAAGCGACAGACCATCATAAAGCAAAACCTGAACTGTAAGGGGTGAAAAAAATTGAACTTTGAAACGGTAATTGGACTTGAAGTCCACGTCGAGTTAAAAACAAAATCAAAAATTTTCTCAAGCTCTCCAACGCCATTCGGCGCGGAGGCGAATACGCAGACAAGCGTCATTGACCTCGGATACCCGGGCGTCCTGCCTGTTCTGAACAAAGAAGCCGTTGAATTCGCAATGAAAGCCGCTATGGCACTCAACTGTGAGATCGCAACGGATACGAAGTTTGACCGCAAAAACTATTTCTATCCGGACAACCCGAAAGCGTATCAGATTTCTCAATTTGATAAGCCAATCGGCGAAAACGGCTGGATCGAAATTGAAGTCGGCGGAAAAACAAAACGCATCGGCATCACACGCCTTCACCTTGAAGAAGATGCCGGAAAACTGACGCATACAGGCGATGGCTATTCTCTTGTTGACTTCAACCGCCAGGGAACGCCGCTTGTT
The DNA here is from genome assembly GCF_055721145.1 of Bacillus sp. VA15. NCBI lineage: Bacteria > Bacillati > Bacillota > Bacilli > Caryophanales > Bacillaceae > Bacillus > Bacillus sp. VA15. The sequence continues at coordinate 212,210 of NZ_JBVQPQ010000005.1, read as the reverse complement.
GAGATCGTATCAGAGCCGGATATCCGCACGCCGGAAGAAGCGTACGCGTATCTTGAAAAGCTGAAGTCCATCATCCAATATACTGGCGTTTCTGACTGTAAAATGGAAGAAGGCTCACTTCGCTGTGACGCCAATATCTCTCTTCGTCCGATCGGCCAAGAGGAATTCGGCACAAAAACAGAATTGAAAAACTTGAACTCCTTTGCGTTTGTTCAAAAAGGTCTTGAACACGAAGAAAAACGCCAGGAGCAGGTTCTTCTCTCCGGCGGCGTCATCCAGCAGGAAACACGCCGTTACGACGAAGCAACGAAGAAAACCATTCTCATGCGTGTCAAAGAGGGATCTGACGACTATCGTTACTTCCCAGAGCCAGACCTTGTCGAGCTCTACATTGATGACGAATGGAAGGAACGCGTAAAAGCAAGTATTCCTGAGCTTCCAGATGAGCGCCGCAAGCGTTATATCGAAGAGCTTGGATTGCCTGCATATGACGCGATGGTTCTGACGCTGACAAAAGAAATGGCTGATTTCTTCGAAGAAACCGTTCAAAAAGGCGCTGAAGCCAAACAAGCGTCCAACTGGCTGATGGGTGAAGTGTCAGCTTATCTGAATGCTGAGCAAAAAGAGCTTGCTGACGTTGCGCTGACACCTGAAGGCCTTGCCGGCATGATCAAATTGATTGAAAAAGGAACCATTTCTTCTAAGATCGCGAAGAAAGTGTTTAAGGAATTGATTGAAAAAGGCGGCGACGCTGAGAAGATTGTGAAAGAGAAAGGCCTCGTTCAGATTTCTGACGAAGGCGTGCTTCTGAAGCTTGTCACAGAGGCGCTTGACAACAATCCTCAATCAATCGAAGACTTTAAAAACGGGAAAGACCGTGCGATCGGATTCCTTGTTGGACAGATTATGAAAGCGTCCAAAGGACAAGCCAACCCGCCGATGGTTAACAAAATCCTGCTTGAAGAAATTAAAAAACGCTAATAAAAAAAGCAGCCCGCAGAGGCTGCTTTTTTTATGGTCAAATCGAGATGAAAACAGAGATCAGAGTCCGAAGCTTTTCAATTTCTTTGTCGGTGGTTCCGGTTAAATTGGACAGCATGCCTTTAATAATCGGCTTGCGCGGTTTATCCTGAGACAGTTCTTCCTCGATGACCTCCAGCGATACAGTGATATCCTCGGGAAGCGTGCTGTTTTCTTTCACTTTCTGAATGTCCTCAAGGAGCTGGTCTTTCCCCGCCGGCATCGGTCTGAAAATGTCTTTTGGCACAATTGGATTGAGGGCTGAACGGCTCAGTCCCTGTACGAGGTCATCCAGTCTCTCGATGATAAAGGCTGAGATTTCTTCTGCATCGATATTGAGCTCTCCGTTAAATACCATCACATTCATATAGGAATGCACAATACCTCTTGCCATGATGGAGAGGTCCGCTACGTACCGCTCGATTCCTTCGCCATAAGACGTCAGCAAGGCGTTCCGGTACAGTTTATCCGTTTCCGCGGTTATGTTGTAAAAGTATTGCTTGATTTCTTGATTCTCCGGAATGATATTTTCATTAAGCAAAAGAACGATAAAATCTTTATGATCGCGAAAATCTTCAAACTGAGCGCCAATTTGTTTTTTTAGCACTTCCTTAGGCGGTTTTCCGGCGAGATCCTCTTCTATATTTTTCATTTTTTTCATAGACATACCGATGTAATATTCACAGGCAGATAACAGCAGCGCTTCTTTCGATTTAAAGTGTAAATAAAAAGCGCCCTTCGAGATACCGCATTCACTGGCGATTTCCTGGATCGTCGTAGCTGCAAATCCTTTTTTCGCAAATAAATGAATGCTGGTTTTTATGATTCTCTCTTTTTTTTCATTCATGACGTGCTTCCCCTTAATCCTTGAAAAATTTAGTAAAATTTTCTGGTATATGAGTTGACGTTGTTGCGTTATAACGTTTAGTATTATATAGAATGACCAGTCAGTCAATAAAAAATGTAATGGAGGATATGATGAATCACGTTATTAATTTCGTTCTGAAAAACAAATTCGCCGTATGGCTGATGACGATTATTGTAACAGCAGCCGGCTTGTATGCGGGTATGAATATGAAGCAAGAATCCATTCCTGACGTGAACATGCCTTACTTGACGATCAGCACGACATATCCGGGCGCGACGCCTAGCCAAGTGGCTGATGAGGTGACCAAACCGGTTGAACAAGCGGTGCAGAATTTGGACGGGGTCAGTGTCGTGACTTCGACGTCCTATGAAAACGCATCGTCTGTCATGATTGAATATGATTATGAGAAAGATATGGACAAAGCGAAAACAGAAGCGGCTGAAGCATTAGAAAACGTCAGCCTGCCTGATGACGCGAAGGATCCGGAAATTTCACGCTACAGCTTGAACTCCTTCCCGATTCTGACGCTGAGCGTGTCCAGTGATAAAGACAATCTGCAAGAGCTGACGAAAAAAGTGGAGGACAGCCTCGTTCCTAAGCTTGAAGGCATAGAAGGCGTTGCTTCCGTCCAAGTATCGGGCCAGCAGGTGGAAGAGGTTGAATTCTCTTTCAAAGAAGACAAACTGAAAGAATACGGCCTTGATGAAGATACAGTCAAACAAGTGATTCAAGGTTCAGATGTGACAACTCCGCTTGGATTGTACACATTCGGAAATAAAGAAAAATCTGTCGTTGTAAGCGGCGATATTGAAACAATAAAAGATTTGAAGAATATGAGAATCCCGATGGCATCTGCTTCAAGTGCAGGCAGCGGCGCAGCATCTCAAGCGGCGGCGCAGAGCGCACAAGCCGCAGCACAGGCGCAGCAAAGCGCAAGCACAGATGTGCCGACGGTTAAGCTTTCTGACATTGCGACAATGAAAGATGTGAAAAAAGCCGAATCTGTTTCACGCACAAATGGAAAAGACAGCATCGGCATCAACATTGTTAAAGCAAACGATGCGAATACAGTAGAGGTTGCCGACAATGTCAAAGATGAGCTGAAGCAGTTCAAAGAAGACCATAAAGGCTTCGACTACAGCGCAACACTCGATATGGCAGAGCCGATTACACAGTCAGTTGAAACGATGTTAAGCAAAGCCATTTTCGGTGCTATTTTTGCGATTGTGATTATTCTCTTATTCTTAAGAGATATCAAATCAACATTAATTTCGATTATTTCTATTCCATTATCATTGCTGATCGCACTTCTTGTGCTGCAGCAGCTTGATATCACACTGAATATCATGACGCTCGGTGCAATGACCGTGGCCATTGGACGTGTGGTTGATGACTCTATCGTTGTGATTGAGAACATTTACCGCCGCATGAGACTCAAAGATGAGCCGCTCCGCGGAAAAGCCTTGGTTCGAGAAGCGACGAAGGAAATGTTTAAACCGATCATGTCATCGACGATCGTGACAATCGCGGTATTCCTGCCGCTCGCACTTGTAGGCGGACAAATCGGTGAATTGTTTATTCCATTTGCCTTAACGATTGTATTTGCGCTTGCCGCATCCCTGGTGATTTCGATCACGCTTGTGCCGATGCTCGCGCACAGCCTGTTCAAAAAATCATTAACGGGCGGGCAGGTCAAAGCGAAAGAACATAAACCTGGCAGACTTGCAAACATCTATAAAAAAGTATTGAACTGGGCGCTGAGCCACAAATGGATCACGTCTATCATCGCCGTTCTGATGCTCCTTGGAAGCTTGTTCCTCGTGCCGTTAATCGGTGCCAGCTACCTGCCGTCCGAGGAAGAAAAAACGATGCAGCTCACATACAGCCCAGAACCGGGTGAAACGAAAAAAGAAGCCGAAGCTGAAGCTGAAAAAGCGGAAAAAATCCTGCTTGACCGCAAGCATGTGGATACGGTTCAGTATTCATTAGGCTCTGGCAGCCCGCTTGCCGGGGGAGATTCAAACGGTGCGTTATTCTATATTAAATATGAAAGCGACACGCCTGATTTTGATAAAGAAAAAGACAACGTGCTGAAGGAAATCCAAAAGCAATCTGACCGCGGAGAATGGAAGTCACAGGACTTCAGTTCTTCAGGCAACAACAATGAATTAACATACTATGTGTATGGCGATTCAGAAAGCGACATTAAAGACACGGTCAAAGACATTGAAAAAGTCATGAAAGATGAAAAGGATCTGAAAAATGTAAACTCAGGCCTTTCCAGCACATATGATGAGTACACATTTGTCGCTGACCAAGAAAAATTAAGCAAACTCGGTTTAACTGCGTCTCAAATTTCTCAGGCCTTAATGACACAAACATCACAAGAACCGCTCACAACCGTGAAAAAAGACGGCAAAGAGCTTGATGTGAACATTAAGACAGAAAAAGACGAGTATAAGAGTGTGAAAGATTTAGAGAATAAAAAGATCACTTCTGCGACTGGCAAAGAAGTCAAAATCGGCGATGTCGCAAAAGTGAAAGAAGGATCAACATCTGATACTGTGTCAAAACGTGACGGAAAAGTCTATGCAGATGTCACAGGTGAGGTTACATCTGACAACGTTACAGCTGTATCAGCTGATGTCCAGAAGAAAATTGATAAGCTTGACATGCCTGATAACGTAACGATCGATACAGGCGGTGTTTCCGCAGATATCGCTGATTCCTTTACGAAGCTCGGTTTAGCGATGCTGGCAGCAATAGCGATCGTTTACCTTGTGCTCGTGATTACCTTCGGCGGGGCACTAGCGCCATTTGCGATTCTGTTCTCATTGCCGTTCACCGTCATCGGTGCCCTGGTCGGACTTTATGTATCAGGTGAAACGATCAGTCTGAACGCAATGATCGGTATGCTCATGCTGATTGGTATCGTTGTTACAAATGCCATTGTCTTAATTGACCGCGTGATTCATAAGGAAGCGGAAGGACTGTCTACGAGAGAAGCGCTCCTAGAAGCCGGCTCTACACGACTCCGTCCGATCCTGATGACAGCCATCGCGACAATCGGCGCCTTGATTCCGTTAGCGCTAGGTTTCGAAGGCGGAAGCCAGGTCATTTCAAAAGGACTCGGCGTCACGGTTATCGGCGGTTTGATCAGTTCAACGCTTCTGACGCTCTTGATCGTGCCAATCGTATACGAAGTATTGGCGAAGTTCCGCAAGAAAAAACCGGGAACGGAAGAAGAGTAAAAAAACAAAAAGCCTCAGCTCTGCTGAGGCTTTTGTGCGTTTTCACCTGTAAGATTATGTACATTTTGTTGCGATTTTTTTAACTCATAGTATAATTAAAGGTTGTTAGTGTAAAAATGGATCGGATACTCTTAAGTAGGATGATGAGATAATGAAACGTGCACGCATAATATACAATCCGACTTCAGGACGGGAGATCTTTAAAAAGCATCTTGCCCAGGTCCTGCAAAAATTTGAACAAGCCGGCTATGAAACCTCCACCCATGCGACGACATGCGCAGGAGACGCTACACACGCTGCCAAGGAAGCGGCATTGCGTGATTTTGACTTAATCGTTGCAGCAGGCGGAGACGGAACGATTAACGAGGTCGTCAACGGGCTTGCGCCTTTAGACAACCGTCCGACACTCGGTGTGATTCCTGTCGGCACAACGAACGACTTCGCCAGAGCGCTCAATATTCCACGCGAGGATATTTTAAAAGCGGCAGATACAGTCATTAACGGTGTTGCCCGCCCGATTGATATCGGACAGGTGAACGGCCAGTATTTTATCAATATCGCCGGAGGAGGCCGCCTGACAGAGCTGACGTACGACGTGCCAAGCAAACTCAAGACGATGCTCGGCCAGCTTGCTTATTACTTAAAAGGAATGGAAATGCTGCCTTCACTTCGTCCGACAGAAGTCGAGATTGAATATGACGGCAAGCTGTTTCAAGGTGAAATCATGCTGTTTTTGGTCACGCTGACAAATTCCGTTGGCGGGTTCGAAAAACTCGCGCCGGACTCCAGCCTGAATGACGGCATGTTTGATTTGATGATATTAAAGAAAGCAAACCTTGCTGAATTTATCAGAGTCGCAACGATGGCGCTCCGCGGAGAACACATCAACGACCAGCACATTATTTATACAAAAGCGAACCGCGTGAAAGTCAATGTATCAGAAAAGATGCAGCTGAACCTGGACGGCGAGTACGGCGGCATGCTGCCGGGCGAATTCGTGAATCTGTACCGACACATTCACGTCGTCATGCCGAAGGAGAAAGCGGAACAGCTGGATGACTAAAAACTTGGCTTTGTAAGCCAAGCTCAGAATGTTGACAAAATCCTAAAACAGTTTTCGTTTTAGGATTTTGTCATCTTTTCAGCGTGATTGAAAACCTTTGAAGTCTAGGAAGGGCGAGCATCGGAGCGCAGCGAATGTTGAATTCGTGAGCACCGAAGCACAGGCCTGACAACGAATGCGAAGGTTTGCCTACACGCTGAAACTTGGCTTTAATAGGCCAAGTTTTTCTTTCGCTTAAAACAAGAGGTGATTATAGATGAAAATGAAACCCCCAGTAGAAAAAAACGAATACTACGACGTGACATTTGAGGATTTGACCCACGAAGGAGCGGGCGTCGCAAAGGTCCAAGGCTTCCCAATCTTCGTGCCGAACGCCCTTCCGGAAGAAAAAGCACAAATCAAAGTCACCCGAGTCAAAAAAGGGTTCGCTTTCGGCCGCCTGATCGAACTGAAGGAAGAAAGCTCGCACAGAACTGACGCCCCATGTCCGATCTACAAGCAATGCGGAGGCTGCCAGCTTCAGCACATGACCTACGAAGGCCAGCTCTTGTTTAAACAGAAACAAGTCAAAGACGTCTTAGAACGGATCGGCAAGCTGGACCTGTCCAACGTCACCATGCACCCGACACTCGGCATGCAAGACCCATGGAACTACAGAAACAAAGCGCAGGTGCCGGTAGGAGAACGGGAAGGAGGACTCGTCGCGGGATTCTATCAGCAAAGAAGCCATGACATCATCGACATGAGCGCCTGCCTGATCCAGCAATCCAAAAACGACGAAGCCGTCCAAGCCGTCAAAGACATTTGCGCAAACTACGGTGTCAAAGCCTACAACGAAGAACGCCACAAAGGCTGGCTCCGCCACATCATGGTCAGATACGGCGTCGTTACGGGTGAAATGATGATCGTCTTCATCACAAGAACAAGTGACTTTCCGCACAAAGCGAAGATCATCGAAGACATCACAGCAGCGTTCCCGCACGTCAAATCCATCGTGCAAAACATCAACCCAAACAAAACAAACGTGATTTTCGGAAACGAAACAAACGTCATCTGGGGCGAAGAATACATCTACGACCTCATTGGAGATGTCAAATTCGCCATCTCCGCCAGATCGTTTTACCAAGTCAACCCCGAGCAAACAAAAGTGCTCTACGACAAAGCGCTTGAGTACGCGGAACTGAAAGGAGAAGAAACCGTCATCGACGCCTACTGCGGCATCGGAACGATTTCTCTATTTCTGGCGAAGCAAGCGAAAAAAGTGTACGGTGTAGAAATTGTGCCGGAAGCGATTGAAGACGCCAAACGAAATGCCGAATTAAACGGCATCACAAACGCTGAGTTCGCGGTCGGTGAAGCGGAAACCGTGATTCCAAAGTGGTATGAAGAAGGCATCACGGCCGATACGCTAGTCGTCGACCCGCCAAGAAAAGGCTGCGACGAAGCCCTCCTGCGGACGATTGTGGAGATGAAACCGAAGCGGGTGGTGTACGTGTCCTGTAATCCTGGTACGCTTGCGAGAGACCTGCGGGTGCTTGAGGATGGCGGGTATGCGACGCGTGAGGTGCAGCCTGTGGATATGTTTCCGCATACGAATCATGTGGAGTGTGTGGCGTTGCTAAAATTAATTAAATAAGAAGCAGGTGGGTTCGAGAATCGATAAAAAATTCTCGGACTTCATCTGCTTTTATTTCAATTGTCTCAAGAAAGCGATGAAGTATTTCTTGAGCTAATTCTTGAAATTCCATAAAAACATCTAACTGTTGTTTAATTTCATCGAATGCTAGTTCATCGATATTGGTTTCAAGAGAAGACTTCAATTGCTCGGTTTTAGAATTGATAATGTCCGTCTGGTCATTGATATCGCTGACACTCCATCATAATCTGCTTTGGATATTTTTTCGTCAATAAACAAACTGAGTGATTTCTTTTTCTTTTGTTTGAGCGATCTAATTCCTTCTCAAATTTTCTAATTTGCTTTTCTGACTTCTTTTTCTGTTGATTAGATTGTTTTCAAGGATATGCCAAATTTCCTGATTATCCAAATCGATGCTAGATGTTTTAAGTCATTGAGAATGGCTAATTTTAAGTCAGCTTCTCTAATTAAATGATCCCACATGCCTTTACACCATGTTTATTGTGGATAGGCACCTACTGTTCTATTTATAGTGCATTCTACGCCCACAATATTCACAGTAGGATGTATTTGTAAACAGATCTAAATGTAATCATAAGGAGGATTGGATCTTTGAATAGCCCCTTTTGTGCACTGCTCCTTCAGGTTGCTCCGACTCGCTCACTTTTACTTTGTGATTCCTGTTCATACATCCAGGCATAAATACCCAACATTTGCCTATTACCTTCTAATGTGTTTATGGCATTATCTAAGGTAATGATATGGATCTTGCTTTGTTAAACAAGATCACGAATCTCATAGGATAGGCGACCATTACGTGCCAAACATGAAAGTTCTTTAGCTAGTATCACATCCAATTTCTTAGCTCGTGCATCGGCTATTAATTGTTGTAACTGTGGACGCTTTTCTGTCTTAGCTCATTCAGGTTTTAATGATCTACTGTTTAGTACTAACGAAAAGGATATTTTCCCTATTAGTTGAAGGGAACATGTTAAAATTTAAATAGTGAAACAAGCCTACTTTTTCGTTGAGTTCCAAATAGAATAAGAATAAAATAAGAATTAAGTAAGATTTATCTTAGAGGTGAAATCTGTGGAATTGAAGTTATTCTACCGTACGCAGAGAGATTTAGCTGTTGATTTAAACAAGATAATTGATTCCTATTGGCGGGAAGAGATAAAAGAAAATGAGCTAATAGATGGAATTAAGAACTTATATGAAAATAATCGGGAAAAATTAATTAAGGACAATCAGTTTACAAAAGTAGTCCAACAGCAATGTGGGAAAAGACGCTTGGCTGTGGTAGGAAAAGTATTGGATATTAAGTAGGAAATAAGTCTTGTCCGAAAGGTTTGATTGCATGACAATGGATTTGGAATATTCTTCAAGCTTGAATGGGGCGTCCTTTTTACTTTTTGAGTTAAAACAGGTTGTAAAGTTGAAACAACGGGGCTTAGCCAAAGATGAAATAAGAAAAAAAGTAAAAGAAGAAAATCTGTTTCAATTTAATAACCAAGGAAGAATCAATAGAGCACTGCCATCCGTTATGAAAAGGGCAGAAGTTATTGATGAAACGCTTGCTGCTTTATTGTTGGAAGGGTCTATTGAAACTGGGAAAACCCTTAATCTATATGCCATTATGAAGACTGATTTACTGTTCTTCGAGTTCATGGATGAGGTAATAGGGGAAAAGCTACATAATAATGATTACCTCATAGAGAAGAAGGACCTTAATCTCTTCTTTTCTTCTAAAGCAGAGCAAAGTGAGAAGGTAGCTAGTTGGAGTGATATTAATGTTGAAAAGTTAAAACGTGCCTACATCCAAGTATTGTATGAAGGCGGTATTTTAAGAAACAGGAAGAGTAAAGAACTAAATAAGCTAATTATTGATGAACCGATAAAAAATTATCTTACTCAAATTGGCGATTCTCGTTATGTACATGCTATGGGTGAGTAGGAGGTGACAGAATGAGTAACTTGAAAGCTAGGGCTGATAAAATTATTGATAAAATTAAAGAAGATAAATTTATCGAAGGTCGTGGTTTGGGCAACGAAATTAGTTTTTATGTGTTTGACTACGAACCGAATCAGGAGCTTTATATCAGAGATTACGTTAAACGGATCAAAAGACAATTGAACTATGAAGGATCAAATCGAAGAGTAATCGAGTTTGATTTGTACAAGATGCTCATTGATATTACAAAGGAAAAAAGAATTTTTGATCGCATTTTTTTAATGGAAGAACGTCAAGGCAGAGAAGCATTGTTTAAAGCGATGACAACATTTGCTAAGCCTGAGGTGTTTCTAAATAAAATTAAGGAACAAGTGGATGACTATAATGTGATTTTTATCACAGGAATAGGGAAGGTTTACCCATTTGTTCGGTCTCACAGTATCTTAAATAATTTGCAAGAAGTTTTGGACAATATACCTGTAATCATGTTTTTTCCAGGTAAATATGATGGGCAATCATTACAATTGTTTGGAAAATTTAAGGATGATAATTATTACAGGGCTTTCCGATTAGTCGATTAAAAGGGATAGGGGGAATTTAGATGATTATTAAAGATATGTTTCAAAAAGACATTGAACGTGATATTCGTGGAGTCATTAAAGTCGCTCAACAAGATGAAGATAATATTTATCAGGAGTTGGACGAGTATGTTGTTACCCGTGAGCTGCAAAAACACCTTTCTAAGTTTTATGAAAATTATCAAAAAGGGATTAATGGTGTAACGGATAAGATGGGTGTTTGGATTTCTGGATTCTTTGGTTCCGGTAAATCACACTTTCTGAAGATACTTGCTTACTTGCTTGAAAACAAGAAGGTAAAAGGTAAACAAGCAATTGATTTCTTTCAAGAAAAAGTAGAAGACCCTCTTGTATATGCGAATATGCAAAGAACGGCTGATGTGGAGACAGAAGTCATTTTGTTCAACATAGATTCAAAAGGTTCACTCGATAATAAATCAAAAGAAGATGCAATTCTCCGTGTCTTCATGAAGGTTTTTTATGAGCATCGTGGCTACTATGGAGATATACCTGGTGTTGCTGAAATGGAGAAGTACCTGGATAAACAGGGAGTCTATGAGGCGTTTAAAGCAGAATTTAACTCATTAGCTGGTGAATCATGGGAAGAACGTCGTAATAGTTTTTACTTTGATGCGGATTTTGTCATCGATGCTTTAACGAAAGTAACTGATATGACGGAAGAGTCTGCTCGAAATTGGTTTGAGAACGGTGTAAATAATTTTGAAATCAGTATTGAAAAGTTTGCTAAAGACGTAAATGAATACATCAATAGTAAGGGGAAAAACTTCCACCTTATCTTCCTCGTGGATGAGATCGGCCAATACATCGGTGATAACCGTAGTTTGATGTTGAACTTGCAGACAGTGGCTGAAGATCTTGGAACCCATTGTAAAGGTAAGGTGTGGATTATGGTTACTTCCCAAGAGAGTATTGATAGCATTATCAAAGTTAAAGGGGACGACTTCTCACGTATTCAAGGACGATTCGATACAAGGCTATCCCTATCATCCATCTCGGTTGATGAAGTTATCAAAAAGCGTATCCTATTGAAAAAGGACTTTGCTAATGACAAATTGAAAGTACTTTATCCTGAAAAAAGTGCTATTTTAAAGAACCTAATTAGTTTCCGAGAAAGCACAGCGGATTTACGTGGGTTTGACAATGAACAGGAATTTGCAGATGTGTATCCTTTCATGCCTTATCAATTCAAGTTGTTACAAAATGTTTTTGAGCAAGTAAGAAAACATGGCTCTTCTGGTAAGCATTTATCCGAAGGGGAACGCTCCATGTTATCAGCATTTAAAGAAGCTGGTCTTCAATATAAGAATGCTGAAGAAGGTACACTTATACCTTTTTATGCCTTCTATGACACGATAAAGGAATTTTTGAATCCATCCATTTCAAGAGTTATCGAAGGTGCCTATGAAAATCCAGCCCTAAAAGATGATGATTTTAACATAGATCTATTAAAGGTCCTGTTCTTGATTAAATATGTAAAAGAACTTCCAGCAAATTTCGATAATATTGCTTCATTAATGGTTACACATATTGATGAGGATAAGTTACAGCTTAAAGAGAAAATTAAAGTTTCTTTACGAAAGCTAATTTCCCAAACATTGGTTCAGAAAAATGGTGATAATTATATCTTTTTAACAGATGACGAACAAGATATCAATAGGGAAATCAAATCCCTAAATATTGATGAAGACATCGTTAAACGGGAGTTAGCAAACTACATCTTCCAAGACCTATATGATGAAAAGCGTTTCCGTTACAACAGTGAATACTCATTTACCTATAATCAAAAAATGGATGAGAAAAATTATGGGAATCAGACCTCTAATATAGGGATGCAAATTCTTTCTCCATTATCAGACCATTACCATAAGTCCGAGCAAGAATTAATGATGATGACTTCGGGTAACGGGGAAATGATTATTAAACTTGGTGGTAATGAGGCCTATATTGAGGAAATTGGAGAAGCATTGCGTATTGAGGAGTTCCGAAAGAAAACGAATATTACGCAACTTCCTGAAAACATTCAGAATATCTTAAATAATAAACAAGCAGAAGTTCGTGAACGTCGAAGAAGGGTTCGTGAGCTTTTGGAGGAAGCGATTAAGGACAGTGCATTCTTTATCAATGGCGACAAAGTCGAAATAAAAGGCTCAACTGTTCGTGAGAAAGTGAATGCTGCCTTCACAATGCTAGTCGATAATGTCTATACAAAACTCAGTTATGTAAAGGAACACTTAGATAATGAAAGGGCCTTAATTTCAATCCTTGCTTCAAACGATGAACAATTGTCTTTTGAAGAAACTTTGAAAGTAAATCCAAATGAGTTGGCTAAGCGGGAAGTGTCTGATTTTATCAGTTTACAAGACGATCTGAAAAAGCAAGTGCGTGTAAAAGTCCTATTTGATCGTTTTGGAGATAAACCATATGGTTGGAAGACACTCGATATAGCAGGAATAATTGCATATTTATTAAAAGAACAACGTATTCGAATTCGTTATAATGCAGAATACTTGGAACCTGAAAATAATGTTAATATACTTGTAACGATTTTTACCAAGACACAGGAAGCCGACAAAGCGATTGTGTTAAAGAGAGTAAAAGTTGACGAAAAATTAATTAAAACAGCTAAAAGTATTTGTAAAGATGTTTTCAATAAAACAGATTTGGCTGATGATGAAGATGGACTGCTGAAGGACATTCGACTACTTGTAGAAAAACAAATAGTCGAAATCAAGGGATATAAAGCCCGTTATGAAGGAAGAACGTATCCTGGTTTGAGCCTACTTAATAAAGGATTGGAATACTTTGAACAGTTCCATAGTGGCTTAGACAATGTATCTTATTTCAACAAGTTAAAGGAAGTAGAAGGTGATTTACTTGATTGGGAAGAGGATATTGTCTATGTCAAAAGTTTCTTCGGTACTGATCAGAAACAGATTTTTGATGATGGATTAGCAGCTATAAGAAAGTATGATGAAAATAAATCTTATTTAATAGGTGCAGAGATAGAGCAAGCTATTGAAAAGCTCCAGTCCATACTTCAAGATCCAAATCCTTATAAAAAGATAAAAGATATTCCAGAGCTTATTCATGCAATGGATGAACAAATAAATAATGTCCTTAATGAGAAGAAAGAAAATGCTCATAAAAAGTTAAAAGATGATAGTGATTACTTATCCTTATTGACATCACAATATGGTGTATCAAATGAAACTAAAGAAAGAGTAAATCGTTACTATCAAGAACTTAATGTTAATGTAGATAATTTTACAGATATTTATAAAGTTGACGCAACAGTTTCTCAAAGCACCAGCTTCAAGGAAAAAATGGAAGGGTCTATCAAGCGAGAAATTGCTGAATGGAAACGTAAGAAGGAAGAAGAAGAAAGAAAACGCTCAGGTGGTGAAGTAGTTGAACCTCCTGTATCGCCTGTTGGTCCAACTATTCAAAAGCAACCAGTAAAAGTAACAAAATTAGTCAATGTAAAAACATTAACTACAGAAGATGATGTCGATAAGTACATCAATGCTTTATCTGGTAAGTTAAAACAGATTATTAAAGAAAATAAACAAATTGAGTTTGTTGAGTAAGCGGGGTGAAATGTATGAATAAATCAGCACTCAAGAGTTTTGCAACGAATGCACGCAGAGAGCTGTTGAAGAAAGTCGAAGCAAAAGCAATGAAGATAGGAATTACAGAAGATAACATAAAAAAAGCGGATATCGAAAGCTCAGATGCCATCTTTATTGATGGCAGACAGCTTTCAAAGGAAGAGAAGGTTCAAAGAGATAGATTGATTGATCGTATTATACAAATAGGATTCAAGCAAGTAATGGAGGAAGTTGCTTATACTTGGTTCAACCGTTTCACTGCCTTACGCTTTATGGAGGTAAATGACTACTTACCAACCAAAGTAAGGGTACTTTCTTCTACTAACACCGGAAGTACAGAACCAGACATGATGAAAGAAGCTCTTTTCTTAGATTTGGATTTGGACAAGGAATATATCTATGAGCTAAAAATGAACAATAACTCAGAGGAATTGTTCAAATATCTAATTATCAAGCATTGTAATGACCTAAACCGTTATATGCCATTCATGTTTGAAACGATTGATGATTATACTGAAATTCTTTTTCCAGAAGGTTTGCTTTCTACCGATTCTTTTATCCGTCAAATGACAAATATAGAATTTATTCTTGAAAGTGATTGGGAAGAAATCGAAATAATTGGTTGGTTGTATCAATATTACAACACAGAAATGAATGAAATTGTCTATGATGGAAGCATGTCCAAGAGTAGGGTACCTAAAGATCTATTACCTGCTGCAACGCAATTATTTACTCCCGATTGGGCTGTTAAATATATGGTTGAAAATTCCCTTGGAAGCCTATGGTTGGAAAGGCATCCAGACAATAACTTAATGGGGACGTGGAAATACTATCTTGAGAGACCTGAAGCAACTCCAAAGGAAAAGAAACAGCGATTATCCCCTGAAGATATTAAGGTTTTTGATCCTTGTATGGGTAGTGGTCATATCCTAGTTTATGCTTTTGAGGTATTAATGCAAATTTACGAGTCATGTGGCTATGTGAAACGTGATGCAGCAAGATTGATTTTGGAAAAAAATCTGTATGGAATAGATATTGACTATAGAGCATATCAACTGGCGTGTTTTGCAGTGGTCATGAAAGCAAGAAAATATAATAGACGCATCTTAACTGAAGGTATTCGACTAAATTTATGCTCAATTGAAGAGAGTAATCAGATTGCAAAATTAGATTTGACCTATTTTAAAAATCATCTGAAGCATGAGGATACTGAAACTGTTAATTACTTGATTAATGTTTTTCAAAATGCTAAAGAGTATGGATCAATTCTCAATGTGGAGGTCAAAGATTATGATTCATTATTAAATTCATTGAGTGAAATAACCAAAAATGGTATTGCCGAGGATTTGTTTCAAAGTCATATATTAAATGAAATTAGTGAACAAATGCCCAAGTTACTAAAGCAAGCTCGCATTATGACACAACAATATGACATTGTTATTACAAACCCACCTTATTTGAACAGTTCAAGAATGAGTCCCTTATTAAATGACTATGTAAAAAAACATTTTCCATATACAAAAACTGATTTGTCGATGGTAATGTATCAAAAGGCCATTGACAGCTATTCTGTTAAAGGTGGATTCATCTCTTACATTACTACGACTTCGTGGATGTTTTTAAAAAGTTTTGAGCAATTGAGGAAAAGGTTGTTAGCAACAGTAGAATTTAGTTCGCTAGTTGATTTTGGTACAGAACTATTTGATGGTAAGGTCGGTCATAATCCTATTGTATCTTGGGTTAATAAAAATTCTACACCAAAAAGTAAGATGGTGGCTATTAGACTGACTGATTATAACTATAGTAAGAAGGATAAAAAAGAGAGTGAGTACTTTGAATTAAAAAATAGGTATTATCCTAATCAAGTCAACTTTTCAAAGATTAGCGGGAGTCCTTTTGCTTATTGGTCAACACCTGATTTGATTTCTATATTTTCAGAGGCAGATGAACTTTCACATTTTGGAATTGCACGACGAGGATTACAAACTGGTAATTCATCTCGTTTTGTAAGAGGTTGGTTTGAAGTCAGTAAAACAAAATTGTTTTTAGATAATTTGTCTTATAACCAACAACTGTCAAAGGATTATAAATGGTTTCTATTTAATAGTGGTGGGAATTATAGAAAATGGTATGGCAATATTGTTGATGTAGTTGATTGGGAAAATGATGGCAAGAATATTAAGTCAACTGGTAAAGCAATTATTCCCTCAGAAGATAAGTACTTTAAGGCTTGTATTAGTTGGAATAAAATATCATCAGGGAAGTTTTCAGTACGATATCAAAGGCAAGGTATAGTTCAAGGGGATGCTAGTCCATTCTTCTATACTGAGGATGAGTCAACTTTAAAATATATACTTGCACTTTTAAATGCCTCAGTTGTAAGGGAAATAATGAAAATATTAAGTCCAACCCTTAATTTCGAAGTTGGAAATATTTCTAAAATCCCGGTTGTGTTTAAAGAAGAGATTCGATCTGAAATAGAACATTTAGTCGATAGTAATATAAAAATTTCTAAAGTTGAATGGGATTCATTTGAATTATCTTGGGATTTTGATAAACATCCGTTAATGAAATTCAAATCTAAAACAATTAAGTCCTCTTTTAAGAAATGGGAGTGTTTTACAGAAAAGCAGTTCAATAAAATTAAAGACAACGAGGAAAAAATAAATCACATTTTTATTGAGCTATACGGATTGCAGGGCATGTTATCACACAAATTGGAAAATAAAGATATAGCAATCCGAAAGTCTGATTTGGAAAGAGATATAAAGAGCTTCATCTCCTATGCAATCGGATGCTCATTTGGTCGTTATTCGCTTGATGAAGATGGTCTTATTTATGCCGGTGGTAAATTTGATTCTGTACAGTATCAAACATTTTTAGCAGATAAAGATAATATACTTCCAATTCTTCGAGAAGCATATTTTGAAGATGATATTGTTTCAAGGTTCATTGACTTTGTTCAAGTAACATTCGGGGAAGAAACACTTTCCGAAAACCTAGACTTTATAGCAGATGTACTTGGTAGAAAGAAAGGTGAAACTGCAAAAGAAACGCTTCGCCGTTACTTCTTAAATGATTTTTACAAAGATCATTTAAAGACTTATAGTAAGCGACCTATCTATTGGTTGTTTACTTCGGGTAAGGAGAAGGCGTTTAATTGTCTTATCTATATGCACCGTTATGATAAAACGACTTTATCTCGTATCCGAACAGATTATTTACATGAATATCAAATTCGGTTGGAGGCTGAAAAGAAAGACTTGCTTAATATCATTGATGGAGATTCCACTGCAAAAGAGATAAGCAATGCAAAAAAAGAACTGAAATCCCTTGATAAGAAAATTGAAGAGCTGAAAGCATACGATGAATTATTACACCATATGGCAGATATGCAAATTGAAATAGATTTAGATGATGGAGTTAAAGTGAATTATGAAAAATTTAAAGGACTCGTAGCAAAAATTTAATTAACTCTAACGGAGATACATCAGTGTTTTGCTGATGTATCTTTGCACTATAATGATAATAGAAGGTAGGTGAAGGAAATGAATATAAATCAAATTGAGGCTGCGTTATCAGATATATTCAATGAGCCATTAAAAGATGGGGAACAACGAAAGATTGTGTTCTGGGTGGATAAAGATAATGAGTTCACTGAGGATATTGGACATCTTACCGTTGATAAAGTAAAGGTTCATACACTTACGGACCGTAACCAGTTTCAAACGAAGTATCTACTTGAAGAAGAAGATCCTGCATCTTCTTACTTGATTTATACAAATATGGAATTGGGTGTGGAAGACAACTGGTTAGCAGATACAGTTTTTTATTCAAAAACATTCTATGCTGATCGAATATCACTTATTCTAAGTGAGTTGAATATAGACCCATCACTTCGAGCGGTAATTAAAAAGTATGAACGTTTCTTTAATAATAAGGAGCGTTTTAGAAAATTTTCAGCATTAAATATAGAAACCTATTCAGAGCAAATCATTGAACTTTCTGTTATGAGTGTTTTATGTAACGTTAGAACACCCGATTTTGAAGAAGTTTTAAAAGCTGTATTAATGGATACTCTGGATGACAATGAGAATAAATACCTTTCCCTTCTGGAGAAGTTTTTTGATATTGAAGTGTTTTGGAATTATGTTTCTAATCACTATGGTTATGAACGGGAGAAGAAGAGTTTAAAAACATTATTTATCCATCTAGTAGTAACGGCATTCAGTCAATCGGTTGGAGAGGAAAACATTAAAGAACTTGAAAACTTCATTTCCAATCGAAATAAAACAAATGCTGTTGTGTTTATTGACCATTGGATGCACCATAAGACTGACTATGTGGTATTTGATGAATATGCGGAAATGGCTGAGCAGGAAATTCAACTTTCAAACATTATTAATCATCTACCTGTTGAGACTTTTAAACAGGCGGATACTTTCCCATATCTCGATCGAGCAATCATTATTTACGTAGCTAATGGATTGGTTACACAACTTGAGGATTATGAAGAATACACAAAACTCATTAAATTGAGAAGATCTAAGCATTACTATGATAGATTTGCTTCCATATATGAGGCACTTTACTATACTGTTAAGATTCATGAGTTTTATAAGGAACATCGTCAAGGTATCCCACAGGGACGGGCAATTGATTTGTATCAAGCATATGTAAATGAATATCATTTAATGGATACATATTACCGTAAGTTTTATGTGGCTTATGATGAGGAAAGTAATCATGATCTATTGAAAAAATTAAAAATGCTGGTAGAAAATCTATATACAAACTGGTACATGGGTGAGTTGAGTTCTCATTGGTCCCAAGCGATTGAGTCTGAAATGACACAGGACTGGTCATTGCCCGGAATAAAAAATCAGCAAGACTTTTACTCTTCATTCATTGATTCTAAAGTTAGAAAAGGGGAACGAGTTTTTGTTATTGTGTCGGATGCGATGCGTTATGAAATAGGTGTTGAGTTGGCTGATCGTCTTAATACCGAGACAATGGGAGTTTGTGATGTGGAAACATTACTCGGTGTTGTGCCTTCAGTTACAAAAATTGGAATGTCATCACTCCTACCACACAATGAAATTGACATAGATACAAATGCTAGGGTATTTGTTGATGGAAAAGATTCCTCTGGTTTGGAAAATCGGAAAAAGATTATTGAATTAAAGGTGGCTGAAAGCATTGCTGTTCATTTTCAAGATGTACTAGCAATGAATAAAGCAGGAAGAAGAGAAACCTTTAAGGGTAAAAAACTCATATACATCTATCACGATACGATTGATGCAATGGGAGATAAGGCTTCAACAGAAGTTTATACATTTAATGCTGTTGAAACTTCATTAAACCAATTGTATAACATAGTTAAAATTATTCGGGATGATTTGAGTGGAACAAATGTGTTTATTACTGCCGATCATGGTTTCCTTTACCAAAGGGATGAATTAGAAGAAAGTGATAAGATTGGACAAGATTCAATTGATAGTATTGAAGTTAAACGTCGCTATATACTTTCAAAGGATCAGCGTGAAGTATCAGGACAATTAGCTATCAACCTGTCATCCATAATAAAAAATGAGCAGCAATTAACAGCATATTTGCCAAAGGCAACACTCAGATACAAAATGCAAGGTTCAGGTATTAATTTTGTTCATGGTGGTGCAAGTCTGCAAGAGATTGTCGTCCCACTCTTATTGTTTAAAAACAAACGGACTGGACAAAAAGGTGCCAAGGTAATTAAAAAAGTTGATATTAAACTTACAAATACAACCCGTAAGATAACAAATAGCATTTTTAATCTTGAATTTTTCCAAACCGAAAAGGTGGAAGACAAGACAACCCCTCGAACAGTTGTCATCTATATGGCTGATGAGGAGGGAATTGTAATATCTAACGAGGAAACGATTATAGGAGATCGCCCCTTTGATAATCCTGCTGATCGAACTTTCAAAATAAGGTTTGTATTAAAGAGCATTCCTTATGATCGAAATAAAACATATTATTTATCCATAAAGGATACTGAGACAGGTGTTCTAGTGGAAAAAATACCATTTAACATCAACTTGGGTATTATTAGCGACTTCGATTTTTAATAGGGAGGTGGACCGTGAGTGAAAGAAAGAGCGAATAAAGGAATAACTGTTGATTTAGATAAAAAGTTGAATGACGTTTTTGCTGGAAGAGTTGTACGTAAAGATTTAACGACCCTTATTAAAGAGGGAGCGAACGTTCCAGTATACGTGCTCGAGTATTTACTAGGGATGTATGCTGCGACTGACGATGAGGACAGTATTCGTGAAGGCCTTGAACGGGTGAAGAAAATTCTATCTGAAAACTTTGTTCGTCCTGATGAGGCGGAAAAGATAAAATCACGCATTCGGGAATATGGCCAATACTCCGTTATTGACAAGGTAACAGTTGCATTAAATCCCAAAATTGATACCTATGAAGCGGAGTTTTCAAACCTTGGTTTAAAAGGTGTTCCCATTTCATCCATGTATGTGAAAGAGTTTGATAAGCTCCTTGTCGGTGGCATATGGTGTATGGTCAAAGTTGATTATTTTTATGATGAAGAGGTTCGAAACTCAAATCCCTTTAATGTTAGTAGCTTACAACCAATTCAAATGCCAAATATGGACATTCAAGAGGTATTTGATGGGAGAAAGAGCTTCACAAAAGATGAATGGATTGATGTCTTAATTCGTTCAGTAGGAATGGAACCAACGCAACTAGAAGAGCGGGTAAAGTGGCATTTGTTACTGCGGTTGGTTCCCCTTGTAGAAAATAATTACAATATGTGTGAACTGGGGCCTCGTGGTACAGGAAAATCTCATGTGTATAAGGAGTTATCACCGAATTCGATTCTCGTCTCGGGTGGACAAACAACCGTAGCAAATCTATTTTATAATATGTCTACAAGAAAAGTAGGTCTTGTCGGGATGTGGGATTGTGTTACTTTTGATGAGGTTGCGGGTATCCGTTTTAAAGATAAAGACGGCATTCAAATTATGAAGGATTACATGGCATCAGGTTCTTTTGCTAGAGGTAAAGAAGAAAAGAATGCTTCTGCTTCCATGGTATTTGTCGGCAATATAAATCAAAGTGTGGACACACTAATTAAAACATCACACTTGTTTGCACCATTCCCTGAAGAAATGGCAAATGATTCGGCATTCTTTGATCGGATGCACTATTACCTTCCTGGTTGGGAGATTCCGAAAATGCGACCTGACATTATCACTGAAAAATATGGATTTATTGTTGATTATCTTGCAGAATTTTTTCGTGAAATGCGTAAACGTACATTAAGTGATGCAATTAATCGCTATTTCAAGCTAGGTAATAATTTGAACCAGCGTGATACGAATGCGGTAAAGAGAACTGTTTCTGGAATGTTGAAGCTCCTTTATCCACATGGAGATTTTACAAAAGAAGAATTAAGTGAGGTACTGGAGTATGCACTTGAGGGCCGTCGACGTGTTAAGGAACAGTTAAAGAAAATTGGTGGAATGGAGTTTTATGATGTGATGTTCTCTTATATTGATAAGGAAACGTTAGAGGAACATTACGTATCAGTCCCAGAACAAGGTGGAGGCAAACTGATTCCAGAAGGTATAGGCAAACCAGGACATGTTTACGTTGCTGGACATAGCCATTCTGGAATGATTGGCATTTATAAGCTCGAAAATCAAGTTGTTAGTGGAACCGGTAAATTTGATAAATCAGGTGTTGGTTCAAACCGTGATGCAAAGGAAAGCCTTGATACAGCATTTCGTTTCTTTACGGCTAATAATAAAAGTATTAGTAATACGATTAGTACCAAAACAAAAGACTATCTCATGCACATAAGTGATCTGCAAGGAATTGGCCTAACGAATGAGTTAGCGATTGCTGAATTAATTGGTCTTTGCTCAGGAGCGTTGGGAAAGCCAACGCAGGAGAGTTTAGTCGTTATTGGTAATATGACAGTCGGGGGCACTATTTCCAAAGTTGAGGGATTTGCAAATACTTTACAAGTATGTGTAGATGCTGGGGCCAAGAAAGTGTTAATACCTGCAGCATCGGTTATGGACTTGCAGACAGTTCCACCAGATTTATTGGTAAAAGTGCAGCCAGTTTTTTATTCTGATCCGATAGATGCGGTATTTAAGGCTTTAGGTGTAAGCTAGATTAAAGAAATAACATAAAAACAAGGAATTCTGTTTGGAGTTCCTTGTTTTAATATTGGGTAATATTTAAATATTTGGAAAACATTCAATTTCGTTTCTTCTGTAAAGAAGCTGGGCACAAAGGAAATAGATATTAACTTTGACAAAACCGCCAACTCTATCAAATATTTCTGCTCTTCTATAGTAAGATCCATAGACCTAGCTGCAGCAAGGTGCTTCAAACATTAGGAGATAGGGTTGGCGATAAGGACTATAATCAATTTTTTTTGGCGTATTCAATACTTAAATGTATAAAAAATTTTTATTCTAGACGCTTTTTATAGGAATTCAAAGCAATTATTTGAACTTTTTGAGGATAGAGTCAACATAAAAATAATAATGATCAGGTTTACATTAAGGATCTCCCTTAAAGTTTTGAAGATATCTTTACTTACGTTGTATTGGGCAGGTATATCTTGTGAATAAATAAGTTGATGTTTTTCTGGTGTCTTGAAGTGAAAGAGGCCCATGGTAGAGTCATCTAATACTTCTGCATAAAGATAAATTATTGTCCATTCACAAGGTATGATGTCATTTAATTTCTCACTAATAATCTGGTACAAATCTTGCAATTTTTTAGTTTCCAATCTTTTCACCTCAGTCGTCGAAGAAATCCTAGTTATAAAAAATAGCCCAGCAGTGAAGAGCTGAATTATTTTTGATCATTGCTTATTCTTCTTCCGAATTGAGATAGCGTTCCAAGAACTCCCTGTTTTTCTTACCTGTAGGAACCAAACCTAAATTGTTATATTCCCAAACAACTTGACGTTGAGTACCGTTTAGTTCTGATGCAATAACATCATCATAATCATAGTCAATTGAAAACTTTCCGGTATGCTCTAGCTTGAGTGTAAGGTTAGTCCACACACCTGAGTTATTCGCTTTCCATTCATCCCTTAGTTCATCAAATAAATCTTGTAGTTCGATTAACAAGTCATCATAAATTTGTTCACTTACTTGATAATGTTCCGGAATGTCATGCGAATAAATGAACTCTTCACTATTTTTTGTATTAAAGAAAAAGTATACTTCTCTAGAATCGTCTAAAATCTCTGCGTATAGAGCAACTTTATTCCATTCTGCTGGAATCATTTCATTAATTTGTTCTGCTATTTTTTGATATAATTGGCCCATTTTTTCTGTCTCCATAATATCAACCTCCTGCTTGGTTTCTTATTGTCATATTTTTATATCTGCCATCACCAACTTTATACTTTACTTTAAATAAAGTTGGTCTCATTGAATCGCCTTGATAAACATTTTCTATTTGCACACTAACTGTTTCGGGAGGTTCTTCTTTAAGTGCCTTTGCCCATTCTTGCTCCATTTCATACCATTTCCCACCGCTCCTATTAATCTGAGAATTCATCGGCACGATATTGTCGAACTGGCCTGAGCCTTTGAATTGGGTGGCGATTAAATGGCCTCCGTCATCGTCAGGCTTTCGGTCTTGGGGCTTTCCAGCATTCGACTGTGCATATTGGTTTCGTTTGGCTTCTCCTAGCTGCAAGTCTGCTTTGACACTTGTAATTCTACCATAATTGTCAGTCGTGTACGTGTAGCCTTCTTTTGTTTTATAAACGACATTTGGCTTCAGCACTTTCTTTCTGCTCCATCTTGCGTAGTGTTCGCCGTATTTGACGGTTACCGGCGGTACAACTGGCGCTGGAGTTCGTCTTCCGCTTGATGACGTTCCGTATGGTTTCGGAAGGATGACCTTGGCGAATTTTTGCAGTCCCTCTTTAAGTGTGACACCGTTGACTGCGTTGTAAGGAACGCCTGCCGGCACCACATCGTGACGGGGATGATAGGGGAGAATATCCGCAAGTGTGAGATCTCCGATTTGATTTAATTTGGTTTTGACGTGTTTTTTTGATACTTCTATGCCTGTGTTTATTTTTTGTTTGATGTGATCAACGGTTTGTTTTGAGACCGTGATGGCTTTTTGAACTTTTGCTGATTTGCTTGCTGCTGTTTTGACTTTGGTTGTCACTTTGGCGGCTGTGCCAGTTTTTGAGACGGCTCCTACGCCTTTTGTGCCGACAACTGATGTGACAACAGTGCCCACTGCATATGAGACCCATCTTGCTCTTGAGTAGGTGTCACCATTCACCATGTCTTTTTCGTATGATTCTTCGATTGCCGCTGAAATGGCTTCATACGTTTTGATCGGGTGAGCCACCGCTCCTGTAATCGCTTCAACGGTTCCGCCCGGATCTGTGACCATATCCCACAGGCCTACTACCGCGTCTTTCCCGGAATCATAAAGGCCGACGGCAACCCCTTTGAAGCCTGCTTCAAGCTCACGCGTGTTTTCAATTTGGGTGAAGTATCTCTGTTGTTCTGCTGTCAGATTTTCATAGCCGATCGTTTTTGCCATTGAGTAAAATTCATCGGCATCCGCATAATCGTAGTTTTTCAGTCTTTCTTTCAGTTTTTCAATCTCACGTTCCTTCGCTTCCTCTTTCTTAATCTTTAAGTAAGCATCCGTCCGCTTTTCAATTTTGCCTTTTTTCTTATGTATGTCACTCTCACGGTACGCCTTGGCGTTGTAGTGGATGGGTGTGGCGTTTTTGCCTTTGCCTGTTGCTTCTTGGAGCTTTTGGAAGTCGGACTTGATGAATTGTTCGTTTGGTTCTGACAGGGCATATTCTGTCTTCAGGTCTTCGTCCAGAGCGTCCAATTTTTCCAGTGTTTTTTTGCGTTTGTCGTTGGCATCGGCCAGCTCGTCTTTGAAGGTTTCTGTTGAAAACAGGTCGAGCGGGAGGATGTCGTTGATATCGTGCAGGATGTCTTTCATCGCTTTTTTCTGTTCGGACATGATGGACTTCGATTTTTTATGGGCGTTTGCCAGTTCGTGCTCCAGGAAGGATTCTTCGATGTATGCGTCTGAGAGGCCTTTGTCTTCGGCGGCTCCGGCGATGCTGTTGAAAAATGCGATTTTCATGTCAATATAGTCGATCCATTGGTCGGTGACGCCGACGTGGTCGTGATAGAAGGCTTTGATGTTGCTGGCGCCTTTTCCTGAGAATTCGCTGTCACTGAGATCAGCGACGCTTTTTAAGGCTTTTCTTAAATTGACCATTTGCGTTCTTAGTTCTTTATACTCTTTCGAGCGGTCTGTCGCTTCAGAAAGCAGTGTTTTCGCTTCAAATACTTTCATGACCATTTCCCTTCTTTTGTTCGCTCAATATCAAAATTTTACCACGGGGCGGGATCAGGATGGGGGTGAGAACGTGTTTCGATGGAAAAATGAGTCATTTGGCATGTGTCTTTATTCATGGAGGGATTGGTAGAAACATGGTCGAAATGATATTAACTGATAAACATTTTTTGGAAGTTCGTATTCTATATTGTTTTTTAAGGAGCATGTTTATGAAGAAAAAACGGATTACATTTGGTTTATTAGGGTTAATGGTATGCATCATACTGTTTGCTCTGTATTGTCAGATACACAATAAAGACAATATCCCTGTCAGAACTTCCGCCATCGTCCCCGAAGAAGACCGCATCTTTTTTATCTACTCCAATCCTTTCATAAAAGAAAGCACGCTGCTTTCGACCTCAACAGGCGAAAGATTTAACAGGCGCACCTTCAAGGTGGCGGATGTGCCTTACATTCAAACGAAATCTTACACAGCAACTGACATTGTATTATTAGCGGAGCATGAGCCTTTTTATTACACGCTGGAGAAGGATGTGATCAAAGAGCATCCGCTGTCAGATCCATTTGCGTTTTGGTATGAGGGGAAGGATGTCTCTGTTAAGGCATATAACGTTGATACGACGGGGAATGACATACACATAAATGACAGAAAAACAAAAAAGAAATATCGGTTCACCTTGCCTTCGCTTGTCACGATGGGGTCGAGTGACGCGAATTATATTTATGTCATTCAAGGCATGGCTATTTACGTGATCGACAGAAACACAGAGGAAATCATTGAGACACTAAGTTTAGCCTCGTATGGGGATAAATTCACAGACTCAGCCGATTTTATTGTCGCGAGCTCGCAGCACGAACTGACTGTGATTGAAAAAGGGACATGGAAAACGACATATATTCCGTATCCTGATGATCTTGAATACGCTGATACCGTGTACTATGACAAAGAAAGCGGCAGTTTTTACGTTACGTATGAAGACAAAGAGGGTGAAGCGAACTTGCTGGAATATGGGAAGGATTTTTCTTTTCATACATACGGCTTGAAATTCCCTTATATGGAGGCAAAGTTTAAGGGGAATCAACTTTATGTTGTTGCTCAGGAAGAGCATAAAAAGGGCATCGGCGGGTACGTGGGTGTGTTTGATATCCATTCTAAGGAGATGCTTTATCAGTTTGATTTGCCTGAGGAACAAGTGAAGGTTCAGGATTTTGTTGTGGTTGACATTAAGTGAGATATGGCCCCTTGCATAAAAGGTCCTTTTTTGCCGAGAAAAACAAATTGACAGGATGAAAAAACAATTTCTTCCTTCTGTGTTGTTTTCAAAATTTGGGATTGATAGAATATGACATATCTTATAGAGAGGGAGGGAAGCCGTTGAGTCAAGCCATACCGTCTTCGCGTGTTGGTGTTAAGATTAATGAATGGTACAAGATGATTCGCCAGTTCAGTGTTCCGGATGCTGAGGTTTTGAAAGCGGAGGTGGAGCAGGACATTCAGCAGATGGAAGAAGACCAGGATTTACTGATCTATTATTCTCTCATGTGTTTTCGGCACCAGCTGATGCTGGATTATTTGGAGCCGGGACAAACATACGGAAATCGCCCTACAGTGACAGAGCTTTTGGAAACAATTGAAACTCCTCAGAAAAAACTCACAGGCCTTTTGAAATACTACTCTTTGTTTTTCCGCGGCATGTATGAATTTGATCAGAAAGAATATGTGGAAGCAATCGGGTTTTATCGCGAGGCGGAGAAAGAACTGCCGTTTCTGTCAGATGAAATTGAGAAAGCGGAATTCCATTTTAAAGTGGCAGAGGCGTATTACCATATGAAGCAAACCCATGTGTCGATGCATCATATCCTTCAGGCCTTAGACATTTATCATAGGCATCCCCTATACAGCGTTAGAACAATCCAAAGCTTGTTTGTGATCGCCGGCAACTATGATGATTTCAAGCATTATGATAGAGCCCTCCCGCATTTAGAAACGGCGCTGGAGTTGGCAATGGATATTCAAAACGACCGATTTATCGCTATTTCTCTATTGAACATCGCGAACAGCTATGACAGATCAGGAGACGATCAGATGGCTGTAGAACATTTCCAAAAAGCGGCGAAAGTAAGCAGAGAGAAAGTCCCTGATTTGCTTCCGAAAGTCTTGTTTGGATTAAGCTGGACATTATGTAAAGCAGGCCAAACACAGAAGGCGTTTCAGTTCATAGAGGAAGGATTAGAACGTATTACAACCTATCCAAAAGCGGGGCCCCACAAATTTTATAAAGAATTGTATCTGTTCTTGCAGGCAGTTTACAAAGAGGTTGTTGACGAACGCAAAATTCATGATCTTTTAAGCTATTTCGAAAAAAAGAACCTGCACGCTTACATTGAAGCATGTGCCCGAAGTGCTGCGGCTGTTTTTGAAAACCGCTGTCATTTTGAACATGCTGCTGCGTTTTATCGGAAAGTGCTGAAAGCGCAAGAAGATATTCAAAAAGGAGAGTGTTTATATGCTTATTAAGAAAAAAGTGATGATGTGCCTTGCTGTTACTCTAGTTTTCGGTAGCATTTCGTTTCCTTTCTTGACACAGTCTGGCGGATTTAAGGAATCAACAGATCGAAATACAACGAATATTGATCATTCCCCTCATCATCTCATGAGTGATCAGGAGAAGAAAGCCCTTAGCTAGGGCTTTTTTCTTGTTTTACGGAAAACGGTTGGCCTTTAATACCTCGGCATTCCTTCTATTTCTAACGCAAGACACTCGAAACAACCAAACCATTTGAGGTATAATGGATAAAGTGAATAACAATATACAGATTGATATATATGAAAGAGAGTGGAGCATCATGGGCCGTAAGTGGAACAATATTAAAGAGAAGAAGGCGTCTAAAGACGCAAATACGAGTCGGATTTATGCGAAGTTTGGCCGTGAGATTTATGTGGCGGCGAAGCAGGGCGAGCCTGATCCGGAATCCAACCAGGCGCTGAAGGTTGTGCTTGAGCGTGCGAAGACTTACAGCGTGCCGAAAAACATCATTGAACGTGCGATTGAGAAGGCGAAGGGCGGAGCAGAAGAGAACTACGATGAGCTTCGCTATGAGGGCTTCGGTCCGAACGGATCAATGATCATCGTTGATGCGCTGACGAATAATGTAAACCGTACGGCGCCGGAAGTGCGTGCGGCGTTTGGGAAAAACGGCGGAAACATGGGTGTGAGCGGATCTGTTGCTTACATGTTTGATGCGACAGCTGTTATCGGTGTTGATGGCAAAACTGCTGACGAAGCGCTTGAAATCCTGATGGAAGCGGATGTCGATGTTCGTGACATTTTAGAAGAGGATGACAGTGTGATCGTATATGCCGAGCCGGATCAATTCCATGCGGTGCAGGAGGCATTTAAAAACGCGGGCGTTGAGGAATTTACAGTAGCCGAGCTGACCATGCTTGCACAAAGTGAAGTGACGCTTCCGGATGATGCGAAGGAACAGTTTGAAAAATTGATTGATGCGTTAGAGGATTTAGAAGATGTTCAGCAGGTGTACCATAACGTAGATCTTGGTGAATAAAAAAGGAGCAGACTGTCATGGTCTGCTTTTTTTATTATCCATGAAATTGTTTTATCTGTGTTTAGGCGGATGTCTATACGATCTGTGAGGCCTTCTCATACGCTGGACTGTAACCTATGTGAAGGAGAGATTGGAATGACTGATTCAAGACACATCTGCTGCGGACCTGGTTTTGGCGCTTACCCAGGCTATGGTGCAGGCAGTTCGGGATTCGGCATGTACGGAGGCGCAGGCTATCCGGGCCATGGCATGTACACAGGGATGGGCTATCCAGGTTATGGAGGTTCAGGCTATCCTGGATATGGCATGTCTGGTGGATTCGGCGGCGGCTTCCCAGGCGGCTATGGAGGCTATCCGAGCTCAATGAGTTATCCAAGCTACGGAATGCACCACGTTAATGATAGCCATCACCATCACTATCATGATGAAAATGGCGGACACCATGATCACCACCATCATGATGGAAATTATGGGCATCATCATCACCACCATGATGGAAACTACGGGCACCATCACCACCAAATGGGGCACTGGGGAAAAGACGGCCATAAATAAAAGGCGTGGAAGAACGGGCACTCTTGCTGATCAAGGGTGTTTTTTCTTCTTCCTTTTTCTTGACTGTTCAGTCTGGAAAAGGTAATATCTTCTTGTAGGAGGTGATATTCGTTTGGGAAGGAATAAAGAATTCGATACTGCACTTGTCCTGCATAGAGCGATAGAGGTTTTCGGAGAGTATGGCTACGAAGGCACTTCTCTTCAGGAGCTGCTCTCTCATTTAGGCATTGCGCGCCAAAGTTTGTATGATACGTATGGAACAAAGCGAGATTTGTTTCTGTCAGCTGTGAAGACATATCTTGAGGGGAAAAACGCTGCGGTTATCGAAAGACTTGAGGCGCCTGGATCTGTAAAGGAAGCCATTCGTGATATTTTTCAGGAAGGTGTCAATGCCCTCAAAGATCCGGAACGTGCGAAGGCGTGTTACATCATAAACAGCGCGATTGAGCAGATCCCGCATGATCCTGAGCTTGCCTCGTATTTTGAGGGACAATCAAAGCAGCTTGAGGACGCTTTTTATCAGGCGCTTTTAAGAGCGAAGGATCAAGGAGAATTGACTGGCGAAGATACTGATATATCGGCGCTTGCCCGATACTTGAATCAGAGCAGGCTGTCTCTGACGTTTGTCGCTAAAGTGACGGCTGATATGGACCGGCTTCAGGACCATGTTGACGTAAGTTTATCGGTACTTGATTAACATGTGGTAAAGGATTCTTTGCCCATGTATGCCCTTTTCGGACTGAATGGTCTATAATGAAAATGAGGTGATAATGAATGCTGATGAATGAATTTGAAAAGGCATGTGAAACATTGAGAAAGTTTATGGCGTATATGCTAGAGAAGGACATGAAGAGCTGGACGGAGCTTTGGGATGAGAATGCCGTGTTTGAGTTTCCTTATGCGCCAGAGGGGTCACCAAAAAGAATAGAAGGAAAGGCGGCCATTTACGATTATATTAAAGATTATCCTAAGCAGATTTATCTTTCTTCGTTTACGGCTCCGACAGTGTACCGCTCAGCAGATACGAATACGATGATTGCGGAGTTTCAATGTGACGGCCATGTGATTAAGACTGGGCTGCCTTATCGTCAAAGCTATATCAGTGTCATCGAAACGAGAGACGGCCGCATTGTGCATTATAAGGATTACTGGAATCCGCTGGTTGTAAAAGAGGCGTTTGGAGGATCATTTTTGCAAACAGAGGAGAGTGGAAGATGATGAAACAGCAGCCGATTTTAATCACGGGCGGGACCGGCACAACGGGGAGCCGAATCGCCAGCCGTTTAATAGAGCTCGGGTACAGGGTGCGGATTGCCAGCCGGAAAAAGGGCGAGCTTGCTGATGCTGAGTATGTGTATTTTGATTGGAAGGATGCCTCCAGTTTTACGTCTGCTCTGGAACAGGTAAAACAGATCTATCTTGTTGCTCCGGTCGGTGTGTTTGACCCGGCGCCTTATGTGCTCCCGTTTCTACAGGAGGCAAAGCGGCTCGGTGCGGAGCGTGTGGTGATGCTTAGTGCGTCGGTTGTCCCTGAAGATGGCCCTGTGTTTGGTGCGCTTCATCAGGCTGTGCGCGATTTTCCTGAATGGGCGGTGCTGCGGCCTTCATACTTTATGCAAAATTTCATCAATGTCCAGCATCGAATGTCTATTCAAACTGAGGGGAACATCATCACGGCTTCGGGTGAGGGAAAGCTAGGGTTCATCGACGCTAATGACATCGCAGAAACGGCCGTGCGTGCTTTGATAGATGATGTTCCTCATCAAACACATCATATTCTGACAGGACCTGAGGCGTTGAGCTATGCCGAAGCGGCGGAGATCATCGGAGCTGCGGCGGGACGGCGGGTGGAGCATGTCAGCATTTCTCGTTCCGAGCTGCATAATCGGATGGAGGCAGCTGGTTTGCCGGCGGATTATGCCCGTTTTATGGCGGGGCTGGATGAAGCGATCCGCCATGGTGCGGAACATCGGGTAACGGATACAGTGAAGCGTGTGACGGGAAAAGAACCCCGTTCGCTGACTGAGTTTGCGGCTGCTCATGCTGCATACTGGAAACATTGATCTCATTTTGGACTGATTGATCTAGAAAGACCTTCGGCTCTGCCGAAGGTCTTCTTTTTATCGATTGAATTGAAAAAGTTTAGCGCATTTTCAGTCATAATCACGCCTCCTGCCTCATACCTATTAAGGTCATTGTTTTTGAGAAAGGAGGAGCCTGAATGAAGGATATGCAGCCGTTTACGCCTGTCAAATCATATACGCCCTTTCACAGCCGTTTTGATCCCTGTCCGCCCATAGGGAAGAAATATTACAGAACGCCCCCTAACCTTTATATGACCTTTCAGCCTGAGCATATGGAGCAGTTTTCGCCAATGGAGGCTTTGAGGAAAGGCACCCTTTGGAAGGATCTCTATGATTTTTATGAAAACCCTTATCGAGGGGGAGACGTACATGGCAAAAAAGATTGATGCCGAATACTACCGTCAGCTTGAGCAAATTCAGGCCGCGGATTTTGTGCTTGTTGAGTTGAGCCTTTATTTAAATACACATCCTCATGATGAAGACGCGCTGAAGCAATTCAATCAATATTCCGGCTATTCAAGGCACTTAAAAAGGCAATTCGAATCCTCTTACGGACCGCTTTTGCAGTACGGCAACAGCCCCGCGGGTGAGGATTGGGATTGGGGAAAAGGGCCATGGCCGTGGCAAGTATAAGGAGGAATGCTTGAATGTGGGTGTATGAAAAGAAGCTGCAATACCCTGTCAAGGTCAGTACGTGCAACCCGACGCTGGCGAAGTATTTGATTGAGCAGTATGGCGGAGCGGACGGCGAGCTGGCCGCAGCTCTCCGGTATTTAAACCAGCGTTATACGATTCCTGATAAGGTCATCGGCCTTTTAACAGACATCGGCACGGAGGAGTTTGCCCATTTGGAAATGATTGCGACCATGGTCTATAAGCTGACAAAAGACGCCACACCGGAGCAGCTTCGTGAAGCGGGGCTTGGAGATCATTACGCCAATCACGATGGCGCGCTTTTTTATCACAACGCGGCGGGCGTTCCGTTTACTGCGAGCTATATCCAGGCGAAGGGTGACCCGATTGCCGATTTATACGAAGACATTGCTGCAGAAGAAAAGGCGCGGGCGACGTATCAATGGCTGATTGATATTTCGGATGATCCTGATTTAAACGATTCCCTGCGTTTTTTGCGTGAACGTGAAATTGTACACTCCATGCGCTTCAGGGAAGCGGTTGAAATTTTAAAAGAAGAGCGGGATAAAAAGAAGATTTTCTAATGGGCAGATTGGCCTCTCTTTCATACACCCTTTTACATACAGAGAAAATGGTCTGTTTTTGCTGTTTGGTCTGCATTATAATCAAGGTGTGTGTGCAAGCTTACTTTTTGATTGGGAGGCCTTTATGTCAGCTTTTAAGATTAAGAACGAAACGATTGCAGATGGATTTTACGCGTGTCCGGCTGTCTATGAGGATGCAGAATCGATTACTGGATTGCTCGTCCGAACAGCTGAATGGCTCCGGGATCGGGGTTCTAACCAATGGAGCGGACTGTTGGAAGGGCAAGATACACATGATATCACAGGTTCCATTGAAAATGGACATGTGTTTGTGTTTAAAAAAGACGAAGAGCTTGCGGCTGTCGTGATGTTGCTGCCTGAACCGAGCGAGTGGGACCGGACGCTTTGGGGAGACGATGGGCATGAGGAGTCCATTTATTTGCACCGCCTCGCAGTAAGCCGCCGGTTTGCGGGACAGGGGCTTGGAGCACGCGTCCTTCATTGGGCGGAGACGGGCATATACTTTCGGGGAAAAACACGGATCCGGCTTGATTGTGTCGCTGATAACGATGCCTTGCATTCCTTTTATCGGCGTATGGGATATGAATTCATGGGTGCAGATGCATCCGGGTATCATTTGTTTGAGAAAGAGATTTCGGCAGAATAAGCGTCCTTTGCAGGAGGCTTTTTTGTCTTGTACAAAAAGGAGGATAGAGCTGTGGTCATTTTTTATGTAATAGGCCGGATACGTTACAGAAAAAGTTAAGGACGTCTGCTGCCTCTAATCATGTCGAAATTTACATAGGACGGCAGGAATTTTCTTTCGAAAGGAGAAATACTTATTACTCTAAATGAAAGCGTTTTCCGAAGCGGGAAGGTGATGTTGATGATACACAGTGTGACGAATGGGATGAATCGCTTTTGTACGTGGGTGATGAGACTGGCCTATTTGAATGTGCTTTGGATTTTGTTTTCTCTTGCAGGTCTGGTTGTGTTTGGGGTGATGCCTGCTACTGCCGCGATGTTTTCAGTGACGAGAGAATGGGCGAAGGGGAACACGGATGCCCCAGTGTTTTCTGTCTTTTTTCGGGCGTTTAAAAGGGAATGGCGGGCAGCACAGATCCTCGGGCTCATTCTTGTGACGGCCGGCCTGTTTTTGTTTGCGGATATGCGGATTGCGGCTCAGATGAATCAGCCTGTGCTCGTCAATGTGTTCCTGAGCATCAGCTTGATTTTCGCATTTGTTGTGCTGTATGTGTTTCCGGTGTTTTCTCATTTTGACGTGAAAATCAGAGAAGTGCTGAGCATCAGCTTTTTGATCGCCTTCAGCCGTCCGGCGGTGACGCTCATGATGGCGGCGGGCGCTGTCGGTGCGCTGTTTCTCGTGTTGTTTCACGTCACGTTTCTGCTGTTTTTCAGCGGGAGTTTACTGAGCCTGATCTTAACGAAGCTATCCTTTAAAGCGTTTCGGTCAATGGATCAGCGTCAGGAGAAAGAAAAGGCGGCATGAAAAAAAGAGCTGCTGGCTGGTACAGGCGGATGAAGATTAGGGATAAGCTGTTTGTGTTCCTTTCACTGATTATGGCTGTTTCCTTTTTGTTTGTATACAGCGGGGTGCAGTACGCCTTTCATGTGTATGATGAGCAAATTTACCGCAAATCCTCGGAGGTACTGCGGATGTCTTCTGAAAGGATCGAAGACGAGCTGAAGAAGATAGAGGAGGTGTCATATGAAATCATTACAGACGAACAGATTCAGCGCATTCTGAGCATGCAAAACCGTGATGATACATACGATCAGTATCAAATGAAGCAGGAGCTGTGGGATCAGCTGGCGGAATATGCCGGTGATGAAAAGTACATCGATTCCATTCATTTGATTGATGCCCGCGGCTCAGAGTATTCAGCGGGAAGCAGTTCTTCAGATCTTTTGAAGCAGGAGCAGGAAGAGGTGTTTAAACGGGCCAAAGCGAAAAATGGAAGAAATCTTTGGATGACGCTCGGCGGTTCCGATCCTGTCCTGATTTCAGCGCGGCAGATCAGATCCTATCACCAGCTGAGCTTGAACGGCTTGGGCATGGTGCTGATCCAAGTCAATGTGAAACAGATGATTCGTGATGTGCCGAAGGATTGGGGCGATTCGGTCGGAGACATCATGATTGCCGACCAAGGCGGGAATTTGGTGTATTCGGCAGATGCATCAGTGCTTGTTCCTGAGGCGGCAAATGAGACGCTAAAGCACCCCGGTTATGACTTGATAAAAAAGAATGGCAAACGTTACTTTATTTCTTTCCTTCAATCATCCTATCAAAATTGGAGCTACTATAACGTCATCCCCTTTGATCAGATGTTCGAAAAAATTTCCTTTATGAAAACGGTGATCGGCACGTGTTTTCTTCTGTTTTTCTGTGTGGTTTTGCTTTTCGGAAGGAAAATCGCCAACAGTATCACGGAGCCGATCGAGCAGCTTGTGTCCGCGATGAAATCGGTGCAGGACGGCGGCATTGAGGCGGGCGTATCGCTTTCTCTGCCGGAACATACACAGGATGAGGCTGGCATGCTGAACCGCCATTTTACTGTCATGATGAAACGGATTAACGAGCTTATGGAAGAAAATGTGGAAAAACAGCTCATCATTAAAGAAACCGAATTGAAGGCACTGCAAGCCCAGATCAACCCGCATTTTTTATATAACACGCTCGAATCCATCAATTGGCTGGCAAAGGCGAATCAGCAAAAGCAAATCTCAAAAATGGTGGAATCGCTCGGTTTTCTTCTACGAAACAGTATTCATATGAAGAAAGATATAGTGACCATTCAGGAGGAGGCGGATATCGTTCTTCACTATATGACCATTCAGCGGTTTCGATTTGAAGAGCGCCTGAACTTCACTTTGGATATCGACGAAGAAGTGAAGCATTGCCTCATTCCGAAACTGACGCTCCAGCCGCTGGCGGAAAATGCGATTCAATACGCGCTTGAGCCCTTCACAAGGCCGTGCGCCATCCGCCTTCAGGCGAAAAAGATGAAGGACTGTGTCTGTATTACGGTCGAAGATAACGGGCCCGGCATGGATGAACGGATGCTTGAAACATCGGGCGGTAGAGGAATCGGACTTTGGAATATTCGTGAACGCATCCGGCTGACATTCGGAGAGCCGTACGGCTTGCGTATTCAGAGTGAGCAAGGAAAGGGAACGAGGATTGTGATCACTATACCGTGCCGAAATGAGGTGGCGTGATGTATAAGATATTGCTAGCTGATGATGAGAGGATTATTCTTGACGGAATGGCAGGAATCATTGAGTGGGAGGCGCTTGGAACTTCATTAATTGGCAAGGCGCAGAACGGGAATGAAGCGTACGAGAAGATCTTACATAGGCAGCCGCATATTGTCATTACAGATATCAAAATGCCCGGCATGGACGGGCTTGAGCTGATCAAAAAGGTGTCAGCCGTGAGTCCGTCGGTTCAATTTATCGTCCTGTCCGGGTTTGGGGAGTTTGAGTACGCGAAGGAAGCAATGAAATACGGAGTCAAGCATTATTTGCTGAAGCCCTGCAATGAACAGCAGATTATCAGTTCACTGGAGGAAATCATTGCCGAACTGAAGCAGCATGAGGTGCGGAAAAAGAAAACCGCTCATCTGAAACATGAGCTCGATCATATTCGTTCTTTTGCTGCCGATCAGTACTTGGAGGGGGTGATCGCCGGTGTGGCCCAGTTGTCTCCGCCGCCTTCACTTGCCGAAAAAAAGGTCCGCCTCTTGATTTTAAAAGGGGAACAATCTTTTGATGCCGCGGCTAGAGAAGCGCTCGGTTCGGCGCTGACAGCGGTTTGCAGCAGCGGAGAATGGACCGTGCTCGCCGTGGAGGAAAATGCCGCTGAAAAGGCGGCGGACGTTTTCGCGGACCGCCAGATGGCAATCAGTCAGGCGGGAGAACTCCGGCACGCTGGGCAGCTGTTTCGCGACACAGCCGAAGAATCTGGTGACCTGCACGGAAGCGCAGTGATTTCGAAAATGATCAGGCTTGTTGCCGACGAACTCGGAAATCCGAATCTCTCCTTAAAATGGGCGGCGAAGGATATGCTGTTTATGAATCCTGATTATCTCGGGAAATTATTTAAACAGGAAACAGGAGAGAAATTTTCCCAATACGTTACACGAGTACGTCTTGAGCATGCGATGAAGCAGATGAAAATAAGGCGGGACGCGAGTGTATCAGAAATTGCAGAAGAAATTGGGTTTGGCGATAATCCGAAGTATTTCAGTCTCGTCTTTAAAAAATATACCGGTCTGACACCGTCAGATTTCAGAAGAAAACAGGGAGGCGCTTCCGCAGGATAGCCATCTCTGTTTTTTTTACTTTCGCCACTGTTTTTTGAGTGTTTCGCCCCATCCGAACACTTTAAAATAAAATGTAAGCACTTACATTAAAGGGGGGATTGGTTTGAAGAAGATTTGTTACGTGCTGTTAACACTTGTCTGCGTCTTTTTTTTCAGCGGATGTTCTTCAGGCGAAGAGGCATCGGGGAAAAAAGAAGACATTACGCTCAGAATCGCATGGTGGGGCGGGCAGCCAAGGCATGATTATACAACGAAGGTGATTGAACTATATGAGAAAAAGAATCCGCACGTCAATATTGATGCGGAATTTGCTAACTGGGATGACTACTGGAAAAAGCTCGCGCCGATGTCTGCCGCCGGCCAGCTTCCTGATGTCATTCAAATGGATACCGCTTATTTGGCACAGTACGGAAAGAAGAACCAGCTGGAAGATTTAACGCCGTATACAAAGGATGGAACGATTGATGTCAGTTCAATCGACGAGAATATGCTGTCGGGCGGAAAAATTGACAATAAGCTCTATGGGTTTACGCTGGGCGTCAACGTGCTGTCTGCGATTGCGAATGATGATTTACTGAAGAAAGCCGGTGTGTCCATCAATCAGGAAAACTGGGCGTGGGAGGATTACGAGAAGCTGGCGTATGACCTTCAGGAAAAAGCCGGCGTCTACGGCTCCAATGGAATGCATCCGCCTGATATTTTCTTCCCTTATTATTTGCGCACGAAGGGTGAGCGTTTTTATAAAGAAGACGGCACAGGCCTCGCGTATCAGGATGATCAGCTGTTTGTCGATTATTTTGAACGGCAGCTGAGGCTGGTGAAAGCGAAAACATCCCCAACACCTGATGAAAGCGCACAGATTAAAGGGATGGAGGACGACTTTATCGTCAAAGGCAAGTCAGCAATTACATGGAACTACTCCAATCAATATTTGGGCTTTGCCCGATTGACAGACTCGCCGCTGTCTCTTTATCTGCCGCCGGAGCAAATGAAGGAAAAAGCGCTGACGCTGAAGCCGAGTATGCTGTTTTCGATCCCGAAAAGCTCTGAGCATAAAAAAGAGGCCGCAAAGTTTATCGATTTCTTCGTCAACAATAAAGAAGCCAACATGCTGATCAAAGGCGAACGGGGTGTTCCGGTTTCTGACAAGGTGGCGGACGCGATTAAACCGAAGCTGAATGAGGAAGAAGCCAACATCATCGAATATGTAGAAACTGCATCAAAAAACATCAGCAAAGCCGATCCGCCGGAGCCTGTGGGAAGCGCGGAGGTCATCAAGCTGCTGAAGGATACGTCTGATCAGATTCTGTATCAGAAGGTATCGCCGGAAAAAGCCGCCAAAACGTTCCGGAAGCAGGCCAATGAGATATTAGAGAGGAATAACTGACGGGAAATGGGGCTGATGCAATGAAAAAAAGCCGGAGTATGAGAAAAGACAATCTGGCGGGATATGCTTTTATTTCTCCGTTTATTATCGGATTCCTATGTTTTACGGTGATTCCGATGGGGGCGTCCTTGTTTCTGTCCTTCACAAGCTATGACTTGTTTACGGCGCCGAAATGGATCGGGCTCGATAACTACAAGGAAATGTTTACGGGTGACGAAAAGTATTGGCAGTCACTGAAGGTGACGTTTACGTATGTGCTTGCCGGGGTTCCGCTCCGCCTCGGCTTCGCGCTTTTTATCGCTGTCATTTTAAACAATGCATCAAAAGGAACGGCCATTTACAGAACGCTCTTTTATCTGCCTTCGATCATCGGCGGGAGCGTGGCCGTGGCGATTATGTGGCGCAATATTTTTGGCAATGACGGGGTCATCAATGCGCTGCTGTTTTTTGTCGGGATTGATCAAAAAATTCTTTGGTACCAGGACCCGGCTAGCGCGTTGTGGACATTGATTCTGCTGTCCGTCTGGCAGTTCGGGTCATCGATGCTGATTTTTCTGGCCGGGCTGAAAAACATTCCGTCTTCGTATTTGGAAGCGGCAAGCGTGGATGGGGCAAATCGGGTGCAGCGTTTCTTTAAAATTACGCTTCCGATCCTCACGCCGATTATTTTCTTTAATCTTGTGATGCAGACGATTTCTGCTTTTATGACATTTACACCTGCCTATATCATCTCGAAGGGCGAGGGCGGGCCGCTTGACGGGACGCTTTTGTATTCGCTCTATTTGTTCCAGCGGGCGTTCAACTATTTTCAAATGGGCTACGCATCGGCGATGGCGTGGATCATGCTCATCATTGTCGGGCTGATTACGCTGATTTTGTTTAAAACATCGTCATATTGGGTTCATTACGAGTCAAAGGAGGAATGACGGATGGAGCCGGTCAACCAGCCTGTCAGAGAAGCCCCGGTTTTTGAGAGAAAAAAAGCCGGGCGCGTCAGGCCCAAACGCATACTGTTCCATGTTTTTACGGCATCGCTGGCAGTGTTATTGCTGTACCCGGTCATTTGGCTGTTTGTCAGCTCGTTTAAGGAAAGCTCCAGTATTTTTACAACCTCTCATTCTCTCATTCCCGATCCTTTTATTCTCAGCAACTATGCTGAAGGATGGAAGGGCATTGCGGGGCAGCCGTTTCTGACCTTTATTAAAAACTCGGCGATCATTGTCGGCCTGTCAACAATCGGCGCCGTCCTGTCATCGGCTGTCATTGCGTACGGATTTGCGCGCATCCCGTTTAAGGGGAAAGCGTTTTGGTTCGCCTGCATGATGGGGACGTTAATGCTGCCGCATGAAGTGCTGATGATTCCGCAGTACATTTTGTTTGCGAAATTAGACTGGCTGAATTCTTTTAAACCGATTGTCGTTCCGCAATTTTTCGGGCATGCGTTTTTTATTTTTCTGATGATCCAGTTTATCCGGACGATTCCCGAGGAGCTGGATGAAGCCGCTCGAATCGATGGCTGCGGGCGCTTTGCCTGCTTTTGGCGGATCATTCTTCCGCTGATTGCCCCAGCGCTTGCGACGTCTGCGATTTTCTCCTTCTATTGGAAGTGGGAGGAGCTGATTCAGCCGCTCCTGTATTTGAATAAGCCGGAGCTTTATCCAGTTTCGCTTGCGCTGAAGCTTTTCCTCGATACGGAATCGGCTTCGAACTGGGGCGCGATGTTTGCTATGTCGGCCGTCTCGTTATTGCCTGTGATTCTTGTATTCTTTTTGTTTCAGAAATATATCGTTCAGGGCATCAGTACGACCGGATTAAAATAAAAAAGGAGTGTTGCAGATGGCACAGCTTATCTTTGACGAAGAAAAGGTGACGTCCGTCATTGACCGGATCGTGAAACGGACATTTCAGATGGATTTTGCGTGGGATTGGCCGGGCGGCGTCGCGTTTTACGGCGTGGCGGAGGCTTATGAAGCGACGGAAAACGAGGAATATATCAATCTGTTAAAAACGTGGGTGGATGAGCAGCTGGAGGATGGGCTGCCGCCGCTTTCGATCAACGGGGTTTCCATCGGACATACGCTTTTGTTCCTCCACAAGGTGACGGGTGATCACGTATATTTGGAAACAGCGGGCGAGATGGCGGAGTATGTGCTGCATAAAGCGCCGCGCTTTGGCGAGGGGATTCTTCAGCATACGGTTAATTCGACAGAGTACGTGTTTCCTGAACAGGCATGGGCGGATACGCTGATGATGGCGGGACTGTTTATGCTGAGAATCGGGCGGGTGATGGAGCGTGAGGATTATTTTGAAGACGGCCTGCGCCAGTTTCACGGACATGAAGACGTGCTTCAGGACCCTGTCACGAATTTGTACTACCACGCCTGGGACAATAAAGCGCAAAATCATCTGTCGGGGATTTATTGGGGCAGGGCGAACGGCTGGGCGGCACTTACGATGGCGAAGGCGCTCCCGCTCATTGAGGTGACGCATCCTTCCTTTATGATCATCGACGGATCGCTCAGAGATCAGCTAAGCGCGCTCGTCCGGCTTCAGGACGATACAGGGCTGTGGCATACCATTTTGGAT
This sequence comes from Bacillus sp. VA15, assembly GCF_055721145.1. Taxonomy (NCBI): domain Bacteria; kingdom Bacillati; phylum Bacillota; class Bacilli; order Caryophanales; family Bacillaceae; genus Bacillus; species Bacillus sp. VA15. Next base: position 171,081 of record NZ_JBVQPQ010000005.1, on the reverse strand, counting down.
GACCCGGATTCATATCTCGAAGTTTCGGCATCGGCTGGGATTGCCTCTGCTCTGCTGTCGAACGGAAAGCTGTATACGAAATATGTGCAGAAATCGCTTGCCGCCATTTTGGATGCGGTAGAAGAGGACGGACGGGTCAGCAAGGTATCGGCCGGAACAGCCGTCATGAAAAATGCAGAAGGATACAAACAGGTGCCTTACAAACGAATACAAGGATGGGGACAGGGACTTGCGCTGACGTTTCTTGCTGATGTGTTGAGAACGAAAAAACGCGTGTATCAGTAAAGATGGCGGCGGGGGGAAAGGGATGAAAAAACAGCCTCAACAGAAGGAACGGGTTTCACGCTGGAAGGGAACGTATTTCAAAAGAAACTTTGTCTTCATTTTGCTGATTGCCTGTATTCCCGGATTGCTGACTGGCGGCGCTATCTACTTTTTTTCGATCGATAAGGTAGAGAAAGAGCTGCAGAGATCACATGAAACACAGGTGGCGCGTGAAGTCAGCCGAATGGATGAGAAACTGGGAGTGCTGGAGCTGACTCTCACCCAGATGGCATATGATTCTTCGCTGATGAACGGATTGGCCGAGAGGGATTTGGAGAAAGACTTTACGTTCTCCTATCAATTAACGAAAAAACTGTTTCTTTTACGGGACCAGCAGCCGCTGATCGAGCAGGCTTCCATCTTTCTGAACAGCCCCCGGCCTCTTGTACTGAGCCCTGAATACAGCGCTTTGACAGAACAGGAGGCGCTTCGCAAGTATCGCTCGCTGCTTGCCTCAGACAACAGTATTTATTGGAACCGATCCGGAAATCAAGCGATGCTGATCCAGCTCATTCCGGGCGCAGCGGAGAAACCGTTCGGCGCGATCATGCTGGCGGTTGATCCGAAAGAAATGGAGTCCATCCTGCAAAGCTTGTCCCCTTATCCTGATGGCAGTGCGCTGCTTCTGGATCAAAATCAGGAGGTGCTTTTTCACGAGGGAGAAATAGATTTTGAAAAGACTTTACTTCAAGAGGTAAAGAAACAGCCGAAAGAGAAAGGCCATTTTCAGATGGAATGGGACGGCAAGGTGTATTCCGTCTCATTTGGAGAAATGAACCGCATGCATCAGCAGTGGACCTTTGTGTCAGCGGCGCCTCTTTCAGCCATTACAGCGCCGATGGTGTTTTTATCAAAAGTGATCATCGTGATGCTTGTCATTTGCATCTGCTTGGCGGTGTGCATGACGTGGTATGCATCAAAAAAAATCTATCGCCCCATTCAGCATTTGCTTGGCTTGTTTACCGGGGGAGAGAAGAAAACATGGCAGGCGTCCGGGCAGGATGAATTCAAGTGGATTGAAAAGCGATGGCATGATCTATCCCTTGAAAGCCAGAAACTTCAAAAGCAGCTCCTGCGGCAGACACCCCATATGAAAAAGAGTTTCTTTCAGCACCTCTTGCAGGGCGATTTTTACTATGACAACGAGAAAAGCCTCAGATCGCGGATGGAGGAGGCTGGATGGAGCATCGGAGAAAAAGTGTTTCAGGTGCTTGATCTTCAGGTAACAGGCCTCCGCTGTGAAAAAAGCATCTTTCGTGCCGGTGATGAACAGCTTGCTGTATTTACGCTGACAAATCTGGCCGAGGAGCTTGCGGCAAAACGCTGTTTTCAGACCTCTGTTCTTGATATCGGCCGGCTTTCCGTCACCTTGCTTGTGATGAAAACAAACAGCTCTGATCTGAAGGCGTATGTAACGGAGCTGGCACGCCAATTTGACGATGTTACCGGATTAAGCCTGTCCGGAACGATGAGCAGGAAGACGGAGCGTGTCACGGAGATCCCTGCTTTATTTCAGGATGTAAAAAGCGGCAAATCCCGCAGGCAGTTTGCCAATCGGCATCAGGTGATTGATTTGCAGGCCGACTTCCCTCAGGGTGAGCAATCCGCCCCTTATTATCCTTTTGAACTGGAAAAACAAATTGTTCAGGCCATCCGGCTGGAAAGAAAACAGGAGGCCGAGGAATTGATACATGTATGCATGGAGGACCTGGCGGAAAAGGCGGTCATAGACAGGCATGTGCACTCCGCCCTGATTCAGCTGTTTTCCCGCATTCAGGAGGATATTTTGCATTCCGGGCTCAATCCGAGTGACCTATTTCAGCATCGGGAGCTGCTTCTTGACATTTCAGAATTGCGCGAACCTAATGAAGCAACGGCCTGGCTGATGGATGCTGTGGTGACGCCTTACCTTTCCAAGCTTGAGGGCAGAAAAAACAGACAGCAAAAGCAGCTGGCGGATCGTGTCATCGCCATGATTCACGAACAGTATATGGCGGATATTTCCCTGGAAAGCTGTGCCGATGCGCTCGGCATGAATTCATATACGTTAAGCAAGGCATTTAAGCAAGTGACCGGCATTAATTTTATAGATTATGTGACCCAAATCAGAATCGAAAAGGCGAAAGAGCTGCTGGTGAATACGAATAAAAAAATTCATGACGTGTCGGAAGAAGTCGGCTACCGCCACAATTACTTCAATCGGATTTTTAAAAAACAGGTCGGCATGCCGCCTGGTGTCTTCAGGCAAATGTATCAGGAAACGCCGTGAAAGGAGAGAACATGTGATGGAGGAACCGATTCAAGTGTTTTTAGCGGGGGATTCCACCGTGAGTGACTGCCCGCCTCATGAAGCGCCGATGGCGGGGTGGGGGCAGGTATTCGGGCAATTGTTTTCTGAAGATGTGAAGGTGCACAATCACGCCAAAGGAGGGGCAAGCACCAATTCTTTTGTGGAGGAAGGAAGGCTTCAGGCGATTGCCGAGCGCATCAGACAGGGCGATTATTTGTTTATTCAATTCGGCCACAATGACCAGAAACCGCGCGGGACGAAGCCGTACTCTACGTTTCAGCAATTTCTCACCCTGTTTGCAGATACGGCACGCGAAAAGGGAGCGCATCCTGTCTTTGTCACATCGGTGCAGCGCCGCCGTTTTGATGAAAACGGACGGATCGAGCATACACTTGGCGAGTACCCTGATGCGATGAAAGCACTGGCGAAGGAGCTTGATGTGCCTGTGATTGATCTGTTGGCAAAAACAAAAGAGCTCTATGAAGCATACGGACCGGAGGAGTCGAAAAGATTGTTCGTTTGGTTTCAGCCGAATGAACATCCGAATTATCCGGACGGCATTGAGGACAATACGCATTTTTCAGAAAAAGGGGCAATGGAGGTTGCGAAGCTTGTGGCAGAAGGCATTGAAGAACTCGGTCTTCCGCTGAAGGATCATCTCGTGAGCCGGGAGGGAAAAGAATATGTATAAGGAAGGCGCGTGCCTGTACCGCAATCCGCTCCAGTCAGCAAGCGATGTGAAGGACTGGCGGATGGAGGGAGGCGGACAGATCACATTTGACGATCACCGCTTGCATCTGTCGCATGTTCAGGACGAAGCACACTTTGTCTATTGGTGCCCGGAAACGTTTCCGGATGGCATCATTGTGACGTGGGACTTCTCTCCGATTGAGCAGCCTGGGTTGTGTATGCTGTTTTTTGCCGCTGCGGGGATTGGAGGCGAAGATTTGTTTGATCCAAGTCTCAAGAAAAGAACGGGAAAATACCCTGAATATCATTCGGGGGATATCAATGCGCTCCACCTGTCGTATTTCCGCAGAAAATACGCGGAGGAAAGAGCGTTCCGCACCTGCAATTTAAGAAAAAGCCGCGGTTTCCATCTCGCCACGATGGGAGCCGATCCGCTCCCATCTCCAGACGACGCTGATTCCCCGTATCATATGAAGCTCATTAAAGACAAAGGCTATGTGCACTTTTCAATCAATGATTTGCCCATTCTTGAATGGATGGACGACGGCAGCACCTACGGGTCTGTGTTAACAAAAGGGAAAATCGGGTTCCGGCAGATGGCGCCCATGAAAGCCGCTTATCGAGATTTTGCTGTGCATCAAGCGGTGAGAAGATGAGGACGACGGTAACGGATGCGCTTTATGCAGGCTGTGAAGCGGTGGTGAAAATTGCGTGGCTCAACGGGCTGTGGCTGTTGTTTACGCTTTTGGGCGGCGTTCTTTTCGGATGGGCGCCGAGCACTGCCGCGATGTGTGCCGTCATACGGAAATGGCTGATGGGGCAAAAGGATATCCCGGTGTTTCCGTTATTTCTCGATACCTACAAAAAAGAGTTTCTCAAGGTCAATGCAATTGGACTGGCGTTTGCGGCTCTTTTGCTCATATTGTCCGCGAATTATCATTATTTTTCTGCAAGTACGGATTGGCTGTCCTTTACCGTAACAAGCTGCACGTTGCTTGCGGGGCTTTTGTATATCATTGCGCTGATGTATGTATTTCCCCTTTATGTGCATTACCAGCTCCCGCTTCGCAAATATATTCCGCAAGCGCTGCTGTTTGGCGCCATGCGGCCGCTGACGACCGGATGTATGCTGATCGGGTGCGGATTTGTCCTTTACCTGCTGTATACGCTCCCGGGCTTGATCCCATTTTACGGCCCATGTTTATTTGGGCTAGTGTCGATGTTTTTTGCTCTCAGAGGATTTCAAAAGACGGAGGCCCAGCACCACCAAGCCGGATAACAAAAAAATGACAATCGCGCAAAAAAGTGCAGTGTCCGAAAAAGGCAGATGCAAAAAAGTGTAATTGAAGACAGATCACAAAGCGCATAAAATCCAATTTAAGTAAGCGCTTACAGAAAAATGAGAAGGAGCTGTCTGATGATTAAACGAAGGAAACGCTTGTTTACCGCTGTTACGTTGCTGGTCTTGTTGGTGATGGGAACCACTGTATGTCCTGTGAAAGCTGAAGGAGCAGCGCGGCAGATGGAAGCGCTGAACCGGGGGCTTGTGGCGGTCAAGACGGACGGCGGCATTTTTGTCAGCTGGCGGTTTCTTGGCACTGAAAACGCATCTGTTTCGTTCAATGTGTACAGAGACGGACAAAAGCTGAATACTGCGCCTGTCAAAACCACGAACTATGTGGATAAAAACGGATCGGCTGGCTCAACGTATACGGTTCGGGCTGTCGTAAACGGTACCGAACAGGCGGCTTCTGAAAAAGCCTCCGTATGGGCGCAGCCGTATCATTCCGTCCCGCTGGATAAACCGGCTGGCGGCACGACGCCAAAGGGTGAAGCTTACACCTACAGCGCCAATGACGCAAGTGTTGGCGATGTGGATGGTGACGGGCAATACGAGCTGATCCTGAAATGGGACCCGTCTAATTCAAAGGACAACTCACAGGATGGCTATACGGGTGACGTACTGATTGACGCCTATAAACTTGACGGAACGAAGCTATGGCGGATCAATCTCGGCAAAAACATCAGAGCGGGAGCGCACTACACCCAGTTTATGGTGTATGACCTTGATGGTGACGGAAAAGCGGAAGTGGCGATGAAAACGGCAGACGGGACAAAAGACGGCACAGGCAAAGTGATTGGAAATGCCAATGCTGATTACAGAAATGAACAGGGGCGTGTGCTTTCAGGGCCGGAATACCTTACTGTGTTTCAAGGTGCAACCGGGAAAGAGCTTGTCACAACAAACTTTGAACCGGCCCGCGGCAATGTGTCAGATTGGGGAGACAGCTACGGCAACCGGGTTGACCGTTTTCTCGCCGGCATTGCCTACCTCGACGGACAGCGGCCGAGCCTGATCATGACCAGAGGGTATTATGCCAAAACCGCGCTTGTCGCCTATAACTTCAGAGACGGAAAGCTGTCAAAGCTTTGGACGTTCGATTCTTCGAAGTCTGGAAATGAGGCGTTTGCCGGACAGGGGAATCACAGCCTGAGCATCGCTGATGTTGACGGGGACGGAAAGGATGAGATCATTTTCGGCTCAATGGCTGTTGATCATGATGGAAAAGGCATGTATTCAACTGGCTTAGGCCACGGGGATGCCCTCCATACCGGGGATCTTGATCCGAGCCGGCCGGGTCTTGAGGTGTTTCAAGTTCATGAGGACAAAAATGCAAAATACGGCTTATCCTTCCGTGATGCGGCAACCGGAAAAATCCTTTGGGGCGTTCATGCAGGCAAGGATGTAGGCCGGGGGATGGCTGCTGATATTGACCCGCGTTATCCGGGACAGGAAGTGTGGGCAAACGGTTCTCTTTACACAGCGAAAGGCGTCAAAATCGGAAGCAGTGTTCCGTCATCGACCAACTTCGGCATCTGGTGGGACGGCGACTTGCTGCGGGAACAGCTGGACAGCAACCGAATCGATAAGTGGGATTATCAAAACGGCGTATCGAAAAATATGCTGACTGCATCAGGCGCGGCCGCCAACAACGGCACAAAAGCAACGCCGACGCTTCAGGCTGATCTGCTTGGGGACTGGCGAGAGGAAGTCGTGTGGAGAACGGAGGACAGCAGTGCGCTCCGCATTTACACGACAACCATTCCGACTGAGCATAGGCTGTACACGCTGATGCACGATCCTGTGTACCGGCTTGGCATCGCCTGGCAAAATGTCGCGTATAACCAGCCGCCGCACACAAGCTTCTTTTTAGGAGAGGGCATGGCGGAACAGCCAAAACCGAATATGTATACGCCTTAATAGAAAGGGGGAAGGAACGGGCTGCACGCAGCCCGTTCCCATTAAAATGAAGCCAAAAAAGAGGCAGATGGAATACTTGACCAGAGGCTTAATTGCGGTCAAGACGGAGCAGGGCGTGTTTGTCAGCTGGCGTTTTCTCGGAACGGATCATGAGACGACGGCTTTTCACCTTTATCGGGATGGAAGGCGGATCACCCGCGAGCCTATCGCGGACAGCACCAATTTTCTCGATCAAAACGGAACGGCGGACTCTGTTTACCAGGTGGCGGCCGTCAATAAGGGACGGGAAGAAAAGCTGTCCAAAGAAGCTCCCGTCTGGCGGGAAAATGCCCTAGAGGTTCCGCTTAACAAACCGGAGGGCGGTATCACGCCGGACGGAAAGCCGTACACCTACAGCGCCAATGATGCCAGTGTCGGGGATGTGGATGGGGATGGGGAATATGAAATCATCCTGAAGTGGGACCCGTCCAATTCAAAAGACAACGCCCATGACGGATATACCGGGGAGGTTCTCATAGATGCCTATAAACTGGACGGCACCTTTTTGTGGCGCATCAACCTCGGCAAAAACATCAGAGCAGGCGCGCATTATACCCAGTTTATGGTCTATGACCTGGACGGTGACGGAAAAGCAGAAATCGCCATGAAAACAGCCGACGGCACAACAGACGGGAAAGGACACATCATTGGCGATGAGCATGCCGATTTTAGGAACGAACAGGGCAGAATCCTGTCCGGTCCAGAATATTTGACTGTGTTTAAAGGAGAAACCGGTGAAGCGCTCACGACCGTGGAATATGAACCGCCCCGCGGCAAGCTGGAAGATTGGGGAGATGGCTACGGAAACCGCATGGACCGTTTTCTCGCCGGGATCGCTTATTTGGATGGGGAGCGGCCGAGCCTCGTGATGGCGCGCGGCTACTATACGAGAGCTGTACTCGTGGCATACGATTTCAGAAACGGAAGGCTCAAAAAACGCTGGATATTTGATTCCAATCAGCCGGGCCATGAAGCGTATGCAGGGCAGGGCAACCACAGCTTGAGTGTGGCAGATGTTGACGGAGACGGGAAGGATGAAATCATTTACGGCGCCATGGCGATTGATCATGACGGCACAGGCTTGTACACAACGGGGCTCGGACACGGAGACGCGATGCATGTAGGGGATCTGGATCCGTCCCGAAAAGGGCTTGAAGTGTTTCAGGTGCATGAGGATGCCTCGAAACCGTACGGACTGTCGCTGCGTGATGCCGGAACCGGCGAGATTTTGTGGGGCGTTCATGCCGGAACTGACGTCGGCAGGGGCATGGCGGCTCATATAGACCCAAACTACAAAGGATCGCTCGTCTGGGGAATCGATCCGCCGAGCAATGACGGAATGTCATACGGCCTTTTTACCAGTAAAGGAGAAAAAATCAGTGACAAAGCGCCCATCTCAGCCAATTTCGCCATCTGGTGGGACGGCGACTTGGTCAGGGAGCTGCTTGATCATGACTGGGACGGAACGGCCGGCCGGCCGAAGATTGAAAAGTGGGATGCTGAAAACCACTGTCTGAAGACGATTTTTCAGCCGGACGGCGTGCTGTCCAACAACGGCACAAAAGGAAATCCTGTTCTTCAGGCCAACCTGTTCGGAGACTGGCGGGAAGAAGTGATATGGAGAACGGAAGACAGCAGCGCGCTCCGTATCTATACAACGATACATCTCACCCGCCATCGCTTTTATACGCTTATGCACGATCCGGTTTACAGGCTCGGCATCGCCTGGCAGAACACCGCCTACAACCAGCCGCCGCACACGGGCTTTTACCTCGGAACGGGAATGAAAAAACCGCCGAAGCCCGCCCTGTACATAGCGGGCAGCAAAGCGGAGGCGCCGCTATAGGAGGAACTACGAAGCAAAGGCTGAACAGTACGACAAGATGACTTAATCAAAGCCAGGACGACCAATGTTCAGGCGCTAAACTCACCTGTTTTTCAAGGGAAGAGCTGTCCATGATTGATGCCATATGAAACGAAAAAACGAGGGGGAATGAGATATGGCAAATCACATTTATCTTGCTGGCGATTCGACTGTTCAAACGTATGGAGACAGCACAAATCAAGGGGGCTGGGGGCAGTTTCTCGGCTCGCATCTGCCGGAGCATATCCAGGTGATCAACAGAGCAATCGGGGGAAGAAGCTCGAAAACATTTGTGGAAGAGGGCAGGCTTCAGGCGATTCTTGATGTGATTGAGCCGGGTGACTGGCTGTTTGTGCAGATGGGCCATAATGACGCGTCGAAAAATAAGCCGGAGCGCTACACCGAGCCCTATACCACCTATAAACAATATTTAAAGCAATATATCGCAGGCGCGCGGGAAAAAGGCGCCCATCCGCTTCTCATTACCCCTGTAGCCCGCTTTCATTATGAAAACGGCGTGTTTTTGAACGACTTTCCTGATTATTGCATTGCCATGAAGCAGACGGCTGCTGAGGAGAATGTCCAGCTCATTGATCTGATGGAGAAAAGCCTTGCTTTCTTTACCGAGAAGGGCGAGGAAAAAGTGTACACCTATTTTATGGTGTCAGAAGGAATGAACGATTACACGCACTTTACAAAAAAAGGCGCAAATGAAATGGCGAAACTTGTGGCAAAAGGCATAAAGGAGCTCGGCCTGCCATTGACAGAATCGATCATCAAAGAAGGGTGAAAAATGTGAGGAGAAAACTGTATCACGGTGCTTGCTATTATCCAGAACTATGGGATGAAGAGACGATTCAGCAGGACATTGACATCATGCGTGAAGTTGGCGTGAATGTTGTGCGGATCGGCGAATTTGCCTGGTCTGTCATGGAACCGGAAGAAGGAAAAATTGACGTCAGTTTTTTCAAAGAGATCATCACCCGGCTGTATGATAACGGCATCGAAACGATCATGTGCACGCCGACGCCTACACCGCCGATTTGGCTGTCGCACGGCCGGCCGGAGCGTATGCATGTAAACGAAAAAAGAGAGGTCATGGGGCATGGCTCCCGTCAGCATGCTTGTACGAACAACCCGTATTTCCGAAAAAAAGCCGCCATCATTACCACAAGCATCGCCAAGGAGCTTGGCCAGCTCCCGGGACTGATCGGCTGGCAGCTAGACAATGAGTTTAAATGCCATGTTGCAGAATGCATGTGTGAGACGTGCTTGCACTTATGGCATGACTGGCTCAGAAACCGCTATGGCGTGATTGAGCGGTTAAACGAGGCATGGGGAACCAATGTGTGGAGCGAAACCTACCAGACGTTTGAGCAAGTGCCGCAGCCGGGGCCAGCCCCGTTTCTGCATCACGCCTCTCTAAGCACCATGTATCAGCTGTTTTCGATGGAGAGGATCGCTTCATTTGCGGATGAACAGGCCAAAATCATCCGCTGCTATTCGGATGCGCCGATCACGCATAACGGCTCTGTCATGTTCAGCGTGGACAATGAGCGGATGTTTCGGAATCTCGATTTTGCCTCCTATGATACGTACGCTTCGCAGGAAAACGCTTCTGCTTTTTTATTGAACTGTGATTTGTGGAGGAACTTGAAACACGGGCGCCCGTTTTGGATTTTGGAAACGAGTCCGTCGTATGCCGCCTCGCTCGAAAGCTCCGCGTTTCCGCATGCCGATGGGTATTTACAGGCCGAAGCCGTATCTTCCTACGCCTTAGGAAGCGAGGGTTTTTGCTATTGGCTGTGGCGCCAGCAGCGTTCGGGCAGCGAGATTTCACACGGTTCGGTTCTCAGTGCCTGGGGCGAGCCGACCGTGGGCTATCAGAACGTGCTGGCAGTCGAGCGGGCAAGAAAGGACATCGAACAGGTGATTTTATCGACTGTGCCCGTTCAAGCCGAGGCAGCGATGACGTACTCCGACAGAGCAAAAGCATTTATCAAAACGGAGCCTCACCGGGGACTCCAGCACCGTACGCTTGTGACCCATTTTTATGAGCGTATTCTTAACACGGGGATACACCGTGACCTCATTCCGGAAGGCGTTCCACTGGACGGCTACCGCTTGCTGTTTACGCCATTTGTGCCGTATCTGTCTTCGGATTTTATCCAAAAAGCTTCGGCATTCGCTGAAGCTGGAGGCATCTGGATTGTTGGACCGCTGACAGGGGGACGCTCAAGCGAGCATACAATTCATACCGATTGCGGGCTTGGCGAACTTGAGAAAACAGCCGGGATCAAAACGCTGTTTACCTTTCCAATGAACGAGGATGCGAATACAGGGAAAGCGTTTGGCATCACGGCGCCACTGGGGCTGTGGAGCGCGGTGTTTGATACAGAGAACGGAAACACCCTAGGCACGGTTGAGTCAGGACCGGCAGCAGGCCATGCTTTTCTGACAGAACGGAAGCACGGCAAGGGAAAAATCGTCATGCTCGGCTCGCTTCCATCCGGGAAAAAAGGGGATGCGATGCTGGAAGCGCTCGTCAGGCATTATGCCGCTGAAGCAGCCATTTCCGTTCGGTCGGATGTAACACCCGGCACGATCGTTGCCCCTCGCAAAGGCGATAACGGCCTTGTGTGGGTCATCGTGAATATGGATGGAAAAGGCGGAAGCGTAACATTGCCGGAAGCGGGAACGGATTTGTTGACGAACCGTTCGGAAAAAGCGGGGAGGCTGGCGGTCGGACCGCATGAATACCGTGTGATTCAGTTTGACAATCACAGCTGATTCTTTGCATCGAATCAGCTTTTTTCTATGGAGGGAGAGAACTGATGAAAAAGATGAAATGGTTATCAGAACAGCCAAAGGTGACAAGCGGTGTGACGTGGGGCGTGCCATGGAAAAAAGGAGAATTGAAAAAGGGTGACCGTCTGGCGCTTGTGAATGAAAACGCGGAAAGCCAATTTGTGCAAAGCGAACCGTCGGCCTATTGGCCGGACGGGAGCATCAAGTGGACGAAGCACGCGGCAGTGTTCAGCGGACAGGACCATCAAAGCTTTGCAGTGCAAAAAGGAGAAGCCCTGAAGCCAGGTGAAACGCTCAGCATCAAAGAGTCAAAGCATGACATCCAAGTGGATACAGGAACGCTCGTCTGTGCCATCCATAAAACAGGCTCCGATCTTATTCAATCATTGCAGATTAACGGAGAGCCGATCGCCGCAGGCGGGAGGCTCGTTGCCATAAGAGAAACGAGAAAAGAGACGGCGGCGGAAACGGTTCTTTTTCGTGAAACGTCTGTCAGCCTCATCAAACGTGCGGCGCTTGAGATGCAAGGACCTGTCAAAACAGTGATCAAAATAGAGGGCGTGCATATCCTCAAAAAAACAAATGAAGAATGGCTGCCGTTTGTGGTCAGATTGATATTTTATGCCGGGCTGTCTGAAATCGGCATCGTACATACGCAGCTGATTGACAGGAACGGTAAACAAGAATTCATTAAGGGGCTCGGTATCGAATTTGACCTTTTTTTGGAAGGGGAGCCGTACAACCGCCATTTCCGTTTTGCGGGAGAGAAAGGGATGTACAAAGAACCCGCCCAGCTGTTTGGCACACGTAAATTCAATGAACGGTATCCTCTTTATCAAAAACAAATCAATGGTGAAACGCTGTTTCCAAGTGAAGAGCACAAGGAATGGTTTGCGCACGGCACACAGAACGCGGTTTGGAATGATGTCAAGCTCGTGCAGGATTCCAGTGATCATTACAGCCTGTCAAAACGGACCGGAAAAGATTATGCGTGGGTAGGCATGCTGCATGGCAGCCGGGCGAAGGGGCTTTGCTATGCGGGCGGCGAAAATGGCGGCATAGCCCTCGGTCTGCGGTACTTTTTTGAGAAATACCCGTCAGCACTGGAAATCACAGGCCTTGCCGGCAGCCACCCAAAAATGACCGTCTGGTTTTGGCCTCCGGATGGAGGGGCGATGGATTTGCGGCATTATACAGGAAACACCCATGTGGCCAGCGCGTATGAGGGTTTTGATGAAATGCGTTCTGATCCGACCGGCATTGCCAACACAAATGAAATCAGCCTGTCGTGCTTTTCGCATATGCCATCTGATGATGTCCTTCATACGCTCGCTGACAAATGGCAGGCGCCGCCGCTGCTTGTTTGTGAGCCGGACGTCTATTACGAATCAAAGGCGCTCGGGGTTTGGAGTGTCATTGACACATCTCATCCGCTCAAAAAAGAGCTGGAAGAACAGCTCGACGCCGCATTTCTATTTTACAAAAAGGAAGTAGAGCAGCGCAGATGGTACGGGTTTTGGCATTATGGCGATGTCATGCATACGTATGACCCGATCCGGCATATGTGGCGGTATGATCTCGGCGGGTATGCATGGCAAAATAATGAGCTCGTTCCGACCTTATGGCTGTGGCAGGCGTTTTTCCGCTCTGGCAGAGGGGATATCTTCCGCATGGCAGAAGCCATGACCCGCCACACGAGCGAAACGGACAGCTTTCACCTCGGGGAATACGCAGGGCTTGGCTCACGGCATAATGTTGTTCATTGGGGATGCGGCTGCAAGGAAGCGAGGATCAGCATGGCCGGGCTTTATAAATTCTATTATTATCTGACGGGAGATGAGCGGACGGGAGATCTTTTGACAGAAGTGAAGGACGCCGATTACGCCCTCGTCAAAACCGATCCGATGCGCGCTTTTTATGAGAAAGGCGAGCACCCGACCCACGCCAGAACGGGACCGGACTGGGCGGCGTTTTGCTCGAACTGGCTGGCGGAATGGGAGCGGACCGAAAATCCGGCATATCTCAAAAAAATCGAAACGGGCATCAGCTGTCTGAAGCAGCTGCCGCTCCGCTTATTATCCGGTCCGACATTTGAATATGACCCGGAGACCTCGATGCTTCATCACATGGGAGATGGCATAGCGGGCGGATATCATATGATCATTGCCTTCGGCGCGCCGCAAGTGTGGATGGAGCTGGCTGAGCTTCTTGATGACCGGGAATGGGAGGAAATGCTGAGTGAATTCGGCGAATTTTACACACTCAGTGATGAAGAAAAACGGAAAAAAAGCGGAGGCGCTCTTCATGACAGGCATTTTCACTGGCCGATGTTTGCCGCTGCCATGACCGCCTACGCCGCAAGAAAAAAACAAGACCAGAAGCTCGCCGCCAAAGCGTGGAATCTTTTGCTCGACGATAAGCTGAGCCATACGCCGCTACCGATCAAACCAGAGCGCATTGAGACATGGACGCAGCTGGAGGAGCTCCCGTGGGTGACAACGAACACCGTCTCTCAATGGTGTTTGAACGTCATAGCAGCGCTGGAACTGATTGGAGATTCCCTTCCGGCAAAAAAAGATACATCCGGCAAAAAAGGATAACAGACGGAATTTCATAGGAGAAATGGTGCAAAAAATGAAGATTGCAAGAATTTATGTAAGCGCTTTATATTAGGAGAGGCAAAGGGGAAATGCAAATTAAAAAAAAGGGGGACTTACGCATCATGAAAAATAGAATGCGAAAAAAATGGCTGGCCTTGCCGCTCGCTGCCATGATGATCGCCGGATGCAGCCATTCGGAAACATCCAGTTCAGCAGGCGGTTCGAAAGACACGATTAAAATTATGGCGCCGCTCTTATCGCCGGAAAGCCCGAGTGAAAAGAGCCCTTCATTAAAAGCGCTCGAAAAATACACAGGCAAAGAGATTAAGGTCACATGGGTGCCTGATTCATCCTACAACGACAAATTCAACATCGTCATGGCTTCCGGAGAGATGCCTCATGCGATTGTGATTAAAGATAAATCAGCCGGCTTTATCAAGTCTGTCAAAGCAGGGGCATTTTGGGAGCTGTCTCCTTATTTAAAAGACTACAAGAATTTAAGCCAGGCAGATGAAAAGATTTTGAAGAACAGCTCGGTGAACGGCGAGGTGTACGGAATCTACAGAACGAGGGACCTGATCAGAGCGTGTATGATCATCAGAACCGACTGGCTTAAAAACGTCGGTCTAGATATGCCGGAAACGATTGATGATTTCTATGAAGTGCTGAAAGCCTTTAAGGAAAAAGATCCTGACGGAAACGGCAAGGATGATACGTACGGCATGGTCGTGCCGAAATGGATGGGGCTTGGCAACGGAAGCCCGTGGGATGTTCTGCAAATCTGGTTCGGCGCTCCGAACCGCTACGGCGTTGAAAACGGAAAGCTGATTCCTGATTTCACAACGAAGGAATACATGGATGCGCTCAAGTTTTTTAAAAAGCTTTATGATGAGGGCTTGATCAATAAGGACTTTGCGGTCATGGATTCAGCGAAGTGGAATGATCCGGTTGTGAAAGGAAAAGCGGGGGTCATCGTTGATACCGGCTCCAGAGCGTCTCAAATCCAAAGCGCGATGGAGGAGGCGGATGAGTCGAACAAGGATGTGATTGATATCGTCGGCTCGCTTGAGGGGCCGAATGGCAAGCGCACCTTCCCGACATCCGGTTATTCAGGCATGATCGCGATACCAAAATCAAGCGTCAAAACCGAAAAAGAGCTGAAAGAGGTGCTGTCCTTCCTCGATAAGATGAATGATAAGGAAGCGCAGATTCTCACGAACAACGGAGTGGAGGGCCGCAATTACGAGCTCAAGGACGACGTATTCACTTCGCTTGAAAAAAACAACAAGTCTCTCCTGTATGAGCATGAAGGCTTGGCGCAGTTTAGCATGTCGATTCCGAAAAGCGAGTATTACATCGAAGACCAGAAAACAAAGCTCTTTCAGCATCGTAAAGACATCATAACTGAAGGAGAAAAAATAGCCGTCTTTAACCCGGCTGAGTCGCTTGTATCTGATGTCTATACCCAAAAAGGTGCCCAGCTTGACAACATTATTCTCGACGCGAGAACACAATTTATCATTGGAGAAATTGATGAAAAAGGGTTCGAGGATGCGGTGGAGCTTTGGAAAAAAAGCGGCGGCAATGACCTGATGAAGGACTTGAACAAATTGTATCAATCGTCAAAATAAACCGATGCGCCTGCCGTTCGGCGGGCGCACCGGTACCACGAAAGGAGAACAGATATGGAAACAGTGCCGAAGAAGGGAGATTCACCTGTTCTCACTGCTGGAAAAGGCATCAGCTGGATGGCTGCACTCAAACGGGACAAATGGCTTTATCTTCTTCTTATTCCCGGTCTGCTTTATTTTTTGATTTTCAAATACTTGCCGATGTGGGGCGTGCTGATCGCTTTTAAAGACTATTCGCCATATCTCGGCTTCTGGAAAAGCGAATGGGTCGGCTTTGATTATTTCAAAGACTTTTTTATGAACCCGGATTTTTTCCGGCTGCTGCGCAACACCCTCATGCTGGCGAGCCTGGACCTTTTATTTGCCTTTCCAGCGCCTCTCATTTTGGCCTTGCTTTTGAATGAGGTGAGAAAGGCCGTGTATAAAAGATGCATCCAAACCTTTATTTACGTGCCCCATTTTGTTTCATGGACAATCGTGGTCAGCATCACCTTTGTTTTCTTTACTGTCGATACAGGTGTGATCAACAAATTGATTATGAACCTGACAGGTGAGCAGATTTCTTTCTTATCGGACGCGGACTGGTTCCGGCCGATGATTGTGATGCAAAGCATCTGGAAGGAGACAGGCTGGGGAACGATTTTATTTCTGGCTGCGCTGGCGACGGTTGATCAGGAGCAGTATGAAGCCGCCATTATGGACGGAGCGGGCCGGTTCAGGAGAATGTGGCATATTACGCTGCCGGCAATCAGAAGCACCATTATCGTTTTGTTGATTTTAAGAATCGGCAGCTTTTTGAATCTCGGCTTTGAACAGGTGTATTTGATGACGAACTCGCTCAACCGCAGCGTGGCTGACATTTTTGACACGTATGTATACATGATGGGGATTACCCAAGGCGCGTACAGCTACAGCACAGCGGTCGGTTTGTTTAAATCGGTTGTCGGGATTATCTTGATTTTCGGCGCCAATTACATTGCGAAAAAGTTTGATCAGGAAGGATTGTTTTAGAGGAGGGAGAGGTATGGCTGAAATTCACACGATGCATAACACAAAAGCCGGACGGGTGTTTGACGTCTGCAACATTCTGTTTCTCGGCGGTGTCGGCGCGATTACCATTTTGCCGTTTTTGTACATTATCGCCGGTTCCTTTGCGACAGAAGCGGAACTCGCCCAGCGCAGCTTCTTTATATTCCCGAAAACCTTTACACTTGATGCTTACAAGTATGTGTTTTCGACACCGACGTTCATCCGAAGCATGGGCGTATCCATCTTCATTACCGTGGTCGGGACGGCTGTGCAGCTGTTTTTCACCTTTACGATGGCGTATCCGTTGGCGAAGCGGCATGTGAAGGGGCGGAATCTGCTGTTGAACCTGGTGATCTTCTCTATGCTATTTTCCGGCGGCATGATCCCGACGTACCTTGTCGTGAAATCACTTGGCCTTTTGGATACGTATTGGGCATTGATTCTGCCGATGGCGATTAATCCGTTCAACCTTATTATTATCAAAAACTTCTTTCAGCAGCTGCCCCGCGAGCTGGAGGAATCGGCAAAAATTGACGGCTGTTCCGAAATCGGCGTCTTCTGGCGGATCGCCTTGCCCCTGTCAAAGCCGGTTATTGCGACCTTTGCGCTGTTTTATGCGGTCGGGATTTGGAATGATTTCTTCCACGCTCTCTTATATATCAATGACAGTGCAAAATGGCCACTGCAAATGGTGCTCCGCCAAGTCACAATCTTATCGGATTTAACGGCGACCAATGGCGATACGATGCAAAATACCGTTCCGCCGGAGCAGGGAATAAAACTCGCCGTCATTGTCATTGCGACGCTACCGATTTTGGCGGTCTATCCATTCCTGCAAAAACACTTTGCAAAAGGAATGCTGATCGGTTCGGTGAAAGGCTGAGAAAGGGAGTGTGTCATATCAGTACGTTAGATCAAATTAAAATCGCCTATATCGGCGGGGGGTCTCAAGGCTGGGCCAGAAGCCTGATGAGTGATCTGTCGATTGATGAACGGATGTCAGGCACAGTGGCGCTCTATGATCTTGATTTTGAAGCCGCTCAGAAAAATGAAGTGATCGGCAATCACAGCGGAGACGGCAGATGGAGGTATGAAGCGGTTTCTACTTTGAAAAAGGCGTTATCGGGCGCGGATATCGTCATTATTTCCATTTTTCCGGGTTCACTGGAAGATATGGAAATCGATGTCCACTTCCCTGAGCGCTGCGGCATTTATCAGTCTGTGGGTGATACTGTCGGGCCGGGCGGGATCATCAGAGGCTTGCGGGCTGTTCCGATGTTTGCCGAAATTGCCCGGGCCATAAGAGACTACGCACCAGAATCATGGGTCATAAATTATACAAACCCGATGTCTGTCTGTACAAGAGTGCTGTATAAAGTGTTTCCGGGCATCAAAGCGATTGGCTGCTGCCACGAGGTATTCGGCACGCAAAAGCTGCTGGCGGAAATGGTCACAGAAAGGCTCGGAGTAGAGGTGCTGCGGCGCGAAGATATCCGCGTCAATGTACTCGGCATTAACCATTTCACATGGATCACGGAAGCCTCTTACCGCCATATTGATCTGCTGCCTATATTCCATGAATTCAGCGCGCATTATGGAGAATCAGGATATGAGCTAGAGGGGGAAAGCTGGAGGGACAGCGTCTTTCGTTCGGCACACCGTGTTGCGTTTGATTTATTTGAAATGTATGGCGCCATCCCCGCTGCGGGTGACAGGCATCTGGCAGAGTTTCTTCCCGGCCCTTACCTCAAACAGCCTGAGTTATGGAAATTTCATCTCACATCTGTATCATTCAGAAAACAAGACAGAGACGAAAAACGAAAAGAAACAGAACGATTAATCGTTCAAAAACGGGGCGTTGCCGGGAAAGCCTCGGGAGAAGAAGGCGTGAACATCATAGCGGCTCTCCTCGGATTGGGTGAAATCGTCACGAATGTAAATGTGCCGAATCAAGGCCAAGTTTCCAATCTTCCTTTACAAGCGATTGTCGAAACGAACGCCTTGATTACCCGCAACAGCGTCCAGCCGATTTTCTCTGGAGCGCTGCCAAAGGGTGTGGAAATGATTGCGACGAGGCACGTATCCAATCAGGAGGCAGTGGCGGAATCTGGTTTAACAAAAGATCGCGTCCTCGCATTTCAGGCGTTTCTCAATGATCCGCTTGTCACGATTGACCGCAGTGATGCAGAGCAGCTTTTCGATCACATGCTGGCAAAGCACCAACTGATGTGAAAATCTGCAGTTCTGGTTTAGAAAAAGTGCAGTTGACCATAATGGTAGTAGCTCTTAAGAAGTAGGTGCTATCAACGTGGGAGATTATCTGAATGTAGCAATAGAATTAGTTTGCGGTCTCGGTATTTTATTTGTCATTTTGAAGTTTCTTGGGAAAACCCAATTCTCTCAACTCACCCCGTTTGACTTTATTTCTGCCTTAATTTTAGGGGAACTGGTCGGAAATGCCGTCTATGATCATGAAATCAAGATTAAAGAAATTATTTTTGCTTCACTCCTATGGGGCTTGCTTATATTTTTGATTGAATTGATTACACAAAAACTAAAAGGAACCAGAAAGTTTCTAGAAGGCGAACCAAATATTTTGATTCATAAAGGAAAGCTGAAATACAAGATGCTGAAGAAAAACAAGCTCGATATTAATCAGCTGCAAAGCCTCCTGAGGCAAAAAGGCTGCTTTTCGATTCAGGAAGTGGAATATGCAATTCTGGAAACAAACGGGATGATCAGTGTGCTCCCGAAAGCCGATTTCGATAAACCGACCAGAAAAGATATGAACCTTCCGACAAAGGATGTATCTTTGCCGATTACGTTAATTCTTGATGGGGAGATTGTGTTTGATAACCTGGTGGAAGCGGGTGTGGATGAACAATGGCTGAAGCAATCGCTGCAAAAGCATGGAGTTGAAAAGACTGAGGACGTCTTATACGCGGAATGGCATGCCAACCAACCTCTTTATGTCATCACATATGAAGAAGGCAGTTCATCATGACCGTAAAAAGAGCTTGCAGCTGGTGCAAGCTCTTTTCATTATTCATGAGTCCCTTGTTTAACAGCTCTTACATGATACATGCTCACTTCAGTGCTGATCAGATAGTCAGGCTTTGGTTTGCCTTTGTTCGCTTTATGGCCGGCGATATGTGCATCGCTTTTTTCCCATTGCTTCCAGTGATCCTCGGATTCCCAACGAATCATGACAACAACTTCCTCATCACCGCGGCGGACGTTTTTTTCAAGCACTGTTACATCAATTAAACCTTCTTGTTTTTCAATGATTCCTTCAGCGCTGAAACGTTCTATGACTTTATCTGCATGGCCTTCTTTTACCGTCATTTTTCTCAACTGAACAAACATCTGTCTCTCTCCAATCATTCTCATATATGAATGATTGTAAATGAAATTCATTCTCAATGTCAAAGAAAGCGCATGGCGGAATAGAACCGCCGTCGCATCGTTATTCTTTCAATAAAAATACATTGCCATCTTCGTCCTTAAATTGAACGAAGGTGCCCCACTCCATTTGATTGGGCTCACCAAGAAATTCTACACCGTTTGCTTTCATTTTCTCGTATGTACCAAAGATGTCTTCACATTCAAACACGATAGAAGCTTTCATTTGTTCAGAGCCTTTCATCATGGCTTTCGGATAAATAACTAAACGGGTCTGGGCTCCTTGTGGCGCAACCTCCAGCCAGCTTGCGTCAGGTCCCATCGGGTGGTCCGCCGCAATATCAAAGCCAACCTTCTCCGCCCAAAATTGCTTCGCTTTCTGCTGGTCTTCAACATATACAGCAACAGTTGCAATTTGTTTGATCATAGGGAAACCTCCAAGTTGAAAGATAATTATACTATAACCTGTTTACGGGCGAAGTAACATAAAAAAATCAGCCGGAAAAACCGGCTGATTATCGATTAATATGAGCAGCTCACAACATCTATCAGATTTGTGTCTAAGGCGAAATAAACCCAGCGGCGCCGTGAAGAATCCCAGTAAAAGCCTCCGACGGATCTTCTGCCAAGAATGATCGGGTAGAACCAAAATGAGCTGCCGTTGGTTAACCAAACATAGGTAAACCGGAAGAGGCAAGGCTGAATGGCAACGGGTTCAACTAAATAAGCAACTCCCTGAGGGCTCTGCGGCTTTTTCGGTTTCGCCGGCTTTTTTGAAGGCGGGGGTCCCTGCGGCGCACCGCCGAAGCCAGGCGTAGCACCGCTGCCAATGCCAGGGCCGGAGCCGCCGCCGAAGCCAGGCACAGCCCCGCCGCCAATGCCAGGGCCGGAGCCGCCGCCGAAGCCAGGCACAGCCCCGCCGCCAATGCCAGGGCCGGAGCCGCCGCCGAAGCCAGGTACAGCCCCGCTACCAATGCCAGGGCCGGAGCCGCCGCCAATGCCAGACCATGGGTAACCATCTGGATAACGATATTCGTAATCAAAAGCAGGCCATGGCTCATAAAAATGCCCGGCAAACATATAAGGATCAACATAATACATGTGATAACGTCCTTTCTCATTGTAAACTGTACATTTGCAATTTATGCGAGCGGACGTTTATTGGTGCATTCGCCTATGAATGAAATTGGAATGCGCTCAGGATGCAGAATCATTTGATTTTTCCCTAGTCCCATTCACAATTCCGATGTATCATTTTATAATGAAAGAGCTTCTATTATGAAAAAGGAGACAGACCGTGAATATCGATCAATTATTATATCAATATATCATAGACCACACGGCGGATATTACGGAGAAATGGTTCAGTTTGCGATGTCAGCTGAAAGGAGAGCTATATTCCGCCGACAATTTAAGTGAAGAAACGAAAAAGCTCTTAACCAAGCAGCATACGTTTACCAATATAACGATCGCAAGCGCATTCCTTGAGGATCAAACTGAGTTTCAAGAACATATGACAAAATGGGCGCAAACCGTTGCGAAAAACAGGGTTGAGCAAGATGTTCAGGTGCATGAGGTTGTGGAGGCCATATCAAACTCAAGAATCTCATTCTGGGATGCTGTCGTTGCTTTTATTAAAGAGAATCGGGATATCGTCACAGATGAGGATGCCGACCGATGGAACCGCATAGTGAATCAGGCGTTCGATAAGCTGATCATTGAATTTTCTGAGCAGTACCAAAAATTTATGCTGATGAGGCTCACATCTCAGCAGGAACTGATATCTGAGCTGGGCTGCCCGGTGATTTCCATTGCGGATGGAATCGGGATATTGCCGCTAATCGGCTCCATTGATACGAAACGGGCACAGGTCATTTTAGAAACAGTGCCGGTCCGCTGTATCGAGAGAAAAATCACAAGCCTTGTCGTTGACCTTTCGGGTGTTCCGATTGTGGATACCATGGTGGCGCAGCAACTGTACAACCTGTCAAAAACGCTTTTCTTATTAGGCGTCAAAGCCGTATTTTCAGGGATTCGCCCAGATGTGGCCCAGACATCGATTCAATTGGGGCTTGATTTCAGTGAATATGAAACGTACGGCACGCTGAAGCAGGCATTAGAAAACATGGGTGTTCGCTGCATTGTTGAGGAATTGGAAGAAAACAAATAGGACGTTTGACCAGGCATATGATTGTCCGCCATCGGGTGATCATATGCCTTTTTGAATTGGTCAGAGAACACCATTGATTTATCGAAAAAAACATAATATTATAATTCTTATAAGAATACTGTGAATTGAAATAAGTTCAACAGGGGGGAAGGTCTTTTGGTTTCAAAATCAACGATTGATCCGGAAGTGATTGAAAAAATAATCAGCTCGCTGGAAACACTCGATTTCGGCACCGTTCAGATTACGGTTCATGATTCTCAAGTTACCCAGATTGAGAAAATAGAAAAGCACCGTTTTTCGCTGAAAAGGAAAGAACCAAAGTGATCGTATAAGGGCGTTTGTTTTCATTAAATTCTCCTTAAAACATATACATATTTCATCCAATTTTTATATAATAGACCTTTAAGATCATTTTTTAGGAGGATTTTTGACATGCAAGCTACGGTTTACGAGAGTAAGCAATCGATCATGCAGCGCATTTTGACAGTCTTTGTCTTCACACTGCTAATCGCGACTGTCGGTCTATTTATCGGCCAATTTGTTCCTGTCGCTTTGATGCTGCCGCTTTCTATTCTAGAAGTGGGGATGATTATTCTGGCCTTCTGGATGCGCAGAAGAAAAGCGGTCGGATATGCGTTTGTATATACATTCGCGTTTGTTTCCGGCATTACCTTATTTCCGATCGTCAGCCACTACGCTTCCATCGCCGGCGCCTATGTCGTGCTTGAAGCCTTTGGCTCTACATTTGTCATTTTTGCCGTTCTGGGTACAATCGGCGCAAAAATGAAGAAGGATTTATCCTTCCTGTGGTCATTTCTGCTGGTAGCGGTTCTCGCGCTGGCGGTGGTTGGCATTTTCAACATTTTCAGTCCATTAAACTCAGCGGCTATGATGGCGTATTCCGTTATCGGAACCATCGTCTTTTCCCTTTACATTTTGTATGATCTAAACCAAATCAAACACCGCCATATTACGGAAGACTTAATTCCGGTTATGGCATTATCGCTGTACCTTGACTTTATCAACTTGTTCATCAATCTGCTTCGCTTCTTCGGCATTTTGAGCAGTGATGATTAATCAGAGAGCGCCTGTCATTGGATAGGCGCTTTTTGCCATACATAAAAAGGGTGGGTGGAGTTATGATGCAAAAACAACTGGGCGCTTATGTTTCCTTGGCAACAGCCATGGCGATCGTCGGCAGCTCGGTCGTCGTCGGCAAGCTGATGGTCGAGCGCATTCCGGTCTTTCTATCCTCGGGACTGCGTTTTTTGCTGCCTGCTATTGTATTGCTGACGCTGCTGTTTTACATTGAAAAAGGGTTTCCGGCTTTGACAAAAAAAGATGTGTTTGTATTGCTGGTACAATCATTCACAGGCGTGTTTTTGTTCAGTATTTGCCTGCTGTATGGTGTTCAATATACGACTGGAACGGAAAGCGGCATTTTGACAAGCACAACCCCGATGGTAATCGGTATTTTATCCTTTTTCCTGCTGAGAGAAAAAATAGAGAAAAAGAAGCTGATCGGCATTATGCTGGCGGTTTGCGGCGTGATGGCGATTAATCTATTTGGAGCGGGGAGCCAAGACGGGACGCCACATGCCTTATTTGGCAACATGCTAATCATAGCTGCAGTCATTGGCGAAGCGTTGTTTACATTGCTGGCCAAGCTGTTATCTCCGCATATTTCGGCATTGGCGATTTCGACCTTCGTATCGCTCTTCGGTTTTCTGTTTTTTCTACCGTTTGCTTTGTTTGAGGCCTCTTCATTTGATTTTAGCGTGCCGACAGTTTTGGATTGGTCGTATGTGTTGTATTACGCGCTTTTTGTCACCGTTTTGGCGTTTTACTTATGGTATAGCGGGGTGAGGAAGGTGCCAGCGGGGGTGTCGGGCATTTTCACATCCGTTCTTCCGGTCTCCGCTGTCATTTTGTCAGGTGTGATATTGAAGGAGCCGTTTGAGCTTGTGCATTTGATTGGTATCGCATGTGTCATCAGCGGCGTATTTGTTACGGTTATAAAGAAAAAACAGCCGGATACGTATCCGGCTTCAGAAGAGAAGACGCTGTAGCCTGTCCTGATCGGACGGGTTTTTTAGTCTTTAAACACGCTTAGCCTTTCAAAAAGATCACCAAGCATCTTCACGAACATGTCTTTTTCCTCGTCGCTGTAGTTTTCCATGACCGCGGAGATTTTGCTGAAATGGCCGGGCAGAAATTGCTCAAGCCGTTCTTTGCCCTCCTTTGTGAGTTCAATGCTGATTCTTCGTTTATCCTCTGTGTGATGCCTGCGGCTGACAAAACCGTCCCTCGCCAGCCCGTCCAGCAGTCCTGTAATTGTTGCTTTCGTGACGTTTGATTGCTTGGCAAGCTCTGTCGGACTTAATGTCTGATCCTTGGCATCAAAGAGCAGCATCAAGATTTTGAATTTTCCTTCTGACAGCCCGCTGCCTGCAAAGTAATGCTCCATCACATGATTCATTTTTTTAGAGATATCAAATAGAGATAAAAACAATTCAAGAGAACCAGCGTCTATATTGGCATACGTCTCGGCGTGCTCTGTTATATGATTATATTTCGGTAAATGTTTTAATTCCATGATAATAAGCTCCCGTACGTTCGTTGTGACACGATTATAAAGGAGCGAAAACCATAACGCAACTTGGATTGGAGATGATTGACAGCTTTTTGCGAGACATAGTAAAGTAATATAGTTAGGTGCCTAACTATGTATTGAGCTGAAAAGGTGGTTATTGATATGAAACATATTTTAATAGCAGGAGGCGGAATCGGCGGATTGTCAGCGGCCATTTCTCTTAGTAAGGCAGGGTTTTCTGTCACCTTGTGTGAAGCGGCTTCAGAAAACCGCAAAACAGGTGCAGGAATTCTTCAGCCGCAAAATGCACTGGCTGTCTTGAAAGAATTGGGCGTATTCGAAGAGTGCTGTAAGCATGGCTTTCAAACAGAATGGTTTAAAACGTTTGATGAACAGGGGAATTTGCTGTTTCAAGTCAGTGAATCCTTTTTAGATGACACGCTTCCGGGACGCAATAATATCCTTCGAAAAACGTTAAATGACATTCTCATGAAGCATGCCAAGGCAGCGGGTGTAAACATCAAGTGGGGGAGGAAGGTTGTCGCCTATGAAGAAACGGCTGAATCGGTCACTGCCGTATGTGAAGACGGAGAAAAGATGAAGGCTGACATTCTGGCAGGCTTTGACGGCATTCACTCCGCTGTTCGCGATATAATGCTGCAAAAGGAGACGGAAAAAGAGCATCTCGGCATGGGGGCGTGGCGCTTTTATATCGAGTTTCCTGATTTTACATTTGAGGACGCGACATTGATGTATAAAAGCGGAGACACACAAATTGGCGTCGTGCCATTGGCAGAACACGCCGGCTATGTCTTCGTCCTCCAGCCTTGCACGAGCGATTATTGGGATGAGGAAGATACCCGGTTTGATAGAGTAAAAGAGATTCTCTCTGGCTTTTCGGGGCTGGATTTTGTCACAAAGCATATGTCAAAAGAGCATCCTGTCATGTTTAACAAACTGGAACAGGTCGCAGTGCACGAGCCATGGCACAAAGGCCGCGTCGTCATCGGAGGAGACGCCGCCCATGCCGGAGCGCCGACCTTGGCACAAGGAGCGGCGATGGCCGTCGAGGATGCTATCGTCCTCGCCGAAGAACTCAAAAATCACGACGACATCAAAACCGCATTTCATGCGTATTACGAAAGAAGAGCCCCAAGAGCGCTCAAAGTCCAGAACCTCTCCTCAGAAATCGTCCGCCGCGGGCTGAAAGGAGAGCCGGGAGCGGAAGAGTTGATTGGGGAGTGCTATGCGGTGTTGAGGGAAGGGTATTAAATAGGAAAAGTCCAGAAAGTGATTTCTGGACTTTTTTATTCTTGCTCTGTTTTGTGGCGTATCCGCTCAATCACCTCATGCAATCCCTCAGGCTTGTAAAACTCCACCGGCGAACTCCCCTTCTCAAACGAAATCGTCTCGGCTTCAATCAGCGCGACATAGCGCCCGTTCACTTTTGCGAGATGAATCGAATCGCCAAAATCCGCTAGCAATCCCTTAATCTCGGTTTCTCCGACTTTCATTTTCAGTTGGGCCTCTGGTGTGTGCTCGATGATTTGGGCGGAGGCTTCGATCACTTGATGGGTGTCGAGACGCTCTTGGATTTCCCGTTTTTCGCTCGCTTCCCAAATTTCGATGTCTTGTTCAAATTGCTTGAGCTCTTCGCTGTTGTCTTCAAATGTCTCGTAGACGTGCTCCTGCACCATGTTCATGACCTGATTTTTCATGATTTCCGGCATCGATTCTCCGTACTCGACGAATTTCAGAAAGTCCTCAAAATAGCGGGCGTGCGAGGCTTGGTGGATTTTCAGCTCGCCTTCCTCGACCATTCCCTCTTCGGGCATGTACGGGTATTGGATGCTTTTCATGTTTTTTGTCGTGATCGCCATTTCGACTTTTTTAATGAGAGAAGATGCGTCTGAGATGCGGGCGACCTTCGGCTCAAAATCACATTTCATTATGAAGACAAATGACTCGTCGAAGTATTTTCTCGGCACGGCTGAAGCGACGAGGAACACGCCGCCGCGGACTGCGCTCGTGTCGAGGTACGTGCGGACGAACTGCTCGCTCAGCTCGTTAAAGTCTTCTTTTGTTTCCGCCAGTCGCGCCTGGTTGAACATGTTGTAATTCGGGTTGGAATCGAGCTCGTGGCCTGGCTCGACGATAAAATGGCCGATTTTCGTCGGCACCTGTTCGGACTGCGGATGGCGGTCGGCTTTCCGTTTGACGATTTTTTTCAGCTCCCCGTCGAGAAAGTCCTTCAGCTCGCTTTCTTCAAATTCACCCGTATCAAGGGTTTGGAAGTGCTTGAACTGCTTGTTCGCCTGCTCATCCTTGCCTTCCACCTGTATGACATAAAAGGATAAAAATCGAATTTCAAAATCCATATATGAACTCACCTTATTCGCGTATTGTACAGCTTCTCAAGTATAGAAAAAACAGCGATCATGCGTCAATTGGGAGAATGGAATAATCATGGCCATGAAAGGGAAATGTAGTCAGATAGAAGGCATTTCATACGGAAAGGATGGTTCGATGAAGGAAACAAGCCCGATTCCTCAGCCTAAGACCTATGGTCCGCTCGGCAATCTGCCTTTAATTGATAAAGACAAACCGACACTGTCGCTGATCAAATTGGCAGAAGAGCAGGGCCCGATTTTTCAAATCCATACACCTGCGGGCACGACGATTGTAGTGTCCGGACACGAACTGGTGAAAGAAGTTTGTGATGAAGAGCGATTCGACAAAAGCATTGAAGGCGCCTTGGAGAAGGTTCGCGCGTTTTCCGGTGATGGATTGTTTACAAGCTGGACGCATGAGCCTAATTGGAGAAAAGCACACAACATTCTGATGCCGACGTTCAGCCAGCGGGCCATGAAGGACTACCATGAGAAAATGGTCGATATCGCCGTTCAGCTCATTCAAAAATGGGCCAGGCTTAACCCGAATGAAGCAGTCGATGTCCCAGGGGATATGACCCGGCTGACGCTCGACACAATTGGGCTGTGCGGGTTTGACTATCGCTTTAACAGCTACTACAGAGAAACGCCCCACCCGTTTATCAACGGCATGGTGCGGGCGCTGGATGAAGCGATGCACCAGATGCAGCGGCTTGATTTTCAAGATAAGCTTATGGTCAGAACAAAGCGCCAATTTCATCATGATATTCAAACAATGTTTTCATTAGTCGACAGCATTATTGCGGAGCGGAGATCGAATGGAGATCAGGATGAAAAAGATTTGCTTGCCCGCATGCTGAATGTGGAAGATCCGGAAACAGGTGAAAAGCTCGACGATGAAAATATCCGCTTTCAAATCATTACGTTTTTGATTGCCGGGCATGAAACAACGAGCGGACTGCTTTCCTTTGCGATCTACTTTTTATTGAAGCATCCTGACAAACTGGAGAAAGCGTATGAAGAGGTCGACCGGGTGCTGACGGGTGCAGCGCCGACCTATAAACAAGTGCTCGAGCTGAAATACATACGGATGATTTTAAATGAATCACTGCGCTTATGGCCGACGGCTCCGGCTTTCAGCCTTTATCCAAAAGAAGACACAGTCATTGGCGGAAAGTATCCGATTACAACCAAAGATAGAATTTCTGTACTGATTCCGCAGCTTCATCGTGATCAAGACGCTTGGGGAGAGGACGCTGAAGAATTCCGTCCAGAACGGTTTGAATATCAGGACCAAGTGCCTCATCATGCGTACAAACCGTTCGGAAATGGACAGCGGGCCTGTATCGGCATGCAGTTTGCCCTTCATGAAGCTACACTTGTGCTGGGCATGGTTTTAAAATATTTCACGTTAATTGATCATGAGAATTATGAGCTTGATATCAAACAAACCTTAACACTCAAGCCGGGCGATTTTCGTATCAGGGTTCAAACACGGCATCAGGAAGCCATTCATGCGGACGTTCCGGCAGCTGAAAAAGCGGCGCCTGATGAGCAAAAAGAGAAAACGGAAACAAAGGGCGCATCGGTTATCGGTCTTAACAACCGCCCGCTTCTCGTGCTGTACGGATCTGATACCGGCACCGCAGAAGGCGTAGCTCGCGAGCTTGCCGATACAGCCAGTCTTCATGGCGTAAGGACTGAAGTGGCACCTCTGAACGACCGTATTGGAAAGCTGCCGAAAGAGGGAGCGGTTGTCATTGTGACCTCGTCTTATAACGGAAAACCGCCAAGCAATGCCGGACAGTTCGTGCAGTGGCTTCAAGAAATCAAACCGGGTGAGCTTGAAGGCGTCCATTACGCGGTATTTGGCTGCGGTGACCACAACTGGGCGAGCACGTACCAGTACGTGCCGAGATTCATTGATGAGCAGCTTGCGGAGAAAGGCGCGACTCGGTTTTCTGCGCGCGGAGAGGGGGATGTTAGCGGTGATTTTGAAGGGCAGCTTGACGAGTGGAAAAAAAGCATGTGGACAGACGCCATCAAAGCATTCGGACTTGAGCTTAATGAAAACGCCGATAAGGAACGAAGCACACTAAGCCTTCAGTTTGTCAGAGGGCTGGGCGAGTCTCCGCTGGCTAGATCGTACGAAGCCTCTCACGCATCCATTGCCGAAAATCGTGAACTCCAGTCCGCAGACAGTGATCGCAGCACCCGCCATATCGAAATCACATTGCCGCCGGATGTTGAATATCGGGAGGGCGATCACCTTGGCGTATTGCCGAGGAACAGCCAAACCAATGTCAGCCGGATTCTTCACAGATTCGGCCTGAAGGGAACCGACCAAGTGACATTGTCGGCAAGCGGGCGCAGTGCGGGGCATCTGCCATTAGGGCGTCCTGTCAGCCTGCATGATCTTCTCAGCTACAGCGTCGAGGTGCAAGAAGCCGCCTCAAGGGCGCAAATACGGGAGCTGGCGGCATTTACAGTCTGTCCGCCACATAAACGCGAATTAGAAGATCTGGCGACAGAGGGTATCTATCAGGAACAAATATTGAAAAAACGGATTTCTATGCTGGATCTGCTTGAACAATATGAAGCGTGTGATATGCCGTTTGAACGATTTCTAGAGCTTTTACGGCCGTTAAAACCGAGATATTATTCGATTTCAAGCTCTCCAAGGGTAAATCCTGAGCAAGCATCAATTACAGTTGGTGTCGTGCACGGCCCTGCGTGGAGCGGCCGCGGCGAATACAGGGGCGTATCTTCAAATTACTTAGCTGAGCGTCAAGCGGGTGATGATGTTGTGATGTTTGTCCGCACACCGGAATCCCGGTTTCAGCTTCCGGAAGACCCTGAAACCCCAATCATTATGGTCGGGCCGGGCACAGGAGTAGCGCCATTCCGCGGTTTCCTCCAAGCACGCGCAGCTTTAAAGCGGGAGGGAAAAGCGCTCGGCGAAGCTCATCTCTATTTTGGATGCAGGAACGATCATGATTTTATTTACCGTGACGAGCTTGAGCAGTTTGAAAAAGATGGAATCGTCACTGTCCACACAGCCTTTTCCCGAAAAGAAGGCATGCCGAAAACGTATGTCCAGCATCTCATGGCTGACCATGCAGAAACATTGATTTCGATTCTTGATCGCGGAGGCAGGCTCTATGTATGCGGTGATGGCAGCAAAATGGCCCCAGATGTGGAGGCCGGGCTGCAAAAAGCGTATCAGTCTGTTCATGGCACCGGTGAACAAGAAGCACAAAACTGGCTGAAACATCTGCAGGATACCGGTATATATGCAAAAGATGTTTGGTCGGGGATTTAAAGACTGGAGATATCCAGTCTTTTTTTTGCTCTTTCGAAAAAATTGTGATCACGCTAAACATGAGTGCATACAATAGCCACAGTCCGCCAGAGGGCGGGCTTTCTGCAAAACCTATTTTTCGTTTTTGCTAGTTTATGTTATTCTTATACTCGGTATCTATTTCTTTTTTCAAAGGCACACATGACAAAAGAAACCCTTTTTTTATTTCCGAGAAAAAATGTGAAACGAAATGAAGGCTTCTTTCGTCCAGTGTTTGGTCGAAATGGTTGCAATAAAATTGGTATGGTGCGAAGCATAAATATTCCGGCTTACCGCGGTGTATTTATTTGTTGTGTGATGCCTTGATTTTGTTTGGAAAGAAGGAATTGAAAGGCAGGATAAAGAGCAGGTAAATATGAATGAAGACTTAAAGTGTTTAAGAAAGTAGAGGTTGCCATGAAGAAACTTTTTTCTTACAAACTTAGCTTTTTTGTGCTGGCTGTTATACTGTTTTGGGCAAAAACGTATTTATCCTACAAGACTGAGTTTAATCTTGGGGTAAAAGGCACAACCCAGGAGATCCTCCTGGTATTTAACCCGTTCTCAAGCGCGGTCTTCTTTTTAGGACTGGCTTTGCTTGCGAAAGGGCGTAAATCAGCCATTATCATGCTGATTATCGATTTCGTAATGACATTTGTGTTATACGCAAATATTTTATTCTATCGTTTCTTTGACGATTTCTTGACATTCCCGAACATTAAACAGTCCGGAAATGTCGGAAACATGGGAGACGGGATTTTCAGTATCATGGCCGCTCATGATATTTTCTATTTCTTAGATATCATTATTTTGATTGCGGTATTGATCTGGAGACCTGAATTAAAACAATACAAAATGAAAAAACGCTTTGCATCTTTAGTGATCCTTTCCGGGGTCGCACTGTTTTTCATCAACCTGCACTATGCGGAAAAAGACCGTCCGCAGCTGCTGACAAGAACGTTTGACCGCAATTATATCGTGAAATATTTAGGTCTTTACAATTACACCATTTATGACGGTGTTCAGACGGCTCAAACGGAAACGCAAAGAGCCTACGCGAGCAGCGATGATTTAACAAGCGTCGAGAATTACACGACGTCTCACTATGCGAAACCGAATGCCGAGTACTTCGGCTCTGCCAAAGGCAAAAACATCATTAAGATTCACCTGGAAAGCTTCCAGTCATTCCTGATTGACTACAAGCTGAACGGTGAAGAGGTGACGCCGTTCTTGAATAAACTTGCACACGGCGGGGAAGATGTGACGTATTTTGATAACTTTTTCCATCAGACAGGCCAGGGAAAAACATCTGATGCCGAGCTGACAATGGATAACTCCATCTTCGGTCTTCCTGAAGGCTCCGCGTTTGTGACAAAAGGCGAAAACACATATCAGTCACTTCCTGCAATTTTGGATCAAAAGGAAGGCTACACAAGCGCCGTCCTGCATGGTGACTACAAATCGTTCTGGAACCGTGACCAGATTTACAAACATATTGGATATGATAAGTTCTTCGACGCAAGCAGTTATGATATGTCAGATGAAAACATCGTGAATATGGGACTCAAGGATAAGCCGTTCTTTACTGAATCGATTCCAAAACTTGAATCTCTTAAACAGCCGTTTTACGCCCATTTAATTACGTTGACAAACCATTATCCATTTAACCTGGATGAAGAAGATGCGTCCATTAAGAAAGCGACAACCGGTGATAAAACAGTTGATAATTACTTCCAGACAGCCCGTTATCTTGACGAGGCGCTTGAGCAATTCTTCAAGGAGCTGAAGGAAGCCGGTCTGTATGACGACTCAGTCATCGTGATTTACGGTGACCATAACGGTATTTCTGAAAATCATAACCGTGCGATGAAAGAAATTCTTGGAAAAGAGATCACAGATTATCAAAACGCGCAAAACCAGCGTGTGCCGCTGATGATCCGTGTTCCTGGCAAAAAAGGCGGAGTGAACCATACGTATGGCGGCGAAATTGATGTCATGCCGACACTTCTGCACTTACAAGGAATTGATTCGCAGAAATATATCAACTTTGGTACTGATTTATTCTCTATAGACCACGACGATACAGTGGCGTTCAGAAACGGAGACTTCGTGACGCCGAAGTACACATCTGTCGACAATGTCATTTACGATACGAAGACTGGTGAAAAACTGAAAGCGAATGAAGAAACGAAGAATCTGAAAACAAGAGTGAACCAGCAGCTGAGTCTGTCAGACAGTGTCTTGTACAAAGACTTGCTGAGGTTCCACAAACTCAGCGATTTCACAGCCGTTGATCCGTCTGACTATCATTACGGCAAGGAAAAAGAAATCAAATAAGACGAGAAAGAGCCTTGAGCGGGCGCATTGCCTTCGCTCAAGGCTCTTTTTTTTGGTTACATAACCAACTTGAAAAAATAGATTCCATTTGGTCACCAAGGCCGCCTTTCTCTCATATCATTACAGTAGATTTTGAAACCGGTATTGAAGTGGACAAATTATCGGGGAAACGCCTTGATAGATTGTAAAGATGTACCAGGTTTCGAACTCAATATTCATAGAGATGAGGGGTAGAGATGAAAGCGGTCATTCTCTGCGGCGGAAAAGGAACGAGAATGAGTGAAGTCACGAATGACATTCCTAAACCGCTCGCCATGATAGGCGGCAAACCGATTCTATGGCATATTATGAAAATCTATCAGTACTACGGAGTAAACGAGTTTATTCTGCTTTTGGGCTATAAAGGAGAAAAAATCAAAGAATACTTTCTCGACTATGAATGGAAGCACAACAGCCTGACTCTCGACAGCTCTACGGGAGAGGTACAGATGCTGGGGCAGCCTGAAACGTGGAAAATTACGTTTTTGGAGACAGGGGAAGACACACTGACAGCCGGAAGAATCTTGCAGGCAAAAGACTATATCGGCGATGAAACGTTTCTGCTCACCTATGGGGACGGGCTGGCCAATATCAATCTTTTCCATCTCATCAGCTATCATCAGACAAAAGGGGCTGCCGCGACTGTCACCGGCATTGACAAAGTCTCGCAGTTCGGCACCTTGACGGTTGAGGACGGCATGGCGAAAACATTTTCTGAGAAGACATCAAGTGACGGAATCATCAACGGCGGATTCTTCGTTCTCAGTCCCAAGGTTTTCGATTATTTGCCGAAGGACGGGAACATGATGTTCGAAGATGAACCGCTGAAGAACATTGCCAAAGACGGGGAGCTTGCCGTGTACCGCCATTATGGATTTTGGACGGCCATCGATACGTATAAAAATCTCTTAGAAGTCAACAAAATGTGGGATCAAGGACAACAAGTATGGAAGGTATGGTGAACTGATTTGAGTTTCTGGAAAAATAAAAACGTATTTGTTACGGGGTGTACAGGTCTTTTAGGAAGCTATTTGGTGAAAGAGCTGATCGAACAGGGCGCAATCGTTACGGGGCTTGTCAGGGATCATGTGCCTCAATCCAACCTTTATCAGGGAGAACATATCAAGAAAATGAACATCGTGCAGGGCTCTCTTGAAGACTTGCCTGTGATTGAACGCGCGCTTGGCGAGTATGAAATTGACACAGTCTTTCACCTCGCTGCACAAGCAATTGTCGGCGTGGCCAACCGCAACCCGATTTCTACCTTTGAAGCGAATATCCTCGGCACATGGAATATTCTCGAAGCCTGCCGCAAGCATCCGTTAATAAAGCGGGTGATTGTCGCTTCAAGTGATAAAGCTTACGGCGATCAAGAAAAACTTCCGTACGATGAAAATATGCCGCTGCAAGGCAAGCATCCGTACGACGTCTCAAAAAGCTGCGCAGATCTGATCAGCCACACGTATTTTCATACGTACGGGCTTCCGGTCTGCATCACGCGTTGCGGGAACCTGTACGGCGGCGGGGATTTGAACTTCAACCGCATCATTCCGCAGACGATTCAGCTTGTGCTGAACGGGGAAGCGCCGGAAATCCGCAGCGACGGGACCTTTGTCCGCGACTACTTCTATATTGAAGATGCTGTTCAGGCTTATATGCTTCTTGCAGAAAAAATGGAAGAAAACAATCTTGCCGGAGAGGCCTTTAACTTCAGCAATGAGATCCAGCTGACTGTACTTGAACTGGTAGAAAAAATCTTGAAGAAGATGAACAGTGATCTGAAGCCGAAAGTGCTGAACCAGGGAAGCAATGAAATCAAACATCAATATTTATCCGCGGAAAAAGCAAGAAAGCTGCTGAATTGGACACCGGCCTACACCATTGATGAAGGACTTGAAAAAACGATTGAGTGGTATACGGAATTCTTCAAAAAGTAATGTGAAACGAGGTGAACATGACTGTGACCAGCGCGTATTGCACCGTTTTATCAAAAGGGAGATTATATCAGGCAGTCGCCTTATTTAAGTCTTTAGAGCAAGTTGACCAAGACAGTCCCATTTTTACGCTATGCATGGATGAAGATACGCACCGCGTCTTACAGAAACTGAAGATGAAGCAGCTGAATCTTGTGCCGGTGGCCGCGCTCGAAAATGAAATGCTTCTGAAGCTGAAGGAAACTAGAGATCAAAGCGAGTACTGCTGGACGATGAAGCCGATCTTTCTGCAAGCTGTGCTAAACAGCAATCCCGAGCTGGAGCGTGTAACGTATATTGACGGGGATCTCTTTTTCTACGCTGATCCGTCGCCGATTTTTGAAAACCAGCCGGACTGTTCGGTGCTGCTTTCACGGGGGGATATCGTAATCCCTTCTTTTGAGAAAGAGCAGATTGACATGCTGCAGCGTCTTTTAGGCAGATATAACTCAGGCTTTATTAGCTTCAAGCATGATGATGCCGGCACGGACTGCCTGGAGTGGTGGAAGGAACGCTGTCTTGAGGAATGCAAAAATGCCCCGGGTGAAGGGAAATTCGGTGATCAGGGCTATTTGGATTATATGTCTGAGCTGTTTCCGAATGTGTGTGACATTACGACACCCGGTGTGAACATCGGCCACTGGAACTACGGACAGCATACGTTTTCCTGGGAGGATGGCCGGATTGTGCTGGAGGATGGCAGCCCGCTGATCTTTTACCATTTCAGCGGATACCGAATCGTCAGCATCAATCAAATCAAACAGATTCATGAAACAACCCGCACCGATCTGCCGTTTATGCATGAACTGTACCAAGAGACGCTGCCGCATATCATTCAGCACATCAAAACGTTAGACCCTGAATTTAACGGTTTTGCTTCAAAAGATGACAACAAATAAATGATTAAATACAGGAAGTGAAAATGAAGTGAAAGCAAGCGTTATTATTCCTGCATATAATTCAAAGGAGCGCCTGTATAACAGCCTTCTGTCATTAAACCAGCAGGAGTGCGATGAAGAATTTGAAGTCATTGTAGCAGACAATGGCTCTGAAGACGGGACGCTCTCAATGCTTGAGACATTTCAAGCAGACTTTCCGCTGATCTTTACACGGATTAAGGAAAACAGGGGCATTGCGTACGGACGAAATCAGGCAGTTCGCAATGCCAGAGGAGATATCTTGATTTTCCATGATAGCGATATGCTTGCGGCAAAGGACCTTGTGGCAAAGCATATTAAAGCCCATGAGAACGAAGAGAATCTCGTCGTGTGCGGTTTGTTTTGGAAACGGATCTACAGTTTTTATTATGAACGCTTTGAAGATGAACATAAGGAACAGCTCGCAAAGCTCGTAGACGAAATGCCGGAAAAAGACAAACAAAAGCTGCTGCAGGAAGCGGACATCAAAAACGGAAGCTTTCTGGATAAAAGCTTTGACCTCGATACCGATTTTATTGACGTGCTCAAGCGGATTTTAGAGGAGTACGGCGATGACCTGAAAGGCTATCATATGCCATGGCGCTTTTTTATCACGAATAACTCTTCTGTTAAACGCAAGCATGTGGTTGACCTCGGTTTATTTGATGAAGGCATTGTGCGGTACGGGTTTGAGGATTATGACCTCGGGATCAGACTTCATCAGGCCGGACTGACGTTCAGGCTGCATCGCGACATTGTCAGTGTTCATCAGGAGCACCCGAGCAATTGTAAGTCTGTAGACGATATTCGGGCAAACATTGCCTATATGTGCGATAAATACAACAATATTCGCTCCTTAGACGTTCATCTCGCTTTTAATGGGCCGTTCCCTCCTGACATGACGAACGGCATCATGGCTGATATTCATAAGCTTTTGGAATCTCAGAAATACGACTTGCTGCTGAATGTGTTTCTTGAGCTGCTCCATGTTGTTAAAGAGCGCAACATTGACCCGGATTGGCGAAAGAAAGCCCCAAGGGTGACGGCGAAAAGCTTTGATTTGCAAACTGTCCGTAAGCTTCTGCCAAAAGCGAAGAAAAAGCTTGGCGTGAACGATTTTGCCAACGCACTGTATGCGCTTGTCAACGATTTGCTGCACGTGGATCTTAGATAATTGGATGTGGTATAGTGAGTACATTTCATTTTTCAACGATAGTGTCAAGGACGCATATCTTTAAGCTGATGCCCATGATTCATTCTCTCCATGAGCATTGCGATGATTTTCATTTGTATGTGCTGTGTGTCGATCAGAAAGCGTATGAATTGCTTCAGCACGTACCATGGGAGCATGTGACCTTTGTGCAGCTGCATGAAATGGAAGACCCGGAGCTGCTGCAAGCGAAAAGCAATCGAACGTTTCATGAATATTGCTGGACATTGAAGCCGGCCTTTCTGTTCCATGTCATGAGCAAGTGGGATGACGCAGAATACTTTGCTCATATGGATACCGATCTGTTTTTCTTTTCTGATCCGGCACGTATTTTTACGGAAAACCCAACGGCTTCTCTGTATTTGACCGATCACCGCAACTCGCCGCGGTTCATAACCTACTATGAGCGGACCGGCCGCTTTAACACAGGCTTTGTCGGTGCCGGGAATACGAAGGAAGCATATGAAGCGGTGTGGCAGTGGAGACAGGAGTGCATTGCATTTTGCACGGTAGAAATGGATACGGAACGAAAGACGTACGGCGATCAAAGATATGTGGAGAAATGGCCAGCGCAGTATAAGGGTGTGCATGTTGTCAAGTCAATCGGAGCCAATACAGCGCTTTGGAATATCGAAAACTATAAGGTCGGGCATAAGGACGGCCGCGTGTATGTAGATGAAACGCCGCTGATATTCTATCATTTCTCCGGGTTTACACTCGTTACGGAAAAAGAGTTTAATCTTTGCTGGTATTACCGAATTGAAGATGAAGCGACAGTTGAAATGATTTATATGCCGTATGTATTAAACCTGAAAAAATGGATTGACGAAATTCAGTCAGCGTTTCCGGACTTTGCGGACGGCTTTATCCCGAAGCACGCAGTGCCTGACACTCATTTTATACAGCTGGATTAAGAAACCCCTGCCGGATGTGGCAGGGGTTTTTCAGCTATGCCATTCTCTCAGCTTCTGATCGCTCGGCAATAGGAAGGCTAGGATGCCGAGGACAGGGAGAAAGGCAATGGCAATCATCGTCGGGGTCAGTCCTGCGGCGTCAATCAGAGCGCCCAGCGCCACAGCGCCGATCGCGCCCATCCCGAAGGCGAGCCCGACGGTCAAACCTGACATTGTGCCGATTTTTCCAGGGACAAGCTCCTGTGCGTAGACAACCGTTACGGAAAAGCTCGACATCAGAACCAAACCGATCAATGCAAGCACGCCATAGGCGAGCACCGGGCCGGCAAATGGAAGCACAATCGCCAGCGGCGCCGAGCAGAGCAGCGAACCGAGGATCACGAAGCGTTTTCCGAAACGGTCTGCAAGCGGGCCGCCGAGAAACGTGCCGACAGCGCCGAACAGCAAAAAGACAAAAATATAGCTTTGTGCTTGCTGAATGCTTACGTGATATGTATCCATCGCGTAAAACGTGTAAAAGTTGCCGATCGCACTCGTATACCAAGAACGTGCAAAAATGAGAAATATAATAATGATAAGAGCAGATACAACAGACTTGGTGATGGCCGTGTTTTCAGCTGTTTTCTTTTGTTTGCCTGACTTCTGGGCAAGGCTTCCGATACGTGCGGCATACCATCTCGCAATATACAGCAGAAACATAACCGCGAGCGCGGCGACAAGCGTGAACCAAACGGCGCCGAATTGTCCGAGCGGCACAAGAATCAGCGCGGTAATCAGAGGCGCCATCGCCTGGCCTGAGTTTCCGCCCACCTGATAGATCGACTGGGCGAGCCCGCGTTTTGTGCCGGCGGCCATATACGCCACACGGGAGCCTTCCGGATGGAAAATGGCGGAGCCTAATCCGATAAAAAACACACAGCATAAGATCGTTATGAATGAAGGGGCAAATGCAAGGCCCAAAATGCCGAGCATGCTGGCGGTCAAACCGATTGGCAACGCGTACGGCCGCGGCCGTTTATCGGTATACCAGCCGACGACAGGCTGCATCACAGATGACACCATGTTTAATGTGAAAGCGATGATGCCGAGCTGTGTAAACGTCAGGCTCATGGAGCGTTCCAAAATAGGGAACATGGCCGGAATCACGGCTTGCAGCGAATCGTTGAGCATATGGCAGATTCCGATGATAATCAAAATCGGATACACCGTGGTGCCGGGTTTTTGAACTGTTTTTTCTTTTAGCGGGGCGGCGATAGCCAAATGAGTCTCCTCCTTACATATATAGCCAAAGCATACCACCATATTATTCATAAGGTGAAGAATTTATCAAGAGGAAAAAAGACTCTTCTAAAAGAAACGCCGCCAGCATGATTAGCAGCTGACGGTATGTTCGATATTCAAAATGTGATACAGCTTTTCAAGCTTGTGAATCTCATAAGTTGGCATGATCTCTGACTCATTTATCTTCATGTCAGGGTTAACCCAGCAAGTATCAAGCCCGGCGAGCTGTCCGCCTTTGATATCAGCAGTGAGTGAATCGCCGATGATTAATGTATGCTCTGCCGAAAATTGGGGAATCCGTTCAAATACGTAATCGAAGTATTCCTTCATCGGTTTTTGAAAGCCTGTATCTTCAGAAACGAAAATATCCTTGAAGAACGGAAATAATCCTGAATCACGGAGGCGCTTGTACTGTGTCTTAGACACGCCGTTTGACACGATATACAAATCAAACTGATGCTGCAGACTTGAGATGAGATCGAAGGCGCCGTCAATAAGCTGATGCTCTTCTTCAAGAAAGCTGCGGTATTTTTGTTCAAGCAAGGCACCATCCGCCTCATAACCATATTCCTTAAACAAAGCAGAAAAACGGGTGTTCAGGACTTCATCCCGTGTCATTTTTCCTTCTTCAAAGGCTCTCCACAAACCTTGATTGATTGTTTTATACTGCGTCTTCATTTCAGCTGTTAAAGGAATAGTCTGATCTTCAAACAGCAAACGCAGCGCTAATGCTTCTGCCGCTTTAAAATCAAGGATGGTATCATCTACATCAAATAATAAAGTGCGGTATTGTTTCATCGGTTTGTCTCCCTTTCTCATATGTACTCAAAAGTATAGCACATAAAAAAAGGAAAAAGCCGGCGGGTGAGGCACCGCCGGCTGAAAAGAGATTATTTGTTTAATAAGCTGTGTTTTCTTGCATACAGGAAATAAACCAGCGTTCCGACAGCGATCCAGATGACAAATGAAAGCCATGTGACGCCGGGAAGGCTGTACATGAACCATAGACAGATACCTGCACTGATAATCGGCACAACCGGAACAAACGGCACTCTGAAGGACGCTTTGATTTCCGGGTATTTCTTTCTTAACACAATGACAGCAATTGAAATGACCGTAAACGCCGCCAGCGTTCCCATGTTCACCAGGTGGGCCAGAGTTCCAAGGTTAATAAACCCGGCGATTCCCGCTGCAACGATACCAGTCAGCCATGTATTGCGGAACGGGGTTTTAAATGACGGATGAACCTTTGCGAACAATCCAGGCAGAAGGCCGTCTCTGCTCATGGCAAATGTCAAACGGACCTGAGCGTACAGCAAAGCGAGCATAACCGTCGTAATCCCGATAATCGCACCGACAGAAATAATTCCGGCAACAGCGTCCTGGCCGACGAATTTCAGCGCAAAGGACACCGGATCTCCGACATTCAATTTCGTATAAGGCATCATGCCTGTCAGCACAAGCGATACCGTGATGTACAGAACGGTACAAACGGCAAGAGCTGAAATAATGCCGACGGGCATGTTTTTTTGCGGATTTTTCACTTCCTCTGAAGCGTTAGACACCGCGTCAAACCCGAGGTACGCGAAGAACACAGTTGCCGCGCTGACAATGACGCCTTTCATCCCGAACGGCATAAAAGGAGACCAGTTATCCGGTTTGACATAGCCGAGGCCGACAATAATGAACAATAAAATGATCCCAATTTTCATCAGTACGATGACGTTGTTAAAACGTGTGCTTTCCTTGACGCCTCTGCTGACAATCGCAGTGATGATGAGAATGATCACTGCAGCCGGAAGATTAAACACGGCGCCCGGCGTGCTTCCTGGCGCTCCTGACAGTGCAGCAGGAATATGAAGGTTGAAGCCGGCAAGCAGTGATTGAAAGTATGATGACCAGCCGGTGGCAACCGCTGATAATGCAATGACATATTCAAGCATGAGATCCCATCCAATCAAAAAGGCGAGCATCTCTCCAAGTGTCACATAGGAGTATGAGTACACGCTTCCCGAAATCGGAATCGAAGACGAAAACTCAGCATAGCAGAAGGCAGCAAGCGCACAGGCGAGCCCGGCTAAAATAAACGATATGATGAGGGCGGGACCTGCACCGGTTGCGGCCACTGTTCCTGTAATGACAAAAATCCCTGTACCGATCACACAACCGATACCAAGCAAGGTTAAATCAAATGCGCTTAACGTGCGGGCAAGGCTTTTTGACTTGCTCTGCGCACTCAATGTTTCAAGCGGTTTTTTTCTGAATAATGAACTCATCAAAAGTTCCTCCCGGAAAATTCAAAATATTCTAATCATTATATACAGTTCTTGTTGTATTATATTGTCGAAATTTGGCGCAGTCAATCATATATTTTTCTGCTTTAAATGATAGAAGCGAAACAGCGTTGTCGTAAGATAGGATAGTAATTTATTACTAATAACATATTCAATTTTATGCAGGGCGAACCGATAGAAAAAATAGATTCGCCCAATTTTGACTTGCGGTTAAAAAGGAGATGCTGACCATGTTTCAATATGAAGAGTTGAATAAACAATTTATCGGCGGGAAATGGCAGGAGGGCAGCAGCCCAAATGTATTGGAAAACAAAAATCCTTATACTCAAAAAACATTCACAACCTTCCAAAAAGCGACTGTTGACGATGTAGATGAAGCGTACCGGGCAGCGGCGCTGGCGAAGAAAAAATGGGATGCGGTCAATCCGTTTGCAAAAAGAACCATTTTAGAAAAAGCCGTCACGTATATTGAAGAGAACGAAGAAGCCATCATTTATTTGATTATGGAGGAGCTTGG
Source organism: Bacillus sp. VA15 (assembly GCF_055721145.1). Lineage (NCBI taxonomy): Bacteria > Bacillati > Bacillota > Bacilli > Caryophanales > Bacillaceae > Bacillus > Bacillus sp. VA15. The sequence continues at coordinate 129,167 of NZ_JBVQPQ010000005.1, read as the reverse complement.
CGGGACAAGGCTCAAAGCGGCCTTTGAAATCGGGCTTGTCAAAAACATCATGAAAGAAGCGGCGACGTTCCCTGTCCGCATGGAAGGAAAAATTCTTCCGTCAACAATAGACGGCAAGGAAAACAGATTATATCGCGTGCCGGCAGGCGTTGTCGGTGTCATCAGTCCATTTAACTTCCCATTCTTTTTATCTATGAAATCAGTGGCGCCCGCGCTTGGCGCAGGCAATGGCGTTGTTTTAAAGCCGCATGAAGAAACGCCGATTTGCGGCGGTACGCTGATTGCGAAAATTTTTGAGAACGCGGGAATCCCAGAGGGGCTGCTGAATGTCGTTGTCACAGACATTGCAGAAATTGGAGACAGCTTTGTGGAACACCCGGTACCGCGGATCATCTCATTTACAGGTTCTACGAAAGTCGGCAGCTACATCGGCCAGCTTGCGATGAAGCATTTTAAAAAGCCGCTTCTTGAACTCGGCGGCAACAGCGCCTTTATCGTGCTTGAGGATGCGGATATCGAATATGCGGTCAATGCGGCAGTGTTCAGCAGATTTACCCATCAAGGGCAGATCTGTATGTCAGCCAACCGCGTACTTGTTCACTCATCAATTTATGATAAGTTCCTTGAAATGTATCAGGCAAAAGTGGAATCACTGAAAGTCGGCGACCCGATGGACCCTGATACGATTATTGGGCCATTAATCAACAGCAGACAGACGGACGGGTTGATGAAATCTGTTGAGAAAGCGATTGAAGAAGGTGCTGTTCCAGTCAAGCTTGGCGGATTTAACGGGACGATCGTGGAACCGACGATATTAAAAGATGTGAAACCGTTCATGAGCATTGCCAAGGAAGAGCTGTTCGGACCTGTCGTTTCCTTTATGAAGTTTGATTCAGAAGACGAAGCGGTGGATATCGCAAACGAAACGCCGTTTGGCTTGAGCGGTGCCGTACATACGTCAAATCTTGAACGCGGCGTGGCTTTTGCGAAGCGCATTGAAACAGGCATGATTCATGTCAATGACACGACAATCAATGATGAACCGAACGTGGCCTTTGGCGGTGAAAAGCAATCCGGTCTCGGCCGATTGAACGGCGAGTGGAGCCTTGAAGAATTTACGACACTGAAATGGATCTCGGTCCAGCACGAAAAACGCAGCTTCCCTTATTAATGAATAGGAGTGAATGGAATTGAGCATAAGAACGGAAAAAGAAACCGCAGATCTTCTGGACGCGTTTATCAAAGTAGCCCCTTATCTAAACAGCCTGGTCCAAGATGATATTACAATCGGCATTTACGATACGGAAAAATTACTTGTGAATATACCGGCCAAAACCTTTTCGCTAAACGTAAAAGCCGGTGATCCGTTGCAGGAAGGGGATATTATCACAGATGCCATCCGCACCAATCAGAAGAAGACGAGCATGGTTCCGAAAGAATTGTTCGGCTTCCCATTGATTGCACGTGCCATCCCGCTCCACGACGAGAATGGAAGAGTGATAGGGGGCGTCGGCCTCGGAACGAGCCTTGAGGAGTCATCAAAGCTGCATGATGTGGCGGAAAGCTTATCAGCTGTCGTTGAACAAACGGCCGCAGCCATTTCCGATATTTCTGAATCAATCAACGGGTTTTCAACTCAAATGTCGGGCATTTCCTCTCAGGCGAAAAAGGTAAGCGAAAGCGCCGGTGAAATCGCCGATATTTCAGTAACCGTGAAAGGCATCTCTGACCAAAGCAACCTGCTCGGCTTGAACGCCGCAATCGAAGCGGCGAGAGCAGGAGAGTCCGGAAAAGGCTTCTCTGTCGTCGCAGATGAGATCAGAAAGCTAGCGACGCATTCAAAAGAAAATGTCGGCCAGATTGACCAGATCACGAAAAAAATCCACAGCCTGCTGAAAGGGTTGGAGGAATCAATTGAGTCGATTAATCAGCATACAGACGGTCAAGCCGCTGCCGTTGAACAAATTTCCGCCACGATGCAGGAGATTTCAGGAAGTGCACAGCATCTCGCAAAAATGGCCGAAAAAGCGCTAGAAGAAGAATAAGAGACCGGGGACAAATGTTCCCGGTCTTTTTTCTATCCTGTATTTCCATGAAATTTGTCTGACGTTTGACTAGTTTTATTCCAGCGGCTGATTTAAAATGTACACATGAACTTACGTGAGGATTGATAGGAATCATGAGTATATTAAAAGCGGAAAATCTTTACAAAACATACGGAGATAAAACATTATTTGACCATATCTCCTTTCATATTGAAGAGAATGAGAGAATCGGATTAATCGGACCGAATGGAACAGGAAAATCAACGCTGCTGAAAGTGATCGCCGGCTTGGAATCTATTGAAGAGGGAGAAATTACGAAATCCGGCAGTGTGCACGTCGAATTTCTTCATCAAGACCCGAAGCTGCCTGCGGGGCAAACTGTGCTGGAGCATATCTATTCCGGTGAATCGGCTGTGATGAAAACCTTGCGTGAATATGAAAAAGCGCTGTATGAACTGGGGGAAGATCCCGAAAATGAACAGCGCCAGAAGCACCTGCTGGCGGCGCAGGCGAAAATGGATGCGAACAACGCGTGGGATGCGAACACCCTGGCGAAAACCGTATTGTCTAAGCTGGGCGTCAACGACGTAACAAAGCCAGTCAACGAGCTCTCAGGCGGCCAGAAAAAACGGGTGGCCATTGCCAAAAACTTAATACAGCCAGCTGATCTGCTCATTTTAGACGAGCCGACGAACCATTTGGATAATGAAACGATTGAGTGGCTTGAAGGATATTTAAGTCAATATCCCGGCTCCGTTATGCTGGTGACGCACGACAGGTATTTCTTAAACCGTGTCACGAACCGCATTTATGAGTTAGAACGAGGCAGCCTCTACACGTACAAAGGCAACTATGAAGTGTTTTTAGAAAAACGAGCGGAACGGGAAGCGCAGGCTGAGCAAAAGGAAACGAAGCGGCAAAACCTGCTGCGCCGCGAACTGGCCTGGCTCAGACGGGGAGCGAAAGCCCGTTCCACAAAACAAAAGGCGAGAATTGACCGAGTGGAGACGCTTAAGGAGCAGAAAGGCCCCCAGTCATCGGGCTCACTTGACTTTGCGATTGGCTCCCACCGTCTTGGCAAACAGGTCATTGAAGCGGAGAACGTGATGATCGCTTATGACGGCCGCGTGCTCGTCGACCGCTTTAATGAATTGGTCATACCGGGTGAACGGATCGGGATTATTGGACCGAACGGCATCGGAAAAACAACGCTGTTAAACACCCTTGCCGGCCGTCATACTCCAGACGGCGGCCATATTACGATCGGACAGACGGTCAGAATCGGCTACTATACTCAGGATCACAGTGAAATGAATGGCGAGGTAAAGGTCATTGAATATATAAAAGAAACGGCGGAGGTCGTAAAAACAGCGGATGGCGATATCATTACAGCTGAACAAATGCTGGAGCGTTTCCTCTTCCCGCGTTCGATGCAGCAGACGTATATCCGCAAGCTGTCCGGAGGGGAAAAACGCCGTTTATACTTGCTTCAGGTTCTCATGCAGGAGCCGAATGTCCTGTTTCTCGATGAGCCGACGAACGATTTGGATACTGAAACATTAAGTGTCCTAGAGGATTATATCGATCAATTCCCTGGCGTCGTCATCACCGTATCCCATGACCGCTACTTCCTTGACCGTGTCGTCGACCGTTTGATTGTGTTTGAAGGAAATGGCGTCATTTCCCGCTTCCAAGGCTCCTACAGCGACTATATGGGGGAGTCAAAAGCGAAGAAAACCGCTGAAAAACCGGCGGCTGAAGTCAAACCGGCTGAAGCCGAGCCAAAGAAAAAACGAAAAAAGCTTTCTTACAAAGATCAGCTTGAATGGGACGGCATCGAAGATAAAATTGCCCAGCTAGAAGAGAAGCATGAGCAGCTCGAAGCTGATATCGCCGCAGCAGGCAGCGATTTCGGAAAAATCCAAGAGCTGATGGCCGAGCAGGCCAAAACAGCGGAAGAGCTTGAGGCTGCTATGGACCGTTGGACAGAATTGTCTCTCATGATAGAAGAGCTGGAAAGCTAAAAAAGCGCGGCCCGCAGCAGGCCGCGCTTTTTTCACATAATGTACAAAAACGAACCGGCCAGCTTATGATAGGATGGAATTGTGTGTCAGCGGCACATGGAAAACTAACGGAGATGATGAAGTATGACATGGACGATCGTGATGTTAATCCTCATGAGTCTGGTGAAAATCGTATTAACCTGTCTTCCAACAGGCGTCATGGAATGGCTGCTCAGCAAATTCGCAGTGCACGCCAAGCTGAGTGACGAAAATGCTGTTCTCTCCCTAGATGGAAAACGTCTCGAGGGTGAAGAGAAACAGAAAGTGATTGACCATTTTAACGAAGCTGTCTTCCTGGAAAAGTATTATATATACCCAGGTGACGAAGAGCGTTTTTTACATCCGGAAAACGGCGGCACGCCGCTGGTGATAGATACGAAAAAAGGCAAAAAAGATGTGAAGCTGTTTGTATACAGCTATGACGACCATATCGACGTCGTGAAGCAGTACAAGAAGAAAGTCATTGCGTATCAATTGCTTTCTGAAAGCCTTCAAAAGCAGCCTCTGTCAGTGACAGGAAGTTTGGCTTAAACAGGATAGTGAAAGACGGGTGATTGATGCACTCGTCTTTTTTATTGATTTTTAAAACTTAACGTTTACGTTAAGGTTCAAAAGGTGTATAATGGGAACAGAAACGGCGAAGGGGGATTTACCTTGGAATGGATGAAGATAGATCAAGTAGCCAAAAGAAGCGGGCTGACTAAGCGGACCATCCGGTTTTATGAAGAAATCGGCTTGATTCCAGCGCCGAAACGGACAGACGGCGGCGTAAGGCTTTATTCAGAGGATGATATGGAGGAGCTTGAGAAAGTCATCAGCACAAAAGAGGTGCTCGGTTTTTCCCTTCAGGAGCTTCAGCATTTCATGGAAACCAGCCGCCAGCTAGAGTTAAACAAAGAGGGGTATTTGTTGTCACTGGATCCTAAGGAACGGAAAGAAAAACTGGAGGAAATTCAGGAAACCCTGAATCACCAGTTGGATTTGATTGATGAGAAAATCCGCACATTCGAAAGCTTTAAAGAACGCCTGCAAGGCATGAAAGGTAAAGCGGAACGTGCCATTCAATCAATCGAATGAAAGTTTGCCAAACGCTATTTTTGTAGCGTTTCTTTTAATGGAATAAAGATGGAGGTCAGGTCAAATGGATAAGACAAAACAAGTGAATCAGAAAACGGGCTTGCTCAGTCAGCCGAAAGCTGTATGGGCTGTCGCTTTTGCCTGTGTGATTTCCTTTATGGGAATCGGGCTGGTCGATCCAATTCTTCCGGCAATTGCCGCACAATTACATGCTTCACCTAGTGAAGTATCACTCTTGTTTACAAGTTATTTGCTTGTTACCGGATTTATGATGTTTTTCTCAGGAGCCATTTCCAGCCGCATCGGCGCGAAATGGACATTAATTCTCGGACTTATTTTTATTATTGTGTTTGCGGCGCTTGGCGGCAGCTCAAGTTCAATTGCTCAGCTAGTCGGCTATCGCGGCGGCTGGGGATTAGGTAATGCTTTGTTTATTTCAACAGCGCTTGCGGTTATCGTCGGCGTGTCAGTCGGGGGCAGCGCCCAAGCAATTATTTTGTATGAGGCTGCGCTCGGTCTCGGGATTTCTGTCGGGCCGCTTGCAGGCGGAGAGCTTGGAAGCATGTCATGGCGCGCACCGTTCTTCGGGGTATCTGTCCTGATGTTTATAGCGTTAATTGCGATTTCTTTCATGCTGCCGAAATTGCCAAAACCGGCAAAACGCGTCGGTGTGTTTGATGCCATGAAGGCGCTCAAATATAAAGGGCTATTGACGATGGCGGTATCTGCGTTCTTATACAACTTTGGATTTTTTATTTTGCTTGCTTATTCTCCATTCGTACTGGATTTAGATGAACACGGTCTCGGATATGTCTTCTTCGGCTGGGGCCTTCTGCTGGCGATTACGTCAGTCTTTACGGCGCCGCTCGTACACAAAGCGCTAGGCACAGTGCGTTCACTCGTCGTTCTCTTTATCGCCTTTGCGGCCATTCTCATGATCATGGGGATCTGGACAGACCATCAGACACTGATTATTACATGTATCGTTGTCGCCGGTGCTGTCCTCGGTATGGTCAACACCATCATGACGACAGCTGTGATGGGGGCTGCGCCTGTTGAACGATCAATCGCGTCTTCAGCCTACAGCTCAGTCCGCTTCATCGGCGGCGCACTCGCTCCGTGGATTGCGGGAATGCTGTCAGAACACTTCACCGCAAGCACACCATATACAGTAGGCGGAATCGTCGTTTTTGTCGGCATGCTTGTCCTTCTCATGGGACGTAAACATCTTGCCGGAGTTAAGGCGGGTCATTAATAACGAAAGACACTGCGCATATGCAGTGTCTTTTTTAATCATGGAACCTTCCCATTACAACCGTATTGTAGTAGTTTCCGTCAGAAAGCAATTTCTCCTTTTTTAAGATTCCTTCTGCTTCAAATCCGTATGTCTTATATAGTGAAATGGCTCTTTCGTTTGTTTCCAGGACATTCAGTGAGATTTTTTTAATTCCGTTGGTATCCGCCCAAGAGAGAGATTGCTGTAAAAGATGCTTCCCGATGCCATAACCCCAAAATTCTTTTAACACGCATACACCGAACTCCGCTTTATGCGAGGATCGCTTTAAATCAGTTCCCTCACATCTGGAAAACCCCGCGAGCCTGTCCTGCACTTCAGCAACTAAAAATAAGTTTCTCTCTTTCTCAGTATCTTCCTTTATCCGTTGTTCAAAACTCGATGCATCTATGAAATCCTCACCCTTCTCGCGGTCCATGTATTCCGTTTCTCCATCAATTTTCAGCCTTAATGCAGACAGCTTCTGTGCATCCTCTGCACAAGCTGATCGAATGGTGTATTGAAGTTCATTTACATTGAATTCTTTTTTGCCGATGATCATGTTATACCCCTTCACTATCAGTAAGTATTATTCGTTATAATGGCATTATAATCGAATTGGTGCAGGAAAGGACATCCGCTTCGGTCAGGCATCGAAGCGGCGGGCATTTATCTTGAAGAAACTTAGGATGTATCCGTTCATTTACGATTGCCATATCAGGTGATGGTTCATGCTGAAGAGGGGACGTTTGCCATGGATAAGGCAAAGCCTGACGAATATGATCAGAAGTGTTTACAGGTGCTCTATCATTACATACACAGCGTCATGAAAAACAGCTTTTCGGTTGAATGGTTCACCGCATGGGCTGATGAAAAGAGAGCTGACACTTGATGAATTCACATCGCCATTGCAGCTCATTTTAAAAGACAGAGAGCTCCTGAGAATCGTTCAGAAAAAATTGCAGTAAAAAACCCGCCCTTCAGCAGGCGGGTTTTCTTCGATTTAAAGCACTTTTGTCGTCCAAGACTCGCAGTTCCATGTTTCTGTCGCGATATCCATATAAAACTCTGGCTCGTGGGAAATGAGCAGAATCGAGCCTTTATATTCTTTGAGGGCGCGCTTGAGCTCTTCCTTTGCGTCGACATCCAAGTGGTTTGTCGGCTCATCGAGCACCAGCAGGTTTGTTTCCGAATTGATCAGCTTGCATAATCTGACTTTTGCTTTTTCGCCTCCGCTTAATACGGAAACGCGGCTTTCGATATGCTTTGTTGTCAGTCCGCATTTTGCCAGAGCGGCACGGATTTCATACTGCGTGTAAGAAGGGAATTCGCTCCATACCTCTTCGATGCACGTATTGTTGTTTGTCTCCTTGACCTCTTGCTCGAAATAGCCGGTAAAGAGATGCTCGCCGCGTTCTACAGAGCCTTCAAGCGGCTGGATTTCGCCAAGCAGGCTTTTCAGCAAGGTCGTTTTTCCGATCCCGTTTGCGCCGTAAAGAGCGATTTTTTGGCCGCGCTCCATGCGGAGGTTGAGCGGACGTGATAGCGGGGAATCGTAACCGATCACCAGATCCTTCGTTTCAAAAATCAGCTTGCCTGACGTTCTCGCCGGCTTGAAGTGGAATTCCGGTTTTGGCTTTTCTGCCGCCAGCTCGATCATATCCATCTTATCGAGTTTCTTTTGGCGGGACATCGCCATGTTTCTCGTGCTGACACGGGCTTTGTTGCGGGCAACGAAATCCTTCAGCTCTGCGACTTCCTGCTGTTGCTTTTTGTAGGCGGCTTCAAGTTGCTGTTTCTTTACCTCGTAGACTTCCATAAACTGATGGTAGTCGCCGACATAGCGTGTCAGTTCTTGATTTTCAACATGATAAATCAGGTTGATGACGCTGTTTAAGAACGGAATATCATGGGAAATCAGGATGAACGCGTTCTCGTATTCCTGCAGATAGCGTTTCAGCCATTCAATATGCTGCTCATCAAGATAGTTGGTCGGCTCATCGAGAAGCAGAATTTCCGGCTTTTCAAGGAGAAGCTTGGCGAGAAGAACCTTGGTGCGCTGTCCGCCGCTCAGATCGGTGACATCGCGCTCTAATCCGATATCGCTCAAGCCGAGGCCGCGGGCGATTTCTTCCACCTTGGAATCAATGATATAAAAATCATTGTTCGTCAGCGCGTCTTGAATTACGCCGACTTCTTCAAGCAGCTTTTCGAGCTCGTCGGGATCAGCTTCGCCCATTTTGTTGTAAATCTCGTTCATTTCTTCTTCCATCGCAAATAAATAATGGAATGCGTTTTTCAGGACGTCACGGATGGATTTTCCTTTTTCCAGCACGGTATGCTGATCCAGATAGCCGACACGGACATTTTTTGACCATTCGACTTTTCCCTCATCAGGTTCAAGCTTTCCGGTAATAATATTCATAAAGGTTGATTTTCCTTCACCATTTGCGCCGATCAGCCCGACGTGCTCGCCTTTTAACAGGCGGAAGGAGACGTTATTAAAAATGGCCCGGTCACCGAAGCCGTGGCTTAAATCCTTTACAGATAAAATACTCATGTTTACACCTCTATCGTTTGAACACGCACAATCGGCGTGAAATATTCACCCTTTTGATTATAAAGGAGGAATCGGAATGTTGAAAGGTATAGGAAAGAAAAAGAAAAATTGCGTTCCGGGCGAGGTTTTGAGATACTATGGAATAGATTTCAGGAATTGAGGAGAACAAAAATGACGCAAACTTGGCCATTTTTACATAATGCACAATCATTTATACAAGAGAATTGGAATGCTTCCGGCTTTCAAAAGCCAACCCCTGTTCAGGAGCAGGCAGCACAGCTGATCATGGACGGAAAGGATGTCATCGCGGAATCTCCGACAGGCACAGGTAAAACACTTGCATACGCACTGCCGGTCTTGGAACGGATCAAACCAGATCAGAAGCATCCGCAGACGGTGATTTTAGCGCCTTCGCGTGAGCTGGTGATGCAGATTTTTCAGGTGATTCAGGATTGGAAAGCGGGCTCAGAGCTGCGCGCAGCTTCCTTAATCGGCGGGGCGAATGTGAAAAAGCAGGTTGAAAAGCTGAAAAAACATCCGCATATCATTGTTGGTACGCCGGGCAGGGTGTTTGAACTGATTAAAACGAAGAAACTCAAAATGCATGAAGTGAAAACGATTGTACTGGATGAAACGGATCAGCTTGTCCTGCCGGAGCATCGCGAAACGATCAAGCAGATCATTAAAACGACATTAAGAGACCGGCAGCTTCTATGTTTTTCTGCCACTCTTAAAAAGGAAACAGAAGACGTGCTCCGTGAATTGACGCACGAGCCTGAGAATCTGAATGTGGCTAGAAGCAAAGCGGAAGCAGGCAAAGTGAAGCACCAATACCTCATTTGTGACCAGCGTGACAAAGTAAAGCTGCTGCAAAAGCTTTCAAGACTTGAAGGCATGCAGGCGCTTGTGTTTGTGAGAGACATCGGCAACCTGAGCGTATACGCGGAAAAACTGGCGTACCATCATGTCGATCTTGGCATTCTTCACAGTGAGGCGAAAAAGATGGAGCGGGCGAAGATCATTAAAGCGTTTGAACAGGGCGAGTTTCCGCTGCTGCTGGCGACTGACATTGCCGCGCGCGGCTTGGATATCGAAAACCTGCCGTACGTGATTCATGCTGATATTCCTGACGAAGACGGCTATGTTCACAGATCAGGCCGAACAGGACGGGCTGGGAAAGAAGGCAACGTGCTGAGCCTCGTAACGAAACTGGAAGAATCAAAGCTGAAAAAAATGGCGAAGAAGCTTGGCGTGGAGCTGAGTGAAGCTGTTTATGCAGGCGGAAAATTGAAGACGAAATAAAAAGGAGGGCGGAAAGCCCTTCTTTTTGTTGTAAAATAATAGAAAAAGGTTCGTGCGGGGTGAGGAGATGGCTTCAATAGACAGATTTCAAATATTGAAGGAGCCTGAGCTGAAAATTCTTGAACAATGGTTTGAAAATGAGGATACCATGCGAAGAATGGATGGGATGCTGCCATTAGATGTGTGGTATGCACGAGTGAATAAAGATGAAGACAATACTGTCATCATGGCATATGACGGGCAGCTGCCGGCAGGGATGGTTGTTATGGAGTTCGTGGGGGAGCGGGCGTATATTGGATTGATCGTAAATCCTTTGTGCCGGCTTCAAGGGTACGGAAAACAGATATTAAAAAAACTGCTGAATGACCCTGATTTTACTAGAGTGCGGGAATGGGCTGCATGCATTGAAGAAGACAATCGAATCAGTTTGGCTTGCTTTCAAGCAGCTGGATTTACTATGGAAGAACCTGATGAAGATGGCTTTCTCACTTTGATTCTTCGGACCTGACCATACACAAAAACAAGGAGGGCAAAAAGCCCTCCTTGTTTTCATTATCATGTCAGCTCGGATCACTGACTTTGATCAGCTGTTTTCCTTTATTTTCGCCTTTAAATAAGCCGAGAAACGCGTCAGGAATGTTTTCGAAGCCTTCTGTGATGGTTTCCTCGTAATGGAGCTTTCCGTCCTTCAGCCATTCGGCCAGCTGTTTTGCTCCCTCAGAAAAGCGATCGGAGTAGTCGCCTACAATAAACCCTTGCATCAGCGACTTCGTTTTGATCAGCTTCGATTGGACGCGAGGTCCTATGTCATCTGCTTCACTTTCCGCGTTGTAGGAAGAAATGGCGCCGCACACCGGAATGCGGGCAAATTCATTGAGCAGGTTCATGACCGCATCTGAAATCGGCCCGCCGACATTGTCAAAATACACATCGATACCGTCAGGACAAGCGTCTTCAAGCGCTTTCTGGATATCTTCTGCTGTTTTGTAATTGATGGCTTCGTCAAATTGCAGCTCCTGTTTTAAATACGCTATTTTTTCATCAGAGCCTGCGATGCCGACGACTCGCGCGCCTTTGATTTTGGCAATTTGCCCGACCGCTGAACCGACGGCTCCCGCAGCTCCGGAGACGACCACGGTTTCACCTTCCTTCGGGCGCCCGATGTCCAGCAGTCCGAAATATGCCGTCAAGCCGGTCATTCCCAAAATGCCGAGATAGGCCGAAGCGGGAGCGAGGCTTGTATCAATTTTTCGCAAGGCAGACTCGCTGACAGCCGAAAATTCCTGCCAGCTGAGGTTTCCGATGACGATATCGCCTTTTTTCAGATGCTCACCGTCTGACACGACTTCAGCGATAACCCCGCCAGAGAGTGCTTCATCCAAGCCGAACGGTTCAACATATGACTTCGTATCCTGCATACGGCCGCGCATATAAGGGTCAACCGATACATAAAGCGTTTTGACAAGCACTTCACACTGCTGGGGTTCAGGGACGGGGATCGTTTCAAAGCGGAAGTCTTCATGAACGGGAACCCCTTGCGGACGTCTGGCTAATTGAATCTGCTGCTGAGTTTTTGTCATATTCATCCTCCTATTACTTGATTGACACCAATGTAACACGGACTAGTGATGAAATACAAAAGGTACGCAGGCATAGAAAAAAGGAGAGGGTTTCCTCTCCTTTTTATGTCGCCCGTAATTTCGGGCACAGGCCCGTCGGCAGGCACATGGGCTTCTGGTCGATCGGGCTTCTCATGATGCAGCATTCCAAGCCGAAGACTTCACGGAAAAACGGCTGGGTAAACACATCTTCCGGTGTTCCGGCATTGTATATTTTTCCGTCCAGCACACTGATCAGATAGTCAGCATATTGAGCGGCCTGGTTTAAATCATGGAGCACCATCACAACGGTGCGGCCATGATCGCGGTTTAGCTTTTTCAGCAGCTCGAGCACTTCAATCTGGTGTGAAATGTCTAAATACGTGGTCGGTTCATCAAGCAAAAGCAAATCAGTGCCTTGCGCAAGCGCCATGGAAATCCATGCTCTTTGTCTTTGGCCGCCTGACAGGGCATCCAGTGTCCGTTCTTTCAGCTCAATCATGCCCGTTGCGTCCAGCGCCCACTCTACCATGTCGTGATCCTCTTGGGTATGCTTGGATAACAGCTTTTTGTGAGGATGTCTGCCGAAATAGCATAATTCCTCTACCGTCAATCCTTCAGGAGCCTGAGGAGATTGAGGAAGAATGGCCAGTTTTTTTGCGACTTCTTTTGACGGCTGGCGGTGTATATCTTTTCCTTCCAATAGGACCGTACCGCTTTTTGGAGCCATCAGCCTGGCGAGCGATTTGAGGATTGTTGATTTCCCGCAGCCATTGGCGCCGATGAGCGCAGTGATTTTTCCTTCTTCTATCTTTAAATCGACTCCGTCAATAATCACTGTGCTGTCATATGAAAGAGTGAGCTGGTCTGCAGCCAGTTTTCCCATGGTATCCTCTCCCTACTGTTTCCTCGCTTCGAATTTCAATAAATATAAAAAATAAGGCGCGCCGATCACGGCTGTCAATATTCCGGCCGGTATTTCAACCGGAGGCATGATGCCGCGCCCTAACGTATCTGCAATTAATAATATAATAGCACCAATCAATGCTGATGCAGGCAGTAAATATTTAGCTTTTTCTCCGGTAAGCCGTCTGGCGATATGCGGAGCAAGCAAGCCAATAAAACCGATTGAGCCGACGACGGCTACACAGCTTCCCGCCAGTGCAACCGCGGTGAAAATCAGGATGAATCTCAGCCGGTTTGCGTTTTCGCCGAGACCCTGCGCAAGCTCATCACCGAGTGACATAAGATCCAGCTTCGGTATGAGAATACAGACGATCGGAAAAAGAACCAAAAGCCATGGTGCAAGCAGCTTGACTTCTTCCCAGTTTCTTCCCCATAGGCTCCCTGTCAGCCAAATGAGTGCAGCATTCACGTCGCCCGGAAACTTGACCATCATATATTGCATCCCGGCGTGGCAAACCGCGCCTAAGGCAATGCCTGATAAAGCCAATGAAGAGGGCTGAATGCTTTTTTTGCGGGCTATCATTAATAATAGTACAGCAATAATGGCTGCTCCGGCAAATGCAGAGAACGGAAGCACGTACACCGGCGATTCAGGAAAGATCAGAATGACAGCCATCGCCGCAAGTCCGGACCCTTTTGAAATGCCGACAACGTCCGGGGAAGCGAGCGGGTTGCGGATGACACCCTGCAAAATCGCTCCGGCCGCGGCAAGCCCGGCACCGGCCAAAATCGCTAATATAATCCGTGGCAGGCGGTATTGCTGGATGATGAATTCAAAGGAATGATCCAGTCCCAACAAGTTCGTCACTACCGCATCCGGTGAAATGTATAATGCACCGAAGCCGATGCTGATGACGGACAGAACGATCAGAATCACGGCCAATATGAGTATCGCCAGCAAGGGGCGTTTTTGTTTTCTGGTTGTTTTCTTCATTTCAGATTTCGCCCTTTCCTTGCCAAATATAAGAAGAACGGTGTTCCGATAATCGCGGTGACGATGCCGACCGGTGATTCATAAGGAAATGCAATCCACCTGGCCAGAACATCTGCGTACACCAGCAATATGGCACCGAGCAGCGCCGAAAACGGAAGCACGTATTGATAATGTTCTCCGATCAGCTTGCGGACAATATGTGGAACGAGCAGTCCAACAAAGCCGATCGGCCCGGCGACAGCTACGGAAGCACCGGATAGAATTAAAATGATAAAGCTGATCAGAATCCGGATGCCGTTCATATTTTGCCCAAGCCCTTTTGCTGTTTCGTCTCCGAGACCAAGTACAGAAACAGAACCGGAAAACACGAGGGCAAGCCCGATGCCGATGACAGTAAACGGAGCGATGGTCATGACGTCCTGCCAATTGCTTCCGTCAATCGCGCCTGTCATCCAGTACAGAACATCCTCTCCCGACTCATTTAAAATAATGATGGCCTGTGTCATGGAGGAGAGGAACAGATGCACCGCCATTCCCGACAATGCCAGCTTGACAGGTGTCATTCCGCCGGATGAGGCAATCATATACACAATCGCGCCGCCTGCAGCCGCACCCGCAAAAGCGAATACAACGGAAGAATAGGGCGATGCCGGCAGAATGACGAGAGAAGCAACGACAAAAAGCGATGCACCCGCATTCACACCGAAAATTTGAGGTGAAGCCAGAGGGTTTCTGGTCATGGCCTGCATCAGCGCCCCTGCTACGGCCAGGCTGGCGCCGACGAAAACGCCGATCAATGTGCGGGGAAGGCGAAGAGTAGAGATGATGAGCTGTTCCTTTGAACCATCCCATACAAAAAGATATTTCAATGAATCTATGATGCCGATGTCTGAGGCTCCTACTGAAAGATTCAGCCCAAGCCCGAATATCAAAATGATCAGTGCGATGATGAACATCATCAGTCTTGATGATGAGCGCCGTTTGGGTGAATGATACAACAGTCTCACTTCCTTACTGCGTCTGGTTGCAAAAACGAAGAAGCAAGGATTTCCCCTCGCTTCTCATTTGTCCTATTTATTATACACTTTTTTAAGCACGTCTTTGGCGCTTGTTTCACTAGACTTGATGCCTCTGAATCTTGTCCAAGTGTCACGGTCCGCATTATAGACTTGTCCGTTTTTCACCGCTTTGAGATTTTTCCAGAGCGGGTTCTTTTTCCACTCATCTACAATTGTCTTGCCTTCGTTGGCTGAGATGAACAAAATATCAGGATCGATTTTGCTCAATTGCTCGAGGCTGACCTCTTGATAGGCGTTATCTGACTTCACAGCGTGTGTAAAGCCAAGCATTTTAAAGATTTCTCCGTCATAAGATGATGACGTATGAAGCTGGAAGGAATCTGCTCTTGCAACTCCGAGAACGATGTTGCGGTTTTCGTCTTTCGGGAGTTCCGCTTTTAGATCGTTGATGACTTTTTTGTGCTCGGCAAGCTTTTCTTTACCTTCATCTTCTTTATTTAATGCTTTAGCAATGGTTGTAAAGCTGTCGATCGTTTCGTCATATGTCGCTTCCCGGCTCTTTAATTCTATCGTCGGGGCGATTTGTTTCAGCTGTTTATAAATGTTTTTATGGCGCTCAGCGTCAGCGATAATTAAATCAGGCTTCAAGGAACTGATGACCTCAAGATTTGGTTCGCTGCGTGTGCCTACAGATGTATAATCAATGGAGCTGCCGACAAGCTTTTTAATCATATCTTTTTTGTTGTCATCGGCGATGCCCACCGGCGTAATGCCAAGATTGTGAACGGCATCCAAGAATGAAAGCTCAAGCACTATCACCCGCTTAGGTGTGCCGCTTACTGTCGTTTTTCCTTCTTCGTCATGGATCACTCTGGAATCCTTAGACTTGCTTTCGCTGCTCCCGCTGTTATTCTGGCTGGATGAACAGCCGGATACAATGAAGCAGGCGATTAATAAAACACTCATGATGGCAATCAACTTGTTAGAATAGGTGCGCATGTCATTCTTCCTTTTTTTAGATTTAGTAATGAGAATCATTATCACATGTAAACACTATAATAGCATGGCTCATCATGTCAATATTTTTTTAGTAAAGAAAGCTTCGGTTTTACTGCTTTCTCATGAAAGCATCATCAGACACAAATAAATGGTATACAGCATTGCCGTGTCTGCGGGATAAAAACGCATTGGCATTGGTTTTAGAGGTTTCGAGCATTTCAGCGTTGACATATGGAAGGAGAGCGCCGAGATAGCCGGACAATTTCTTTTCTATTTCTTCTGCGAGTGCGAATTCAATGTCGCCGATATTCATAATAATCGAGAAAACAAAGTCGATATCGATATGAAAATGTTCCTCAGCAAAGACCGCAAGCTCGTGAATTCCGGGTGAACAGCCGGATCGCTGATGAAAAATCTGTTTGACTAAATCACTCACAACCCATGCATTATATTGCTGTTCTGGTGAAAAATATTGCATTAGACATACCTCCTGCTTGTACGGATAAAGTGCAATTCATGATCGTTTGCTCCGCGCAGCGGTTTCTCTTTGATTTTGACTTTTCTGAAAATAGTTTCGTTCCTACCACTTTACCATGGGCCGAAAATAAATGGCTACTACCATTCTTCCTGTTTTTCTATTCAATGTTCTGGAATCTGTTTCGTCCATAGGTGATCGGGTATGAAAGAAATATAGTAATCATGAAGGAGGAATGTCGGAATGAAACCAGTTGTAAAAGAGTATACAAACGACGAACAGCTCATGAAGGATGTAGAAGAATTACAGCAAATGGGTGTTGCGAAAGAAGATGTATACGTCTTAGCTCACGACGATGACAGAACGGAACGGCTGGCAGACAACACGAACGCCAACACGATCGGAGCCAAAGAAACGGGTATTAAGCATGCGGTAGGAAACGTGTTTAATAAAAAAGGGGACGAGCTCCGCAATAAAATTCATGAAATCGGTTTTTCTGAGGATGAAGCCGCTCAATTCGAAAAACGTTTAGATGAAGGGAAAGTGCTTCTCTTTGTGACCGATAATGAAAAAGTGAAATCCTGGGCGTAATGCAGGGAAAAAACCCAAAAGGCCAACTTCGGCTTTTTGGGTTTTTTTGCGGTCTTTGCGGTGTATGTTTTGCAGAATGCCGCAATAAGATAGCGGAACATTTTCGGTTCTGGATGTCCCTCAATTTGCTATCATAGCTTTGTGAGAAATTGGAATATAATCTCACAAAATAGAAAATGGGGGTTCATAGTGAATGAAAAAAGTGATGTTAGCCACGGCTCTGCTGTTAGGGTTGACTCCAGCTGGCGCGAACGCGGCGGATTTAGGCCATCAGACATTAGGATCAAATGATGGCTGGGGCGCGTACTCGACTGGTACAACAGGCGGATCAAAAGCGTCGTCCTCGAATGTGTATACCGTCAGCAACAGAAACCAGCTTGTCTCGGCATTAGGCAAGGACACCAACACAACGCCAAAAATTATTTATATTAAGGGAACGGTTGACATGAACGTCGATGACAATCTGAAGCCGCTTGGTTTAAATGATTATAAAGATCCAGAGTACGATTTGGACAAATATTTGAAAGCCTATGATCCTAGCACATGGGGCAAAAAGGAGCCGTCGGGGACACTAGAAGAGGCGAGAGCACGCTCTCAGAAAAATCAAAAAGCACGAGTCATGGTGGATATTCCTGCAAACACGACGATCGTCGGTTCTGGGACAAATGCCAAAATCGTGGGCGGAAACTTCCAGATCAAGAGTGATAATGTCATCATCCGCAACATCGAATTCCAGGATGCTTATGATTATTTTCCGCAATGGGATCCGACTGACGGCAGCTCAGGAAACTGGAACTCACAATACGACAACATCACGATAAACGGCGGCACGCATATATGGATTGACCACTGTACATTTAATGACGGCTCACGTCCGGACAGCACATCGCCAAAGTATTTCGGCAGAAAATATCAGCACCATGACGGCCAAACCGATGCCTCTAACGGCGCTAACTATATCACGATGTCTTACAACTATTATCACGATCATGATAAAAGCTCCATTTTCGGATCAAGCGACAGCAAAACATCTGATGATGGCAAATTAAAAATTACGCTTCACCATAACCACTACAAAAATATCGTCCAGCGCGCACCGAGAGTCCGCTTCGGACAGGTTCACGTATACAATAACTATTATGAAGGCAGCACAAGCTCCTCAGATTATGCCTTCAGCTATGCGTGGGGAATCGGAAAATCATCTAAAATCTACGCTCAAAACAATGTCATTGACGTACCGGGACTGCCAGCTGCTAAAACGATCAGCGTATTCAGCGGGGGAACGGCTTTATATGACTCAGGTACACTTCTAAATGGCACGCAGATCAGCGCATCGGCTGCAAACGGGCTGAGTTCTTCTGTCGGCTGGACACCGTCACTGCACGGCACAATCGATGCTTCCGCGAATGTAAAATCGAATGTTATATCTCAAGCGGGTGCGGGTAAACTAAATTAAGAAATGTAAAAACACAAAGGGCTGCTCACCTTTGTGTTTTTTAATTAATTAAAATGTTTATTAACTTAGTTAAGGAGTAGAATGGGAAAGGGGATCGGAAAACAAGTATATAGGAGGAGACCTATTTATGGCTTCAGAAAAAGACGCAGGAAAACAGTCAGCAGTAAAGCTTGTTCCATTGCTAATTACTGTCGCTGTGGGACTAATCATTTGGTTTATTCCCGCTCCGTCCGGACTTGAACCTAAAGCTTGGCATTTGTTTGCGATCTTTGTCGCGACAATTATCGGCTTTATCTCCAAGCCCTTGCCAATGGGTGCAATTGCAATTTTTGCATTGGCGGTTACTGCACTAACTGGAACACTTTCAATTGAGGATACATTAAGCGGATTCGGGAATAAGACCATCTGGCTTATCGTTATCGCATTCTTTATTTCCCGGGGATTTATCAAAACCGGGCTCGGTGCGAGAATTTCGTATGTATTCGTTCAGAAATTCGGGAAAAAAACCCTTGGACTTTCTTATTCACTGCTGTTCAGTGATTTAATACTTTCACCTGCCATTCCAAGTAATACGGCGCGTGCAGGAGGCATTATATTTCCTATCATCAGATCATTATCCGAAACATTCGGATCAAGCCCGGCAAATGGAACAGAGAGAAAAATCGGCGCATTCTTATTAAAAACCGGTTTTCAGGGGAATCTGATTACATCTGCTATGTTCTTAACGGCGATGGCGGCGAACCCGCTGATTGCCAAGCTGGCCCATGATGTCGCAGGGGTGGACTTAACATGGACAAGCTGGGCAATTGCCGCGATTGTACCGGGACTTGTAAGCTTAATCATCACACCGCTTGTGATTTACAAGCTGTATCCGCCGGAAATTAAAGAAACACCGGATGCGGCGAAAATCGCAACAGAAAAACTGAAAGAAATGGGACCGTTCAAAAAATCAGAGCTTTCCATGGTTATCGTTTTTCTTTTGGTGCTTGTGCTGTGGATTTTTGGCGGCAGCTTCAACATCGACGCAACCACAACCGCATTGATCGGTTTGGCGGTTCTATTATTATCACAGGTTCTGACTTGGGATGATATTAAGAAAGAACAGGGCGCTTGGGATACGCTCACTTGGTTTGCGGCGCTTGTCATGCTGGCCAACTTCCTGAATGAGCTAGGCATGGTGTCTTGGTTCAGTAATGCCATGAAATCTTCTGTATCAGGATTCTCTTGGATCGTGGCATTCTTAATCTTAATTGTTGTGTATTTCTATTCACACTACTTCTTTGCAAGCGCGACAGCCCACATCAGCGCGATGTATTCAGCATTTTTGGCTGTGATCGTGGCAGCGGGCGCACCGCCGCTTTTAGCAGCACTGAGCCTCGCATTCTTCAGCAACCTGTTCGGGTCAACGACTCACTACGGTGCTGGAGCGGCTCCAGTCTTCTTCGGAGCAGGCTACGTTCCGCAAAGCAAATGGTGGTCCATCGGATTTATCCTGTCGATCGTCCATATTGTCGTATGGCTTGTCATCGGCGGATTATGGTGGAAAGTACTAGGAATATGGTAGAAAGAAAAAGGCAGACACGGTCTGCCTTTTTTATTTTAAAGCAATTCCCTTATCTTCATTCAACTAATCTGCAAAACATATTTCCTCCTATTGTTTACCTTCAAAGATATGGATTTTGAAAAATGAGAAAATTCCCTATGAAAAATGGTATGATCTAGGTAGAAAGGACGGCTGGTGCTGTGGTGAAAAAGCGGTTCCATTTTTCCCTGCAAACAAAAATAATGGGGCTGATTGCGGCTCTGCTGGTTTTTGTCATTGGTGTGCTGACTATTACGTTAGCCGTTCAGCATACACAGGAACAACGGAGACAGGCAGAGCAGCTGGCGGTTCAGACTGCGAGAACCATATCTTATATGCCGCCGGCTAAAGAGCTCATTGAGAGAAAAGGCGGACATGCGGCTGAGAAGCAAGAGGTCATTGAACGAATGAAAGAACAGACTGGCGCGTATGCCATTTATGTGTTGGACGAAAAAGGAGACATTCGGAGCGCCTCGGGTAAAAGCGGCCAAAAGAAACTGGAGCGCAGCAGAGAAATTTTGTTTGGCGGCTCGCATGTTTCTGAAACAAAAGCGGATGGACGAAGAGTCATTAGGGGGAGCGCGCCGATTATTAAAGAGCAGAACGGATACAGCCAAGTGATCGGCAGCGTGTCTGTTGATTTTCTGCAAACCGAGACAGAACAAAGCATCAAAAAGCATCTGAGAAACTTGAGTGTGATCGCTGTGCTTGTGCTGCTGCTTGGATTTGCCGGTGCCGCCGCACTGGCGAAAAGCATCAGGAAGGATACGCTTGGCCTTGAGCCGCATGAGATCGCGGCTCTTTATCGGGAGAGGAATGCAATGCTTTTCGCAATTCGAGAAGGGATCATTGCCACCAATCGTGAAGGCGTCGTCACCATGATGAATGTATCGGCGGCCGAGATGCTAAAGCTTCCCGAGCCTGTGATCAATCTCCCTATTGATGACGTTATGCCGGGAGCCAAGCTGAAGAGTGTGCTTGAGCAAGGAGAAATGCTGCCGAACCAAGAGGTAAACGTCAATGATCAAACTTTTATTATCAATACGAAAGTGATGACTCAAGGCGGGCAGGCGTATGGGATTGTCGTAAGCTTTCGGGAGAAAACAGAGCTGAAAAAGCTGATCGATAAACTGACAGAGGTTCGCAAATATTCAGAGGATCTTAGGGCGCAGACCCATGAATTTTCAAATAAGCTTTACGCGATCTTAGGGCTGCTTGAGCTTGGTGAGTATGATGAAGCCATTGATCTGATTAAAGAGGAATACGCGATACAAAATGAGCAGCATGATATTTTATTCCATAACATCCATTCGCAGCAGGTGCAGGCGATTTTGTTAGGAAAAATAAGCAAAGCATCGGAAAAGAAGGTCAAGCTTTCTATTGATGAGAACAGCTCGCTCGCGCCTCTTCCTGCACATATCGGCTTGTCTCATCTCATTACGATTATCGGCAACTTAATTGATAACGCTTTCGAAGCTGTAGCGGATCAAAGCGTGAGGGAGGTATTGTTTTTCATCACGGATATGGGCCGTGATATTGTCATCGAAGTATCAGACACAGGGCCTGGTGTACCGCTTGATAAGACAGAAGCTGTGTTTGAAAGAGGTTATTCCTCAAAGGGGATGAAGAGAGGCTACGGTCTGGCCAATGTGAAAGACTCAGTGCGTGAACTGGGCGGCTGGATCGAACTGGCGAATCAAAAAACTGGCGGTGCGGTATTCACTGTGTTTATACCGAAGGAGGAATAAAGGGGGAATCCATTTGATTCACATCGCGATTGCGGAGGATGATTTTCGGGTTGCGCAAATCCATGAGAGATTGATTGAACAGCTTGATGGATTCAAGATTATCGGCAAGGCGGCCAATGCCAAAGAAACAATGGCGCTTTTGGAGAAACAAAAGGCTGATTTGCTTTTGCTGGATATTTATATGCCGGACGAGCTTGGGACCACATTGATTCCTGAGCTACGAAGCCGATTTCCTGAAGTGGATATTATGATTATCACAGCGGCTACAGAAACCCGTCATTTGCAGGAAGCGCTCAGGGCAGGGATTGCCCACTATTTGATCAAACCCGTAACGGCTGACAAGTTCAGACAGGTGCTGCTTCAGTATAAAGAAAAAAGGAAGCTGCTTTTGTCTCAGCCAGAGGTCAGCCAATCCATGATTGATCATATTTTCGGGAACAGTGTGAAGACATCTTTGCCGGCAGAGGATTTGCCGACAGGCATTAATTCGATTACACTGCGAAAAATTAAGGAAGCGCTTCGAACTGCGTCAGAAGGATTGACAGCGGAAGAGCTTGGAGAAAAAATGGGAGCGTCACGAACGACTGCCCGCCGCTATGCCGAGTACCTTGTGGCAAAGGATGAAGCAAGAGCCGAGCTTGAATACGGGATTATCGGCAGGCCGGAGAGAAAATATTATTTGGCGGCGGACTAGATATGAAAAAATGTATGATTCTATTGATTGCTTTATTGGTCTTTATGCAGGGGGACATCAGGCAGGCGGCTGCGCCGCGCCTGCCTGACGGGCCGATTGAAATTGTCGTCCCCGCTGAACCTTCTGGCGGCTGGGATGTCACAGCGCAGGCGATCCAAGCCGTTTTGAGGAAGAAGCAGATCGTGAAGGATGAGGTTCATATCGTCTATAAACCCGGCGGCGGGGGAGATAAAGGCTGGAAATATGTCAACGAAAGCAGCAAACAGACCATCAGCATGACGTCCAGTTTAATACTGAGCAATGATCTTCTTGGGCAAAGCAAATTAAAAATTGACGATTTTACTCCGCTCGCCATTCTCTCCAAGGAATGGCAGACGGTTGCATTGCCAAAAGGATCGGCGTTAACTAACGGCAAGGATTTGCTGAATGAAATTAAGATGCATCCCGGCAAGGTGAAAATCGGCTTTGCCCCGGGCCTCGGCAATGATGATCAGCTCTCGTTCGTCAGAGCGGCAGATATGTACGGCATTGACTCTTTTGACATTCAATTTTTGCAGTATGACAGCAGTGAACAGCTCATTCAGGCGCTGATCAGACATGAGATAGAAGCGGCTTCAATGACACTTTCTGAAGCGAAACCATATGAGCGGCACGGCGATATCACGTTAGCTGCTGTAACGTCTGATAAAAGACTTCCCGGTTTTCCTGATGTACCAACGTGGAAAGAGCAGGGGATTCCGTTTGTTTTTTCACATTGGAGAGGGGTTTTGGGTCCGAAAAACATGTCGGAGGAAGAGATTTCTTTCTGGGATCAAGCGCTAAAGAAGGTCACATCCTCGCCTGAATGGAAGCGGAAAATAAATGAACTGGACTGGGAAAGCTTTTATTTGAACAGCAGGGAAACGAAACGGTTTCTTGACCAGCAATCCGCTTTTTACCAAAGCATTATGACAGGGAATTAAGATCCCGGCATTCCGGGATCTTTTTGATGTGCCCAAAAATGATCAAAAAGAACAAAACGGTTATAAAAAATTAAAAATACATAAAAACCAAATTATTTACTTGCGAGTGGTTTTCCCATACGATGGCAAAAAGGCAAGGGGAAGTAAGGGAGAAAAAATGTAAGCGGATTCATTTAAGGGGGAATGGATGTGTTAGCAATTTTAGGCTTTCTCATGATGCTCGTGTTTATGGCATTGATCATGACAAAACGGCTTTCTGTTTTGACAGCATTAGTTTTGACGCCGATTGTGTTTGCACTTATCGCCGGATTTGGATTTACTGAAGTTGGGGACATGATGATTTCGGGGATTCAGCAAGTCGCGCCGACTGCGGTCATGATTATGTTTGCGATCTTATATTTTGGAATTATGATTGATACAGGGCTGTTTGATCCGATGGTTGGCAAAATTTTAAGCATGGTCAAAGGCGACCCTTTAAAAATTGTGGTCGGGACAGCGGTTCTTACGATGCTCGTCGCCTTGGACGGAGACGGTTCGACTACTTATATGATTACGACAAGCGCAATGCTTCCGCTCTATCTGCTGCTTGGCATCCGGCCGATTATCCTGGCGGGAATCGCGGGAGTCGGCATGGGAATTATGAACACGATTCCATGGGGTGGCGCGACGCCGCGGGCGGCGAGCGCGCTGGGGGTTGATCCAGCTGAGCTTACAGGGCCGATGATTCCTGTCATTGCAAGCGGAATGCTTTGTATGGTGGCGGTTGCGTATGTGCTTGGAAAAGCGGAACGAAAGCGCCTTGGTGTAATTGAACTGAAACAGCCGGCCAATGCCAATGAACCGGCGGCTGCGGTTGAAGATGAGTGGAAGCGGCCGAAGCTTTGGTGGTTTAATTTATTGTTAACGCTTTCTTTAATAGGATGTTTGGTATCGGGTAAAGTCAGTTTAACCGTACTGTTTGTCATTGCGTTTTGTATTGCACTGATTGTGAATTATCCAAACCTTGAGCATCAGAGACAGCGCATCGCAGCACACTCCAGCAACGTGCTGGCCATCGGCTCCATGATTTTTGCTGCGGGGGTGTTTACGGGGATTTTGACAGGCACCAAAATGGTTGATGAAATGGCGATTTCGCTCGTATCTATGATTCCTGAACAAATGGGCGGGTTGATCCCGGCGATTGTGGCCTTAACAAGCGGCATTTTCACATTCCTGATGCCGAATGACGCGTATTTCTACGGGGTGCTGCCGATTTTATCAGAAACGGCTGTCGCATACGGTGTGGATAAAGTGGAAATTGCCAGAGCCTCTATTATCGGCCAGCCGATTCATATGCTGAGCCCGCTTGTGCCGTCCACTCATTTGCTTGTCGGACTTGTCGGAGTTTCTATTGACGACCATCAAAAATTCGCCTTGAAATGGGCGGTTCTCGCAGTGATCGTCATGACGGCTATCGCTCTATTGATCGGTGCGATCTCTATTTCCGTATGATAATTCAGGCGTAATGACACACTAACGGCATACAACATACCGGAGGTGTCATCATGAGTGATCCTTATATGCCGATGACTTCAGTCAGAAGCGGAACGGGGTTCGAAGCGGCAAAAGGAGTGCACGGCCTGACCGTGCAAATTGCGAATGTCTATTTTATTCAGCTGCCTTCTGAACCTCGCTCATTTGTTTTAATTGATGCCGGCATGCCTCAATCAGCCGGCATGATTGTAAATGAAGCCAAACAAAGATTCGGCGATGATTTTCAGCTGAAGGCGATTATCCTCACACACGGGCACTTTGATCATATCGGGGCGATAGAAGAAATCCTTGAGCATTGGGATGTTCCTGTTTATGTCCATTCTCGGGAAATGCCTTATGTAACAGGTAAAGAGGATTATCCTCCGGCTCGTCCTGACAGTAAGAGCGGGCTGGTCGCCAAACTGTCACCGCTGTTTCCGCGGCACTCCATCGATATTTCCTCACATGTGCAGGCACTGCCGGAAGACGGCTCTGTACCGTTTCTTGACGAGTGGATGTGGATTGCGACTCCCGGACACACACCCGGCCATATTTCGTTATTCCGCGAGGACGGGCGCGTGCTTGTGGCAGGTGATGCAGTCATTACAGTGGAACAGGAGAAAATGGCAGACGTCTTGATTCAAAAACAGGAGCTTCATGGGCCGCCGGCTTATTTCACGCCTGACACAGGGACTGCTGCCGAATCCATTCAGAAGCTTGCCGGCCTTGAACCGGAAGCACTGCTGACGGGGCATGGCATACCGATGACCGGCAAAAACTTTCGCAGTGACTTAATTGAATTGGCAAATCGTTTATCGTCTCTTTGACACCCGCGGACACACGGGTGTTTTTTATTGTTTTCCAAGAAGATACAGAAAAATCATTTGTCTTCCGGCTTAAAAACGATACAATGAAAAGCATGAATGTGATTTGAAGGGGAGAGTTTGTTGGAAGAAAAAGAAATACTCTGGAACGAAGCGAAAGCGTTTATTGCCGCATGCTATCAGGAATTGGGAAAGGAGGAGGAAGTGAAAGACCGTCTCGATAGCATTAAAAATGAAATTGACCGGACCGGAAGCTATGTACATACGAAGGAAGAAATCGAGCACGGGGCGAAAATGGCTTGGAGAAACAGCAACCGCTGCATCGGCAGATTGTTCTGGAATTCGCTGACTGTCATCGACAGACGTGACGTCCGGACGAAGGAGGATGTGCGGGACGCCCTCTTTCATCACATAGAAACCGCCACCAATAACGGGAAAATCAGGCCGAGCATTACGATTTTCCCTCCGGAAGAGAAGGGTGAAAAGCAAGTCGAAATCTGGAATCATCAGCTGATCCGGTACGCTGGATATGAATCAGACGGGGAAAGAATCGGTGACCCGGCTTCCCGTTCCCTGACCGCAGCCTGCGAGCAGCTTGGCTGGCGCGGAGAGCGATCCGATTTTGACCTGCTGCCGCTCATTTTTCGCATGAAAGGCGACGAACAGCCGGTCTGGTATGAGCTGCCGCGTTCACTTGTGATCGAGGTTCCAATCACACATCCTGAAATCGAAGCGTTTTCTGATCTGGAGCTGAAATGGTACGGCGTGCCGATTATTTCTGATATGAAGCTTGAGGTCGGGGGCATTCATTATAATGCTGCGCCGTTTAATGGCTGGTATATGGGCACGGAGATCGGAGCAAGAAATCTGGCAGATGAAAAGCGGTATGACAAGCTCAAAAAAGTGGCGTCCGTTATCGGCATTTCTACTGATTACAATACGGATTTATGGAAGGATCAAGCGCTTGTTGAATTGAATAAAGCTGTACTGCACTCGTATAAAAAGCAAGGTGTCAGCATCGTTGACCATCATACGGCCGCAAGCCAGTTTAAACGGTTTGAAGAACAGGAGGAAGAAGCGGGCAGAAAGCTGACGGGGGACTGGACGTGGCTGATTCCGCCGATTTCACCCGCTGCCACGCATATCTTCCACCGTTCCTATGACAACTCAATTGTTAAGCCGAATTACTTTTATCAGGATAAGCCTTACGAGTAAACAACGGAAAATCGATGATGGCCTTCAAGGCTGCGGGATTCTGTGACAGAGACGTCGGTAACCTTAGAGAAAGGGCTGCCTTTCTTTACAGCCTCAAGAAATGATTGTAAGGCGTTTTCCGGGCCTTCTGCCAAAATCTCGACACGTCCGTCATCACGGTTTTTGACCCAGCCGGCCAGTTTTCGCTTATCGGCTTCCATTTGAACAAAATAGCGAAAGCCCACACCTTGAACCCGGCCGCCTGCAACGATTCGGTATTGAAGCATGTAAAAACCACCTTTTCTTTTTATGATAATCAATCATTTTACAACCTGTAAAGGGGATGTGCTTCGTATGAAGTCACTGCACTATCCAGTTCTTTCTCTTAATCTCGGAAAGCCGCAGACGCTTGAGTATGACGGCAAAAAAAATCGAAACCGGCATTATGAAGCAGCCCGCTGATTCCGCTGTTATGCTGTATCGGGAAAACTTTGAAGGTGACGGACAGGCGGATCTCGTGAATCACGGCGGACCTGATAAGGCTGTCTGTGTCCACCCGGCCGAACATTATCCGTTTTGGGAAGAGCTTCTCTCAAGACCGTTGCCAAGCGCCGCATTTGGTGAAAATCTGACGGTCGCGGGCCTGACCGAGGAGAACGTTTGCATCGGGGATGTGTTCAAGCTTGATGAAGCTGTTGTTCAGGTCAGCCAGCCGCGCCAGCCGTGTGTAAAGCTGGCGAAAAAGTTGGGCGTAAAGGAAATGGTGCTCAAGGTTCAGCAAACCGGCTATACCGGCTTTTATTTTCGCGTGCTGGAAGAGGGCAGGGTGGCTCCCGGCGCCAAACTGGAATTGCTGTCCAAGGGTGAGAAAGACATATCAGTCCAATTCGCAAATCGCATCAACTACCATGATGCAAAAAATCTCGCCGCCATTGAACGATTTTAAGTGAAGACACATTGTCGGAAAGCTGGAGAGCGTCCTTTATGAAAAACAGGGACAGGCTGCTGCCTGTTGAATAGAAAAAAAGCCGCGCATATCAACGAGCGCGGCTTTACCATTCTTATGATCATTTTTTCTTTGTTTCAAGCAGGTTGGCAAGAAAATAGGTTTTATAGCTTTGAAGCTTTCTTCCTTCATGGTGCGTGATCCCCTGCTTTTTTAATTCTTCAACATACCAGCCTTTACTGCCGTAATGCATGTCAGAAAACTCCTTTCCCTATCTCTCCCAATGGAGAGGGTTTTACCAAGCGATTGGCATTGTAACATCTATGGAAAGATGCTGAAAAGAGATGCGGGAAAAACTGAGCCTTTCGCACTAGCTGTACGAATGTTCTTCTGTATGTATATGCCGAGTAAAAGCTGAATATGATTTAATGGCCGGTTAGTTTGATCATGACAACGCCGAATGTCATAATGCTGAAAACAATGCCGATATATGTGAGCATCCCGTTTTTTTTCTTCACGCCGTAAACGGTCATCATGATGCCTTCAATGAAAAAAATGATGCCAAAAATAATAAACCACATGCAGATAAAGGCTCCTTTCACAGACATAATAGTAGTGTAGCATATCTGGAAGAGCCGGGCTGTGACAATATCAAGAAAGCCGGGCAGCATATGCGCCCGGCTCATATTTTTATTGCTTATCAACCAATTTGACCAGCAGCTGTGCCAAATGTTTTTTCTCATCTTCATCCGCAACACCCCAAAGCTCTTGTAGCAGCATTTCTTCACTGTTGTGCGGCTCTTCATGCTTAGCGAGGTAGTCTCCCAGGATCGCGGCGCTTTTCACAAGCTTGCCGTCATCCAATCCCAGCTTTTTGCCTCTGTTCACTTGTTTACTCAAGTAGTCTTTAAATTCCTCAAAGTCTTTTAAAATTTCTTCTTTTGTTGCGCCATGCATTGCATTCATTTCGTTTTCAATTTGGATTTTTTCTTGATCTCTGTTCATTGCCATACCTCCTCCTGCGAATAGTGATGTTTTACCTGCAATTGGAGGAGGTTAAACCATCCGGCAGCCCGGAATGTGTTTTACAGTTTTGTCAGGATAATTGGTTCATCTTTTGTGATGACGATGGTGTGTTCAACTTGGGCAACCATGCTTTTATCCGGTGTCTTGAACGTCCAGCCGTCTCCAGCTTCAACAATCGTTTCCGCTTTCGTTGAAATAAACGGTTCAAGGGCGATGACTGTGCCGTTTTTGAAAAGCGCGTTATCAAACGGATCATAATAGTTCATGATGTGGTTCGGCGCTTCATGCAGGCTTCTGCCGATTCCGTGGCCGGTCAGGGTTTTGATGACGGTAAAGCCTTGAGAGCGTGCTTCATGATAAACGGCTCTTCCGATTTGGTTTTGGCGCTTTCCTGCTTTTGCCTGCTGCAGCCCTTTCTGAAAAGCGTCTTCCGCGCATTGGCAAAGCTTATGAAGGCGTTCTTCTCCTTCACCGAGCACAAATGAGATGCCTGTGTCGGAATAGAAGCCGCCAAATTCAGCGGAGATGTCAATGTTCACAAGATCTCCCGCTTTTAAAATTTTGGAAGTGCTTGGTATGCCGTGGGCCACTTCATCATTTACGCTGATGCATGTCACACCCGGAAAGTCGTATTCTTTCTCAGGTGCTGAAACGGCGCCATGTTCATCAAGCACCGCTTTTCCGATAAGGTCAAGGTCTTTTGTGCTCATGCCGGGCTCTGCCTTCCGTTTCATTTCTTCACGCGCCAGCGCGACGATTCTTCCGATTTTTTTCAGGCCTTCTAATTCTTGATCGTTTGTTACAATCATCTGTCATTCCCGCTTTCTTTTTAAATAATCTAGTTTAAGCTTACCACAACTGTCTTAAAAATAGGAAACACACGGACCTGGGAAAAAAGAAATACCTTGGGAAAATTGGTATAGATCACTAGATATCCTATATGGTATATTTGAAAAAAAGGGGTATGAGGGGGATGGGTATGCTTTCATTTTTACAAAAACTCGGGAAGTCATTTATGCTCCCGATTGCGGTTCTGCCTGCAGTCGGGATTATCCTTGCGCTTGGCAGAGAGGATTTATTTAATATCCCGTTTGTCTATCAAGCGGGGACGGCGGTGTTTGATCATCTGCCGCTTATTTTCGCGATCGGAATTGCCATTGGCATTTCAAAGGACAGCAATGGGGCCGCGGGGTTGTCAGGAGCAATATCATATCTGATGCTTGACGCGGCGACAAAGACAATTGATAAAACAAACAACATGGCGGTATTTGGGGGAATCATTGCTGGTTTAATTGCCGGCTACACCTATAATCGCTTTAAGGATACAAAGCTGCCTGAATATCTTGGATTCTTCAGCGGCAGACGGCTTGTGCCGATTGTAACAGCCATTATTACGATCATTTTAGCAGGCATATTCGGAGTTGTCTGGCCGCCGATTCAATCGGGCATTAACGAGTTTGGAGAATGGATGCTTGGGCTCGGCGGCATCGGGGCTGGCATATTCGGCCTGTTCAACAGGCTGTTAATCCCGCTTGGCCTTCACCACGTGCTGAACAATATTTTCTGGTTCCAATTCGGAGAATATAACGGAGTGACAGGAGATCTGGCGCGCTTTTTCGCGAAAGATCCGACAGCAGGGACATATATGACCGGATTCTTCCCAATCATGATGTTCGGTCTTCCGGCGGCGTGTCTAGCTATGGTTGCGACTGCAAAGCCGTCAAAACGGAAAGCAACTGCGGGAATGATGATCGGGTTTGCCTTGACTGCGTTTATCACAGGGATTACGGAGCCGATTGAGTTTGCATTTATGTTTTTATCTCCGCTATTATACGCTGTTCATGCGGTCTTAACCGGGCTGTCTTTATTTATCGTCAACTGGCTCGGCATCCGCTCAGGCTTCTCTTTTTCAGCCGGAGCCATTGATTATGTGCTCAGCTACGGAATTGCAGAAAAACCGCTGCTGCTGCTTCTGGTAGGTATATGCTATGCGGCTGTCTATTTTATCGTGTTTTATGTACTGATTAAGGCATTGAATTTAAAAACGCCGGGACGCGAAGATGATGATGTGGATGAAGTGCTGGATGAAAATACTGTTCAGGATGTCAATGAAAACATCATGCTGAAAGGGCTCGGCGGAAAAGAAAACCTTCAAACCATTGATCATTGCGCCACAAGACTGCGGCTGACTGTGAAGGATACCGCTTTAGTGGATGAAACGCTGCTAAAGAAAGCAGGCGCAAAAGGGGTCGTCAAATCAGGCGGGCAATCGGTTCAAGTGATCATTGGCCCGAATGTCGAATTTGCAGCGGAGGAATTGAGAGCTGCGGTGAAATAAGAAAAAGCAGAGAGGCTAGCCTCTCTGCTTTTTCTTATTTATCTTCATCATCCGTTGACGTTTCGGAAGAATCTTCGTCATGTTTTGTGTAATCATAATCGGAAGGGTTCACCTTCGTAAAACCTTTCGGCTCATAGAACCGCAGCAGGTCTCCGTTTATGATTTTATCGGACATTTCAAGTTCCTTCTTGACGAGTGAGTCTTCTGACTTGTCGATTTCAGCTTCATCAAGCTCTTTTCCGGTTTTCGTATCGTAATACTTGCCGGATACTTTCGTGTACTTCGGTGAAATAAAGTCTCCGTTACGGAACGGAATCACTTCACGGTGTTCTTTAGATAAAATATCAGAACCGGACATCAGGTAGTCTTTCGTGTCCACTCCGAGCAAATGCAGAATGGTAGGAGCCACATCGACGTCTCCGGCATATTTATGAACTTGCTGGCCCTTCACGCCGGCAGCGTGGATAAAGAGCGGCACCCGTTGAAGCTGGGCGTTGTCATAATCAGTGATTTCATCTTTGCCAAGAACTTTAGCCATCGCTTTATTGTGGTTTTCAGAGATGCCGTAATGGTCTCCGTACATCACAATAACCGATTTATCATATAATCCGTCTTTTTTCAGGTCATTGAAGAATTGTTCAATGGACTGATCAAGGTAATGGGCTGACTGGAAGTAGTTGTTGACGACAGAGTCACCAAAGTCTCCAGCCGGGAAGTCTGTATCACCCTCATCCATTCCGAATGGGAAGTGGTTAGATAGGGTAATGAACTTCGTATAGAACGGCTGCGGCAGGCTTTCTAACAGCGGCATTGATTCTTTAAAGAACGGTTTGTCTTTCATGCCGTAGTTTTTCGTGTTTTCTTCGTTCATGTCATAGTAGGCAGAATCGAAGAACTTATCGATGCCTTCCGCTTTGTACATTTCGTTACGGTTCCAGAACGTCTGCGTGTTTCCGTGGAACGCAGCAGATGTGTAATCCTTAGACTTCAGAATCGCTGGAACGGATTGAAGCGTGTTTTGCGCTTTGTTTACGAAAACTGAACCTTGAGCCAGCGGGTACAGAGAGTTTTCCATCATAAATTCCGCATCAGATGTTTTACCTTGTCCCGTTTGGTGGAAAAAGTTATCAAAGTAGAACGTTTCGTTATCGTGTGCCAGTTTATTTAAGAATGGTGTGACTTCTTTGCCGTCAATTTTATAGTCGATGATAAATGACTGCAGAGATTCAAGTGAAACGTAAATGACGTTTTTTCCTTCCGCTTTGCCGAAATACACGTTATTCGGCACGTCGTAATTGGCTTTCATGTAGTTTTCCACTTCCGTCACGTCGCTGGAATCGGCAAGCGCGCGCTGGCTGTTGGATTTGATATTCTGCACAGCGTCATAAATCGTAAAATTGTACGTGCCCAAGTATTTCACAAGATAGTTTCGGTCGAATGATCTTGTCAGCAATTCAGGTCTGTCTGATTCCGCAACTGCCAGGTTGATTAAGAACACAAGAATCGAAGATGCAAGAACGATTCGGAACGATTTTTTGCTGGACGTTTCGGCAGGCTTGTTCACTTTGATCGCCAAGATGATCAGAATGATCGTATCGATAAAGTAAAAGGCGTCAGTCGGTCTCATCAGCGAAAATGCGCTGTCACCGAGTTGGCCGCCGTTTGTTTTAGCCTGCATAATGACCGGAATTGTAATAAAATCATTGAAAAATCTGTAGTACACAATGTTTGCGTACAGTAAAAAAGACATTAAAAAATGAATCACTATAATGGCTGTCTGCTGTAATTTTTTCTTGAACAAGAGTCCAAAGCCAAGAAAGAACAAGCTTGAGCTTAAAGGATTCACAAAAAGCAATATTTTTTGTATCGTGTTGTCTATTCCTAAGTTGAAGTTCAGGACATAACCGACATACGTTTTGATCCACAACAGGACGACCGCAATTAAGAAGAAGGCCAGTCCTCTTTCTTTTATAAATGTTTTCATTGTTACACTCCTTTTTTCCGATCACAGTTCGAGCGAAACGATAGAAAAAACGAACGTATCCAATATAACACGAATCAGCAGATTAGAAAAGTGAAAATCGTCGGGTTGAGAAAGTGGCGAAAAACGCCGTCGAATCAACGTTTCGCTTGACATATTGCCAAATGTAAAATAAGGTTTCTTTCTAGAAATCCAGGAATAAAATGGTACTTAGGGAGGTGTATGATAAAATATAAGGAAATAAATGAAAAGAGGTGAATTGATGGATTTTTCCCATATTGTGTCTGAAGATAAAATTAAGCGTGCCATCAAAGACGGAGAATTTGAAAACCTTCCGGGAATGGGAAAACCGCTGCCAAAGGATGACGCGGCACACTTGCCGGAATCGCTTCGCATGAGCTACCGTATGTTAAAAAATGCGGGAATGGCAGAGGACGAGGGCGCGCTCAAAAAAGAGCTCATGACCATCGACCATTTAATCGCAAAATGCTATGACGAAAAAGAACGTGAGCTATTAATCAGAAAAAAAAACGAAAAGCAGATGCTGCTTGATAAGCTTGTTGAAAAAAAAGGCATGTTTTCAAAGCCAGCGTCCGCTTTTTATAAGAATAAAGTATATGACCGGCTTGGACGAAACAGACCTTCTTCCAGCTGATTTGTCTTGTCTGAAGGATGGCGATTGATACAAGCCATCCTCTTTGTGTTCCAGTGGTCTCTGTCTAAAAGGTTTATGTTTAACCGTCTGTGGGGAAATGACTCATAAACGAAAAAAGGGTGATGGGATGGAACAACTATTGGAATGGATAGAGCGTATATCTGATTGGCTGTGGGGTCCGCCGCTAATCATCTTGCTGACGGGGACGGGATTGTACTTCACCATTTTGCTGAAATGTTTTCAATTTCGCTACCCCTTATACATTTTGAAGCAGACGATCGGCAGTGTAGGAAAAAAGCCGAAAGGAGAGGGCACAGTCACTCCGCTCCAGGCATTGACGTCAGCCCTCAGCTCAACGATCGGTGCGGCGAACATTGTCGGGGTGCCTGCCGCTATTATGTTTGGCGGACCCGGAGCGGTTTTTTGGATGTGGCTTATAGCCTTATTTGCCATGGCGATTAAGTTTTCTGAAAGTGTGCTTGCTGTTCATTACAGAGAAAAAAATGAGCAGGGGGAATTTGTCGGGGGACCGATGTATTACATAACAAAAGGGCTGCACATGAAATGGCTCGGCGTATTTTTCTCTGTTGCGCTGATCGTGGAGCTGATTCCGAGCATTATGGTTCAGGGGAATTCGGTTTCAGTCTCTCTTGCCGAAACATTTTCTTTCAATAAAATATATGCGGGAATCGGCATTGCGTTTTTGATCGGGTTAGTGGTAATAGGAGGGGTAAAGCGGATTGGAAAAGTAACAGAGTTTGTCGTGCCTCTTATGGCAGGGGCATACGTGGGAGCCGGTCTCCTGATTGTTCTGATGAATCTTTCATCAGTGCCGGCGTTTTTCTCTCTTATCTTTTCGAATGCGTTTACCTCTTCTTCAGCAGTTGGAGGATTCGCTGGTGCTGCCCTGGCTGAAACCGTTCGCTGGGGATTTGCCCGCGGTCTGTATTCTAATGAAGCCGGAATGGGAACAGCCCCGATTGCACATGCGGCGGCAAAGACTGATCACCCTGTAAGGCAAGGGTTCTGGTCTGTGATCGGAATTGTCATTGACACTTTAATCATCTGCACCACCACGGCTTTTATCGTCCTTTCATCCGGTGTCTGGACAGGGAAGAATGCCTCAAATGACCCGGCAGCACTGACGACGGCTGCATTTCAGCACTATTTTGGTTCTGGCGGAGGGTATTTCGTTTCGGTTTCTCTCGTTTTCTTTGTTGTATCGACCATTATGGTTGTCATTTTTTACGGCGTAAAGCAAGCTGAATTTCTGTTCGGGCGGCTGGCAGGACACGTGATCAAATTCGTTTATTTAGCGGCTATTATCATAGGTGCCGCAGGCGGAGCAAAAGCCATCTGGGGCATATTGGACTTAGCATTAGTTTTTATTGTTGTCCCGAATGTGATTGCGCTGCTGTTATTGAGCAGAAAGGTAAAAGCGCTATATACCGAATTTTTTACATCTGAACAGTATTACCTGAAAGATAGAGGGAAAACGAAACAGGACCCTGTTTATCAAACAAAAGAAGCCAAAAATTCTTAGCGTTTTGCTTTGGCGCCGAACATCGCTTTGCTTTTGATGATCAAATAGATGAATAAAGGCAGCAAAAAAGAAATCACCTTATTAATGATCGGCTTGATTCTATTAAAGTCGATCAGCTGATTTGTATTCAGGAAGAACCAAAAGCTGCATACAAGCGAAAACATGCCGGTTGGTGTATACATGGCTTTCAGGTCGATTTTTGAGTGTAAGAAGGAAAGCCCATATACCACAATATAAAGCGAACCGGCTATCTTCACCATAATGATCGGAATCCATAAGGGTGCGATGATCAGGTCTGAACGATCCAGGTTACGACAATCACCATGGGGGCAGTCGCAATCTCCGCTTCAGCGGCTGTCACAATGACAAGAGCGCCGAGAATGCTGACCGTCTGGCCAACGGTTTTCGGCAGGCGCATCCCTCTTCACGGAGAGCCTCAAAAGAAATTTCCATAATCAATGCTTCTATGATGGCGGGGAAAGGAATCAGCCGTGCTGAACATTATACCCTGAGGCTTTCAGTGAAGCCCTCTCTTGATCCTCTAATGGTTGATTCTGTTATCGGTTATTCAATGCTTCTTCTTTGACCGCCTTTTATTTTTAAAATCAGGCATTTTGAATGCCCGTCTGCAAATAAACCCGCGTTCCCCTCAATGATGGATGCAGCCACTTTGCTTACACTAGTTTCTGACGCAACGCTTGAAATCGATAATGTGTTTTGCAGCGACTCTTCATGTTCATCTATCTGATCCGTCAGATGCCTCAAGAAAGGACGGAGGGCGTGATCCTGAATATGTTCAGATTTTACAATTCCTTCGATATAAATAAATCCGCACAGCCCGTTTCCAAAATCAAATTGTCTAAATACGATGTTTAAGCAGCCTTCTGTTAATAAGGTCAGAGTATCGAGGTTTTCCTTTAAATCGGGAGAGATCGGTCTGTCCTGATGTTCTTCAATCTCTTTGATGAGCTTAAGCGCTTTATCGCGTTTATCCTGCTTTTTCAATGTCTTATTCAATAAGTGCTTGTGACTTTTAGGGTAACCTTGTCTGTCTGTTTCAGATATTCCCGGACTAGGATGAAAGCGCTATAAAAAGTTGTTGACTACATGTATATACAGGAATACAATATAGTCATAAGTTGTATATACAAGTTATAAAAACGGATACGGAGGGGTTGGCATGGGGGAACTGAACAAATCGGCACGGCAGATTGTCGAAGCAGTCGGCGGTGCTGAAAATATTGCAGCGGCAACTCATTGTGTTACACGTTTGCGTTTTGCATTAATAGATGAAAGCAAGGTTGATCAAGAGGAACTTGATCAGATTGACGTTGTAAAGGGGTCGTTTTCGACAAACGGACAGTTTCAGGTCGTGATCGGCCAGGGAACGGTCAACAAAGTGTACGCTGAACTGGTCAAGGAAACGGGGATTGGCGAGTCAACAAAGGATGAAGTGAAGAAGGCTTCAGAAAAAAATATGAATCCTTTGCAGCGTGCTGTGAAAACGCTTGCAGATATTTTTATTCCGATATTGCCTGCGATTGTCACGGCGGGTCTCTTGATGGGGATCAATAACATTTTAACGGCGCAGGGCATTTTCTTCAGTACAAAGTCGATTGTGCAGGTCTATCCGCAGTGGGCGGATCTCGCTAATATGATTAACCTGATTGCAGGCACGGCCTTTACGTTTCTGCCTGCGTTAATCGGCTGGTCTGCGGTCAAACGGTTCGGCGGCAATCCGCTCCTAGGCATTGTGCTTGGCGTTATGCTCGTGCATCCTGATTTGCTGAATGCGTGGGGATATGGCGCCGCAGAACAAAGCGGAAAGATCCCGGTATGGAATTTGTTCGGCCTTGAGGTGCAGAAAGTCGGCTATCAGGGACAGGTGCTCCCGATTTTGCTGGCATCCTATGTGCTGGCGAAGATTGAGGTGTTTTTAACAAAGCGTACACCTGAGGGCATACAGCTGCTCGTTGTTGCGCCGATTACGCTTCTCGTAACAGGTTTTGCTTCTTTTATCATTATCGGCCCGGTTACATTTGCGATCGGAAACGTGCTGACTTCAGGGCTTATCTCGGTGTTTGGCTCTTTTGCCGCACTGGGCGGTTTGTTATATGGCGGTTTCTACTCAGCGCTCGTCATTACCGGCATGCATCACACGTTTCTTGCAGTCGACCTGCAGCTCATCGGCTCAAAGCTTGGCGGCACATTTTTATGGCCGATGCTGGCGCTTTCTAATATCGCACAAGGTTCGGCTGCGCTGGCCATGATGTTTATCGTGAAAGATGAGAAACAAAAAGGCCTTTCCCTCACATCAGGGATTTCTGCTTATCTCGGTATTACAGAGCCTGCCATCTTCGGAGTGAATCTGCGATACAGATTCCCGTTTATCATTGCGATGGTCAGCTCCGGGCTGGCCGGAATGTATATTTCTTCTCAAGGTGTGCTGGCAAGCTCCGTCGGTGTCGGCGGCGTGCCGGGTATTTTCTCAATCATGAGCCAGTACTGGGGCGCGTTTGCAATCGGGATGGCTATTGTATTGATCGTGCCGTTTGCCGGAACATACGCGTATGCAAGATTCAAACATAAATAACCAATGGGGAGCGGGACGTGTTTTAGCGTTCCCTTTTCCCGTTTTTATTCTGAAAAATCGGTGGTGGAGACAGATGAAAACAGAACAAACGCCATGGTGGAAAAAAGCTGTGGTCTATCAAATTTATCCGAAAAGCTTTAACGATACGACAGGAAACGGTGTCGGCGATCTGAACGGCATTATTGAAAAGCTTGATTACTTAAAAACACTTCAGGTGGATGTGCTTTGGCTGACACCGATTTATGACTCTCCGCAGCAGGATAATGGGTATGACATTCGTGATTATTACTCGATTTATCCTGAATACGGGACGATGGAGGATTTTGAGCGGTTACTGTCCGAAGCCCATAAAAGAGGCCTGAAAGTCGTCATGGATCTTGTCGTCAATCATACGTCAACAGAGCACAAATGGTTTCAAGAGGCGATTTCGTCAAAAGACAGCCCGTACCGTGATTTTTATATATGGAAAAACCCGCAGGAAAACGGTTCTCTTCCGACGAACTGGGAATCGAAATTCGGCGGCTCGGCATGGGAGCTTGACGAAGCATCGGGCCAATACTATTTGCATCTGTTTGATGTGACGCAGGCTGATTTGAATTGGGAAAATGATGAGGTCAGAAAGCATGTCTATGAGATGATGCATTTTTGGTTTGAAAAGGGAATAGACGGCTTCAGGCTTGATGTCATTAACCTGATTTCTAAAGACCAGCGCTTTCCGAATGCGGAAGACGGCGGTGACGGCCGTTCCTTTTACACTGACGGGCCGCGGGTGCATGAATTTCTGCATGAAATGAACGAAAAGGTGTTTTCACATTATGACAGTATGACGGTCGGTGAGATGTCTTCAACAACTGTAGATCATTGCATCCGGTATACAAATCCCAAAAATAAAGAACTTGATATGACGTTCAGCTTCCATCATCTCAAGGTTGATTATCCAAACGGTGAAAAATGGGCTTTGGCGCCGTTTGACTTTTTGAAGCTGAAGAAGATCTTATCCGAGTGGCAGACGGGGATGCACGCTGGAGGGGGATGGAACGCTCTGTTCTGGTGCAATCACGATCAGCCGCGCGTTGTATCTAGATATGGAGATGACGGCGCGTACAGGGTGAAATCGGCGAAAATGCTCGCTACCGCCATTCATATGATGCAGGGCACGCCTTATATTTATCAGGGCGAGGAGCTGGGAATGACGAATCCGAAGTTTGCTGATATCAGCTCGTATCGGGATGTCGAATCACTGAACATGTATCACGCTTTTAAGGAAAAAGGAATGCCCGACCAAGAGATCACAGCAATTTTACAGGCGAAATCCCGCGACAACTCCAGAACGCCTGTCCAGTGGGATGATACGGAGAATGGCGGTTTTACAACGGGCACGCCATGGATACCGGTCGCCGGCAACTATCGGGAAATCAATGCTGAAGCGGCGTTGCAGGATCAGAACTCGGTGTTTTACCATTATCAAAAAATGATTCAGATTCGAAAAACATATGACATTGTGACAGAGGGGACGTATGAGTTAATTGCAAAGGATGATCCGAACGTTTTTGCGTATCTCAGACACGGCAGCAATGAAAAGCTGCTCGTGATCAATAATTTCTATGGGACAGAGGCAGCCTTTACACTGCCGGATTCTATAGCGCCTGACGAGTGGAAGGCAGAGGTGCTGCTGACGAACGATGATGTGAGGGAAGAGCTGCAGAACATGACGCTCCGTCCGTATGAGTCCATTGTTTATCGTTTAACGAAACCGTGTTAAACTAAGCTGGGTGGTCCATAATGAAGGTGAATAAATTCATCACAATCTATAAAGACATCGCGCAGCAAATTGAGGGCGGCCGATGGAAAGCGGAAGAGATTCTCCCGTCTGAACATGAGTTGACCGCACAGTATGATACATCAAGAGAAACGGTCCGAAAGGCGCTTCACATGCTTGCGCAAAACGGCTATATTCAGAAAATCAGAGGGAAGGGCTCTATCGTTCTCAACCGTGAAAAAATGCAGTTTCCCGTCTCAGGCCTTGTCAGTTTCAAGGAGCTCGCACAAACGCTTGGCAAAGAAACGAAAACAACTGTACACAAATTCGGGCTGGAGCCTCCGTCAGAGCTGATTCAAAAACAGCTCCGGGCCAATCCGGATGACGACATTTGGGAAGTCATCAGGTCTAGAAAGATTGACGGGGAACATGTAATTTTGGACAAGGATTACTTTTTCAGAAAGCATGTGCCTCACCTGACGAAAGAAATTTGTGAAAACTCCATATATGAATATATTGAAGGAGAGCTGGGTCTTTCGATCAGTTATGCCCAAAAAGAAATTGTTGCCGAGCCATGTACGGATGAGGACAGGGAGTTGCTCGATTTACGCGGCTATGACCATATGGTCGTGGTGAGAAACTACGTCTTTTTGGAGGATACGAGTCTGTTTCAATATACGGAAAGCAGACACCGTCTCGACAAATTCCGATTTGTTGATTTTGCGCGGCGGGGAAAATGAGAAAGGCGCCTGCCTGCGGCAGCGCGCTTTTTTTTGTTGGTATCAAAATTGATACTATCCAACAAAAATGTGCGTACTTTTACTTTTTATGATAATGGCTACAATAGAGATGAGAGTAACCATAAGGAGAGGTGTTTAACATGGCAGATGTAAAGAAACAAATTCTCGATGCATACAATTTCAGACATGCGACAAAGGAATTTGACCCGAATAAAAAAGTATCAGACAGCGATTTTGAATTTATTTTAGAGACAGGAAGACTGTCTCCGAGTTCCCTCGGCCTTGAGCCTTGGAAATTTGTTGTCGTCCAAAATCCGGAATTTCGCGAGAAACTTCGCGAATACACATGGGGCGCGCAAAAACAGCTGCCAACAGCAAGCCATTTCGTTCTGATTCTTGCACGTACAGCGAAGGATATCAAATACGATGCGGACTATATCAAACGTCATTTAAAAGAAGTGAAACAAATGCCTCAGGACGTGTACGAAGGCTACCTCAGCAAAACGGAAGAGTTCCAGAAAAACGATTTGCATTTGCTTGAAAGTGACAGAACATTGTTTGACTGGGCATCAAAACAAACCTATATTGCACTTGGCAACATGATGACTGCCGCTGCGCAAATCGGCGTTGATTCCTGCCCTGTAGAAGGCTTCCAGTATGATCACATTCACCGCATTCTTGAAGAAGAAGGCCTTCTGGAAAATGGAAGCTTCGACATTTCTGTGATGGTGGCATTCGGCTACCGTGTACGAGATCCTCGTCCGAAAACAAGATCTGCTGTTGAAGATGTTGTGAAGTGGGTCTAAATAAAGAAAGCTGCTCGCTTAACGAGCAGCTCTTTTTTTATGCCTGATTCGCTCTATTCTGTTTTCTTCTCTGATGCAAGTACATTGCCGTTCCGAGCGCGCTGATCAGAAATCCGGCCAAGAGGATCGAGTACATAGATGTAGCTGTGTCCGGAAGCAGGCCGCCAGCGGGACTGTCCGTTCCTGATCCGCCTGACCCGTTTCCTCCAGAGCCATTTGTCGGTTCAGTGCCGGGAGGTGTATCATGTCCTCCGTTCCCGTCAGTCGGCTGTTTTCCGCCTGGTTTATCGGAGCCTCCGCCATTGCTGCCGTCATCACCGCCGGTCGGCTGATCAGACGGGAATGCCGGCGGTTTGTTGTTCTCACCGGAATTTAAGATCGTGTATTCGCTGAAGTGGTTTGTATATCCTGTCACGATATCATCGTCAACTGATCCGTTTTCTGTCTTTGTGAAAGCTTTCTTTTTCCGGTCGACGTGGTAAATGGCAGGATTATGAGCTTCTTCAATATCAAACATGCGAAGCGAAAGCTGTACGGGCTCCTTGAATGATTTCACTTCTTTTCCTTTTTGCTTCACTGTAAAATCATATACATCTCCGATAGACACGTCCAATTCACCGGTAGATTTGATTCCAATTACAGTGTCCGCTGTTTTGATGTTCGCCATTGGAAGCTTCATGCTGTACCAGTAGTTGAACACCGTCAATGAAGGATCTGACTCTCTTTCTTTCAAAAGTTTGACCTGATCTTCTTTTACTTTAAGATTGATAGGCTTCTCTTGAGATCCTTCATATGTTTCATAATAGACAAACGGCGTGTTGGCATTTTTAGCATAAATCGCAAATTTGTCTTCATCGAGAGCCCAGCTGCCATCCTTCTGCTTTGTCGGCAGGAATACTTCTTTGATGCGTCCTTCGATTTTAGGAGACACCTTGTTTCCTAGTTTTTTCAGCTGTTCGGTGAAAATCTCGTAATCCACGTAGCCAAGGTCTTCACCATGGGATGCTTCCGTAAAGACAGAATATCCGTCTCCTCCGGCGCCAACAAAATTATTCGTTGCCACGCGGTAGGTATTGTCAGGATCAAGATTAACTGTTTTTCCGTCACGCGATTCCAATTTGACTTCAAGAACACGGTGTCCAGGTTCCTTGTTTAATGTAAACGTATACTGGATTCCGGCCACCTGAGGGAAGGCGCCGCCTCCGTTTTCCACATTGCTTAAGCCTTGTTCAAGGGCTTCTTTAATTTGTTTTCCGGTCAAATCGGCCACGTAAAGCGTGTTGCCGAACGGCATCACGTTCAGCACCTCGCCGAGTGTGATGTCGCCTTTGTCAATGCCGGCTCTGATGCCGCCGCCATTTGTTATCGCTATTCTGGCGCCGGCTGCTTCTTTCGCTTTTGCCAGCATGCCGTCCGCAATGAAGTTTCCGAGATTGGTTTCCTTCGTGCGCACATGCTCGCGCTGGCCGTCAAGCGCTACATCCGTGTAGCCGACTTTTTCATTTTTCACGTCCTCTAATTCACTTTTGAACTGATCGAGCTCTTTTTTGGCTTCTGCGTTTTCTTCTGTATGTTCATCAATCGGCAGCACGCTCAGATTTGATTTGTCTGTTTGCACCACGCCGTTTTCATCAAACGTGACATCAACACGTCCCAAGTATTGGCCATATTCTTTGGCCTGCGCCACAATCGTCGGCTCTTCGTTGTCCACGACCTCCATTTTGTCAACGAGGGTGTGGGTGTGTCCGCCGATGATCAAGTCAATGCCCTTCACTTTTTTGGCCAGCTCCAGATCACGGTTATGCCCGATATGGGTTAAAGCAATGATTTTGTTTACTTTTTCTTCTTCCTGAATCGCTTTGACGGTGTTTTGTGCTGTTTCAAAGGCATCATTGAAAACGATGCTTTTGCCCGGGCTTGATGTGGTGGCTGTATCTTCCGTTGTCAGTCCGAATACGGCGACTTTCTCACCGTCAACATCTAACAGAATGTAAGGGT
This sequence comes from Bacillus sp. VA15, assembly GCF_055721145.1. Taxonomy (NCBI): domain Bacteria; kingdom Bacillati; phylum Bacillota; class Bacilli; order Caryophanales; family Bacillaceae; genus Bacillus; species Bacillus sp. VA15. Next base: position 85,908 of record NZ_JBVQPQ010000005.1, on the reverse strand, counting down.
GGATGCCGGGCTCTTTCTTTTCACCTGCCGTAAAGGTTTGCGGCTTTTTGACATATGATGTCAGCTTAGGCTCATTTGACACATCTACGTTTGCGCTGACGAACGGAAATTCAGGTGCTTCAAAGTGATAGCGGTTCGCCGGGTCGACGGTTGTGCTGTTTCCGCTGAGAAAATCAGAAAGCACTGTCGGTCCTTTATCAAACTCGTGGTTTCCGAAGGTCATGGCGTCATAGCCCATCATGTTCATCAATTTCAAATCAGCTAAACCGTTCCATTTTGTGAAATACAAGTCGCCGGAAAATACATCTCCCGCATCAAGGAGAATGTTGTGGTCTGTTTCGCTTCGCACTTCGTTGATTTTCGTCATTCGTCTCGCCGCGTCATCGAGGTGAGCGTGCGTATCATTGGTGTGCATCACAGTCAGATCCCACAGTCCGTCTTTTGGAGGATCAGGATTTGAATCATCATCGAATTGCAGCTTATACACACCATAGCCTTCATTCGCAGACTCGCCTACATAAGCCACATCGTCCGCTTTATCGGCAAACGGCTTAGCCAAAAGCGAGGATTCAAACGTCACATTCGTTCCGGAAACAGGCGCGATTGACCAGTTGTTGTCCGCTTTTGGATTGACTGTTTTTTGTTCGATAATGTAATCCATCAGCACCTGTCTGTTTTCAACTGCGGAGCCGTGGACAATCTTATCGCTCGTCAGGTGAGGGAAACCGCCGCCTCCGGACGCGCGATAATTATTTGTGACAACGAGAAATTCCTGATTCGGGCTGATTGCTTTGCCTTCATAGGAAAGGTTGATGATCCGGGATGAGTCCGCGTTGATCACTTTTCCGTTCTCATCGTACTTCGCCGGTTTTGTGACATCGACCTGATATGTGACACCGTCAATCACATCAAAATTATAGGAGCGGAAATTGTCATTCAGCAAGGCTTGATCGCCGCCTTTTGACGGGTCAATTTGATTGAATTGGCCTGCTGACATCTCCAGCCAGTCCTTGACTTCGCTGCCTGTCAGCTTGACGATCTGAACGGTATTATCGTACAGATACAAGTCACCGACGTTTTTAATGGCAAGATCTCCAGCCGGAATATTCGTATAGTAATTGGCTCCGTTTCTGCCGCCTGCTTTAAACGGCGCTCCAGCGGATAAAATCGGCAGGTCCTTGTACTCGGTATCCTTCATTTCCTTTTCGGCATACCATTTTTGCGCGTCGGTCACAACCTGAATGGAAGGGTCATCTTTGACCTGTGCAAAGAAGCTGTTAATATCTGCTTCTGTTTTGCCGACTGGTTTTCTGACATATTCCAGTGTGTTTTGGTGTGTTTGCTGAATGGTGTTTGTGACCGTTTCATTTCGGGAAGTGACACTGCCGGCAATGGATTCAATACTGCCTTTGGAATCTGCCACCTTCCATGAGCCGTCCGTCTCTTCGAGTTTGAGATCAATCACGCCTAAGTATTTGCCCCAGCTGCTTGGCATGACGACAGGAATGCCGTTAATCGTTCCGTTTTCAACATCGAATTGAGAAACACCCGCATACTCTGCGGAAGGGAAAAGTCCGTGCTGATGGCCCGAGATAATCGCGTCAATGCCTTTCGTTTTGGTGGCTAGGTCAAATACAGCGTTTTCCGCGCCTGGCGATTGCGCTTGCTTTTCAATACCGCTGTGGGCGAGGGCGATAATGACATCTGCGCCTTTCGCCTTCATTTTAGGGATCGTTTCATTGGCGGATTCTACGATATCCTGCACTTGCACCTGACCTTCGAGATGCTTTTTGTCCCACGTCATAATTTGCGGCGGGACAAAGCCTATGTAGCCGACTTTTACTTTCTGCTCATTGCCGTTTTCGTCAGTGACGGCTTTTTCTTTAATGACATACGGCGTATAACGGTTTTCACCGTTTGTTGTTTTGACGTTGGCATTTACAATCGGGAAATCGGCTCCTTTGATCGTGCCGTCGAGAAAGTCGAGCCCGTAATTGAATTCATGATTCCCCAATGTGCCGGCGTCGTATTTCAGCGCATTCATGACACTGATGATCGGATGGGTTTTCGCGCCGGAGATAATGTCGTCTTTTTCATATTTCACCGCGTATTCGCCCAGCGGATTCCCTTGAATCAAGTCGCCGTTATCGACGAGCAGGGTGTTTGGGTTTTGCTCGCGGTGCTTTTGGATCAGCTGTGCCGTTCTTGCCAGCCCGAAATCCGTCGTTTCTTTGTCGCTGTAGTAATCGTAATCCATCATGTTGGCATGAATATCAGTCGTGGCCAAAATACTCAGTTGTACCTGAGGAGCCGCGCTTTCTTCTGCATGAATGGGTGGTGTTGGGAGGATTAGGCTAAGTATCATAATTGGGGGCAAAAGAATACGGAGAATGTTACCGACGTGTGTTCGTCTTTTCTGTATTCTCACCGGTTCTCCACCTTTCAACGAAATTTGTGTTACAGCTCCTATTGTAAGAATATTTTGTAACTATTTGTAGGTGTTTCTTTATGATTATTGTAAAAGGGAGAAAAATGAGTATTATGTAGCAGCATCAAACGACAAATGCTGGGTATTTATGCTTATCGTTTGTCAGATTCGCGGAATGTTTATTTTAGTGTGGCTGGGGTAGAGTGTTTTATGTAGGCATATTAAAGCGGGAGGTAATGATTCATGGGGAAAAAAATTGCAGTTGTTTTGACAGATTATTTTGAGGACAGCGAGTACACTGAACCTGCGAAAGCCTTTAAAGAAGCGGGACATGAACTGACTGTCATTGAAAATGAAAAAGGAAAAACAGTAAAAGGCAAGCAGGGGAACGGGAACGCGGAAGTGACGGTTGACGCGTCCATTGACGACGTAAACCCTTCAGACTTTGATGCGCTTTTGATTCCCGGAGGATTTTCGCCAGACCAGCTTCGCGCGGATGACCGTTTCGTCCAATTTGCAAAAGCGTTTATGACTGACAAAAAACCGGTATTTGCGATTTGCCACGGCCCGCAGCTTTTAATCAATGCGAAAGCGCTCGATGGCCGAAAAGCGACAGGCTATACGTCCATTCGTGTTGACATGGAAAACGCGGGTGCTGACGTTGTGGATCAGGAAGTGGTCGTTTGCCAAGATCAATTGGTCACAAGCCGCACACCGGATGATATTCCGGCGTTTAATCGTGAATCGTTAGCATTGCTTGAGAAATAAAAAAACGGACGCTCCCGGGCGTCCGTTTTTTGTTGCTTAGGCTTGAGCACCTGTCAGTTTCTTGTACCTGTAATATAAGAAGGCGGCTGCAGCTGTTCCGATGACTGCTATGCCGAAGTCGAACATAAAGATATGGGCGATGCCTCCCGATTTTGCGATGAGCCCCGTGGCAATCGGCAGCAGAATCGACGCGATGCTTGAAGCGGTGGCTACAATTCCGGTAACGGTCCCTTTTCGCTTCCAGAAAAGCTCTGTCATTAATGTAATGGTAATTTGAAACACACCCGCGGTAGAAAAGCCTAAGAAAAAGGCGGTGATGTCCAGCACAACCGGGACATGAACCGTCAGCATGACTGCGAGTGTACATAAAGTAATAACAGGATATAAGAGCGTAATCATGACCGGCTTTATCCATCTGTTCAGCAAAACGGCTAGTAATAATACAGATGTCAGAGATCCTATGCTGTAATAACTCAGCAATTGCACGGATGCTGATTCAGCTAAACCGGCAGCCTTTTGCGCATAGCTCGGAAGCCAGATTTGAGAAACAGTAAATAAAGCCGTTGATGTAAAACCGATAATGATCAGTGCGGTGCCTTCTTTCTGAAAAACGGGTTCAGACAAGAAAGCGGGAGATTCCTGTTGACCGCTGTTAGTTGGTTTCTGTTTCTTAGGAAACGAAAGCGTTGATAGATAAACGATATTCAGCGCATAGACCGCTGCCGGCAGATAAAAAGCAAATCCGTAAAACAGGCTGTGGTCTGACAAAAATGTGATCAAAAGCGGCAAAAGAGCGGCCCCAACAGACATAAAGGCTTTGACCAGGACATTCGCCGAGCCGGAAGCAGCCGGGAAGAGCTCGGTTAGGGCCGGATATGTTCCAGCGTCCATCGCTGAATTTGCGACTCCGGCTAATAAGGCGAACACAAACGCCAGTTCATAGCTCGGTGACAAAGGAATACCGACTAAAAAGACGGCCATAATTCCCGCAGAAGCGATAACAAGCGGCTTTCTGCCAATTTTATCTGATAAAACGCCGGAAATTCCGTATGTCAGCAGCTTGCCGAAGCCGATAGCGGCAATGACATAACTGATGCCGGTCGGGTCGGTATTCCACTGTTTCGTTAAAGAGGACATATTGGATGCCAGAATGATGTTGACCATCCCCAGAAAGAAGTAGTTGATATACATTCCGGATGCTGTTTTAATAGCTGTCGTTTTCATGCTTGTACTCCTTCAAATCTTATTCGAACATTGTCATCAACAGGCATTTCTTTACCGGTCAAATAGCAGAAAGCGAAAACGTTCTGCCACAGTATCATGTTTGGCCGCCTGTTTCTTCCGGTTGTAAAAATAAAGTTCATGACGCCTGTTTTAAGGAAAACTGGTTTTGTGGCAATGATAAAAAAGACTCGCCGAGTTTCCGGCCAGTCTCATTTATTTACGAAGTGAGGCTAGTTCTTGAGCAATCGCCTGCATTTCACTAGGGCTGAATGATTGTTTTTTCATCACCATGCTGTGAAGGTACGTGAGGTCTTCGATCTTTTCATCACTGAAATCCTCCGCTTTAATCACGCCGACGTTCAGCATGTTCAGTTTTTGGGAAATCTCTTCAATCATTTGAGTTAACGTTTCTGTATTTGGGCTGGACAAATGGTTCCATCCTTTCTTTGCGCGATATTCGGTATGTTTTATTCTAACAGAATTCGATCAGAAAAAAACCCTATTCTAAGAGCTTGCTGTTGATTTCAAAAAAGTGGAGACATCAGTTGAAAAGGAAATGAACATCCTACTAAGATATTGATGAAGGTTTCTTTTTAGAGAAATATGGGCAAAGAATAGGGAGGTTGCACAAGATGATAAGCGTGTTATTCGTTTGTTTAGGAAACATTTGCCGGTCTCCGATGGCGGAAGCGATTTTTCGGGACTTGGCAGCCAAAAAAGGATTAGAGGGGAAAATCAAGACGGACTCAGCCGGCATCGGCGGCTGGCACATCGGCAATCCGCCGCATGAAGGAACGCAGGAGATATTGCGCAGAGAAGGAATCAGCTTTGAGGGCATGCTGGCGCGTCAAGTCAGCGAACAGGATCTGGCCGATTTTGATTACATCATTGCGATGGATGCAGAAAATATTGGGAGCCTCAGAAGCATGGCGGGCTTTAAGAACACGCCGCATATCAAAAGGCTGCTGGACTATGTTGAAGATTCAGATTTGGCTGACGTTCCCGATCCTTACTACACAGGGAACTTTGAAGAGGTCTGCCAATTAATCAAATCGGGCTGTGAGCATCTGCTTGCATCCATTCAAAAAGAAAACCAATTGTGAGTGAAAGGAGAATTTGCATGAACAACGAACGTTTAATGCTGAAAGGTATATTTCTCGGAGCTGCGGCAGGTGCGGCGTTATCGCTGCTCCATAAGCCGACAAGACAGGCATGCGGCATGAGATGGCTGACATGCAAGCATAAACTTTCACTGTACAAAAGCAATCCGGAGCTGTTGAAAAACACCGTCATCACAAAAGTGGATGAGGCCAAGAAGCTGGCCCAGACGCTGTCAAATGAAGTCGGCTTTGTAAATCAGCAGGTGAAAGAGCTGAAGAAAACAACACCGCAAGTGATGGAGCTTGTACAAGAAACGAAAGAGCATTTTTCAAAAAAGTGATCAAACATGCGAGGTGAGACGACATGAATTTTTTGAAAGAGCTTTTCAGTAGATACACCCTTCATGAAGGGCAAAGCAAATCAGCGGAGCTGGCGTATTTCTTTCTATTGTCGTTGTTTCCGTTTTTGATTTTTATGCTGACCCTCACTGCATATCTGCCTATTTCTACCAATGATGTCCTGGGAGTTGTAAAACAATATGCTCCCGACAGTGCGATGTCCCTCGTTGAATCCATTACCCAACAAACCTTAAATAATCGAAATGGCGGCTTGCTGTCATTCGGGATTATCGCGGCTTTATGGTCTGCGTCTAATGGAATGAACGCCATCGTCCGATCATTAAACCACGCGTATGAAGTGGAGGAAAACCGCTCTTTTATCATTGTTCGTCTAACCTCAATTTTTCTGACAATCGCCATGGTATTTACGATTTTAGTGGCCCTGCTGCTGCCGGTATTCGGCCGGGAGATTGGAAGGCTCGCTTCAGATTTTGTCGGCGCTTCGGATCTGTTTTTATCTATATGGGCCGCAATTCGCTGGGGTGTCAGCCCGCTTGTACTGCTAATCGTTTTTTCCGCCCTGTATGTGATTGCGCCGAACAAAAAACTGTCCCTTCGGTTTGTCATGCCGGGTGCGGTGTTTGCGACCATCGGCTGGATCGTTGTCAGCACTCTGTTTTCGTTTTACGTCAGCACGTTTGCCAACTATAGCGCCACATATGGAAGCATCGGGGGAATCATCGTCCTGATGATTTGGTTTTACCTGAGCGGCATTTTAATTATTTTGGGGGGAGAAATCAACGCTCTTTTACATAAACGTAAAAAGCTTCCTGATGAAAATCCCTATCATTAGCGCACCCTATAAATGAACTTCGGTTCAAAAAAGAAGTCGGGGGGCTATCGTGATGACCAAGCATACAAAAAAAGGCGGAAGCCATAACAAACAAAATTCGAAAAGCAAATCGAGCAATAAAACAAGCGGAAGCGCCAACGGACAAAACGGCTATCATTAGCATAAAAGCCTCCTGACATGATGTCAGGAGGCTTTTCGATTAAGAAGATGAAGAATAGGTTTCAGCCGGTGACCAGCTTTTCGGTTTGCCCAGCACAAGGGCAAGCCATACAGCGCTAAGCGTAAGGGTAATGAAATAAAACAAGTTTGCGCTTTCAAATGTCTGCATATACCAGCCGCCGGCAATCGGACCGAGGATGCTGCCGAGACTGAATGTAATGCCGCAAAGCAGGTTCCCCGCCGGCAGCAGGTGGGGCGGAAGCAGATCTGTCATATAGCTGATGCCAAGGGTAAAGGTGGATCCTACTGCCATTCCTGCAATAAAAAAGCAGCAGCCGATTATATAAGGCAAAGGAAACACGCCGGCGATGAAAAAGCAGAGTGCCCCTGTCAGCAAAATCACAAGCAGCACATTCCGTCGCCCGTATTTATCGCTGAGGATACCGAGCGGAAACTGAAAGATTATGCTCCCAATCGCAAATGCGGGAAGGATCAGTGCCACTGCGTCTACAGATATCCCCAAACGGAGCGCATACACCGGAAAGCTTCCGTTTAGCGCCGTCTCCAGAAAGCCGTAGCCAAATGTAGGCATAAAGGCAACCCATCCAAACAGCATGGCTTGATAAAACCGCCTGAAACTATTGTCTGATTTGGTTTCGTGAGGACTGGTTTCCGGGTATGCATTTTGTAGAAAGAAAACAAAAAGCCACGCAAACAGACTGAAGCAGCCGGACACGATAAAAGGCAGCGACGGGCTCAGCTTGACAAGCGGAACCATGAACGGGCCCGCGGCAAAGCCAAGGCCGAAAGAAAGCCCGTAAATAGACAGATTTCTTCCGCGATTTTGTTTCGATGACATGGAGGTCACCCACGTTTGCGTAGAAAAGTGAAGCATGTGGTCGCCGATTCCGATAAACAGGCGAAGCAGGAACCAGATCCAAACCGAATGAAGCCAAATAAATCCGAACAAGCTTAAAATGACAATGCTTCCGCCAATGACGATCAGCGGCTTGAATCCGAGCTTTCTGAGCGGCGCTTCCATAAACGGCGAAGCCAAAAGCACGCCGATATACAATCCGGTCGCGTGCAGGCCATTGATGGCGGCCGATTCCCCATTTGTTTCAAAAATAATCGAGATGACAGGCAGCAGCATGCCTTGTGAAAACCCGGAAATGGAAACGAGCAAAACAAGGATAAAGAAATGAAATCGTGACATCGTGTTTTTCTCCTTATGTGGAATCTATGTTGATCGTACAATGATTTCCAAAAGCAGGCAACATGAAAAAAAGCTTATATCACAAGTAAACAATTGAACTCGTGTAATCATGATGATTTTTGTGAAGAATAAAAATAAAACAAGTCATATAAAAGGAGCCAACTCACCATGAATCGTATCTTTTTTATTTTAGTGGCGGCGGGGATTCCGCTTTCTGTGATCGGCAGTTTCATGCATTGGCCTTCTGCCATTCTCTTTGCAGTATATTGCATAACAATTATCGCACTTGCAAGCTATATGGGGAGGGCGACAGAATCGCTGTCCATTATCGCAGGACCGCGGATCGGCGGTTTGCTGAACGCCACCTTCGGGAATGCGGTTGAGTTAATCATCTCTTTATTTGCACTAAAGGAAGGCCTGACAGGAATCGTGCTTGCCTCTTTAACCGGTTCAGTGCTGGGGAACCTGTTGCTGGTAGCGGGCTTATCGTTTTTTGTCGGCGGTTTAAAATATAAGCGGCAGGAATTTAATATCCATGATGCCCGCCATAATTCCGGTCTTTTGATTTTTGCCATCATTGTCGCTTTCGTGATTCCGGAGGTATTCTCCGTTGGTATGGGCGACGTGAGCAAGCTTAATTTAAGCATCGGCATCAGCATCATTTTGATTCTGTTATATGTGGCTGCTCTGTACTTTAAACTCGTTACGCACCGCGGTGTTTATCAGCCGAACAATGCCGCCCAGCATGTGGAAGAAGAGGAACCGGAATGGTCAGGCAAGGTGGCTACGATTGTCTTGTTTGCAGCAACGATTGCCGTGGCATATATATCCGAAAACCTGGTGCACACATTCCACTCGGTGGCCGAACAGTTCGGCTGGAGCGAGCTGTTTATCGGGGTCATCATCGTGGCGATTGTCGGTAATGCCGCGGAGCACGCGTCAGCCATCATTATGGCCTATAAAAATAAAATGGATATTGCAGTTGAAATCGCAGTCGGCTCGACGCTGCAGATTGCTATGTTTGTCGCACCGGTTCTTGTGATCTGTTCCATCTTTTTCCCGGTAAGCATGCCGCTAGTCTTTACACTGCCGGAGCTTGTTGCGATGGTATCATCGGTTCTCTTGATGATCGCGATTTCGAATGACGGGGATTCCAACTGGTTTGAAGGGGCGACACTGCTTGCCGCCTATGTCATTATGGCGATCGGCTTTTTCCTTCTATAACCTGAAAAAATGATGGATAACAATAAACAGGGATGAAAAGACTAAGGGAAAATGCCATAGAAAGAGTGATATGATGAAAAAGCTATTTCATTCCACACTTATTGTGTTGTTATTCTTTAGTTTTTTCGGCGTTCAGCCCATCCACGCGAAAAAGCAGTTTAAGGTTCCTAATTCTGTCGCAAGCATTTCGAAGGAAAACACATATCCGAATGCTTCACAGGATCAGCCGATGCTTCAGCCGAGCAAGCTGGCAAAGGAATTGCTCGATCATTCTGAGGTGAAGATTGAAAACCCGCACCTTATCAAAATGCTGAATGAGTCCAACATATCCGGTACACCGCTTGCAGTCGGCTACCGGGCGACAATATTTCTCGGGAAATGGGCGCTCGGCTATGAATCAAATGAAACAGTCGCGAACTGGGAATATAAAAAAATCAACACAAACCGTGCAGATAACCGCGGCGGAAAAGAAACGGCTGAGATGCATTATGCACAGGAACAGCAATACAAAGTGAAGGGCGGCTTGACAGCTAAGGTTCCAAATGCTGAAGATGTCAAAAGCATGATGATGCTGAAAGCGATGAAGAAAACGAACCTTCCACTTGCATTTGATACGGTTGTCGGTGCGGGTACAAAGCGGGATCAAATTTATAAAGTCGCTCCTAAAAAACTCGGTTATCTAAATGCATATGCACCGGCTGTGAATGAAAAAGGAAAAGTGACTTACGGAGAAGTATACTTAGTGCTGAAAGGGAATAAACGAAAACTTGTCGTCAAAAATGTCACCTCACAGGGCATCGGCGCTTGGATTCCGGTTCAAGACCACCTCACGTTTAGCTTTCAGCTTTCCTCGCAGCCAAGATAAACAAAAAACTGATTCCAACTCGGAATCAGTTTTTTTATTTATTGCGTTCTCTCAATTCTGACCGTTTCCTCAAGCATTTGCACATTGTTTTGGTACAGTTGGCGAACGAGAACCCGTCTTACTGCAAGGCTGGCGCTGAAATAATCATCATCTTTCACCATGCCTTTTACCGTAAATTCGACGCCGCGATTGATTTTATTCAATGCGGTGATCCCGTGGATTTGAAACGGTTCTGTTGGATTGCCGAATTCATCCCGCTTCAATGAATCCTGAAGCTCTTCATTCAGCATGTCACATGCTTTTTCCAATACGTTGTACACGCGGTCCGGATCTTCTTTAAAGCTGATGAGAAAGGATTCGGTAATCCTCATAAAATCGATATTATAGTTCTCTATCTGTCTGACCTCGCCGTTGCTGATGGTGAGCAGCTTCCCGCTCCATTCCCGGATTTGCAGCGAGCGAAGGCCGATTTCCTCCACAGTCCCGTTAAACAAATTGTTGACGGTGACATAATCGCCTTTGTGCAGCTGTCGTTCATAAATTAAGAACACACCCGCCAGCACATCCTTGATCAGCGATTGGGCGCCAAAACCGATGACGATACCGGCTACGCCAGCCCCGGCTAATATTTTGCCGAAATCATGCACAAATAAAGAAATGACGTAAAAGATAAAACCAATCGTCGCCGTATACTGGGTGATAGAACGGACAAGGCTTTCAATCGTTTTTTCTTTTCTTTCTTCAATAAAGTCCGTCCGTTTAAAGAATAGCTGTACCAGCCGGTTGATGATAAAGACGCCGATCCAAAGGATAACAGCAACGAGGAGAATATCGACGATTTTATTCTGAAAAATTTCCGTGAGTGTTTCTTCCATCCACATCTAACTCCTGGCTTGACGTTTTGAGAAATCTGTATCTTGATAATAACTGTTTTTGACGAGAACATTCGGCCCGAGGCATCGGACATTCGGACAGTGGCAATTCAGCTCTTTCGCAAGCTTGGTCTCTCTCCATTTTTCATAGGCGGAAGGGAGGCTGTCCGTCTGAATATTGCCAAGCGGCGGTGTATCGCCGAAATCGGTCACGATAATGTTTCCGTCGAAAATGTTCACATTCAGGCGGGAACGGCCGTCAGGGTCATTTCTCACCGTGACGTTTTTCGCCGTGCGAAGCCGGCGAAGCAGCTTTTGATCATCTTCGTTCTGACTGCAGGCATAAAACGGCAGTGTCCCGAACAGCATCCACGTATTTTCATCACGGATATCCAGCAAGCGGTGAATGGCCTGTCTCATCTCTTTCAGACTCAGAGATTCAAGAGCGCTTGCGAAATCGCTTGGATACATCGGATGGACTTCGTGTCGCTGACATTTCATATCTTCTGTGATTTGGCGGTGAATATGCTCGATATGCGGAAGTGTGCGTTTATTTAGCATTGTTTCCGCAGATACCATCACCCCGGCATCGACTAACGTGCGGCTGTTTTCGATCATTTTTTCAAAATAGCGCGCGCGCTGTTCGAAGGTCGGTTTTCTGTCCATCATGGCAAAACCGATCTCGGCAAAATCCTCAACTGTACCCCAGTTATGAGAAATATGCAGCACATCAAGATACGGAATAATCCATTCGTATCGATCAATATTAAGCGTCAGGTTGGAATTGATCTGCGTCCGCACGCCCCGTTCGTGGGCGTATTTCAATAACGGAACGACATATTCTTTTACTGATTTTAACGAAAGCATCGGCTCTCCGCCTGTAATACTGATGGATCTCAGGCGCGGGATTTCCTCTAGTCGTTTTAACAGAAGATCTATTGGCAGGGCATTGGGGTCTTTAGGCTGCAATGTATAGCCTACAGCACAATGCTCGCATCTCATATTGCACAGTGTCGTCGTTGTGAATTCAACGTTTGTCAGCTGCATGTCTCCGTATTGGTCAACATCCATATAGGCTTCCCAAGGGTCAAACTCAGGTGTGATCGGACGCAGCTTCGTGTTTTGTGTCATGACTATCTAACTCCTTTATAAATGGGGCATACTAACGCTGCCAACAGTTAATTTTAGACCTGATTTGTCAAGATCGCAAGTAGCGCAGCGATTGAAAAACGGCAAAAAATGAGCTACCATAATAAAAAATGAATGGAGGAACAGAATGGGGAACGCCGTAAACAATAAGGATCAGCAGATTGATTATTTAAAGAACAGACTTGACATGTTTATGAACGTCATCGATTCATTAGACCCTGAAGCAACCGACGTTGAAGATATAGACAGGCTCATTAGCATGCTTGATGATCTGGAAGCCAAATACGAACGCTTTAAAAAAGACTGGGAATAAAACCGCGCGCACGCCGCGGTTTTTTGTTTGGCATAAAGCGTCAGTATAAAACGAAGCGCCTTTCTGTAAAATAAGAAAAAATGCAGAAGGAGCGCTGGCCATGAAATGGATGTGTTCAATATGCTGTGCCGCCGTCTTGCTTGCTGGGGGCGCAGCACAGGCGGAAGCGGTGCCGAATGAGCCGATCAATTGGGGCTTTAAACGAAGTGTCAACCATCAGCCGCCTGATGCCGGGAAGCAGCTGAACAGTTTAATTGAAAAATATGACGCGTTTTATTTAGGCAATACAAAGGAAAAAACGATTTACTTGACGTTTGATAACGGCTATGAAAATGGCTATACGCCAAAAGTGCTTGATGTCTTAAAAAAACACCGCGTAACAGGCACATTTTTTGTCACAGGGCATTTCGTAAAGGATCAGCCTGAGCTGATTAAACGAATGTCAGATGAAGGCCATATTATTGGCAACCATTCCTTTCACCATCCGGATTTAACCACAAAAACGGCTGATCAAATTCAGGACGAACTTGATTCAGTCAACGAAGAGGTCTATAAAATTACGGGAAAGCAGGACAACCTGTATCTGCGCCCGCCCCGCGGCGTGTTCAGTGAATACGTGCTGAAAGAAACGAAACGCTTAGGCTATCAAACCGTTTTCTGGTCGGTCGCTTTTGTTGATTGGAAAATCAACAACCAAAAGGGGAAGAAATATGCCTATGATCATATGATCAAACAGGCGCATCCAGGAGCCATTTACCTGCTTCACACCGTATCAAGGGACAATGCCGAAGCACTGGATGATGCAATCACAGATCTGAAAAAACAAGGCTACACATTTAAAAGCCTTGATGATTTAATGTTTGAGAAAGAAATGAAGCTGCCGTCTTTGTAACGAGAAGAGCCTCTCCTTTAAGGAGAGGCTCTCTTATTATTTTATACATTTGATAAGTGCGGCCCAATCCAAGTCTCCGAAGCCTTTTTCAACTCCGCTTTCAAAATGGCTCTTGGCCAGCTCGGCAAGAGGGAGGTTTGCAGAGACCTGTTCTGCGGCGGCGAGTGCCAGATTGGTATCCTTCAGCCCTAAAGACATTTTGAAACCGGCCGGCTCAAATTTCTGCTCGGCCATGATGGTTCCGTAATTTTGATAGACAGGAGAGCCAAAGAGCGCGCTGGCGATTTCTAAAAATTGTTTTTGTTCTAAGCCGTATTTTTCCATCATTAAGAATGATTCAGATAATGCCTCCAGCATGGACACGAGCAAGAAATTGATGCTGATTTTGGCCGCGTTTGCCGTCTTGCTTTCTTCGCCGACGTCAAATACCTGCTGGCTCAGGCTGTCAAGCAGTGGCTTGGCGGTTTGCTTCGCTTCCGCCGGTCCGGCTGTTATGATGCGGAGCGCGGCTTTGGCGGCGGCATCCGGTCTTCCGAGCACAGGAGCGGCGAGGAAGGATTGTTCTTTCTCCGCATGAGCCGCTGCGAGCTTTTCTGATAACTCAACACTGATGGTGCTCATCGAGATGTGAATGCCGTTCTTGGCTAATCCTTCAATCAGCCCGTCTTCTCCGAATGTCACAGCGCGGACAGAATCGTCATCTGAAAGCATCGTTATGACAATATCAGCGGACTCTGCCGCCTGTCGCGGCGTATCAGCTGCTTGTGCGCCTTCTGTTACAAATTCTTCCGTCTTTTGTTTTGTTCGATTATAAACAGTCAATTCATAGCCTGCCTGAAGCACGTTTCGGGCAATGGGCTGTCCCATATTGCCGAGTCCGATCGCAGCAATTTTCAATCTGATCACTCCCAGAACATTTTTTCCATTATAAACAAAATGAACATCATATGCATGGAAATCTGCTTGCCAACATAAAAAGAACAGCTTCATGCTGTCCTCATTTAAAAATTTTGAACCATCCTTTATGTAAAAACCATATCAACATCCCGATCACAAGCGCGGCCATCAGGCCAAGTACAGCAAAATATCCGTATTTCCAATGCAGCTCCGGCATGTTGTCAAAGTTCATGCCGTATACGCCGGCAATAAAGGTGAGCGGGATAAAAATGGTCGATACGATCGTCAGTGTCATCATAATCGCGTTCATCCGGTTTGAATTCAATGTCACGTAGCTGTCGCGCAAGTCGGACGTCATGTCACGATTGGATTCGACAATCTCAGACAATTTTAACAAATGATCGTATATGTCGCTGAAGTAGGCTTTCGTTTCTCGCTGCTCTTTCACATGGTCAAGGCTTAAAATCCGATAGAGCAAATCACGCATCGGAATAATGGTCCGTCTTAGATGCAAAAGGTCTGTCCTGAGATCAAACACCTCGTTCATCAGTGTTCCGTACGTTTTGTGGGGCCGGCTCTCTTCAATTTCGTTCAGCCGGTCTTCAATTTTGTACACGAGAGGAAAATATTCATCAACAAGCTGATCCATAATCATGTAAGAGATATGCCCAGGCCCTTTTTTCAATATGTCCGGTGAAGCATACAAACGCTCCCGGACTTTGGCGATTCCGGGTGTTTCGTGTAAATGAAAGGTGACGACAAATCGTTCGCCTTGAAAAATATCAACTTCCTCCGTCTCAAGCGTTTCCTTATTCAGCGCATGAATCACGTAAAAGCGATAACCGTCATAATGGTCAAGCTTCGGCCGCTGCATATGCTGGAAGCAATCCTCAATGGCAAGCGGATGAAAATGAAAAAAATCTCTCAATAATGCCGTTTCCGTATCCTCCGGGCCATATAAATCAACCCAGTACCACGCAATATCAGGCTGTTCCACTCGTTCGATCGGTATATTTTTCAGCAGCTGATGCTCTGTTGTAATTGCCGTAATGTTGATCATAAACAACCCTCCACCTGCCATTATATCATGCGGCCTTTAGGAGAAAAGTATACGGTGTTCTGCCTATTTCCAGCGGCGTGTTATACTGGACAAAAAACGGAAAAAGGGTGGATTGCATGTGGAAGGAAAAAGTATCTGTCACGCCTCCGTACCATTTTGACCGCGTGTTGGACAGACTGTCTTTAGACCCTCTCAATGCGGCAGATAAAGAAATGCGGGAAATATGCGTGCCGATCAGAAACCAAGCGGGAGACGTGTGCATTGTGAAGGTACAGGCGTTAGGCCATGCGGATGAGCCTGAGTTTCTCGTCAGCGGAGAAACGGATCAGGATGAGATGATGAAGGAAATCAAGCGGATTTTTCAATGGGAAAATGATCTGCAGCACGTTCTCGATCATTTTTCGAAAACGAGTCTGTCCGCCATCTTTGAAGCACATGCAGGCACGCCACTTGTACTGGACTACAGCGTGTACAATTGCATCATGAAATGCATCATCCACCAGCAGCTCAATCTTTCCTTCGCTTACACGCTAACAGAACGGTTTGTCCATGCGTTTGGCGAACAGAAGGGCGGCGTGTGGTGCTATCCAAAGCCGGAAACGATTGCGGAACTCGATTATCAGGATCTGCGCGATCTGCAATTCAGCATGAGAAAAGCGGAATACACCATTGATACGTCAAGGATGATCGCAGAAGGCACACTCGACTTGTCAGAGCTTCCGAATATGACGGATGAGGACATTATGAAGAAACTAATCAAAATCAGAGGCATCGGCCCGTGGACAGTACAAAACGTCCTCATGTTCGGCCTTGGACGCCCTAATTTATTTCCGCTTGCCGATATCGGACTCCAGAATGCGATCAAACGCCATTTTCAGCTGGACGATAAGCCGGCAAAGGATGTCATGCTTGCGATGAGCAAAGAGTGGGAGCCTTATTTAAGCTATGCGTCTTTGTATTTGTGGAGGAGTATAGAATAATTCGTCTGACAATGAAGGAAATCCTGCAAGCGTGTTATACTAGAAAGATGTGAAAAAAACATTTCACTTTCTGCCATCTACAGAAAGCTTCATATAGAAACGGAGAGAACAACGTGAACCAACAAAAAAAACAGGCGCCCGTCGAACTGAAAGTCGGACAAACCTTTCCCCTGACGATTAAGCGTCTCGGCATTAACGGAGAAGGTGTCGGCTATTTTAAGAAAAAAGTCGTCTTTGTGCCCGGCGCGCTTCCTGGCGAAGAGGTTGTCGTGCAGGCGACAAAGGTTCAGCCGAAGTTTTCGGAGGGCCGCATTAAGAAGATCCGCAAGGCGTCAGAGCACCGCGTGACACCGCCTTGTCCTGTATACGAACAGTGCGGCGGCTGTCAGCTTCAGCACCTTGCATACAGCCAGCAGCTTCGGGAAAAACGCGACATCGTCATTCAGTCGCTTGAACGCCATACGAAGTTTAAAATAGAAAACATGGAAATCAAAGAAACGATCGGCATGGACAACCCGTGGAATTACCGCAACAAAAGCCAATTCCAGATCGGGCGCTCGCAAAGCGGCAGCATCATCGCCGGCTTATACGGCCTTGATTCTCATGACATTGTGCCGATTAAAGACTGTGTCGTTCAGCATCCGGCAACCAACAAAACAACAGGCATCGTCCGCCGCATTTTAGAGGACTTCAATGTGTCTGTTTATAATGAACGGAAACGAAAAGGCGACGTTCGCACCATTGTGACAAGAGTCGGCTTTGAAACAGGCGAAGTGCAGGTCGTGCTTGTAACGGCAAAAGAAACGCTTCCGCACAAGGAAGAAATCGTCAAAGCGATCCAAAAGCGCCTGCCAGAGGTCAAATCTATTATCCAGAATGTAAACGGAGCGAAAACCTCAGTGATTTTCGGTGAGAAAACAAAACCGCTCGCCGGAAAAACAGTGATTCAAGAAGTGCTTGGCGACGTTTCATTTGAACTGAGCGCCCGCGCCTTCTTCCAGCTCAACCCGGAACAAACCGTCAAGCTGTATGATGAAGTAAAAAAAGCGGCGCAGCTGACCGGAAAAGAAAAAGTCGTTGACGCGTATTGCGGCGTCGGCACCATCGGCATGTGGGTAGCGGACGGAGCGAAGGAAGTCCGCGGCATGGACGTCATCAAGGAATCAATTGATGATGCCAAGAAAAACGCCAAAAAACACGGCATGACAAATGCCACATATGTCACAGGAACAGCCGAGCACTGGCTCCCGAAATGGACGAAAGAAGGTTTCCGCCCGGACGTCGTCATCGTTGACCCGCCAAGAACCGGCTGTGACAACACGTTCCTAGACACGATCAAAAAAGTTAAACCGAAACGCTTTGTCTACGTTTCCTGCAACCCATCCACGCTTGCGAAGGATTTGCAGGCGCTGTCGAAGGATTATCGCGTGGAGTATATTCAGCCTGTGGATATGTTTCCGCAAACGGCTCATGTTGAAGCAGTGGCGAGACTTGTATTAAAATCGTCTAACTAAAATAAACAATTCGTAATCAGACCTGGATTTCGGTAAAATAAACAATTCCGATTTCTGGGTCTTTTCACGCGCAGCCTATTTATTTAGGTAGGGACGAACTAAGTATGTGATGAGCTTCCTAGCTATTGTAAGAAGTTTTCAAGAACAACAGTAGAAAACTGGGTAAAGTACCTAACCCTATGACTCAAACTGCCTTTTCTTAGTCAGTTTACTTTGTCGCTTTTTATGTAGTAAAGGGTTTAAATGTTCAAAATTTACTATAGTTTGATAAGAAGTGCTTAAGCATGCTATAAGTGTAAAAGAAGCATGATCAGCTTTTTAATTTTGGGATAAAAGTTTGGCCGTATCCCATTATGAAAGGATTTGAATTTGTTATGATAGATAATTTCTGGCGTGATTTACCACGACCATTTTTTGTGCTGGCACCAATGGAAGATGTGACGGATGTCGTGTTCCGTCATGTCGTGAGTGAAGCTGGCAGACCCGATGTGTTCTTTACGGAGTTTACAAACTCAGAAAGTTACTGTCATCCAGATGGAAAGGATAGTGTACGCGGCCGTTTGACTTTCACGGAAGATGAACAACCAATGGTAGCCCACATATGGGGGGATAAGCCTGAAAACTTCCGCCAAATGAGTATTGGTATGGCGGAATTAGGATTTAAGGGTCTAGATATCAATATGGGCTGTCCTGTACCTAATGTAGCGGGCAATGGGAAGGGAAGCGGCCTTATTTGTCGTCCTGAAGTTGCGGCAGAATTAATACAAGCTGCAAAAGCAGGGGGATTGCCTGTAAGTGTGAAGACAAGGCTTGGTTACACAGATGTAGACGAATGGCGCGACTGGCTGACACACGTATTGAAACAAGACATTGCGAATCTTTCCATTCATCTGCGTACAAGAGCGGAAATGAGTAAAGTGGATGCGCATTGGGAACTCATCCCGGAGATTAAGAAACTTCGTGACGAGGTGGCACCAGATACACTTTTGACAATCAACGGGGATATTCCTGACCGTCAAACTGGCTTGAAACTTGCGGAACAATACGGTGTTGATGGGATTATGATTGGGCGTGGTATTTTTACAAATCCATTTGCCTTTGAAAAGGAGCCGAAAGAGCATAGCAGTAAGGAATTGCTTGATCTCTTAAGGCTGCATCTGGATCTCCATGATCAATATTCAGCATTAGAAGCCCGTCCGTACAAGCCTCTTCCTCGCTTTTTCAAAATTTATCTCCGTGGATTCCGCGGGGCAAGTGAATTAAGAAATCAATGCATGAACACAAAGTCAACAGATGAAGTGCGTGCATTGCTCGATGACTTTGAGAGAAAGTATCTTGAGGGGATAGAGTAACAGCAGTGCTTGATTCAAAAAAGGCTAATAAAATAAAGAGGTTTGAACCCAGTTCTTGACTAAAATAAATACACTCCAGTAAAAATAGACCTGGATTTCGGTAAAATAAACAATTCCGATTTCCGGGTTTTTTTCGTGCGCAGTCCTTGCTCTGTCTGGTCTTTTGGTATTCTTTTTCTTATTTTCGAGATCTATATTTTAAATCGAGGGAAAGGTGGAATAAATTAAGCCGATGACGGTCAATTTGAACTATAATAGTGTAAAAATGAAGATATAGAAAAATACTATTCTAACGTGTAAGTGAGTTGGAATAGTGAGCATTTAGTAGTGGAACTTTTTTATATAAAAGACTTCTTTGTTACTGGCCTTTAGATCTGCAAGTATGAATTACACCATTTTTTTTACTTATTGACAAAATGTTTGAGTTCCATAAAAGAAACATTAAAGACAAATATATTTAGTTACTTTGATTTAAAGTAAAATAATCTCTTAATAAGGAATAAAATCTTTTTTAGAGAGAAAGTATCAGAAAAGGGAATAATATTTACATTTTTAATATATTATGCTAACATTTACTAGGTGTTGGTCATAGATTATAGTGTAGAAGTATAAAAGGGGAAGGATAGTTTTATGGCAAAGGTAGTAGAAACGGTTATTAAAGTTAGTTTAGGTTTCCTTAAGGTTGAGAGAAAAGTAACAAAAAAAGTTCCTGACAAGAAGAAAAAGAAAAAGAAGAAAAAGTAATTACATAAAATATTATTTCTGTATTTGATATAATTAAATAAAAAATCTATACTATATCTATGACTAACCTGCATGGGGGAATACATCATATGTCTAAAAAAACAATAGTAGAAGTTATAAAATATACTTTACCAGTGAAAAGCAGAATCGCTTTGATGATAGCGTTCATTTTATCATTGCTAAGTGCTGCTATTGGTTTGGTTTCTCCGATGATTGTAAAGGAGTTTGTTGATCAATTTTCAAACCAAGTTATAGATTGGACGTTAGTTGCCCTTGTTGTAGGATTGTTAATAGCAGATAGTGTATCTTCTACAGTTGCTTCCTCTATAATAAAGTTTACAGAAGAAAAAGTAGTATATTTATTAAGGGAAATTTTATGGAGCAAAATATTAAAACTACCTGTTTCATATTTCCAAAAAAATAAGTCGGAGTCTTTAGTTAGTCGTCTAACTGAAGATGCCACGTTAATTTCATCTATCTTAACAAAAGATCTAATAGATTTTGTGATGGCTATTATCTCTGTGATTGGGGCCATTATAGTTTTAATGTTAACTGATTTTTGGTTAACTATATTAGTCATCGTGCTTGTTCCGCTTACTTTTGTTCTAGTTTTACCGCTTTTTAAAAGAATAGAGCATATTAATTATAGTCGACAAGAAAAATTATCAGAAGTTACCGTCTTTTCTTCACAAATACTTAGGAATTTCAAAATTGTGAAAGCTTATGGTAGGGAAGCAGATGAACAAGCTAAAGGAAAGAACTTTTTTTCTAATATGTATCAATTGAGTATTAGAGAAGCGATTATAGATTCCGTAATCTATCCTTTATTGAGTGTGATTGGTTTTGTGATTGTCGTTATAGTTGTTGGATTTGGTTTCTGGCGTTTAGGTTCTGGAGACCTTACAATGGGTACGTTGGTTGCTTTTGTATTATACTTATTCCAGGTTATTGTTCATGTGGCGGGGATTGGAATGAACATTGGCTCCTATCATGAAGCGAAAGGTTCCTTAAAACAAGTGTTTGGAATATTGATGGAAAAAGAAGAAGAGAGCAAAATAGAGAATGGCAGCAAAATGAGATTTCCTTTTAATGAAATTCGACTTGAAAATGTTGATTTTTCTTACAATAAGAAGGAGAATGTTGTCTCTAATCTATCTTTAAATGTTTGTCGTGGGGAAGTACTGGCGTTGATTGGCGAGAGTGGCGCGGGGAAATCAACGATTATCAATTTGCTTGAAAGATTCTACGAACCGGATTCAGGCAACATGCTAATTGATAACGTTTCTTATAAGAATATTCCTCCCCAAATTTGGCGAAAAGGGTTTAGCCTTGTTTCGCAAGATACATCGTTGTTTGACGGAACAATAAAGGATAATATCAAATATGCAAATCCAAATGCAACAGACGAAGAAGTCATATTTGCAGCAAAACAAGCGAGTGCTCACGAATTTATAATGAAATTAGACGATGGATATGATTCGGATATTGGTGACTATGGTAGTTATCTATCTGGAGGGCAAAAACAAAGAATAGCAATTGCTAGAGCTTTTTTAAGAAAAAGTTCATTCGTCTTGTTAGATGAGTATACTTCTAATGTTGACAGTGATACTGAACAGGAATTAATTAAAGCAGTTTCTCAGATGAGAGGGGATATGGGGTTTATTATCATAGCTCATAGACTTTCCACTGTAAAAGGTGCCGATAAAATTGCTGTGATTAAAGATGGGCAGTTAGAGGATATTGGAACACACGAAGAATTAATTAAGAGAAATGATTATTATGTAAGAGTAATTAGAGAACAAATGGATCGTGGCAATGATGGACTATGTAAGTTAGACGAACAAACTAATAATATAGGGTCAAGTTGATATACTCAATTAGGCTGCTATGCTACCAAATTCTATTGGTGTATGGTTGCCTAATTTTTTTATACATTCTTTCTTTTCCCTAAATTAATATTGGATGAATATTATTTTACATACAAGAAAATAATTGAATGGTGTGTGGTGTACATATCTTTTTCAATACCCAGAGCTGCCTTTTCAAAAAGAAGAAAACTGCTTGAAGGCGGAAAGGTGACAAATATTATTCCTCAGCAAGCCAAAATGATTATTGAAACACGCCTTGATTCAGAAGAGGTCAATCGTGATCTTGAGGAACGAGTGCGAAGGATCATTGCCCACAGTGCAGCCATGCATGAACTCGAATATAACATTGAAATCATTGGCAAGCTATCCAATCAAATGTGATGAGGAAGTGGTCAAAACTGTACTTGAAGCGGCTACAGAGGTTGACACGGGGAAGGGAAGACGCAAGCCAAGCTACATGATCGAAAGTGTAAACGAGCAGGGAGGAAAAGGAACGTATATGATTATCGGCACCGACAACGCCGCCCCGCATCATTATGAAAAATTCGAGATCCAGGAAGACATTCAGCCACGAGGTGTCCAGCTGCTGGAGCGGGCGGCAATGAAGCTGTTGAAATAGAGGGATTATAAATATAAGAGTCAAGATAGCAGGGACAATTTTCCTTGCTATCTTTTTTTATCTAAAAGGATAAGATAAAATACATGGTAATAATAGGAGATGGTGCGGATACAATGAAGGGGGAATTTGATGAAAGAATTTCCTATAATTGAAACAAAAAGATTATGTTTAAGAGAAGTAGACTTTGAAGATGCCAAAGATATGCTAACATATCTTTCAGATCAAGATGTTGTTAAGCCAATGGGGTTAGAACCCTTTGAAACAACTAGTGATGTTTGTAAAGAGATTAGGTGGTATAAATCCATATATGAAAAAGGTACAGGAATCAGATGGGGAATTACACTTAAAGATTCTGGCATAGTAATAGGAAGTTGTGGATTTCTTAATAGACTTGCAAAACATTATCGAGCTGAAGTTGGGTATGAATTAAGCAAAGATCACTGGAGAAAAGGAATAGTCAGTGAAGCATTAGAGGCTGTCGTCAAATATGGATATAACCACTTGCAGCTGGAAAGAATTGAAGCTCTTATTGAACCTTCTAATATCCCATCGATAAAACTAGTAGAAAAACAAGGTTTTAGCAGAGAGGGCTTGCTGAGACATTATGAATTTACTTGTGGTAAATTTGAAGATTTATATATGTATTCAATGATCAAAGAAGATTTAAAAACTGGTTTGGGAAAAGATAAATATGAACTTTAACTAATTTCTCTATTGTGAGAAACTAACCGCGATCTGGAAAACAGATCCCATTCTTGGTGGTTTTTTACCTGCGAAATGCCAAGGAGAAATTAAACAGGGCACTTGTTATTTTGGCTATTATATGAAACAGAAATAGGGGGAGAAAAATGAAACGACTATGCATCATCCCCTGCGGAAAGAAAAAAATATGGGACATCCATCCAGATACAGGGCCGGTAAGGGCGGAGGACGCCTATCTCAGCCCGTTTCATCAGGCGTGCGAGCGGTATGCGAAAGCATTTTTCGATGAGTGGGTGATTTTGTCGGCGAAGCACGGCTTTCTTCGCCCTGATGATATCGTATCGGGAAATTACGATGTGACTTTTGGCACCGCTCATCCGGAGATTATGACAACAGAGGAGCTGCGCCGCCAATTTTGCGAAAAAGGCTTTTCCGACATCGAAGAGCTTGTCATGCTTGGCGGAAAAAAATATCGAAGCGTCCTAAACGCCGTGATCGGCGAGCATCAGCATATCAACTGGCCGCTGTCACCGTACAAAGGCATTGGCTACATGCTTCAAGCACTGAACCGGGCTGTTGAAGAAAAACAAGAATTGTAGCACAACATATCAAGGAAAGAGTGTGAACATGAAAAAACTTGTGGTTGGCTTGATTGCCATTGTGGTATTCGGATGCGGACTATATATCTATCATGTATGGTTCGGTAACCCATTTACGAAAAATGCCGCAGAGCAAAAGCTTGTCTCTTATGTGAAACAAATCTATCCTAAAAAAGAAATTAAGATCACGAATGGGGTATATAACGCTAAAACCTCTGAATATGTATTCCAAGCAAACACCCAATCTCATCGCTACCCAATGTGTACGAAGGGATTTCTCCATCCTAAAGTAACGTGCGATGGAATTGAAGAAGCGTATACTGAATCAGTAGCAAAACATGTAAATGAAGAAGCATCGAAGGCAATCGAAGCAGACCTGAAAAAAGCGGTTCCGCAAGTCATAAAAGCTGATGCTGCTTTGAGTATCGAAAACGGCCAGTTCACGTTAGATACAAAATGGAACAAACAGCTCGCTGAACAAGCACCGATGAGCATGACGATTCAGTTAGATGCAAGGGGGGTATCAAAAACAGATGCCGCAAAGATGGCGGAAACAGTCAGAAAAACGCTTAATGAAACGGAATATACATATGCAAACGGCATCATAGACTGTATGCAGAAGGACGGGGACGGAGGTATTGGGTATGTCAAATATTCAATTGATTTTCTTCCGGAAACAGCTATTCAGCCAAACGATGCAGAGGAATTAGGCAGTTAAAGATTTCCGAGGAAATAAATACGTCGATCATTGTCAAAGACCGGGTGATGCCCGGTCTTTTTTGCATGCTGTAAAACGAGACGAATGAATCAGTTTGAGACAAAACGAGACACCTGTCTCAAACTGTCTCCAGTGTAAAAATGAAACGACTGATTTTACGGGCTCCAAAGACTGGCACGCTTCTTGCATTTATAAACGTGAACCCTAATTAGAAGGAGGCGCACAAAATGGAATTGTTAAAACGAGAAGGCTTGTTATTAACTGAGGAGAAAGCGCTGTGGATGTACCAAAAGATGCTGGAGATCAGGGGCTTTGAAGACAAAGTGCATGAGCTGTTCGCCCAGGGAGTGCTTCCCGGATTCGTTCATTTATACGCCGGTGAGGAAGCCGTGGCTGTAGGGGTGTGCGCTCATTTACATGATGGCGACAGCATTACAAGTACGCACAGGGGACATGGCCATTGTATCGCCAAAGGCTGTGATCTGGACGGCATGATGGCGGAAATTTTCGGGAAAGCGACCGGATTGTGCAAAGGCAAGGGCGGATCTATGCATATTGCCGATCTCGATAAAGGCATGTTAGGGGCTAATGGAATTGTAGGGGGCGGATTTACGCTTGCATGCGGATCAGCGCTCACCGCTAAATATAAACAGACTAAAAATGTAAGCGTTTGCTTTTTTGGGGATGGAGCAAATAACCAAGGTACTTTCCATGAAGGGCTGAACTTAGCGGCAGTATGGAACCTTCCTGTCGTATTTGTTGCTGAAAACAACGGCTACGGCGAAGCAACCCCATTTGAGTACGCGTCGGCCTGTGATTCAATCGCCGATCGGGCGGCTGCCTATAACATGCCGGGAGTGACGGTGGACGGAAAAGATATTTTAGCAGTTTACCAAGCAGCGGAGGAAGCGATTGAAAGAGCAAGAAACGGCGGAGGCCCGTCTTTGATCGAATGTATGACCTACAGAAATTACGGCCATTTCGAAGGGGATGCCCAAACGTATAAAACGAAGGATGAAAGAGCTGAGCACCTTGAAGAAAAGGATGCCATTCAAGGCTTTAAAAACTATCTTTTAAAAGAAACAGATGCCAATAAACTGTCAGACATTGAACAGCGTGTTAGCAAATCGATTGAAAAAGCCGTCTCGTTCAGTGAAGACAGCCCATATCCGAAAGAGTCAGAGTTGCTGACAGACGTCTACGTGTCATATGAAAAAGGGGGAATGTGAGATGGCGAGAGTCATAAGCATGTCAGACGCGATCAATGAAGCGATGAAGCTTGCGATGAGAAGAGACGAAAATGTGCTTTTGATCGGTGAGGATGTCGCCGGGGGAGCGGCAATCGATCATTTGCAGGATGATGAAGCATGGGGCGGCGTGTTAGGAGTCACAAAGGGGCTTGTACAGGAATTCGGGCGCAGCCGAGTGCTGGACACACCGATTTCTGAGGCAGGCTATATGGGTGCAGCTATGGCTGCGGCATCAACCGGGCTGAGACCGATTGCCGAGCTGATGTTTAACGATTTTATCGGCACGTGCTTTGACCAGGTGATTAACCAAGGGGCGAAATTCCGCTATATGTTCGGAGGAAAAGCGCAAGTGCCGATTACCGTCCGCACCACATACGGAGCGGGGTTCCGGGCAGCTGCCCAGCATTCACAGGCGCTGTATGGCCTTTTCACCAGCATCCCGGGGCTGAAGACGGTTGTTCCTTCTAATCCGTATGATGCCAAAGGCCTGCTGCTTGCAGCAATCGAAGACAATGATCCGGTGTTCTTCTTTGAAGACAAAACGTCCTATAACATGAAGGGCGAGGTGCCGGAAGATTATTATACAATTCCGCTTGGAAAGGCGGACATCAAACGCGAAGGCGGCGATGTCACGCTATTTGCAGTCGGCAAGCAGGTCAATACCGCGCTTGAAGCGGCGGCGAAGCTTTCAGAGAAAGGCATCGAAGCCGAGGTGCTGGATCCCCGCAGTCTGTCTCCTCTGGATGAGGAAGCGATTTTCACATCTTTAGAAAAAACAAACAGGCTGATCATCATTGATGAAGCCAATCCGCGATGCAGCATTGCCACGGATATTGCTGCGATTGTCGCCGACAAGGGCTTTGATTTGCTTGATGCGCCGATTAAACGGATTACAGCGCCGCATACACCAGTGCCGTTTTCACCAGTGCTTGAAGATCAATATTTGCCAACACCAGATCAAATTGTCAGCGTCACGCTTGAATTGCTTGGCGAGCCGGCAATGAATTAAAGGGGGGACACAAATGGCGGTAAAAGTAGTGATGCCAAAATTGGGAATGGCCATGAAACAAGGGGAAGTATCGATATGGAATAAAAAAGTAGGCGACCCGGTTGAAAAGGGAGAAAGCATTGCCAGCATTCAATCGGAGAAAATTGAAATGGACATCGAGGCGCCTGAAAAAGGAACGCTGATCGATATCAAAGTAAAAGAGGGGGAGGAGGTCCCGCCCGGCACAGCGATCTGCTACATCGGGGACGCCAATGAATCGGTGCAGGAAGAGGCGAGCGCGCCTGCTGCTGAAGACAGTGTGCCGCAAGCCGTCCAGCCCGTCAAACAAGAAAGCAAACCCGCAGCCTCCAAAAAAGAACGAATCAAAATATCTCCAGTTGCCAGGAAAATAGCAGAAAAGGCAGGATTAGACCTGAAACAGCTGAAAGGTACTGGACCAGGCGGACGAATCGTAAAGGACGACGTGACAAAAGCGCTTGCTGAACAGAAAAATGATCGGACAGAGCCGGTTTCTGAGCAGAAGGCGCAAGAAACGCCGGTGACAGGCATGAGAAAAGTTATCGCGGCCAGAATGCAGGAAAGCCTGGCAAACAGCGCGCAGCTGACGATTACGATGAAGGCTGATATCACCAAGCTGGCAGCCCTTCAAAAACAGCTTTCTCCAACAGCCGAAGAGCGGTACGGCACAAAGCTGACGATCACTCATTTGGTCTCAAGAGCCGCCGTTCTCGCTCTGCAAGCTCATCCTGCGCTGAACAGTTTTTATCAAAATGAGCGCATCATCACACATCCTCATGTGCACCTCGGAATGGCTGTGGCCTTGGAAAATGGATTAGTTGTGCCTGTGATCCGCAACGCTGATAAGAAATCGCTGATTGATCTGGCTCAATCCATCTCCGAAAATGCAAAAAAAGCACGCGAGGGGCGGGCGGGAAGCGAAGAACTGCAAGGCTCAACCTTCTCCATTACAAACCTTGGCGCTTTTGGAGTGGAGCATTTTACGCCGATATTAAATCCGCCGGAAACAGGCATTCTCGGCATCGGAGCAAGCTATGACACGCCGGTGTATCAAGGGGAGGAGATTGTCAGAAGCACGATTCTTCCGCTCAGCCTGACATTTGACCACAGAGCGTGTGACGGCGCCCCTGCCGCTGCATTCCTGAAGGCGATTAAAACATATTTGGAAGAACCCGCAGCATTAATTTTATAGGAAAAGCAGGTGAAGACGACATGACACTAGCCATTATCGGCGGCGGACCTGCAGGCTATGCGGCTGCGGTCTCTGCGGCACAGCAAGGCAGAAACGTGCTGCTCATTGACAAAGGCCAGCTTGGGGGAACCTGCCTGAATGAAGGCTGCATCCCGACGAAGTCTTTGTTAGAAAGCGCAAACGTTCTTGACAAAATCAAGCATGCCGACCACTTTGGAGTTGAACTTCCAGCAGGTGAGATATCGGTTGATTGGAGCAAAATGCAGAACCGAAAACAACAGGTTGTTAGACAGCTTGTCCAAGGTGTTCAATACTTAATGAAGAAAAATCAAATACAGGTTGTGAAGGGGAAGGCCTCCTTTCTTTCAGACAGAAAGCTCTTGATCGAAGGAGTGAACGGAAAAGAAATCAGAGAGGCGGACCAAGTATTGATTGCATCCGGATCAGAACCGATCGAGCTGCCATTCGCGCCGTATGACGGCGAATGGATCATCGACAGCAAGGACGCGCTTTCTCTTTCTGAGATTCCGTCTTCACTTGTCATTGTCGGCGGCGGTGTTATCGGCTGTGAGTATGCCGGGCTGTTTGCCAGACTGGGATCGAAGGTGACCATCATTGAAACAGCCGGCCAGCTGATCCCGGCTGAAGATGAAGATATTGCCCGTCTGTTTCAGGAGAAACTTGAGGAAGACGGTGTTGAAGTGCATACCTCATCCCGATTAGAGCGGGTGGATCAAACGGCCAAAACAGCAATATGGAAAAGCGGGCAGCGGGAGTTTAAAACGAAGGCTGATTATGTACTCGTGGCGATCGGCAGAAAACCTCGTCTTGACGGATTACAGCTGGAGCAGGCTGGAGTTGATTTTTCTCCAAAAGGTATTCAGGTAAACGGTCACATGCAGACGAACGTGCCTCATATTTATGCGTGCGGAGACGCAATCGGAGGCATTCAGCTGGCCCATGCGGCTTTCCATGAGGGCATTATCGCTGCTTCTCATGCTTCCGGAAGGGATGTCAAAATCAATGAGAAACATGTGCCCCGTTGCATCTATACATCACCGGAAATCGCGTGCATCGGATTGACAGAACAACAAGCAAGAGGCATATACGGGGATGTGAAGATTGGCGAATTTCCTTTTTCCGCAAACGGCAAGGCGCTCATTAAACAGCAAGCGGAAGGAAAGGTCAAAATCGTGGCAGAACCGGAATTCGGCGAAATCGTCGGTGTCTCAATGATTGGTCCTGATGTGACCGAGCTCATCGGTCAAGCGGCTGCGATCATGAATGGTGAGATGACCGCTGATATGGCGGAGCATTTTATCGCCGCCCATCCGACACTGTCAGAAACATTGCACGAGGCGCTGTTAAGCACGATCGGGCTTGCAGTACATGCGTAACAATAAAAAAAGCAGGCGCAGGGAGTACAAGGCGCCTGCTTTTTTTATTGTTGAAAGCGCTTTATTTTTCCCCTACAATAGATGAAAACGGCGTGTAAGGGAGGAGCGATCAAGGAAATGAATTCGGTCCCAAACGATTTGCAAACCTGGAAACGTTTTGTGAAAGACGGTGTGCTTGACGAAGCCCGATTAAGAAAGCGGATCGCCGAGTCATGGCATCGCTGCAAAAAAGCTGAGGTCAATCCTTATTTAGAAAAAGGCCCGAAGGTTTTACAGCAAACGGAGCTGGATCAGCAGTCAAAAAAACATTCATTCTTCCTGACGACCGCACAGCTTTACCTCGAAAAGCTGCTGCCTGCCATAAAAGAAATGGAAATGATGGCACTGTTAATTGATTCTGACGGTGTTGTTCTCGCATTGGACGGCCATCCCCGTGCGCTCTATGAAGCCAAACGCATCAACTTTGTCGAAGGCGCGTGCTGGACGGAAACGGCTGTCGGAACAAATGCGATTGGCACGGCGCTCCACATCAGTGAGCCGGTTGCAATACAAGGATCAGAACATTACTCCATCGCTTCCCATCACTGGAACTGTTCAGCCGCTCCGATTCACCATGAGGATGGCAGTCTTGCAGGTGTGATTGACATATCGTGTCCGGCGGCAGGGGCGCATCCTCATATGCTCGGTATTGCCACGGCGATCGCCTATGCCGCGGAACGGGAACTGGCAGCTAAAAGCCGTGAGAAAGAGCTAGAGCTGATCAGCTGTTTTGGCGATAGGGCTGCATCCCGTGTGCCGATGGTGCTCTGCAATACCAAACAGCATATCATCAGCGCGAGCATACCGATTCGAACCTCAATGCCGGATTGGCAGGGCCGGCACCTGTATGAGGTGAAGGAACGGGGCTTCTCAATCGAAAAAGCCGTCACCATAGGGGATGGCGGCACTTGTTTTTATCTGTCGGAACAAAAGAAAAAGAAGGCGTTTCGATTCAATGGAGTCATCGGGCAAAGCGGCCGATCGCAAACAATGCTGAAGAACCTTGAACGAGCGGCTGCGGCGGATGCAACGGTCTGTCTGTCGGGGGAAACTGGCACGGGGAAGGAAGTCGCAGCCCGCGCGCTTCATGAAAACAGCGAGAGGCGGCACGGCCCGTTTGTTGCTGTCAATTGCGGAGCGATCCCGTCTGATTTGATTGAAAGCGAGCTGTTCGGCTATGCGGAGGGCGCTTTTACGGGAGCGAAACGAAACGGCTACAAAGGCGCCTTTCAAAAAGCGAATCAAGGCACCTTATTTTTAGATGAGATCGGAGAAATCTCCCACTCGATGCAGGTTGCGCTTTTACGGGTGCTTCAGGAACGCAAGATTACACCGGTTGGCGGGACGAAAGAAATTCCGGTTGATATCAGAGTCATTGCCGCCACACATTGTGATTTACGAGAGCTTGCCGAAAGCGGGAAAATCAGAGAGGACTTGTTTTACCGCCTTCATGTCTATCCGATCGAGCTTCCTCCTTTACGCGACCGCCCCGAGGATATTCCAGACCTCTTTCAGTACTACAAACAGAAGAATCATTGGCCTGGCGAACTTCCCCCTGCTTTTTTGGATGTGCTGAAGCAATGGAGGTGGCCGGGGAATATTCGCGAGCTGTTCAATGTGTTTGAACGTCTTTCCATCAGGTTTCCGGACGGCCGGCTGAGGGATGAGCCGCTTACGGCTTTACTGGAAGCCGCAGGACTGCTGATCAGCCCGGCAGAAAAAAAGCCGGCTGCTGCCGGCGCGCTGACCCTTCGTGAGCAAATCCAAAAAGACATCATCATCAAAGCGCTTGAATCCGCACAAGGAAACGTCTCTCAAGCTGCCAAAATCAGCGGGATACCCCGGAGCACTTTCTACAAACGTCTGAAAAAATTCAATTTATTCGCTAAATCATAAAGCATACTTCCTTCAAGAAATGGAAACGTTATGTATGAAGGAGGGTGTTAGAATGAATAGTCAAAGGGCGAAAGAAATTGTAGAATCTCCCGACATGAAGAAAGTAACATATAACGGAGTTCCTATTTACATTCAGCACGTGAATGAAGAAAACGGAACAGCGAGAATTTATCCGCTTGATGAACCTGAGCAGGAGCATGAAGTACAGCTGACCAACTTAAAAGAGGACTAAACTAAAATGGCCCGCTTCATAAGCAGGCCATTTTGTTATCCGCGCGGCGCAAATAAAATCACACAGACGCCGATGAGACAAATGAATGCGCCGATCCAGTCATAGAAATCAGGTATTTTCCGGTCGACAAGCCATCCCCATAGAACCGCAAGCGCGATGAATACCCCGCCATATGCGGCGTATACACGGCCGAAGGAAGGGAAGGACTGAAACGTCGGAAGAATGCCATATACAATCAGGATCAGCGCTCCGGCGATCCCATAGCCGACTGGCTTTGCTTCTCTCAGCCACAGCCAAACTAAATACCCGCCGCCAATTTCGGCAAGCCCCGCCGCGAGAAATAATAGAATGGTAATCAGCATCACGCGCACTCCTCAACTTGCTTTTATCTTTCATTATAAAGGAGGAGTGCTGTTAAAGCTTCGGATGATTCTCAAATTCCTTCAAATACGCCTTTCGCTGAATCTCCGTAAATTGGCCGATCCAATTGTTTTTCGCCTCATCACTCAGATGGGGGAGGATATAGCGTTCCACCGCTTCAAAAAACAGCGGATTGGCGATAATATTCCAGGTAGGGATGCGAACGACCTTTCCGTCAGTTTTCTCAATGATGATATCCTCAAAAAAGATCCCTTTCAGACTGTAATGATGCCGTCCCATATAAATCCGTTTGATCTCAGAAAAACGCGCACTGCGCTTTCTCGAGAAGATCTCGCCATCAGGCCCGGTCTTTACACTGAAAATGACATTTCCCCGGCTTGTAAATGCCGGGAAAGCCATAAAAAATGTGATCAAGCCATAAACAATTGCCATTAATCCGCCGCCCAAATAAAGCAGGGAATACTTAGATTCAAATGTAAGAGCTTCAGACACCAGCCACACCCCTGCAATAAAAGCGCCCCCTGTGGCGAGGAACAGCCATATTCTAAAAAACATTCTGCTTTTGACCTTAATTACTTCATTGTTTTTCAATTGCTATTCTCCTTTATCGCTCTTTAGCAAAAAAGTATACCTTTTATAACATCCTTATTTGCTGGTACGATAGAAAATTCATTTTGAGTAATGCCTGTTACCAGCCAAGTATGACGGCTGCCAGGCAAGACGAAAGCCATGTCGGCCACTTCCGGCGAATTGTCTTTGTCATAAACAAGACGCATCAGTGTATCCATTTTCCCTTTTCGCAAAGCCAGATCATTTACAAATCGGGTAACGTCCTCTTGATGGTCATGTTTTTCAAGGAATTCTTTTAGGTAAGAGGGGTTGTCTGAAGCGCCCTCTAAGAGCTTCTCAAATTCATTTGATGTCAATCTCAGAAGCAAACCTCTGCTATTCTCTTCCTCTACTATATGTAAAAATTCATCTGTCTTAGTAAGCAGGCCTTCATTCGATTCTAGTTTTGTAATGCGGTGGACTTGCTCGTCAAAAAGGAGTTCGTGAGAGTAGGTGCCGAATTTTGATACGTGGCAGGACACATTCTGTTCGGCGCCTTGCCCGTTAAATTTAGAAAGCTTCACTGTATAGTCAGCGTCGTTTAATACATGGATAAACGGACAGTACTCGTCCTTTAACCGATATTGATGATTCCGAAATTCCGCGGCATCCTTGGCTAAAAGTGAGCGGCACGCCGCTTCAAACAAAGCGCCGAGCTGTTCATCTTCTATCTCTGGAAAATAGGCCTGCTTCAAGGCCATTCCCTGTTCAAAAAACCCTTCGCTATAAAAACAAAATAAGAGTTCCTCTATGCTGATTGTAAACTGCTTCATTCATTATTCTCCTATCCAAATGAAAATTTCCCTTTAAGGAAATGGGTTGCGCCTTGTATAAGCGAGTCCGCTGTTTTCTTTGCTGTTTCCATTCCTTTTTTCGCGTTGTCTATCCCTTTATGTATCGTTTGATTCGCCGCATCTATCCCATCATTTACTGATTTGACGACTTTGCCGGCTGATTCCAATCCTTTCTTGGCAGTATCAACGACAGCGTGAATCGGTTCTTTCAGCTTTACAGCTGCTTTTTCAGCAAAGCCTGATGTGAATTTTGCGATTTTTTCTCCCACAAAACCTCCTACGGCTGATCCGATTGTGCCTCCGACTACTGTACCAACAGGGCCTAACACACTTCCAAGGGCACCGCCGACGACAGCGCCTGCCGTTGCCCCTCCTGCGATGAAAATAGTATTATTCACAGCATTCCCGACGGCCTTGGCGTTTTCACGCTTGAGAACTTCCGGTTTGTCTTGGTATTTTGCGTAATTTTCAGCAATTTTCAAGCCCGCTCCGAACGTTTCAGTCGCACCGGTGATCAGTGTGGCGGTAATGGCATTTCCTTTTGCGAATTTCAAGCCCGTTTTTCCGACATCCTTCAAAGTTGAGCGTACGCCGGCTTCATTAAGAAATCCTCTTGTGTAGCTTCTGACGCTGTTTGAAAAATCCACCGTATCCTGGGGGAAGTACTTTGTAAACTTTTTATGTACCAAATCTGAAAATGGCCGGTTTGTCTTTTTAAACAAATATTTAGGATTCAAAAGCACTCTGGCCGCTTTTTGATAATGTGAGCTGTCAACGGCCCTGGAAATGTCCAACAGAAGCTTTGAGTGCCGGGCGGTATGTAAGCCGCTTGGCTGTTTCACAAACTTTGTAAGCCCTAATCCGTAGTATTTTCCCTGAGTCAGCATAAGGGCGGTTAAGCTTGTCATCGTGCCGTATTTGTCGTAAGCGTTATAAAGCTTTCGCAAAATATCATCTTGTTGAACAAACTTGTCGCTCGTTTTTCTGATGAAAATCTCATTGTCACTCAGTTTGGTGACGAGCGCTTTCCCTGAGCTCCACGCATCGCCGACTCCGGAAAAACAGCTGCTGTAGCGGGGATCGCATTGCAAAATCATCTGCCCCAGCTCCAAATGCAGTTCCTTATATTTGTTTTCCATATCGGTTAATTCAGTGACAACATCATTTGCCAGCTGTTCGAGCTTATCCGGATCAACTGCAATGTTTCCTGACACACTGTTCACCCCCCGAGTTTATGTCTTTCCTCTCTTGCTTTACGTTCCAGTTCTTCCATTCTGGCAATTTCAGCTTTTCGTTCTTCTATTTTGACGGCGGCTGCCTTCAGCTCCTGGCTTGTTTCAAGCAGCTCCTGTTCGAATTGGTCGTAGGAGGCTTTCGTTTCCTCGAAATCCTGGTCGAACGAGTCTCTTGCTTTTCCCTGCCAAGCATCCCCCAATGCAGATAACCGGGATTCAAGCAGCATTTTAGAGCTTCTGACCTGTTCCGCGGCCGCACTGTACTTGTTTGCCAGCTCAATGACTTTATATGAGTCCAACTTTTGTCCCCTGCCTTTTCTAAATTCACGCACAAATGGATGTTTTATATAAATGATTATAAATAATTCGGCATGTATCCGAATCGTACAAAAGAACCTTTTCATAAGAACTGGAAGGGCGTATATTCACTCAAATTTCACAGTTGGTGAGACTTTAAGATTACAAAAAAGGTAAAAAAATCAAATCTCCCAGACGTAAGGTAAGTGAGAAATTTCCCACTCTATGGGAAAAAACACTAAAGTTGATCAAATGACCTAAGTGCGCCAAACGTGTTACGGGACGGGCCCTTCCATGGTATAAATGGAATTGTAAACGTTATCAAGGAGGTCGTCATATGAAGAAAAAATCATTCTCAATCGTAATAGCGGGCGGAGGGAGCACTTTCACTCCAGGGATCGTTCTGATGCTCTTGAACCATTTGGAGGAGTTTCCGATCAGAAAGCTGAAGCTGTATGATAATGATAAGGAGAGACAGGATCGCATTGCAGGCGCCTGTGACGTTTTTATCAGAGAAAAAGCACCGGATATTGAATTTACAGCGACGACTGACCCGGAAGAAGCTTTTACAGATGTCGATTTTGTCATGGCGCACATCAGGGTAGGGAAATACGCAATGCGTGCGCTGGATGAGCAAATTCCGCTGAAGTACGGAGTTGTCGGCCAGGAGACGTGCGGGCCGGGCGGTATCGCATACGGCATGCGTTCAATTGGCGGCGTGCTTGAAATATTAGATTACATGGAAAAATATTCGCCTAATGCGTGGATGCTCAATTATTCCAACCCGGCGGCGATCGTAGCCGAAGCAACGAGACGCCTCAGACCGAATTCGAAAATTCTCAATATCTGTGATATGCCGGTTGGAATCGAAGACCGGATGGCGCAAATTCTCGGCCTGTCCTCAAGAAAAGAAATGAAGGTCCGTTATTACGGATTAAATCATTTTGGCTGGTGGACATCGATTCAGGATCAAGAGGGCAACGATTTAATGCCGAAGCTGAAGGAGCATGTATCTCAATACGGGTACATTCCGAAGACGGAGGCTGAAGCTGTGGAGGCGAGCTGG
Organism: Bacillus sp. VA15; assembly: GCF_055721145.1. NCBI lineage: Bacteria > Bacillati > Bacillota > Bacilli > Caryophanales > Bacillaceae > Bacillus > Bacillus sp. VA15. Next base: position 50,038 of record NZ_JBVQPQ010000005.1, on the reverse strand, counting down.
AATGACACGTTCGCCAAAGCGCGTGATGTGCAGGCTGCAGATCCTGACACACTGCCGAATACGTATTTGCAATATTATTTGTTCCCGGATGATATGGTGAAAAAATCAAATCCGAATCATACGCGGGCAAACGAAGTGATGGAAGGGCGCGAAGCCTTTATTTTCAGCCAATGTGACATGATCACACGCGAGCAGTCCTCGGAAAACAGCGAAATTAAAATCGATGATCACGCATCATATATCGTTGATCTAGCCCGGGCGATTGCCTACAACACAGGTGAAAGAATGCTGTTGATTGTTGAAAATAACGGCGCGATTGCAAACTTTGACCCGACTGCAATGGTCGAGGTGCCATGTATTGTCGGCTCAAACGGACCTGAACCGATCACCGTCGGCACTATTCCGCAATTCCAAAAAGGGCTGATGGAGCAGCAGGTATCCGTTGAGAAACTGACTGTTGAAGCATGGGAGGAGAAATCGTTCCAAAAGCTGTGGCAGGCGCTGATCCTGTCAAAAACAGTGCCGAACGCGCGTGTAGCAAGGCTCATTCTCGAGGATTTAATAGAGGCCAACAAAGACTATTGGCCAGAGCTTGATCAAAGTCCAACTCGCATTTCATAACTGAAATTCCCCCATTTTCGAATCTGTAATTGTATATAATAGAAAGAAAATGGGGGGATCTGATATGCAGCTCGAAGAACTGATTAATCAGCACTACAGCAAATTAAATGACAACGATTTTCATATTTTAAAATATATATTGAATCACAAGCACACGTGCTATCACCTTGGAATCGACGCGCTGGCCAAAGCTTGCAGCGTATCGCGTTCCTCAATTTTACGGCTTGCCCAAAAGCTCGGTTTCAGCGGCTACAGTGAATTTCGCGTCTATTTAAAGTGGGAAGATCAGCCGGAAGAAGGCGAGAGTATGAGTTTTCAAAAGTTGCTTGACGATATTGAATCAAATTTGAAATTTTTAAGGACAAAGGACATGACGGAGATGTGCCAGCTGATTGATGAAGCTGACCGCATTTTCGTGTACGGATCTGGAAATGCGCAAAAGATATGCGCCCGCGATCTTCAAAGGATGTTTATTCCGCGCCATCGGTATCTCATTTTGATTGAAGACAGAAATGAATTTAATCTGATGCGCGATGATTTTAAAGTAAACGATCTGTTTATCATCATTTCTCTTTCCGGCGAAACACCGGAGCTGATTCCTCAGGCAAGAATGCTTTCTGCAAAGGGTATTCCCTTTATTTCCATTACGAATTTAAAAAACAATGTCCTCGCCCAGCTGACTCCGCATAATCTTTATGCGACAAGCAAACCTGTGACATTAAGCGATAAAACGGAAATTGTCGCTTTTGCACCATTTTTTCTCGTTGGCGAAGCATTGTTCCGCGCATATGTTGATTACAAAGAGGCAGAAAAAAATAACATGAAGTAGCAGGGGGTTCTGGTATGATGCAAAAGATCCAGCGCTTTGGAAGCGCGATGTTTGTGCCTGTTCTATTATTCGCGTTCGCCGGCATTATCGTCGGTGTCAGTACGCTTTTTAAAAATAAAACCCTCATGGGCCCGCTTGCCGATCCTGACGGGTTTTGGTATCAGTGCTGGTATATCATTGAGCAGGGCGGCTGGACAGTATTTAATCAAATGCCGCTCTTATTCGCCATCGGCATCCCGGTTGCTTTGGCGAAGAAAGCTCAGGCGCGTGCTTGTTTGGAAGCGCTTACGGTTTACTTGACGTTCAATTACTTTGTCAGCTCGATCTTGACGGTATGGGGAGGGGCATTTGGCGTCGATATGAACCAAGAGGTCGGCGGAACGAGCGGGTTAACGATGATCGCGGGCATCAAAACGCTTGATACCAACATTATCGGAGCTATCTTTATTTCTTCGATTGTCGTCTTTTTGCATAACCGCTATTTTGATAAAAAACTGCCCGATTTTCTCGGCATCTTTCAAGGCTCAACGTATATCGTGATGATTTCCTTCTTCATTATGATCCCGATCGCCTTGGCCGTGTCTTACATTTGGCCGATGGTTCAGACGGGAATCGGCTCGCTTCAAAGCTTCCTGGTTGCTTCTGGGGCGGTGGGCGTCTGGATATACACGTTTTTGGAACGGATTTTGATTCCGACCGGTCTTCATCACTTTATTTACACACCGTTTATTTATGGGCCTGCTGTAGCAGAAGGCGGGATCGTCACGTATTGGGCACAGCACCTCGGCGAATATTCGCAAAGCGCCAAGCCGCTGAAGGAGCTCTTCCCGCAAGGCGGATTCGCGCTCCACGGCAACTCGAAAATCTTCGGCATTCCGGGGATCGCACTGGCGTTTTACGTCACGGCCAAAAAGGAAAAGAAAAAACTTGTCGCAGGGCTGCTGATTCCTGTCACGCTGACAGCGATTGTCGCGGGCATTACAGAGCCGATTGAGTTCACTTTCTTATTCATTTCTCCTTTCTTATTTGCGGTTCACGCCGTGCTTGCTGCGACAATGTCAACGGTCATGTATATGGCCGGTGTTGTCGGAAACATGGGGGGTGGTTTAATCGAGGCGGTTACCCTGAACTGGATTCCGCTCTTTGGCAGCCACGGTATGACGTATGTGTATCAAATTTTGATCGGGCTTTCTTTTACAGCTATTTATTTTTTCGTCTTCCGATTTTTAATCCTCAAATTCAATATCGCCACACCGGGACGGGAAATTGACGATCAGCAGGAAACAAAGCTGTATTCGAAAAAGGAATACAGAGAAAGAAAAAACAAGGATGAAACAGCTTCTGCTGCTGAAACGGCAGATGACACCGCTTTTCTTTATATTGAAGCGCTGGGTGGAAAAGACAATATCACTGAAGTGACAAACTGCGCCACCCGCCTCAGAGTCAGCGTCAAGGATGAAACAAAGGTTGAGCCCGACAGCGTATTCCGCGCGCTTGGCGCGCACGGCGTCGTCAGGAACGGGAAGGCGTTTCAGGTGATTATCGGATTGAGCGTGCCGCAGATGCGGGAGCGTGTAGAAAAAATATTGAATCAATAAAGCCAGCCCTCCTATTCGGGAGGGTTTTCGTTTGCCGTCAAAAAGACCGCCATAGTAAAGTAAAGAAAGAGACAATCGAGTAAAAAGGGGTTTGGAGGCTTTTACATGCAAAAGGCTTTATCGTTTTTAAAACCATACTCATTGCTGGTAGGAACTGCGTTGATTCTCATGTTGACTGAGCTTGCGGTTGAACTGATGCAGCCTTTATTAATCGCAAAAATCATTGACGATGGGATTTTAAAGCAAGATCTGCGGCATGTGTGGACATGGGGCGCGGTCATGGTCGGACTGACCGTGTTATCATTTGCGGCGGGAATGCTGAATTCCTTTTATGCCGCCCATGTCAGCCAAAGCTTTTCCTATGATACGAGAAAAGGGCTTTTTCAAAAAATCCAGTCCTTCTCTTATTCTACATTTGGACAGTTTTCATCCTCTTCTTATATCACAAGGCTGACAAACGATGTCACACAGGTTCAAAATATGATTTTTATGAGCTTGCGGTTTATGCTGCGGGCTCCATTAATGATTGTAGGCGGCATTGTGCTGTCGCTCGCCGTTAATGTGAAGCTCGGTTTTTTTCTGCTTGTGACCATTCCGATCCTGATCTTGTTTTTGCTTTGGGTATTAAAGAAGGGCGGGGCACTGTTCCGCTCAGTGCAGAAACGGCTGGATCAGGTGAACACCGTCATGCAGGAAAACTTAACAGCGATTAAGCTGATCAAAGCGCTGCTTCGCGGCAGCCACGAGGTCAAAAGATTTATCAAAGCCAACACGAGGCTAATGGAAAAAACAGTTTCAGCTTTTCAGCTTGTGGAATTCACGATGCCTGTGCTGATGCTGCTGATGAACCTCTGCATCCTTTTGATTTTGTGGGCAGGGGCCTTCAGTATCACGAACGGAAACACTCAAGTCGGTGATGTTGTGGCGATTATTAACTACGCAACACGAATTACGGGCGCGCTTTCGATGTTTCCGTTTTTGATTATGATTTTCACCCGGGCGAAGGCTTCAGGGGATAGAATCGGCGAGGTGCTTGAAACGGAAGGCGATGAGCGGGAGGAAGGCATCATATCTGATCGTTTGTCGGGAAGGATTGAGTTTCAGCATGTATCCTTCCGTTATCCGGAAATGGATAGAGAAGCGCTGCGGAATGTCTCATTTTCCGCAAAAACGAGGGAAACGATCGCGATTCTCGGTGCGACGGGATCAGGCAAGTCCACCCTCTTTCAGCTCATTCCACGGCTTTATCAGCCGGATTCGGGCAGCATTTACATAGATGAAAAGCCAATTTATGATTTTCCGGCTGAAGGGCTTCGCAAGCAAATTGGATATGTCCCGCAGGAAGTGCTCCTGTTTTCCGGCACAATCAAAGAAAATATTGCTTGGGGCAAAGAAAATGCTTCACTTGATGAAATAATGGAAGCGGCCAAACATGCGCAAATTCATGAAACGATTATGAAGCTCCCAAATGGGTATGATACCGTGTTGGGACAAAGAGGCGTCAACCTGTCCGGCGGCCAGAAGCAGCGGATTTCCATTGCGCGGGCGCTGATCCGAAAGCCGGCCATCCTTCTTTTAGATGACAGCACAAGCGCGCTTGACCTGCAAACGGAGGCAAAGCTGCTTGAGGCGATCAGCACATATGAGTGCACAACTTTGATCATTACGCAAAAAATCACCACGGCGATGAAAGCTGATGAGATTTTGCTGCTTGAGGATGGCGAACTGATAGAAAAAGGCACGCACAGTGAACTTCTTTCTGAATCTGAGTTATACAAGCGCATTTACGAGTCGCAATTCGGAAGGGAGGGGAGCGAGTCATGCTAAAAGACATCCGCAAGCCTTTCCAATATCCCAAACTGCCAATCGACAAAAAAGAAGGCGCGAAAAAGCGGGCGAAAGCAAAGGATGCAAAAGGCACACTGAAGCGAATCTGGTCTTACTTGGCTGAACGAAAAGGACTGCTCATCCTTGTCATGCTGATGGTTGTCATCAGCGCGATATTCGGGCTCCTTGGCCCCTTTGTGATCGGAAAGGCCATTGACCATTTTATCGTCGGGAAAACGGTCAGCGGCTTAATTCCCGTTTTGCTCCTTCTGCTCGTCATTTACGTAATTCAGTCCCTGTCGCTCTGGTTTCAAAACTATTGGATGATTACGATCTCGCAGGGCACGGTTTTCAGAATGAGAAGCGAATTGTTCACCCATCTGCATGAGCTGCCGATTCCGTTTTTTGATAAACAGCGGCACGGCGAGCTGATGAGCCGGGTGACGAATGACATCGAAAATGTAAGTTCTACCTTAAACACGTCAGTCATTCAAATTTTGTCAAGCGTCATCACCTTTGTCGGGACGATTGCGGTGATGCTGTACATGAGCCCGCTCCTTACAGTGATTACGCTAACGATCATTCCGGTGATGGCAGTAAGCCTGAAATGGATCACCAACCGGACGGGAAAGCTGTTTAAAGAACAGCAGAAAAACCTTGGTGAGCTGAATGGATATATTGAGGAATCTGTTTCCGGCGCAAAGGTCATCAAAGCCTATTCGCGAGAGAAGCAGATTACTGCCGAATTTCTCGAAAAAAACGCTGCGCTCAAGACTTCGGGCTTTTGGGCACAGACGATTTCTGGATTTATCCCGAAAGTCATGAACTCGCTGAATAACTTAAGCTTTACGATGATTGCGGCAATCGGCGGTCTGTTCGCGCTGAAAGGCTGGATCTCGATCGGCTCCATCGTTGTCTTTGCCGAGTATTCAAGACAATTCACACGCCCTTTAAACGATCTGGCCAACCAGTTTAATACAATGCTGTCCGCGATTGCCGGAGCTGAACGGGTGTTTGACGTGCTTGATGAAAAAGAGGAGCGCGAGGATGAAAAGGACGCCGTGCATCAGCCGATCAAAACAGGCAGTATTGAATTCCGGGATGTGTCCTTCGGTTACGACGAGGGGCAGCAGACACTGAAGCATTTACAGTTTACCGTGCCCGCCGGACAGTCCATCGCGTTTGTCGGACCGACGGGAGCGGGGAAAACAACTGTCACAAATCTTCTCGCCCGTTTTTACGAACCTGATGACGGAAGGATTTTAATCGACGGTACCGATATTAAAACCCTCACTAGAGCAAGCCTAAGGAAAAACATGGGGTTTGTCCTTCAGGATTCGTTTTTGTTTCAGGGTACGATCAGAGAAAATATTCGCTACGGCAGGCTCGATGCTTCTGATCAGGAAGTCGAAGCCGCTGCAAAAACAGCGAATGCCCATAGTTTTATTGAAAGGCTGCCAAAAGGGTATGATACCGTGCTGACGCAAAACGGTTCGGGCATCAGTCAAGGACAGAAGCAGTTGATTTCTATAGCGCGGGCGGTGCTTGCCGATCCGGTTCTTCTCATCTTGGATGAAGCGACAAGCAACATCGATACCGTAACAGAAGTCAACATTCAAGAAGCGCTCGCCCGTTTAATGGAGGGAAGAACAAGCGTCATCATTGCCCACAGGCTGAACACCATTCAAAGAGCGGACCAGATTGTGGTGCTAAAAAACGGCAAAATGATTGAAAAAGGCAGCCATGGCGAGCTTATCCGGCAAAAAGGGTTTTACAGTGACTTATATGAAAGCCAATTTGAGAAATAGACCTTTGTCCTGCACAAAGGTCTTTTTTGTTACAGTTTTATAGTACTTTTATTTCATTTTCGTGAAATGTAACAAAATTACTTGACGTAAACAAGTTATGTATATATACTAGCTTACATTAAGTAAGTGATAACATTTATCAAGGAGGATAAAATGAATAAATCATTTGAAATTGGCACATTACTTTTAAGAGTTATTACAGGTATTATCTTTTTTGTTCATGGTTTATCAAAGTTTCAGGGAATGGAGGGCACCATCCAATTTTTTGGCAGCATAGGCCTTCCAAGTTTTATGGCGTACGTCATCGCAGCGATTGAACTGGTAGGCGGAGTTCTTGTCTTCTTCGGATTGGCTACACGTATTGTCGGTGTTCTGTTTGCCCTCACGCTGATCGGAGCCATCATTACAGTCAAGCTGAAAGCGCCTTTCATGGGCAATGCAGAATTTGATTACCTTCTGCTTTTAACATCAATCCATCTGGCTCTTTCTGGAAGCCGTTTCTTGGCGCTGGATCCACTTGTGTTTAAAGCAAAAAAGAGCGAAAACGTATCAGCATAAGAAAAGAGGCATACAGCATGACCAGCATTCATGAGGATACAAATATTGGCTATGTCAAACTCACAATCCGCAGCCTGGAGCGTTCCCTTCAGTTCTACTGTAACGTTATCGGCTTTCAAGTCTTACAAAAGACGGATCGCCAAGCTGAATTAACCGCTGACGGGAAACGTGTACTGCTTATTCTTGAAGAAAATCCGAGCGCCGTCGTCTTGCCTGAACGGTCTGTGACGGGTTTATATCACTTTGCGATTCTTCTTCCGAACCGGAAGGAACTTGGTATCGCGCTCGCTCGCCTGATTGAACACGGCATTGCGATCGGACATGGGGATCATGCTGTGAGCGAAGCACTCTACCTGTCTGATCCTGATGGAAACGGAATTGAAATGTATGCTGACCGCCCCCGCAGCACGTGGCAGCGTGATCAAGAAGGAAACTATGTCATGACGACAACCGCTGTTGACATTGAGGGTCTTATGGAAAAAGCCGGAGATGAGCGGAAAACAGCGCTTCCGAACGGTACCATCATCGGACACATTCATTTGCATGTCAGTGATTTGAACGAAGCAAAAGCGTTTTATACAGATGTGCTGGGCTTTGACATTGTCGGAGACTATGCAGGTATGTCCGCTCTCTTCGTTTCAGCTGGAGGCTACCACCATCATATTGGCTTAAACATTTGGGCTGGAAGAAATGCGCCGCCTAAACCGACAAATGCTAGCGGATTAGACTATTACACTGTTGTCCTGCCTCATCGAGAGGAACTCGATCGAGTGGCAGACCGAGTCAAACATGCCGGATATTCGATCGAAAAAACGGAAAACAGCTTCCGCGTGAAAGATCCTGTTTCTGGGGTCCATATTCTATTTGTGATTTGACTGTAATCCCTTTGCCGAAAAAACGGCAGGGGGATTTTTTATTTTCCAGAAATTCCTGTCAAAAATGACCTGAGGCAGGTATGATAAGAAGGGAATTGGGGAACGGGAGTGATGAGTGTGAAGGCTCTTATATTTACTAGGATATTCACCCTAATGGTAAGCTGTTCGGTTTACTTTTTTCTTGTAAAAGATGACCGTTGGTTTGAGTATTTGTTCATCGCTGGTGGTGCAGGTGTGTTCTTAGCAAATCATCTCTTATTAAGAGTAGAGAAATATGGCATTTTGTTTTGTCTAATTGATATTGCAGTTGGCTTTTCGTTCGGTTTCATGTTTCCGGGTACAGGTTTATATATCACATTGCTCAGCCCGGTTGCAGTTACCTTTTTTCTGAAGGGATTTGACCGAAAAACAGTATGGTCTGTCCTGTGTTTTTGTTTTATGATGTGGCTGATTGTGCTAATCCGCACATATCGTATGTTCGGCGATGAATATGTTATGGATCATTGTATCAGCATGACATTCGTTGTCTTTTGCGGAGTCGTCGGCAAATTAATCCGCAAGCTTTTGGATGCGCAGGAAACGGCAAAACAGCAGTTTCAGGAACTGACGGAGTCCCATCTGGCGCTGTCTGCTGCACACCAGGAGCTGCATTTATATGCGAAGCAGGTTGAAGAGCTGACTGCCATTCATGAGCGGAACAGAATGGCAAGAGAAATCCATGATACAGTAGGACACAAAATGACGGCGCTCCTCGTCCAGCTGCAGCTTCTGCGTGAATGGCAAAAAAGAGACAGCCAAAAAGCGGAGAAGACAGTCGGGGTATGTGAAACGCTTGCCCGTGAAGCGCTTGATGCTGTCCGCTTATCAGTACGCACCCTGCAAACGGAAAACGATCATTCGTTAATCGATTCACTGAAACAGCTGACAGAAGACTTCTATAAAAATGCAGGAGTCACAACCGAATTTGCGGTCAGCGGCGATCCGGCGATGATCCCGCTGTCTCTTCATCCGACTCTGGTCAGAACGGTGCAGGAAGCATTGACCAATGCCAAACGGCACGGCGGCGCCACAGCTTGTTCGGTACAGCTTGCCTGCACAACGGACAGCATCAGCCTTGTCATTAAGGATGACGGAAAAGGAAATCCCGAGGCAGCACTCGGCTTTGGCCTTTTGAACATGAAAAAGCGGGCGGCAGAGCATGGCGGAATGATTCGCTTTGAGAGCGAACGGGATCAAGGATTTACAGTAATCGCGGAATTTTCACTGGTCAATAAAAAATGGAGCTTCGGGCCCGCGCAGCAAAAGGAGAGTTTATCATGATTAAGATCATCATTACCGACGATCAGGATATCGTCAGAGAAGGGCTGGCGTCCTTGCTCCAGCTCCGAGATGAGCTCGATGTCATCGCCACGGCGCGAAACGGACAGGAAGCCTTCGAAAAGGCGAAAGAGCTTGAACCGGATATCGTGTTAATGGACATCCGCATGCCGGTTTCCAACGGGGTGGAGGGAACAAAATTAATCACAAGCTCGCTGCCCGGCGTAAAGGTTTTGATGCTGACAACCTTCAAGGATTCAGAGCTGATTGCAGAAGCGCTTGAAGAAGGAGCGAGCGGGTACCTGCTGAAGGACATGTCAGCCGATACGATTGTAAAAGCGGTGATGACTGTACAATCTGGCGGAATGGTGCTTCCTCCGGAACTGACTGCTCAAATGCTGAATGAATGGAAGCGTGAAAAACAGCTGAAAGGAATAAACGAGAAAGAAAAACCTAAGGAGCTTCTCGACCTGACCGAACGCGAAATGGAAGTTCTCGCTGAGCTTGGCTACGGGCTGAATAATAAAGAAATTGCTGAGAAGCTGTTCATTACAGAAGGCACAGTGAAAAATCACGTTTCTAACATTATCAGCAAACTGTCTGTTAGAGACAGAACCCAAGCCGCCATCTATTCGGTCAGATATGGTGTATCTGACTTTTGACATATGACATTCAGCATATGCGTTTCTCTGAAAAGGCCTTTTACAGGCCTTTTTTTCATGCCTTACATTCTATCTGGCGCTACATGCCGCACGCCCTTCTTTTATCTACAATGGCAATGGGATTAAAAAAGGAGTGAAACGACGTGCTGCAAGCAGAAAACATCAAAAAGGCATACGGGAAAAAAACAATTGTGAAAGGCATTTCTTTTTCCCTGCAAAAGGGGGAGTCGTTCGGGCTGCTTGGGCCAAACGGTGCGGGAAAGTCCACAACCATCTCGATGATTTCCGGCCTCGTGCCGCATGACAGCGGGAACATCACAGTGGGCGGCTATGTCATCGGAAAAGAAACGGCCAAAGCGAAACAAAAAATCGGCGTTGTCCCACAGGAAATTGCTTTATATCCGACGCTGACGGCTCATGAGAATCTTATGTTTTGGGGGAAAATGTACGGACTTACGCACGGCGATGCCAAAAAAAGATCGGCAGAGGTCCTTGAATATGTCGGCCTGACTGAGCGGGCCAAAGATAAAATTGAAACGTTCTCAGGCGGAATGAAACGGAGAATCAACATCGGTGCTGCCTTAATGCACAAGCCTGAGCTTCTGATCATGGATGAACCGACTGTCGGTATTGATCCTCAATCGAGAAATCATATTTTAGAAACGGTGAAACAGCTCAATGAAACCGGCATGACGGTGATCTATACGAGTCATTACATGGAAGAGGTCGAGTATTTATGCGACCGGATTGGCATTATTGATCAGGGAGAAATGATTGCGATCGGCACAAAAACCGATTTGTGCAGCCGCCTTGGAGGCGATACCATCATTCAGCTCACTGTCAGCGGGATCGATGAAGCGTTTCTTTTTGCAATCCGTTCCCTGGCCCATGTGAATGATGTGACAGTACATGAGTCAGAACTCAAAATTGACATTTCTGCGGCTCATCATGAAAAAGTCGTTACCAGTTTGCTTGCGGAGGCCGCTGCCCATCATACAAACCTGCTGTCTCTTCAGGTGCAGGAACCAAATTTGGAGCGCTTGTTTCTGAATTTGACCGGGCGCACTTTGCGGGATTAAGGAGGTATCGCTATGAAAAAAAGCATATGGATCGCATGGAAAGATGTCAAAATCAGAATCACGGACAGAAAAGGGTTTATGATGCTTATCTTAATGCCGCTGATCCTGACCTGTATTTTAGGGGCGGCCCTTGGATCGGTTGTTGACGGTGGCAGCCAGGTTGATGACATCAGAGTCGGCTATGTCCAATCAGACCAGTCAGAAGCAGCAAACATGTTTAAAACAGATGTGCTCAAAAAAATGAAGTCGATAAAGGTCACACAAGCCAGCAGCGAAGACGAGATAAAGAAGCTGCTTGATGAAAAGAAAATTGATGTCGGTATCGTCATTCCGAATCAATGGGAAGCCGGCAAAACTTCAGCTTTTGTTTATGCGGATCCTGATCAAACATTAAAAAGCTCCATCATCGAAACAGCCGCCGCATCTTTCATAGACCAATATAAAGCGGTAAAAGAAGCCGCTTCAGCCTCAATGGACTACATCAGCAAAACGGCAGCTGTAAAACAAGGAAAACTTGATCCTTCACATTTTTCCGAAAAGCTGGTAAAGACACTTGAAAAAGAAACGGGTGACAAACTTACTATTACGGAAAAATCAGTCGGCAGCAAGGCTGTTACCAGCTTTCAATACTATTCGGCAGCAATGCTTTGCATGTTCATGCTGTTTCATATGACAGTCGGGGCGAAATCATTTTTACAGGAAAAGGAGACGGAAACGCTTGCCAGAATGCTGATGACGCCTGCGCAAAAATACGCCATTCTCTTCGGAAAATGGCTCGGAACCTATCTGTTTGCCATCATACAATTTTTCATATTTCTGATTGTCACGATCAATGTATTTGGTGTGGACTGGGGCGGCAATCTGCTGTTTGTAAGTGTACTCGGGCTTGCTTACGCTGCAGCTGTATCAGGTATTTCAATGCTGCTTGCATCGTGCATCAGCGATATGAAATCTGCAGATGCGATAGGCGGCTTCGGCATTCAATTGCTTGCGGTTCTCGGCGGGTCCATGCTGCCGCTGTACCAATTTCCGGACTTCTTACAGTCTGTATCCAAAGCGGTGCCGAATCGATGGGCGCTTGACGGCTTTCTTTCTTTAATGGAAGGGGGAGGCTGGGCTGACCTTCAAAAGCCTGTGCTTCTTTTTGCCGCGATCGGCCTTTGTTCACTCATGCTTGGTATCAGACGGCTTCATACAAGATAAGGAGGTACACCAAGGTGAAAAAAATCATAGCCATTTGCGGCATTGAGCTTTCTCTCATTTTCAAGAAGCGGCAGAATTATTTGATGATGTTTGCTGCCCCGCTTTTGCTGACCTTTGTATTTGGGAGTATGCTCGGCAGTAATGATGACAAGCTGCGCCTTGCAATCGTTGATCAGGACGACACGATTCTCTCACAGCATTATATTCGGCAGCTGAAGGCACACGATGGTATGTACACATTCGAAAACATGTCTGAAAGCAAAGCGTCAGAAAAGCTGAAGCAAAAGAAAATAGCTGGGATCATCGTCATTTCTCACTCGTTCCAGGCACAGCTCGAAAAAGGAAAAAATCCTGAGCTGATCTTCCGTCACGGCCCGGAGCTGTCGGAAGCGCCTATGGCCAAACAGTATGCGGAAAGCACATTGGCAAAGCTCAATATTCAGGTTTCCGCGGCGAAAACGGCGGCTCAGGCAGCGGGGGAGAACTGGAAGGCAGCTTATAAAACAGTTATTGCCAAAGATCATGAAGATGCAGCACCAGCCGTAAAACAGAAGGCACTCAGCGATAAAAAAGAAGGCGCAAGTGACACAGCCTCAAGAGCAGCAGGCTTTTCCATCCTGTTTGTCATGTTGACAATGATGGGGGCAGCGGGAACGATTTTAGAAGCAAGAAAAAACGGCGTCTGGTCCAGATTGCTTACAGCCTCTGTCAGCCGAATGGAAATCGGTGCAGGGTATGTGCTGTCCTTCTTTGTCATTGGCTGGATTCAATTTGGCATCTTGCTTCTTGCATCCCATTGGCTGTTTGGCATCAACTGGGGCAACCCTGCTGCAGTTATTGTGTTAGTATCGTTTTTTCTGCTGACCGTTGTCGGCATTGGATTGGTGATTGCGGCCAATGTCAGAACGCCGGAACAGCAGCTTGCGTTTGGCAACTTGTTCGTCATCGCAACGTGTATGGTAAGCGGAATGTATTGGCCGATAGACATTGAACCGAAATTTATGCAGTCCATCGCTGAATTTCTTCCGCAAAAGTGGGCGATGAGCGGGCTGACTGAGATTATGGCTAACGGTGCCCACGTCACAGATATTCTCGGGATCTGCGGCATCTTGCTTGTTTTCGCAGCAATTACCTTCACAGTGGGGCTGAAAGCGCTCCGCGCCTAAAAAACATCTGCCTTCGGGGCAGATGTTTTTTGCAATCATTTTGCTTTTTCTGCAAGCTTCAGTCTCTGTTCCAAATGCTGCTTCACGGAAGGCCAGTCGCTGTCGATGATGCTGAAAAATACTGAATTGCGAAATGTTCCGTCTTTTCTGATCATTTGGTTTCTCAATATGCCTTCTTTAACTGCTCCCAGCCGTTCAATCGCCTTTTGCGATCTGATATTCCGCTCATCTGTTTTGAACTGCACCCGAATCGTGTTCAGGTGTTCAAAGCAGTATTGTAACAGCAAATATTTGCATTCAGTGTTGACCGAGGTGCCCCACACCGATGGGTGAAACCATGTCCAGCCGATCTCAAGGCTCCTTGCAGCGGACGACATATACAGAAATCGCGTCGTTCCGACGATTTTGCCAGTTTCACGCTGAATAATCACGAATGGAAATTCTGCTCCGGACTCTTTCGTTTGCAGCGCTTCCTCAACAAAAGCCTCCATACCATGCAGCGTTGTGATCGTTTTCGGTAAATGGGCCCAGATGTTTTCATCATGTGCAGCTTCATATAAACCTTGAATATGGCTTTTGTCCATCGGCACCACTCGAATCAGTTCCCCTGTTAATTCGTGCAATGTCACATTCATCGTTCGTCCCCCCACATTAAGTATTGGAGCAGCCTGAAGGCCGCTCCAGGTTAACCCTTATCTATCATAGTTAAAATCGATTCAAGCCAAGAAACGTAATTTTTCTCCCGCTCCAGCGCTTTCGTCAGCACGAGATAGTGGCCGAAGTCCGGTGAAGAAAACGACATCGACTCCGCTGAAGCCATAAGCTTTTCATAGCTTCCCTGCAGATCAGACAGCTTGGCCTTGCGTTTCAGCAGTTGGTCTGTGAACAAATCAGAAGCCTCCTGCCGCGATAGACAAGAAATGAAATAAGCCTTCAGCATAAATTCATCCTTCACCGTCTCCGGTATCGGCTGGTGGCGGATCAGCCAGTCATGCAGCTCCTGCTTTCCGCTGTCTGTCAGGGTGTACATCTTTTTCTCCAGCTTTGTGCCTTGAATTGTTGTCCGGAACGTGATAAACCCTTCATCGGTCAGTTTTTTGAGCTCAGGATAAATCTGGCTGTGCTTGGCACTCCAAAATTGGCCGAGCTCCTCTTTAAAATAACTTGTAATATCATATCCGCTCAATTCGCCTTTTCGCAAAAGCCCTAATATAGCGTATTTTAATACTCTCATGCTATCCTCCGTGTCTATGGCTGTTTCGCAAAACAGATGAGCAAGTGCCCATCTGTGATCCTAACTGCCTATTCCCCTTATTATAGAAAAGGGAGAAAGGGAACACAACCGGTCTACCTGTGAAATTAAGATAAAAGGTATGTAATGATTTCGAAGGTGGCGGATTCATCGATAAGATTTTTAAATTTAATTTTCAGAAAAATTATTAACTATATTGATGTTTTATGTATAATAGGAAATTGGTGGTGCAAACATTTTAAGGGGGAATGAATGTGAAAAAAATATTTATGACATTCGCTATCTGTTTATCGCTGATTCTATCTGTTCTAGCCACTTCGCCATCTAGCGCAAAAGCTGAATCAGTACATAATCCTGTCGTTCTTGTTCATGGAATAAGTGGTGCCTCATACAATTTTTTCGCTATTAAAAACTACTTAGTTTCTCAAGGCTGGCAAAGCAACAAACTGTATGCAATTGATTTTTATGATAAAACAGGAAACAACCTAAACAACGGCCCGCAGCTTGCTTCATATGTTGACCGCGTTTTAAAAGAAACGGGAGCCAAAAAAGTAGATATTGTGGCTCATAGTATGGGAGGCGCTAACACGCTGTACTATATTAAATATTTAGGCGGGGGCAATAAGATTCAAAATGTCGTAACGCTTGGAGGGGCTAATGGTTTAGTATCTTCAACGGCGCTGCCGGGTACGGATCCTACTCAAAAGATCCTCTATACATCTATTTACAGCCTAAATGATGAAATTGTAATCAATAGCTTGTCTCGATTACAAGGAGCGCGTAACATCCAGCTTTATGGCATCGGCCATATTGGCTTGCTTTCAAATAGTCTAGTGAACGGCTATATCAAAGAAGGGCTGAATGGTGGAGGCCTCAATACAAATTAATATCTCCATAAAAAACCTGCCGTCTCTGTTACAGCAGGTTTTTTGCATTTATCTAGCAATCTCGTCTGAGAAAGATACGCCAAAAAGCCAGAGGCTTTTATGGACTTAGTCAATAATACATACTCCAATTTATGACATCAGGCACTTTTTTAAATAAAGCAGACATGTTAAGGTACAACCATCGATTTCTAAAAATTTGAAATAAAAGGAGCGCTGTTATGCAAATTAAAGAAATTTTTATGATCCGCTGCATTTCGTGCTTAAGTGTCGTCTTGCTCCATATCATTTCAATGGTCCTGATGCTTCAGGCAGAAGCTCTTGCAGATATTTCTCACACTGTTGATTCTTTTCGCACACTCCTGATGTTCAGCACGCCCGCTTTTATTTTCATCTCTGAATTTTTACTGGCCCGGTCTTATCCTGACGGGGTGCCGGACGGTTTTTTGAAGAAGCGGGGGAAAGTGATTTTCGTTCCTTTTTTATTTATCGCGGCTATCGATGCGCTGCTGATGACCAGTGCGATGGGGGGAGAGATAACCTTTCTTGCGTTTGTGCAAAAGTACCTGGCGAACGTATTCTTAGGAAACTTTATCGGATACTTCATTCTCGTCATCTTTCAATTTTACATTCTGCATATGATATTTCATGAGTATCTAAAAAAAGCATCGCCCAAATGGGTGCTGTCCATCTCATTTGTGGTGACAGCTGCTTATTTAAGCTATTTCTCAGCAGTCAGTCCGGCTCCTGCTTCTGAAGAGGGCGGGTCGTTTCCGTTCTTCTGGGTTCCGTTCGCAGGCTGGCTTTTCTACTTTTGTCTTGCCTACTATTGCGGAAAAGAGTACAAGCGCTTTTTATCGCTGCTGAACCAACACCGCTGGGCGGTATATGGCGCCGCAATTGCTTCTGGTGCGCTCGTTGTCGCTGTTTCTTATGTCGGCGAAATCGGCATGATCAGCTCAAAACGGCCTGATATCATGCTGTATTCAACAAGCATGATTTTCCTGTGCTTTCACTTGTTTTCTAAAATAAAGCAAGTGCCGAAAATCATGATGTTTATCAGCAACTATTCCTTTTCGATTTATCTGCTCCATGCTTATTTTATGATCATAGGCTACGTGCTGCTTTTAAATATGCCCGAAATACCTGCCGTACCGGCTGTTCTCCTGTTGTTTGCCGTGTGTACAGCCGGCCCGATCCTCACCTCATGGGCGCTGAATAAGTTCAAATACGGTTATTTATTTGTAGGGAAGATCTATCAGCCAAAGCAGAAGAAGGTAACAGTCGAAGTGCGTGATCACGCAGGGTGAAAAACAAGCGGCAGGAGAGAGGCTCCTGCCGCTTGTTGTATGTTTTTTACTGTAGAACTGATTAAATCATACAGCACGCACAATCTTTTTCTTGTAAAATAAAGGAAAAGATTGAAAAGAAGGGGGAACATGCATGGCAACAGACAACCTAAGCTACCCAATAGGAGAATACAAGCCGAGGGAATCCATATCGAAAGAGCAAAAAGATGAATGGATTCAAGCGCTTGAAAAAGTGCCTGCCAAACTGATGAAAGCTGTAGAAGGCATGACGGACAGCCAGCTGGACACACCGTACCGAGACGGGGGATGGACCGTTCGGCAAGTTGTTCACCATCTGGCTGACAGTCATATGAACAGCTATATCCGTTTTAAATTGAGCTTGACGGAAGAGACACCGGCCATCCGTCCATATAATGAAAAAGCATGGTCGGAGCTTGAAGACTCCAAAACAGCGGAGCCGAGCGGTTCACTCGCGCTTTTACAGGAGCTTCATGGGCGATGGACGGCTCTTCTCCGCACTCTGACGGATCAGCAATTTCAGCGCGGATTTTACCATCCCGATACAAAGGAGATCATGACCCTAGAAAACGCGCTAGGGCTGTATGTCTGGCACTCACATCACCATATCGCTCATATTACGGAGCTTTCCAAACGGATGGGGTGGTCTTAACGCTTTTGCCGACGAAAAGCCGGAAGACTGATAGCAGCAATCACCAACAGTGAAATCACAGCAGCGGCCGCATATAAATGATCATAGCCGCTGGCGATACTCGCATGAATGGCATCGCTTATCGCGGTTTTGACTTCAGGCACGGGAATGCGTTCGATTTGTTCTTGTAAAGAAGAAACATTAGAATTGTCGATCTCCGGAATCATTTGCATCGCCTTTTCTGAATGTCCGCTGTCCGATAAGCGGCTGCTGATCTCATCACCTATTTGATTAAACCCGGCTGTGATAAAGCCTGCATAAAGAGTAGGCGCCAAGGTCAGGCCAATTTGCCTTACCAATGAAAGCGTGCCGAGCGCTGTGCCCTTATTGGTTTTAGCCGCCTCTGATACAAGGACGTTCAGCGGCGCGCCTAACAGAAAGCCAAAACCGATCCCAGCTACCACACTTGCGATCACAAACTCCCATTTCTCCGTCACCCAGAGCGGAAATAAAGCAAATCCCGCACATGAAATGATTCCCGAAAGAACAACCGTTTTCACCGGCCCTTTTTTGTCGGTGAGCGCTCCGCCAAGCCAAGCGCCGATGCCGGAAGCTAACGCAAGCGGTGTCATCCAATAGCCTGCTTTTGCGGCAGGGACATCCAAATACTGCTCAACATATGACGGGATAAAAATGACCGCCGCCAAGAGTCCCCCGGATAACAAACCGATGATAAGCGTGCGCTGAAACATGTGATTCCGCAGCAGAGAATACGCCAAAATCGGATCGCCCCCGCGCATTTCAACCCTCTTTTCAAACGAGATAAGCGCTGCAAAACAGAGAATGCCAAAAACAATACACCCATAAACCTCCGGATTTCCCAAGCTGTTTAAAAGATTTGCCCCGTCAAGATTCGTCATGCCGTACATCACAGCTAAAATCGACAGGGACAGAAGGAAGATTCCGGCCGTATCGAGGCGCTTAGCCTCAGGCGCTTTTGTTTCCGCAATAAAACATGCACCGAAAACAACCAATAATACCGCAATCGGCAAATTAATTAAAAACAGCCAATGCCAAGAACCGGTCCAATCAAGGAGAAAGCTTCCGATATTCGGTCCGAGCACAGCGGCCATCCCGTTCATCGCGCCAAGCAGCCCGAGTGCTTTTCCCTGTTTTTCCTTTGGAAGGGTAGCGAGAATGTGAGAGCTGCCGATAATGAAAATCCCGCCGCCCCCAAGCGCCTGAATCAGCCGTGAGATCAGAAAGAGCGGGAAGCTTTGGCTCAAAGCAACAAGCAAAGAACCAAGTCCGAACAGGCAAACCTCAATCAGGAAAAGTTTCTTTCTGCCGTAGCGATCGGAAAGCTTTCCGACGATCGGCACACTGACGCTAAGGCCAAGCGTATAAAGGGTAATGCCCCATGATCCCCAGGAAGGAGAAACGGCAAACGACTCGTTTATCGTTGTTAAAGCAGCAGAAATAATTCCGTTATCCAGCGCAGCCATAAACACACCAATCGTAAACAGGCTGATCGCCCACTTTTGGCTTTTCTGCTCTGTCAATGCTTCAGACATATTCATCAACCCCTTTTTAGTTCACTTCAAATATATTATTCATTTTAAGTGAACTAAATGTCAAATAAAAAAAGCCTGCCACCGCGCTTTGCGGATGACAGACTTACAGATTTTATTCATTTTTCGCTTTCTCTAATGCTCTTGAAAGGATAGACAGCCCTTCGGAAACAGCCTGCTTTTCTTCAGGGGACAGCAGCTCCAATGAACGCTTCAGTTTCAGATGGCCCTTTTCATAAAGCCCCCGAAAAATATTTTTTGCATTCTCCGTCAACTGAACAACGACTGAACGGCGGTCCTCTTCAGAATGTGAGCGTTTGACAAACCCTGATTTCTCAAGGCGGTCAAGCAGTCCTGTTGTATTGGACAGGGAAGCCCCCATTTTTTCTGCAATGTCGCTGACCTTCAGTGTTCCATGGTTGTTTAATAGCATTAGCACTTTCATTTGAGGCATGCTCATATCAAGCTTCATCCACTCGGACACATCACCGAGACCGGCAGAGGTTAGTACTTTCATATAGAGCACCCATATTTCCCGTTCCTCAGATGAAAGAATGTCTTCGTTTAATACCGTTGTATCATGTAGATTGTATTCCATTTCATCACTTCCTCATCATTCACTCCTCTTACCATATTACTCGATTTTCACTCCTGAAAGAAAGTGAGCAGAAACCGCATTCGGGACTTTGTCCGAAAAATAACGGTAGTGTATAATGAGTTGGAGATTATTGGGGGAGAAGATCGAACTAGATTATGATTGGAGAGACCATTGCTGATTAAAAAGAATGCTATATCAATTTTAAAAATCGTTTTTCCTATTGCTGTTTTATTATTTGTTATTTATCAATCGAAAAAAGAACTGACAAATCTGTCATTCAAACGCACGCTCATGGTCATCAACGGGCTTGAGCGAACGGACTTATTCATCCTTGTATTGATCGGCCTGCTGGCTGTTGCGGCCATGTCGCTGTATGATTACGTCCTGAAATACTCACTGCGCCTATCGATCACAAACGGAAAGGTATTCAGGGTTTCCTGGATCGCCAATTCATTTAATAACGTCCTCGGATTCGGCGGATTAGCCGGAGTCGGGTTAAGAATGATGTTTTATAAAGAGCATACGAAAGACCATAAGGCGCTCGTCAAAGGAATCGCCTGGCTTACATCATCTATGCTGCTCGGGTTATCAGTTTTCAGCATTTTCGTCGCCGCACGAGTGCTGCCAGTGGATGAAGTGATTAATGAAAAGCCTTGGCTGTGGGCAGTCGTTATCGGTTTCGCACTGATTTTGCCGGTATCTTTGGCGGTGGCCAAAATAAAAAGCCGCAAAGGCGGAGACGAAGAGAATGCGGATAAAGTGAAAAATCCGATCTTCGCTTATATCGGCGCTTCCGTTGCCGAATGGCTTATGGCTGGAATCGTCATCTATCTGTCATTGTTCGCTATGGGCATTCATGCTGATATCAGGTATGTGTTCGGAGTGTTCGTCATTGCGGCGATCGGAGGAATGATCAGCCTCGTGCCGGGCGGCTTCGGCTCGTTTGACCTTTTGTTTTTGCTCGGGATGGAGCAGCTTGGCTATCATCAGGAGGCTATTGTTACTTCTATTGTTTTATACAGGCTCGTCTATTCATTTATCCCATTCGTTTTGGGACTGTTCTTTGCTGCCGGCGATCTGACCGAAAATACAATGAAACGGCTCGAAACGAACCCGCGTATCGCACCGGCAATTGAGACGACAAACGTTTTGCTTGTCGTACAGCGGGCGATATTAGTGAAAATTTTGCAAGGTTCACTTTCGCTTATTGTGTTCGTTGCAGGCCTGGTTGTCCTGGCTTCAGTATCCCTGCCGATTGACAGGCTGACCGTCATACCGCACATTCCGCGCCCAGCGCTTTTGCTGTTCAACGGCCTGTCCTTAAGCTCAGCGCTCATTCTGCTGATTTTGCCGATCGAGCTTTATAAACGGACAAAACGCTCCTATACGATGGCCATTACAGCGCTTGTTGGCGGCTTTGTGTTCAGCTTTTTAAAAGGACTTAACATCAGTGCGATATTCGTTCTGCCGATGATTATCGTATTGCTAGTGCTTTTGAAAAAACAATTTGTCCGAGAACAGGCATCCTATACGCTGGGCCAATTGATATTTGCTGTGGCGCTGTTTACCGTGGCACTCTTTAACTACAATCTGATCGCGGGCTTTATTTGGGACCGGATGAAGAAGGTGTTGCGCCACGAATATTTCGTCCACAGCGATTCTCATATCACGCATGCGACGATCATGGCGATTATCATCGTGCCGCTGTTCTTCTTCATATTTACAATGGTTTATCATAAGAAGACAAAACCAATCGGGGAAAAAGCTGATCCCGAACGCCTTGCTGCGTTTTTAAATGAAAAAGGCGGCAACGCGCTGAGCCATCTCGGCTATCTTGGAGATAAGCGGTTTTATTTTTCAAGTGACGGGAATGCACTTCTTCTGTTTGGAAAAATCGCCAGAAGGCTGGTTGTGCTCGGCGATCCGTCAGGCCAAAGAGAATCGTTCCCGCTTGTGCTGGAAGAATTTCTGAATGAAGCGCATCAGAAGGGATTCAGTGTTCTGTTCTATCAAATTGAACGAGAGGACATGGCGCTGTATCACGATTTTGGCTATAACTTCTTTAAGCTAGGCGAGGAAGCCTATGTGGATTTAAACACGTTTACCCTGACAGGGAAGAAAAAAGCCGGCCTTCGGGCAATCAATAACCGATTTGAGCGGGAGGAATATACCTTCCATGTGGATCATCCCCCATTTTCTGATGCGTTTTTGGAGGAACTGAAACAAATCTCAGATGAATGGCTCGGCTCGAAAAAGGAGAAGGGATTCTCGCTCGGATTTTTTGATCCCTCATATTTACAGAAAGCGCCGATTGCCTACATGAAAAATGCAGAAGGAGAGATCGTTGCATTTGCAAATGTCATGCCGATGTATCAGGAAGGAGAGATATCGGTCGATCTGATGCGCTACCGCGACGACGCCCCGAACGGCATTATGGACGCATTATTCATCCGCATGTTTTTATGGGCGAAGGAGGAAGGCTGCACGTCGTTTAACATGGGAATGGCGCCCTTGGCCAATGTCGGCACCGCCTTTACATCCTTCTGGTCAGAACGATTTGCCGCTGTCATTTTTAATAATGTCAGATACATGTACAGCTTCAGCGGGCTCAGGGCCTTTAAAGAAAAATACAAACCGGAATGGCGCGGAAAATACTTGGCGTACCGGAAAAACAGATCTCTTTCCGTCACCATGTTCCTCGTCACGCGGCTGATCGGTAAAAGCAAAAAAGACTCCGTCTAACCAGACGGAGTCTTTTTTTATTTCGTTTTTAAGAAATAGGTTTCAATATCATCAAGCAGATAGTTTGCGGCTTTAATTCCGCCTGCGGTTGTCCATACGACGTCATCGACTTCATGGGCGTTACCTGATTTCACGGCCTTCAGGTTTTTCCATAATGAACTGCTTGTCCACTGATTGGCCCATTTTTCATTTTCTTTTGCATTATCGGCTTTATACGTGAAATAAAAAAGCACATCGGCATCCATATCAGGAATGGACTCTTTACTGTCAGTTGAGAACGTAAATTGGTCCTTCTGTTTCTTGAACAGCTCCACTTGTTTTTCAGGGCGTTTGAAGCCAAGCTGGTCTAAAATAATCCCCGAGAATGAATCGGTATAATAGATTCTTGACTCGCCGGATAAAAAGCGTACGACAGAAACTGTTTTGTTAGTCTGGTCGCCAAGCTTGCCTTTCAAATCAGAAACGCGTTTATCAAAATCAGCAATGACTTCCTTGCCTTTGTCCGCCTTATTTACCGCGTTGGCGTATAGAGTCAGATTATCTTTCCAGTTCCCAGCCAAAGATTCAGCGAAAACGGTTGGCGCAATCGCATGTAGCTGATCATAAATTTTTTCCTGGCGTACTTTGTTGCCAATAATCAAGTCAGGCTTTAGTTCTGCGATAGCTTCCACATTCGGTTCCGTTTCAAGACCGACGTTTTTAACACCTTTCATGTCATCTTTCAGATAGTCATACCACGGGTCGCCCTTCCATGACTTTACGGCTCCGACCGGCTTAATGCCAAGCGCTAAGAGCGCCTCTGTTCCTTCATTTGTTAAAACCACAATCCGTTTTGGATTGGCGGGAATGTTGTCTGATGTCCCCATTGCATGTTTAACCGTTCTGGTTTTGCTGCTTGATCCCGCGTTGTTGCTTGAACTTTCTGAACTATTACAGGCAGAAAGCACCGTAACGGCCATTAAAAATACGAATAGCATGCTGATATGCTTTTTCATCTTTTTCCTCCCGATATTGAAATTCATTATCATTTAGATCATAATAAGCAGTGTTAAGAGTGTCAATCCCTAATTAAGGATTATTCTCAAAAACAAAGATTACATAGTAAATAACTAGGAGAATTAGATCATGATCTGCAAAAAGGCATCTTCAAAATGGATTGTGTTAGTATGTCTGATTTTGATTTTACTGGGGGCTGTCTGCGCAAGCATCGTTTACGGCTATACAGGTACGTCATGGGGACAGGTCTATCAGGCGTTTACTTCCTTCAACGGAACAAATGAGCATGTCATCATCAAAGACGTCAGGTTTCCGCGTGCTTTGGTTGCCACAGTTGTCGGCGCCTCGCTTGCAGCCGCGGGCGCTCTCATGCAGGCGCTCACAAAAAATCCGCTTGCGTCACCAGGCATTTTCGGTATTAACGCCGGTGCCGGCTTTTTTATTGTTGCCGGCTCATTTTTTCTGCATATTCAATCAACTCAGGCACTGGTATGGAGCTCGTTTCTCGGGGCAACATTTACTGCCGCGATCGTCTATGCCGCAGGCTCTCTGGGAAGGGAAGGGCTGACGCCAATCAAACTGACGCTGGCGGGAGCTGCCATGGCGGCCATGTTTTCTTCTCTGACACAAGGCTTGCTTTCTGTCAATGAACTCGAGCTTGCTCAAGTGCTTTTTTGGCTGACCGGCTCTGTGCAGGGCAGGAGTCTGGATCTGCTGGTGACAATGCTCCCATATGCAGCCGCAGCGCTTTTGGTCAGTTTCTTTCTTGGCCAAAAAATCAATCTCCTCGTCATGGGAGAAGATGTGGCAAAAGGACTCGGCCAAAAAACGGGCTTGCTGAAATTTGTGATGGCGCTTTGTGTTGTCTTGCTTGCCGGATCTGCTGTCGCCATTGCCGGGCCGATTTCATTTATTGGCATCATTATTCCGCATTTTGCCCGATTTATCGTCGGTAATGATTATCGTTGGGTTCTGCCGTTTTCCGCTGTTTTGGGTGCGATTTTGCTTGTAGTTGCGGATATCGGGGCGCGATATATCATTATGCCTCAGGAAGTTCCTGTCGGGGTCATGACAGCCATCATCGGTATGCCTGTGTTTGTGTACATCGCAAGAAGGGGGGCAAAACTATGAAACTTCGTTTTAGCATTACCGCTGCTGAAAAGAAAGCATGGATCGTCTTTTTTGTTTTACTGGGATTAACAGCGGTCGTACTGGTGATTAGCGCCGGTCTCGGACAACGGTTTATTCCTCCCTGGGATGTAGCAAAAACATTCTTTGGTGCAGGTTCAAAGCTGGATGAGCTGATGATCATGTCATTCCGTATGCCAAGGATTTTGACCGCTTTATGCGCCGGCGTCTGCTTGGCGGCGGCAGGCGCGATATTGCAGGGGCTCGTCAGAAACCCTCTCGCATCTCCGGATATTATCGGAATAACGGGAGGAGCGGCGGTAGCAGTCGTGCTTTTGATGATGTTCTTCTCAGACCGCAGCAGTTCACTTACGATCAGCCTGTCATGGCTTCCGGCGGCCGCATTTATCGGCGCCTCAGCTGTTGGACTCATCGTCTATTTACTGGCATACAAAAATGGCGCCTCCACATTTCGGCTGGTGCTTATCGGGATCGGATTTTCAATGTCGGCGCAGGCGCTGACTACCCTGCTGATGATTAAAGGCCCAATTTACAGAGCGTCACAAGCCAATGTGTATATTACAGGGTCAGTTTATGGGTCAAACTGGCAGCATGTAAAAATAGCTATTATCTTATCTGTCATTCTCTTATTTACTTGTTTTATCGCGCTAAAAAATATGAATATACAGGTACTGGGCGAAGATATTGCGGCTGGGGCGGGAAGTGCCGTGCAGCGAAATCGTTTTTTCTTGCTCCTTTTGAGTACGGCTCTTACGGGCTGTGCGGTTTCGGTTGCCGGCACAATCGGTTTTGTCGGGCTGATGGCGCCCCACATTGCAAGGCGCCTCGTCGGCTCGTCTTATGGAGCGCTGCTCCCAGCGTCGGCGCTCATCGGTGCATTGCTCGTCTTAACAGCTGACATCGTCGGCAGAACCTTATTTGCTCCGGTGGAAGTGCCCGCTGGCGTCTTTACAGCAGCTATCGGCGCACCTTATTTTATTTATTTGCTCTATAAAACGAGAAACTCTTAATTGTTACTCCCATTTTCTAAAAAAGAAAATGGGTTTTTTGTTAATAACTGAAAATTCATAATCATTTTTGCTATACTGACAGAGACATTGATAAAGAAAGGGCGGCAGACAAGTGAAAGAAATAGAGGTATTAAAATATGAAGCATTTACAAGCAGTCCCGACAAAGGAAACCCCGCAGGTGTCGTATTGCATGGAGACGATTATACTGAAGAAGAGATGCAGATCATAGCTGAGCGTGCTGGATATTCAGAAACCTCCTTTATCCGGAAAAGCGAGTCGGCTGATCTTGAACTCCGTTACTTTACCCCTGGACACGAAATGAATTTGTGCGGTCATGCAACAGTTGCTTCTCTTTACGCATTATGTGAAAAAGGAATGCTGGAGAGCGATAAAACGTACAGCATCCAGACAAAAGCCGGTATCCTGCCTGTGAAGATTTCTGAAAAAGACGGCCGCATTCATATCACGCTTGAACAGGCTTCACCGCAATTCAAACCATTTACAGGCGATCGGAAAAAACTTGCGGCCGCATTGGGAATCACGGAAGAGGATTTTCATGAGGACCTTCCGATTGTATTTGGCAGCACTGGCATATGGACAGCCATCATTCCGCTTGCATCATTAGAGGTCTCCAAAAAAATGGTGCCCGATAACAAACAATTTCCGGAAGTGTTAGTAGATCTGCCAAAGGCTTCAGTCCACCCGTTTACCTTTGAAACCGTTCATCCTGACAGCGACCTGCATGGGCGCCACTTTTCATCCCCATATTCAGGAACGATAGAAGACCCTGTGACGGGCACAGCATCCGGTGTGATGGGGGCTTATATGAAACAGTACGGCAATACCGAGCAGCGTGAATTTATCATTGAACAAGGGCAGGAAATCGGGAAAGACGGAAAAGTGGAAATCGAAATTAACGAAGAAGGCGATCATGTGAAAGTGAACATGACAGGAACGGCTGTATACTCAGAAACCCGTATTCTTAAAATCTAATACAGATGATGGTTTACAAAAAGATACACTTTCCGTTATCATTATGAATGATAATCATTTTCAATTGCTTAGGAAGGTGAGATGGTATGCCTCAATCCGAACAGATAGATCAACATTCAGCACTGCGGGACATCATACGCAGCAGAAGATCGATTCGAAAATTTAAACAAGAGCCCGTGCCTTCAGCAGTCATTCTTGACATGCTTGAAACGGCAAAATATGCGCCAAATCACAGAGTGACAGAGCCATGGAGATTTATTTACGTTTCCAGTGAAACAGGAAAAACAAACCTGATCAACACATTTGCAGCATTCTCTAAGAAATCCAAGCCGGATATGACAGAGGAAAAGCTTCAAAATTTCAAAAACACACTTGGACGCGTCCCCGGATTTCTGCTCGTCGTGTTTCAAGAAGATGAAAACGAAAGAGCGCGAGACGATGATTTTGCGGCAACCAGCTCATTGATCCAAAATCTTCAGCTTCTTGCCTGGGAAAAAGGAATCGGCATGGTTTGGAAAAGCGGAAAAATCCTTTACGACAAAGAAGTGCATCAGGCCTTTGGTTTACAGGATAATGAACGATTCGCCGCCATCATACAAACGGGCTATCCTGACGAAGCACCAGAAGTGAAAAAACGCACGCCGATCCGTGAACGGTTCACCGACATGTAAAAAACCCCCTGTCTCAAACGGAGACAAGGGGGTTTTTCATTAACGATTTTTCTTTTTCGCTCTGTTGTCTGCTGCTTTTGCACGCTCTTGCGCTTCGCGGTCATCCGCATCAGCAAGCTCGCTTGAATATTCTTCGTAAACGCCGTCAGTTTCCCTTTTTAATGCGTCGGGAACTTGAGGAAGTTTTTGTTTGTTTTTATCACGGTTTTTGTGGATATGATTTCTGCCCATATCAAATTCCCCCTAAAAAGTGATATCAAACAAACATAGTATCTGGCATAAAGGGGCTATGTATTCCTATTTCCGCTTAGCAGCTTTTTCCGCTTTTTTAAATTCGCCTGAATAAAGAACTTCTTGCATTTTCTTCAGGTTGGCGCCTTGCTGATGCTTCTCCCTCTTCTTTTCCATAAAAAAGGACCTCCTTCAACCATGTTATTCTTAAGGTTGACGCTTCCTTCTGTTTTTATACAGTCTTTCGGACCGTTATCAGCTGTGAGAGTGCAAATTCAAGGTCCGAATATGTAAAACGAAATCCAGAGATCATCGCTTTTTTAGGCAGAGCGCGCTGTCCTTTCACAATCAGAAGACTCATTTCACCCAATGCTTTTGATAAAAAGAATTCCGGGACAGGGAGCCAGTGCGGGCGATGCTTCACCCGTGCAATCGTTTTTCCGAATTGTTTCATTTCCACGGGGTTGGGCGCAGTGACATTCATGGGTCCTGAGATGCCGGTGTTTTCAATCGCATATAAGATCAGCTGGGCCGCGTCCTCGACGTGAATCCATGACAGCCACTGTCTGCCCGTTCCGATCGTTCCGCCGGCCAGAAGCTTATAGGGAAGAACGATGAGCGGGAGAGCGCCTTTTTCTCCAAGCATCACGCCAAATCTCGCATAAACTGTCCGGATGCCCATCGCCTCAATTTTCTGTCCTTCCTTTTCCCACAAATGTGCAGTATGGCTGAGAAAATCCTCATCTGACGTTGCAGAATCCTCTGTGAAGGTTTTCTCAAGACTAGTGCCGTAAATGCCCACGGCACTGGCTTGGATCATCGTCTTCGGTTTTTCCTTCTGTTTATCAATAAGCCGCTGGACTTCACGCGTCGCATTGATACGGCTGGAGAGAATGTGCTGCTTCGTTTTTTCTGTCCAGCGGCCAAAAATCGATTTTCCTGCAAGATTTACCCAGACATCAATATGAGGAAGTTCCTGCTCCGGCGCAGCTCCCTCTGTCAGCCATTGGACATATGTGATATTTTTTTGTTCAGTTTCCCTTGCGTTTCTTGATAAAATATAAACATGGTGTCCCTGCCGGGTAAGAACGCCCGTCAGATGCTGGCCGAGAAAACCGGTTCCGCCCGTCATTGCTATATTCATGAACATCTCTCCTCATCGTTCTAATAAATATACTGTACCTCATTTTAATAAAAGAAAACGCGTTTCAGGCCTGAGAAGGGAGATTAAGATGCCATTTATCACAAAAATTTCAACGCAAAAAAAGAATACGGAACGCTTCAATATCTTTCTCGATGAAAAATACGCCTTCAGTGTAGACGCGGACGTACTCGTGAAATTTGAGCTTAAAAAGGGAAAAGAACTTGATGACCTTGACATCATTGAGATTCAATACGGTGATGAAGTGAAAAAAGGCTTCAACCGTGCGCTTGAATTTTTATCCTACCGAATGAGGTCAACGAAAGAGGTAGAGGACTATTTAAAGAAAAAAGAAACCCCGGCCCCTGTCATAGCGGAAGTCATCCATAAGCTGAACGACTATAAATACTTAAACGACCAGGAATTTGCCGTAGCCTATGTCAGCACCCACAAAAAAACGAATGGAAAAGGTCCTGACGTTTTGTTCAGAGAGCTGAGAGCGAAGGGAATCGGCGACGATACAATTAAGGAGGCGCTGAGTTCCTTTTCCTTTGAAGATCAGACGAGAGAAGCGGTCAAGCATGTTGAAAAGCTTCTCAAAAAGGATAAAAAACTTTCAACAAAAGAACTCAAACAGCGCGCCCAAATGCAGCTACAGCGCAAGGGCTTCTCATTTGATGTCATCAGAGCGGCGCTGGAGCAGATTGAATATGAAAATGATGAAGACACAGAGAAAGAAGCGCTGCGCCTTCACGCGGAAAAAGCGTTTAGAAAATACCGCTATGACGGCTCATATGAAAGCGCCATGAAGGTCAAACAATTTTTATTCCGTAAAGGATTCTCACTCGATTTAATCGAGCAATTTCTGCAGGAAGAGGAGTAGCTGAAAAAAATGGAGAAACGATACAGTCAAATGACACCGCACGAACTCAATACCGAAATCGCATCACTTTCAGAAAAAGCAAGAAAAGCCGAACAGCATGGAATCATAAACGAACTGGCAGTGCTCGAACGGAAAATTACGATGGCAAAAGCATATTTGCTGAACCCGGAAGATTTCACAACGGGAGAAACGTATCGTGTGGAAGACTCTGAAGACGAGTTTACCATCAGCTATTTAAATGGCGTTTTCGCATGGGGATACAGAACTTCGTCCCCACAACAAGAGGAAGCGCTGCCAATCTCAGTATTGCAAGAAAAGAAATAAGCGTAACAAGGAGGCTGGATATCAGCCTCTTTTTATGTGCAGCACATTTACACGAAATCTTAAAGAAAAAATCATTGAATTCACTCCAAAAATCTTTTAAGATGAAACTCGTTGTTTTTTAAAATCGAAGGAGGCGATGACGTTGAGTATCAAAAACCCATCTGTAAAATTTATTATATTTGTTCTTATGATTTGTACATTTTCAATCGGATACACAGAATACGCAGTGATGGGTATTTTGACGTCGATTGCCAATGACTTTCATATACAGGTTTCATCTGCGGGGCTTCTTGTCACGGCCTATGCGGCAAGCGTCTGTTTGACTGGCCCGATTGTCACCATCATTTCCGTCAAGCTCCCGAGAAAGCCTGTGCTGCTTGGGCTGATGGCGATTTTTATCCTTTCCAACCTGATGAGCGCGCTGGCGCCGAATTTTGCAGTATTGGCTGTCTCAAGAATTTTATCTGCATCCATTCACGGCGCTTTCTTTGCGATCGCCATGGTATTTGCCAGTGAAATGGTTCCGCCAGAGAAACGAGCGGCTGCGGCAGCGTCTATGAACGGCGGGCTGACAGTAGCTCTAATGCTTGGTGTTCCATTCGGTTCTTTTCTAGGAGATGTCCTGAATTGGAGAGCTGTGTTTTCCATCATTACGGCCCTTGGTGTCATCGGATTCTTAGGCCTCATGGCTGCTGTGCCGAACAGAAAACCAAAAGTGATCCCAAAGCTTATGAATGAGTGGGGGGTATTTAAACACAAACAAGTGCTGTACTCCTTCGCGATTACGATTTTAGGCTATTCCGGCGTCTTTATCGCCTACACCTTTATCGAACCGATTTTGAGACATTCAGCCGGATTCGGCACGGTCGGTATTACAGGCGCTCTCTTTGCGTACGGATTGGGAGGCGTTGCAGGGAATTTCTTTGCGGGAAAAGTGCCGCTTCCTTTGCTGACTCGAACGATGATCGGCGTGATGATCGGTTTGATCGGTGTGCTGGCCGTATTTCCTTACATCTCCATTTACCCGGCTGCAGCCATTGTTGCAACGTTCTTATTTGGAGCATGTGCATTTGGCACACCGCCTCTGCTGCAAACGAAGGTCATTTCCTCATCTGAGAGCGGCACAACTATTGCCGCCGCTGTCAGCGTATCAGCATTTAACCTTGCTAATGCGCTAGGTGCGTGGATCGGCGGAATGATTTTAAGCGGAACAGGCTCTTATTCCTGGCTGTTCGCTGGAGGAGCGCTTATGACGGCATGCGGGCTCGTGCTTTCTACCTTCGCACATTTATCTGAAAAGAAGAGCGTCTATGAGTATCAAGTCAATAAAGGGTAAAAAACAGCTGCAGCGCATGCAGCTGTTCTTCTTTACCGTTTGCCGGAGGCTCTCATTCTTTCTTGAGGATGCTGATTGATTGATCCGTCAGCACGCTTTGAAGCATAGTCATCCTTTGCTCTCGGTTCACCCTGAAATTTATTTTCGTTTTCGTAAGGAAATCCTTTTTCTTTATTCCGGACCATGTCATTTCCCCCTAGGTTCGAGATCAAAAAGTTGCGTCTTTCCAAATGAAGACGTAAGGTTAGTATATGGAGAACAGCACGTTTTAAAGCGTCATTTATTTCCTGAAGAAAGGAGACTGCACACATGGATACGTATATTGAGAAACTGACAAATCTGCTTCTGGAAAAGAACGATATGATTAGCTATATACAGGCAAAATCATGGGTGGAATTGTTATGGAGCGATTTCGAAGCAACTTATGCAAAAGCCGGACACGCCTATCAGGGTGAAAAAATGACAGAGAAAATCGTCACACAATGGATCGAAAACTATGGCGGCCAGCTCCACCTTTTCCAAAGCTCCCGTGACGACGTAAATGATTACTTAAACCAAAGCAGAGGCCTTTTGCATTAAAAAAACCTGCCGTTATCATCCGGCAGGTTTTTTCATTTCCTTAAAATTACCTTAACAGGCAGAAAAAATAAACAAAACGTGTTTCGCCCGCCGGTCAATCAGGGAATACCACTTATATCTTGTCAAATGCGAGGAGGAGCTTTATATGAAAAAGAAACAAGTAATGCTCGCTTTAACAGCTGCCGCAGGACTGAGTTTGACAGCACTTTATTCCGCTCCCGCAGCACAAGCTGCGCCCCTTCACGACATATCTGTCAGCATGCCATCATCCGATTCTTACATCATAAAAGCAGGAAAGCTGAATGTCCGGACCGAGCCAAATCATAAAGGCAAAATTCTTGGCACTTTATCATCAGAACAAAAAGTCACAGTCAATGGTTTCGCAAATGCCGATTGGGCTCAAATTCAATTCAAAGGAAAAAAAGCATATATTTCAACACACTTCTTAATGAAAACCGCAAGCCAAACGAAAACAGCGAAACAGACAGCCTTCTATGCACCGACACCCGAAAACGGAAAAGCAAAACAGCTCTCATCCGGAACAGAGGTGACATTACTTGGATGGGGATTCAGTGAAAACGGCGGATTTGACTTCACATGGGCTTTCGTTGATTATGGCGGAGTCAAGGGATATATTCAGTCAAAGGACTTACAAATACGATAAATAAGGCAGGCTGAGGCTTGTCTTTTTGCCTATGTATGAAACATTTCTTCTTTCTGCACGTAACAATGAGAAAGGAGATGATGATATGGCTGGTTTAGTCGGCGGAGGGCTTATGATCATTGCGGGTATACTGATCAAACTGTTTCCTCCCGAATCCATCAACAGTGTGTACGGATACAGAACGAGACGTTCAATGTCAGGTCAAAGATTATGGGATGAAGCGAACCGTTACAGTGCATCATTGATGATCCTGTCAGGCCTGGTGATTGCGGGAATGGGGTTGCTGCTGAGATCAAACTTGATCATTCTTCAGCTTATCCTGCTGCTTGCCGCCTGTGTCATTACGTTTATGCTAACGGAGAAAAGGCTGAAAAACATGATGTACAGTCAAGGAGGAGATATAAGTGGACGGAGTTAAATGCCAGTTTGTCAAAACAAACGGAATTACGCTCCACGTTGCGGCCGCAGGGCCGGAGGACGGCCAGTTAATTGTCCTGCTCCATGGATTTCCAGAGTTTTGGTACGGCTGGAAAAATCAAATCAAACCGCTCGCCGATGCGGGTTACCGGGTCATTGCTCCCGATCAGCGGGGCTACAATCTCAGTGACAAACCGGACGGAATTGATTCATATCGGATTGACACATTAAGAGATGATATCATCGGGCTTATTTCCCAATTCACAGATGAAAAAGCAATTGTCATCGGGCATGACTGGGGAGGAGCTGTCGCATGGCATCTGGCTACCACGCGCCCGGAATATCTAGAAAAGTTAATTGCCATCAATATCCCGCACCCACACATCATGAAAACCGTAACGCCGATTTATCCGCCGCAATGGCTGAAAAGCTCGTATATCGCCTTCTTCCAGCTACCCGACATACCGGAGGCATCACTAAAGGAAAATGATTACGAAACATTAGACAAAGCGATTGGATTATCGACCCGTCCTGAGCTTTTTACGTCAGAGGATGTCAGCAAGTACAAAGAAGCGTGGAAACAGCCCGGTGCGCTGACAGCTATGCTGAACTGGTATAGAGCCCTCAGAAAAGGAAGCCTTTCAGAGAAAACCGCTTACGAAACAGCACCTTACCGGATGATCTGGGGAATGGAAGACCGCTTTTTAAGCAGAAAGCTTGCGAAAGAGACGGAAAGGCATTGCCCGAATGGGCATCTCATTTTTGTTGATGAAGCTTCCCATTGGATTAACCACGAAAAACCGGCCATCGTCAATCAGCTTATTCTGGAATACCTTTACCTTAAAAAACAATAAGTCAGAATTTCTCTTCATCCGTCTGTCATAATGGCAGACTTTTTCTGTGCGTTTTTTTCATAGTCCGTTTTAAACATGACAAAATAAAAATGATGAATGTCACCATAAAATGTAACAAAAAACAGGTTTAAACGACTTTTAAAAAAGGAATAGCCTTACTGAAGATTTGTCTACAACTCCCCCTAAGGCAATACTTAAATAGAATAAAAAAAGAAGGTGCCTTAATGAAGCAAGGATTAATCTCGATTATTATCCCGTCTTACAATGAAGGGTATAATGTCAAACTCATTCATGAATCTTTGAAAAAGGAATTCAAGACCATTCATTATGACTATGAAATTTTCTTCATAAACGACGGAAGTGTTGATGACACGCTTCAGCAGATCAAAGACTTGGCAACCGTATGCAGCCGGGTAAAATACATATCTTTTTCTCGGAACTTCGGAAAAGAAGCCGCAATTCTTGCGGGCTTTGAACATGTTCAAGGCGAGGCGGTTATTGTAATGGACGCCGATCTGCAGCATCCGACCTATTTGCTGAAGGAATTTATCAAAGGCTATGAAGAAGGCTATGATCAAGTCATTGCCCAAAGGAACAGAAAAGGAGACAGCCCTGTCCGCTCCCTCCTGTCATCTCTTTATTACAAGTTCATCAATAAAGCGGTGGAGGTTGATTTGCGTGACGGTGTCGGAGACTTTCGGCTGTTAAGCCGCCAAGCTGTGAACGCTCTTTTGAAGCTGAGCGAAGGCAACCGCTTCTCCAAAGGTCTGTTTTGCTGGATCGGCTTCGATCAGAAAATTGTGTTTTATGAAAATGTCGAACGAAAAAACGGCACATCCAAATGGTCGTTCAGCAGTCTGTTTAACTACGGAATGGACGGCGTCGTTTCATTTAACCATAAGCCGCTGAGAATATGCTTTTATACCGGCATTTTCATCTTGATGCTTTCCATCATTTATATCATTGCCACATTCGTTAAAATTCTGACTAACGGCATTTCTGTACCCGGATATTTCACAATTATTTCAGCAGTGTTATTTCTCGGCGGGGTCCAGCTGTTAAGTCTCGGAATCATAGGCGAATATATCGGCCGAATCTATTATGAAACAAAAAAACGCCCGCATTATTTAATTAAAGAAGCGAATATCCCGAACAAAGACCTGCCTGAAACGAACGAATTGAAAAGCATGCGGCGTCTGACAAAAATGCACTGAAATCACCAAGCGCCATTGGCAGTGCTTTTTTTGCTTGTCTACCATCTTAAAAGCAAGACTGGAGAAATTATATGAAAAGAAAATATGTCATGATCTATGCGGCCAGTCTGCTGGTTTCCGTTCTGGCACACGCTTTTTTTGTGAAAGAATGGACAGACGGCAGATATATGACAGGTCCGGGTGACGGACTTGCGCAAATGATCGTATTTAAAAAATTATTATTTGACCAATATACACACGGGAATTTTTTCTATAATTATTCATTCGGACTCGGCGGCGGCACGTTCAGTCAGCTCGGCTATTATTTTTCTGCTTCCTTTCTTTTTCTTGTGGTATCCGCCGCCGTCTGGCTTCTTCAAGCCGTCCAGCTGATCGGAGAAGCGGATACGCTTTTTTGGGCGGATTCAGCTGTTTTTATCAGTATTTTCAAACTGAGTCTGATCATTTTTACAGCCGCATCTGTTTTTCACTATCTTCTCAAACACAGAGCGGCGTCGTTTACGGGGGCCGTATTATACGGTGCCTCAATCATTTATTTCCGCCACGAAGCGTATTGGGAATTCTTTACCGATACAATGATTTGGCTTCCGCTGCTTGTTCTCGGAGCAGAAAACATCATCAGAGAGCGGCGTCCGGCATGGTTTATCATTGCGTGCTCGCTGACGTTAATCAACAACTTTTACTTTGCATACATAAACCTCATATTCATCGGGATCTACGTGCTGTTCAGATGGCTGATCCGACTGGAAAAGCATGAAGAGAAAAAATGGATTCAATGCAGAATGTTTTTGATTTCAGGCCTCATTTCTTTTGGCATCAGTGCGGCGGCGTTTGTGCCAGTGGTATACGGTTATTTAAACAACCTGCGCCCACCATACAGTCAGAAAATAGAGTGGCTTAATTTCGATGATAATATCTTATTTTCGAGCCGGATCATTATTGTGCCGGCAGCCTTTCTGTTGTTTTTATTTATTGTTTCTTTTTACAAAAACCGCGTGTTTCGTCTCTTTGCCGGATTGAGCCTGCTGTTTATTCTTTTTCATTTCAGCCCGTATGCGGCAAGCGTATTTAACGGTTTTTCCGCCCCGCAAAACCGGTTTGAATATGTTCTGGCCTTTACCATTGCGGGAACAGCTGCGGCAGGCCTGTCACAGCTGTCTGAACTGAAATGGAAAGAACTGCTCCCGGCCATAGCTGTTGCCCTGATTCTTTACTTGTATCATATCCAAAGGTATAAGCTGGATATATGGAAACCTGCGAATGAAAGCATTCTATTGCTCTTATTCCTGACAATCGCAGCCTTGTTTGCTGCAGCTTTTGCGAAAAAAAGGGCAAAGGTGGCTGTGTACGGTGTGATTATTCTTTCTTCGCTGTTTGTTGCCAACACCTATCAAAAATACGCACTCTCAGAAGGCGGCGGGCTGGACAGTGTGACAAAAGCATATCTTACGGGTGAGGAATACAAAGGGCAAGAATCATCTGAGCTCATCAGGCGTTTGCAGAAGGAAGACGATGATCCGCTCATGAGAATCGATTGGATGAACGGGGTTCGCAATAATACGCCAATTATTTACGGGTTTAATGGATTCAGCGCTTATTCCAGCATTTTAAACAAACATCTGCTAACTTTCTATTGGAATGATTTGAGCATCGATATGGGGAGAGAAAGCGTCAGCCGTTATGCGTCATTGGGAGACAGGGCGAATTTATACAGCCTGCTTTACGGCAAATATTATATGACGGAAAAAACAAACGAAGCCAGCGTCCCGTACGGTTTCAAGAAGCATTTGGAATCAGAGCATTACGTGGTTTATGAAAATCAATACATGCTTCCTTTCGTCAAAACAGCCGATGCCATATACAGCGAAAGCGAGCTGAACAAATTGCCCGCTCTTGCGAAAGAACAGGCAATGCTGAAAGGAATTGTACTAGCAGATCCAACGGGGAAAACGGAGAAGGCGCCAAAACTGGCCAATCTGATTCCCAAGTCCGACATCACCGCAAAACATGCCCAGTATGAAAACGGACTGCTTACCGTAACTGGAGAAAACGGAGGAGAACTAATCATCACTCCGAAACAGGCGTCATCCTCTCCTGGAGACTACTATGTCAGCTTTTATTTGAAAAGCAAAGCAAAAGACAAAGGATTTACGTTAAGAGTCAATGATTATGTCACAACAAGGAAATCGAACCAATCGATTTACAAAACCGGAGTAAATGATATCACAGTCAGAGTGCCTAAATCAGACCATATTTCAATCAAGCTTCCGAAAGGAACGTATGAGCTTAAAAATATAGCGCTCTATGAAGAAAATTACCAAACGCTGAAGAGCGCTGTGCTGCAAAATAAAACAGACAAAGATGACAATCTGAAATGGGATAAAAATAAGCTGACGTTCGCGTATCGTCTTCCAAAAAATCAATACATCATGCTTCCGATCCCCTATGAAAAAGGCTGGGAGTTGAAGATTAACGGGAAAACACAGACGATCGAAAAAGCGGATTATGCATTCATAGGCTTCAAGGCGCAAAAGGGAGACAATCACATTGAGCTGGCCTACTATCCGCCATACTTCAAAATATCGGCGCTCATATCTCTCATCAGTCTGCTGCTTGCTGTTTTATATATAAGACGAAAAAAGCCCGGCTCTAAATAGAGCCGAGCTTTAATTTTTTCTGAAGCTTTTCTTCGCTGAATATCCATCCCGTATAGGACGAGCGAATCGTGAGATCATGGCCGATATGAACGATGGCCACAAACGGATAATGGCCTTTGCTCCGATAACGCAGGTCAATAAATCTCACCTCATAATGATCTTTAAACGTATCGACTTCCCACCGGTAAACCGGAGAAAATGACAAAAACGCCGCGATGTTATCATCCTGCTTTGCTGCATGCATCACTTCGGTTTCAGGAACAGGCACCCGATTAAACGTATCCAGAATCACTACATGCCCTTCCATGCTTCTTCCTACATAGAAAGCATGGGCTGTCGTAACTGCGATCCGCCATTGCCTGAATTTCATCGTCGGAGAAATAATAATGCTTTCGATCTCATCATGAATCATCTCATGAAGCTTCCGTTTAATTCTCAGCTGCATGATCAGGCGCACCAAATAATAGCCTGCCAATATGATATATAAGCTAAGAAACGTGATGCCGGGACTGCCGCCCGCATACCAAATCGCGATAGCCGCCAGATGGCTGATGAAAATAAACGGATCAAACGTATTAATCAGCCCGAGCGCAACCCATTTTTTCGAAAACGGACGTATGGCCTGTGTTCCGTACGCGTTGAATATATCAACAAAGACATGCAGCACGACTGCCAGCAGTGTCCACAGCCACAGGTGCAGAAAATCGGCCTGCGGATTAAATAAATACAGAATCGCCGGAATGATGATAGACCAAAACAAAACGGCGGGAATTGAATGGGTAAATCCTCTGTGATTTCTTATATAAACAGCATTATTTTTAAGCTTTAACACAGTATCAATATCCGGAGCCTGAGAGCCCGCAAGCGTTGCGATCATAACAGCGTGAGCCATTGCCGGATCTGATCCGACAACAGGGTCAAGCGTCGCAATACCGCCAAGTGCGATGCCCATGACGACATGTGTGCCCGTATCCATAGGTGACCTCCTTGCAGGATTGTCCTGCACATTCACTTTTGTAAGATATTCCCCATTTTCATATACCCAATTTTTAACCCGATTCAATCGTTCTCATATGTTTCCGTTTTTCTTTACTTCTATTTAATGTAACATATTATCGTACTGTGCCCTTAGTGTACAACAAAAAACAGTCTAAAGAAAAGCGGGGCGCGAAAGACTGGGGAGAAACACATATGAATGTACTTGAAGACAAATTAAAACAAAAAGACATACAGCGATTTCGCGATGATTTAATTTCATGGTTCGAACGGGAGCAGCGCGTTCTGCCGTGGAGAGAGGACCAAGATCCATATAAAGTGTGGGTATCGGAAGTGATGCTGCAGCAAACGAGAGTAGAGACAGTGATTCCTTACTTTCTGCGGTTTGTGGAACAATTCCCGACAGTGGAAGCGCTCGCTGATGCTGATGAAGAAAAAGTGCTGAAAGCATGGGAGGGGCTCGGCTATTATTCGCGAGTCAGAAACCTGCAAAGCGCGGTAAAAGAAGTGAAACAGGAGTACGGCGGCATTGTCCCTTCAGAAGAGAAAGAGTTTGGCGGCTTAAAAGGTGTCGGCCCTTATACAAAGGGAGCTGTGCTGAGCATTGCCTATAATAAACCGATTCCCGCGGTTGACGGAAATGTAATGCGTGTCATGTCCAGAATTCTTTCCATTTGGGATGATATCGCCAAACCGAAAGCAAGAACGATCTTTGAAGACGCAGTCCGTGCATTTATTTCCAAAGAAAAACCTTCAGAGTTCAATCAAGGCCTGATGGAGCTTGGAGCCTTGATCTGTACGCCAAAATCACCTTCATGCCTGCTATGCCCTGTTCAGAAGCATTGCTCAGCATTTGAAGAAGGCACTGAACGGGAGCTTCCGGTAAAAAGCAAAAAGAAAAAGCCCGGGATCAAAACAATGGCCGCGATCGTACTGACTGATGAAGATGGACAAGTGTATATACACAAACGGCCGTCAAAAGGTTTGCTCGCCAACCTGTGGGAATTCCCTAATCTTGAAACACAAAAAGGGATCAAAACCGAGCGTGAACAGCTCACTGCATTTTTAGAAAACGAATGCGGGATACAAGCTGATATCAGTGATCTGCAAGGTGTAGTTGAGCACGTTTTCACCCACCTGGTATGGAATATTTCTGTGTTTTTCGGTAAAGTAAAACAAGTGTCGGATACCTCAGAGCTGAAAAAAGTAACGAAGGAAGAACTCGAACAATTTGCGTTCCCGGTATCACATCAAAAAATCTGGAAGATGGCAGTGGAAGCAGCCGCATACTCGGCTGCTCCGTAAACAATTGTTAATCGTAGGAGACGCGCGTGCCGTGGCTGTAGTCCGCTTCATTGCGCTTCATTCCGCCGCGCGCTTCAATTTCTTGCGTTAATTCACGGTATTTTGATTGGCCTTCTTCGTTCAAATAAGGCATAATTTGCTGAAAGGCATGATGAAAATAGGCGAGTTCACTGTTTTTCCAATCTTCTTTGGAAACCATGTTTAATTCGCTCATATCACGTCCGACATACATAACAGAAGACCCCCTTTTAAGTTCTTGCCATTATTGTTTGTGGAAATAAAAGAACTATACGCTACAAGGAGATGAGGAAAAATGGAACAAAATAAATGCGCACTCGTAACAGGGAGCAGCCGCGGTGTCGGAAAAGCGGCCGCGATCAGACTTGCGGAGAACGGCTATAACATTGTTATTAACTATGCACGCAGCAAAAAAGCCGCTTTAGAAACAGCGGAGGAAATCGAAAAGCTTGGCGTCAAAGTGCTTGTTGTAAAAGCAAACGTAGGACAGCCGGCAAAAATCAAAGAAATGTTTCAGCAAATTGATGAAACGTTCGGCAGACTTGATGTTTTTGTTAATAATGCCGCTTCAGGCGTTCTGAGACCTGTCATGGAACTAGAAGAAACTCACTGGGACTGGACGATGAACATTAATGCGAAAGCATTGCTTTTCTGTGCTCAGGAAGCGGCCAAGCTAATGGAAAAGAACGGAGGCGGGCATATCGTCAGCATCAGTTCTTTAGGTTCGATCCGCTACCTTGAAAACTACACCACGGTTGGTGTATCAAAAGCGGCGTTAGAGGCTTTAACCCGTTATCTTGCGGTTGAGCTCTCATCAAAACAAATTATCGTCAATGCCGTATCAGGCGGAGCGATTGACACAGATGCGCTCAAACACTTCCCGAACAGAGAGGATCTGCTTGAGGATGCGCGTCAAAACACGCCTGCAGGACGCATGGTCGAAATTAAAGACATGGTTGATACTGTTGAATTTCTAGTCTCTTCCAAGGCTGACATGATCCGCGGACAGACAATAATCGTTGACGGCGGACGCTCACTGCTCGTTTAAAAATTTTTAAAAAAGAGGAATAGCTATACGATCACCTGCACATTCTAATGACCGTGGAGGTGATAACAATGGCTAACTCAAACAATTTCAGCAAAACAAACGCACAACAAGTTAGAAAACAAAACCAACAATCAGCTGCTGGTCAAGGTCAATTCGGCACTGAATTTGCTAGCGAAACAAACGCTCAGCAAGTCAGAAAACAAAACCAGCAATCAGCTGCTGGCCAACAAGGTCAATTCGGCACTGAATTCGCTAGTGAAACTGACGCACAGCAGGTAAGACAGCAAAACCAATCTGCTGAACAAAACAAACAACAAAACAGCTAATCACTGAAACAGAAAAAAGCACTTCATCTTCGGGTGGAAGTGCTTTTTTTTTGTTTGTAAAACGACAAAACTTGTGAAAGGTCTACAGAATGAGTCAAAGGGTTTGCTGTATTGGGATCGAAATGATAAAAGGAGGAAACGTTTATACTTTCACCAGGCTGAAGGAGGAACCGATGACGGAATTTGAAAAGCTGGTAAGCGAACAGATGAAAACGATGGATAAGCTTCTCGATCTCCAATCAGAGCTCGACCGCTGCAAACAAATTGAAGCAGAACTCCGGCATTTGGAAAGGGATGCAAGGCTGCGCGGTATTCAGGATGAAATTGCGGTAAAACGGAAACATCTTGCCGATATACAGGATATGTTTCAAAAGCAGACAGAGCAGGTGATTCGTTCTTATCGCAGCTCAGAAAAGCCGTCTTCCTTTGTGTAGAGCAGGAATGTGCCATTCCCCGGCCGGAATGGCTCTTTTATTTTCATTTTTCAATTTGTAACGTTATAATAGGTAAAAGACGTTGTCGGTAAGCAAATTTGGACATACTAACTGTAGGGCTTTATAGAAAGTAGGGGAGAAATATGGGTTATCCCAAGGAAGGAGAAA
This sequence comes from Bacillus sp. VA15, assembly GCF_055721145.1. Classification (NCBI taxonomy): domain Bacteria; kingdom Bacillati; phylum Bacillota; class Bacilli; order Caryophanales; family Bacillaceae; genus Bacillus; species Bacillus sp. VA15. The sequence goes on along the minus strand of NZ_JBVQPQ010000005.1, from coordinate 8,074 downwards.
CCATTCAAATTCACAGCTATAAGCATAACGGGCTGATTCATAGAATTTGGAATGAGACAACAATCTTAAAAAGTACAGAAATGTGTGTCATCGGGGCCAATGACCGGACGATGGTAACCGAATCAGACGGCCGGACATGGATAACCAGAGAGCCCGCAATCTGTTATTTTCACGCAAGACAATGGTTTAATGTCATCGGGATGCTGAGGGAAGACGGGGTTCATTACTATTGCAACATCAGTTCTCCGTTTGCCTATGATGGCGAAGCAATTAAATATATTGATTATGACCTAGATGTTAAGGTTTTTCCTGACATGACCTACAATATTCTCGATGAAGACGAATATGATGATCATCGGAAAGCCATGAATTATCCAAAAGAAATCGACAGTATTTTAAGAGACTACTTAAACACGCTGCTCCATTGGATTCACCAGCGTCAGGGACCGTTTGCGCCCGAGTTTGTCGATATGTGGTATGAACGGTATTTGCGCTATACAAAATAATGGTTACGTAAAAACCTGTTGCGGGGTACAACAGGTTTTTCACATGGGCTCACACACATCATGGTAAAGAGAGAGGGGGAATCAACGTGGGGGTTATGAAACGCTACATGCAATTCGTCAAACCTTATAAGAAGCAAATTTTCGTTACAGTGTTAATTGGGATCGTAAAATTCTCCATTCCGCTTGCTCTCCCATTGCTTCTGAAGTACGTAGTGGACGACATTATTCAAGGAGGCGGCACAGCCAGTGACAAAACAACGTCATTGTTCACCATTATGGCGATTATGTTCGCCTTATTTTTAATTTTACGCCCGCCTGTTGAATACTATAGGCAATATTTTGCCCAGTGGACAGCCAGCAAGGTACTCTACGATATAAGAGCCAAGCTGTTTGACCATATACAGAAATTGAGCCTTCGTTTTTATGCGAATACAAGAACAGGGGAAGTCATTTCCCGAGTGATCAATGATGTGGAACAAACAAAGGATTTTGTCATCACAGGCCTGATGAATATTTGGCTTGATATGCTGACGATTTTGATTGTGATCTCTATCATGCTGACACTGGACATTAAATTAACGCTGATCTCTATCGTTTTATTCCCATTATACGGCATATCAGTGAAGTATTTTTACGGCCGTTTAAGAAAGCTGACAAGGGAGCGATCGCAGGCGCTAGCTCAAGTGCAGGGACATTTGCACGAGCGCATTCAAGGCATGCCGGTCATCAGAAGCTTTGCGATAGAAGATCATGAACAGGCTAATTTTAATGAGAAAAACAGCCATTTCTTAGATAAAGCCATCAGCCACACGAATTGGAATGCCAAAACCTTTGCGGTCGTTAATACCATTACAGATTTGGCGCCGCTCATCGTCATTGCGTGTGCCGGCTATTTTGTCATTAATGGACCGCTGACAGTCGGAACAATGGTCGCGTTTGTCGGATATATTGACAGAATGTACAACCCTGTGAGAAGGCTGATCAATTCCTCTACAACATTGACACAATCAATCGCATCAATGGACAGGGTGTTTGAATTTATTGACGAGCCATATGAACTCACTGACAAACCAAATGCCATTAAAGCTGACCAGATCCGCGGAGGAGTGGAATTTCAAAACGTTTCGTTTCAATATGAAAAGGAAAAAGAAAACATTCTCCATGATGTCTCTTTAAAAGTAAATAGAGGAGAAACCGTAGCTCTTGTCGGCATGAGCGGAGGAGGTAAATCAACGCTCGTCAGCCTGATCCCGAGATTTTATGATGTGACTAGCGGCAGACTGCTGATTGACGGAACTGATATTCGCGATTATGAGGCGAGAAGCCTTCGCAACCAGGTTGGCATGGTGCTTCAGGATACCTTTTTATTCAGTGAGACGATTCGGGAAAATATCGCAATCGGCAAACCTGATGCAACCCTTGAAGAGATTATTAAAGCGGCCAAAGCTGCCAATGCCCATGAATTTATTATGAGTTTTCCAGAAGGGTATGAGACCCGGGTGGGAGAAAGAGGCGTTAAGCTGTCAGGCGGACAAAAGCAGCGGATCTCAATCGCGCGGGTATTTCTGAAAAATCCGCCGCTCCTTATTTTAGATGAAGCGACATCAGCTCTTGATCTGGAAAGTGAGCATTATATTCAAGAAGCGATGGACAAACTGGCGAAGGACAGAACAACTTTTGTTGTCGCCCACCGTTTATCGACGATCACACATGCGGATAAGATTGTCGTCATGGAAAACGGTACAATCATCGAAATCGGAACTCATGATGAACTCATGGACTATGACAGTCAATACAAGCACTTATTTACCATTCAAAATTTGAGCTGAACATCAATCTTATATCCTTTTAACGAAGGATATAAGATTTTTTTGTATATAAAAAACCCGGCTGGTTAACCGGGTTACTCTTCTGTTTCTATTTCGCAGTCTTTCGGATGATACGTTTGAAAACTTGTGATGAGTGTTTCTAAATGTTCGAGCTGCTCGCGGTATTCTACGGCACTTGCCATAATATTGAGCATGTTGTAATCAATAAGCTCATCATCCGTGTTTTGCTGATTTTTTAAAAATGACTTTGTTAAAAGCTGCTTATATCGAATGCCTTCTTCATCCGCGTCATCATGCGGCTTGATTTTGCCGACAAACCTCATCAAAATCAGTTCATGCCAGTAAAGCAGGTAATCAAGCTCTTCAGTCAGTGTTTCCTGAAACTCTTCCGGCATATGATAGATCTCGTTTTCCAGACGATGCAGCTTCTTCAATGTATCAAGCGCCCGATTTGCAGTAATAATGGCCTGTCTGAACAGGACAAGCTTTCTTGATTTCACATAAGTCGTTTTCTTAAAGTAACTTCTTTCTTCTTTATATAGAAGATATGTCTGATCAAGCTTGATCATTTTTTCTTTCAGTTTTTCAATATCCTCTTTCAAAATCGAATGCTCTGTTGACTGCCGCATGGACAATCTGATCCACTTCATAATTTCTTCGGTGTTTTCGACGGTATTATGAATCAGCTTTGTTTCGTACTTAGGAGGCAAAAACACAAGGTTGACGATAAAGGAAGAAAGCACCCCTAAGATGACTGTGCTTGTTCTGATCAGCGCGAACATTAAAAAGTCGTCACCGGCAGATTCTAATATCGCAATGACTGTTACAAGAGCAATTGAAATTGTATGTTCAATTTTAAGTTTCAGCATGATTGTAATGACAATAACTGCTGTTAACCCGATCATAATCGGGCTGGGTCCGAAAATAAGGCCGAACACTGTGGCAATCACAGCTCCGATGATATTTGCCTGAACCTGGTCAATAATAATGAGAAAAGAGCGGTAAATCGACGGCTGGATCGCAAATATCGCTGCAATTCCAGCGAAAATCGGCGCGGGAAGCCCGATCCACGAAGCCAAATAAAGGGCAAGTGTAATCGCAATCCCGGTTTTGAAAATGCGGGCACCAAGTTTCATTGGTTTGTGCGTGCATTCCTTTCTATAGTAAATTGTGTGACATAGCAAATGGCTAATCCTTAAAATTCCCGGTTAGTTTATTTGCTAAACAATTAAGTAATATACAGGGATCAATACAAATATTCAAGCTATTTTTCTAGAAAAAGACCAAAATCTTACACGTTATTTGAATCCATAAAAAAACAGGAGCTCAATGCTCCTGTCCAAGGTGTCAAATTCTAGTTTTTAAGATGTTTAAAAGCATCCTCGACCGCTGCAAGCGTGTCTTTAATATCTTGCTCTGTATGTGCTGTTGTAATAAACCAGGCTTCATATTTAGAAGGTGCTAAATTAATTCCGCGTTCCAGCATCAACTTGAAAAACGTAGCGAATGTTTCTCCGTCACTGCGTTCAGCCTGCTCGTAATTTTCGACTTTCTCATCAGAGAAATAAACCGTGAGTGCGCCTTTTAAGCGGTTGACAGTAATCGTGATGCCGTGTGTTTCTGCGTGCTGTAAAATGCCTTCCTCCAGCATAGCGCCAAGGTGATCAAGCTTTTCATACACGCCTTCCTCTTTGAGCACTTCCAGGCAAGCAATGCCTGATAGGATGGAAGCGGGGTTCCCGGCCATTGTTCCGGCCTGATAAGCCGGTCCAAGCGGGGCTACCTGCTCCATGATTTCTTTTTTGCCGCCATAGGCGCCAATCGGAAGTCCGCCGCCGATAATTTTTCCGAGTGCTGTTAAATCCGGTTTCACCTGTAACAGATCCTGCGCGCCGCCATACATAAAGCGGAAAGCCGTAATGACTTCATCGTAAATAACGAGAGCGCCCGCATCGTGTGTCAGTTCATTTACTTTTTCCAAGAAGCCCTCTTTCGGCTCAACAATTCCGAAGTTGCCGACAATCGGCTCGACGAGAACCGCCGCGATTTCACTGCCCCATTTATCAAGGGCCGCTTTATAGCTTTCAATATCATTAAATGGAACTGTGATCACTTCGTTTGCAATGCTTTTTGGTACACCGGCTGAGTCTGGTGTGCCAAGAGTAGATGGGCCGGAACCGGCGGCGACAAGCACAAGATCCGAATGTCCGTGGTAACAGCCTGCAAATTTAATGATTTTTGTCCGGCCTGTATATGCGCGAGCCACGCGGATAGTCGTCATAACAGCTTCTGTTCCCGAATTGACGAATCTTACTTTGTCCATAGCAGGAATGGCTTCTTTAAGCATCTTTGCAAATGTAACCTCATGTTTTGTCGGTGTTCCATACAATACGCCGTTCTCTGCTGCATTTTTAATCGCTTCTGTAATATGCGGGTGGGCATGTCCGGTAATGATCGGACCGTAAGCCGCTAAATAATCGATGTATTTGTTGCCGTCCACATCCCAAAAATAAGCGCCGTTTGCTTTTTCCATTGCGACGGGAGAACCGCCGCCGACTGCTTTATATGATCTAGACGGGCTGTTTACACCGCCGACAATGTGTTCTAATGCCTCATTGTGAAGTTCAATTGATTTTGTATGCAAGAATAAAAACCTCCTATATCTCCATGCGTCCTTTCTATTGTAGCATGCTTCCGAACAAGAACAATGGATTCGGTCTTAAGATGCAAGGGACGACGGTTGTAATCTGGACAAGAATTGGATACGCTTAATAAAAAAACATCCGGAGGTAACGTAATGACTATAGAAATCGGACAAAAAGCACCTGATCTTGAGTTAAAAGGCGATCATGGGGAAACAGTAACTTTATCGGATTATAAAGGAAAGTATATCGTGCTTTACTTTTATCCAAAAGACATGACACCGGGATGCACAACTGAAGCATGCGATTTTCGGGACAGCCATGAAAGCTTCGCTGAACTGGATGCCGTTATTATCGGCGTCAGCCCCGACAGCCAGGAAAAACACGGAAAATTTAAAGAGAAGCATAACCTTCCTTTTCTGCTTCTTGTTGATGACGAACATAAGCTGGCGGAAGCGTTTGATGTATGGAAGCTGAAGAAAAACTTCGGGAAAGAATATATGGGGATTGAGCGCTCCACTTTTTTAATTGATAAAGAAGGCCGGCTCGTTAAAGAATGGAGAAAGGTAAAAGTGAAAGACCATGTAGCCGAAGCGCTTCAATCGCTCAAAGATATGTCGGAAAAGTAAATGCGTCTATCAGCCTCAAATGATATGCTTACTTTTACCCTGATATCAATTGACAAATTATCGTAGAAAGAGTTACACTAATTATAAACATTACAATGTAAGAATTTTTTTTAGAAGAGAGGTGCATGACGGATGGCTGCACATGAACTAAAAGAAGCCTTAGAAACGTTGAAGGAAACCGGAGTTCGCATTACTCCTCAACGTCATGCGATTCTGGAATATCTCGTTAACTCTATGGCTCATCCAACAGCGGACGATATATATAAAGCTCTGGAAGGGAAATTTCCTAACATGAGCGTAGCGACGGTATATAACAATTTGCGTGTGTTCCGGGAATCCGGTTTGGTAAAAGAGCTCACATACGGTGATGCTTCCAGCAGATTCGATTTTGTCACATCCGATCACTATCACGCGATTTGTGAAAACTGCGGTAAAATTGTGGACTTCCATTACCCGGGCCTTGACGAAGTGGAGCAGCTCGCTGCCCATGTCACGGGCTTTAAAGTAAGCCACCATCGTTTAGAAATTTACGGCGTCTGCCAAGAGTGTTCGAAAAAAGAAAACCATTAAAAATAAGCTGACCGCATGAAACGGTCAGCTTATTTTATTTGGACATTTTCTTTTTATTATAAGATTCATCAAATTCTTTTCCTTCTAAGCCTTTATCTAAAGTCAGCGGCTCTCTGCAATGCATGCACATATCTACTCTTCCCAAAACCTTTGTCTCTTTTTCACAGCCCGGACATATGACGCGAACCGCTTTGGTCGAAAGCATTCCGATCCAAAAGTAAACAACCGTGCTGAGACCGATGGATAAAAGCCCAAGTATCATAAACAAACTAGATAGCAAAACTGACTCTTTGAAAAAGATACCGATGTACATAATGATAAACCCAACGAAAACCAAACTTAACGCAAATGTTCTGATTTTATTAATTTTGCTGGAGTATTTCGCCATGTCCATCCCCCTCTGATTTAACTATAGCACAAACCCAATGGGATTTTCTTCATGTTTTCGGTTGAACTGGAATTTATATATGGAGACTTACTGTGAATTTGTTTATAATAGTTCAATGTGTTTAGAAAAAGAGGGATTTCGTTTTGACCATAGAATTGAATCAAATAGAGAATAAAAAATTTTGAACAATTGCATTGGAGGAATAGTGATGGATAATCTTCTCCGTCCAATTTACCAAGAAAGAGCAAGTCATCCCAATACATTGGCTGTCATTATGATTGAGAGAAGAAACAAAACATCTTCCTTAACAGATAACTTTGATGCTGCTTTGCTGGTGATTGTAAAGGAGGCTGACGAGCCTGTTTTTATAAAGCATTATGAATTTGATCAAAAAACAGCTTCTTTGCATGTCGTAACAGATTCTCAGATTCAAGAATGGATTTTGCTCGGGACAAATAGAAGAATCATAGATTGGATTGTCAATGGCAGAGTCTTGTTTGATCGTAACGAATACATTGTCGAGCTGATTGATAGGCTCAATACATTTCCGTTTGCCGAACGCAAACTGAAGATCGGGCTCGAATACGGCAAATTAATCAGAAGATATGTTGAAGGCAAAGCTTTTTTTGAAGCCAATCAATTTTTAGATGCCTACAACGCGGTTGTTCATGCGCTGCACCATTTAGCGCGTATTGAAGTAATCGACAGGGGATTCCATCCGGAAACCACGGTATGGAGCCAAGTGCGCCAGATGGAGCCTCAAGTGTATAAATTATATTCCGAGTTGATCGAAAGCCACGAGAGCTTGGAAAAAAGACTCGAATTATTATTCTTAGCAAATGATTTTCTCATCCATTCCAAAGCTGAGATCGGTTCGGCTCATCTTTTCGAAGTAATGAATGAAAAAGACATTTGGCAATTCGGTGAGCTTCTTCAGCATCCTGACTTAAAGCACTTCACCCAAGACCTTGGCGTTATGCTTGATTACCTGACGGACAAGGGACTTATCAACGTCTGCCAGATAGAAACAAAAGGGCAGGCTGTTTATCATCGAGGATATTCTTTTAAAAAAGATATTGACTCTGATTCTTGACCGTGTTATATTATTAAACGTCGCTGATGCGCTTCTGAAAAACAAGCTCACAGCGGCGGAGAAATAAATTAAAAAAACATTTGACATAAGAAAGTCAAAATGTTATATTAATAAAGTCGCTTCGACAAGAAGTGAAAATGATCTTTGAAAACTAAACAAGACAAAACGTACCTGTTAATTCATTTTTTATAAAATCGCACAGCGATGTGCGTAGTCAGTCAAACTAAGGCCTGCACGACGCAGGTCACACAGGTGTCACCGCAGGATGCGGTGAACTTAACCTGTGATCCACTTTATCGGAGAGTTTGATCCTGGCTCAGGACGAACGCTGGCGGCGTGCCTAATACATGCAAGTCGAGCGGACAGATGGGAGCTTGCTCCCTGATGTTAGCGGCGGACGGGTGAGTAACACGTGGG
>NZ_JBVQPQ010000004.1:0-399076 GCF_055721145.1 Bacillus sp. VA15 | reverse complement strand
GAAGCCACCTTTTATGTTTGAACCATGCGGTTCAAACAAGCATCCGGTATTAGCCCCGGTTTCCCGGAGTTATCCCAGTCTTACAGGCAGGTTACCCACGTGTTACTCACCCGTCCGCCGCTAACATCAGGGAGCAAGCTCCCATCTGTCCGCTCGACTTGCATGTATTAGGCACGCCGCCAGCGTTCGTCCTGAGCCAGGATCAAACTCTCCGATAAAGTAGTTTGACTGACTACGCACATCGCTGTGCGATTTTATAAAAAATGAATTAACAGGTACGTTTTGTCTTGTTTAGTTTTCAAAGAACTTTGTGTGCTCCTCTCGAAGCGACTACTTAATAGTAACATTTTTAGTTAACTAGGTCAACACTTTTTTAAAAAAGTTTTTGCTAGTCATGTTTGTGTCTTTTAAAAGACAACAGAAATGATTATACCATAATTCTTATGACTGTAAAGGGTTATGGCACAAAAAAAGCGCAGCTATTTCAGCTGCGCTTTTCTCACACTTCTTCTTGTGTTTCTTCATTCTCATCTTCTTCGTCTTTCTCTACTAATGCTACTGTAGCAACATGCTCTTCTTCCGCCATTCTGATGAGGCGTACACCTTGAGTGACACGTCCGGTGATTGAGATGTCATTGATGTCCATTCTAATGAGTACGCCGCTGGCCGTAATAATCATTAGATCCTCTTCACCTTTAGTAGCTTTTACTGTTACTAATTGGCCGTTGTTCTCGGTGATTTTCGCTGTTTTGAGTCCTTTTCCGCCCCGGCTTTGGGTTCTGTACTCTTCAGCCGGAGTTCGTTTTCCGTAACCTTTTTCAGTTACGATAAGGACATGTGATTCTTCCTCTAATATCTCCATGCCGACAACAACGTCGTCATCGGTCAGGGTGATGCCTTTTACGCCTGCCGCAGTTCTTCCCATTTCCCGGACATCTGTTTCAGGGAAACGGATCAGCAATCCATTTTTCGTTCCGATGATCATTTGTTTTGTACCGTCAGTCAGACGTACACCCATCAATTCATCATCCTCACGTAGACTAAGAGCGATTAGGCCATTGTTGCGGATATTAGCAAACTGAGACAGTGAAGTTCGTTTTGAAACCCCGTGCTTTGTTGTGAAGAAAAGGTAAAGCTCCGCATTGAATTCAGTGACTGGAATAATTGCGTTAATCCATTCACCCTTTTCTACCTCCAGCAGGTTAATAATCGGGATTCCTTTTGCTGTTCTGCCGTATTCAGGGATTTCATACCCTTTTGCACGATACACTTTCCCTTTGTTCGAGAAGAAGAGAATCGTGTCATGAGTTGACGTAGATATTAAATGCTCAACGAAATCATCTTCGTTTGTTCCCATTCCCTGTACACCTTTTCCGCCTCGTTTTTGACTGCGGTAAGTTGATGCAGGAAGACGTTTGATGTACCCGTTGTGTGTCAGAGTGACGACGATATTTTCTCTCTCAATAAGATCTTCATCTTCAATTGTTTCTAGTCCAGAAGTGACGATCTCCGTGCGTCTTTCATCGTTGAAACGCTCTTTGATTTCAGTGAGTTCTTCACGGATGATCTCAAGCACTTTATATTCATTTGCCAAAATGTCTTTTAGCTCTGCAATTAATTTAACAAGAGATTGGTATTCTTCTTCGATCTTTTCACGTTCTAGTCCTGTTAAACGCTGCAGCCTCATATCGAGAATCGCTTGTGCTTGCTTCTCTGTCAGTGAGAATTGTTCAATTAGACCTGTTCTCGCTATTTCAGCCGTTTGAGAATTACGGATAAGAGAAATAACTGCATCGAGATGATCGAGAGCAATTCTCAAACCTTCCAAGATATGAGCTCTCGCTTCCGCTTTACGCAATTCATATGCCGTACGGCGTCTGATGACGACTTTTTGATGGTCAAGGTAATGCTCTAGGCATTGCTTTAGATTTAAAACTTTTGGCTGACCGTCAACAAGCGCAAGCAGGTTGATACCAAAAGATGTTTGTAGCGCAGTTTGTTTGTATAGGTTGTTTAGAATAACATTTGCATTGGCATCGCGTCTGATTTCAATGACAATTCTCATACCTGTACGATCTGACTCATCACGCAGATCTGTGATGCCCTCTATCTTTTTGTCCCTAACGAGATCAGCAATTTTCTCGATTAATTTCGCCTTATTTACTTGGTAAGGTAACTCTGTAACGATAATTCTTTCTTTACCTGAAGATGTTTGTTCGATCTCAGCTTTTGCCCGAATCGTAATAGAGCCTCGGCCAGATTCGTATGCTTTCCGGATACCGCTGCGTCCCAAGATTTGACCCGCAGTCGGGAAATCAGGCCCTGGAATGACTTCCATCAGCTCAGGGATTGTAATGTCCGGGTTCTCACTGACAGCAAGTACACCGTCAATGATTTCCCCAAGCTGGTGCGGAGGGATGTTTGTTGCCATACCTACCGCAATACCGGCAGCACCGTTCACGAGCAGATTCGGGAACCTTGAAGGCATAACGACGGGTTCTCTTTCTGACCCATCATAGTTGTCCTGATAATCGATTGTGTCTTTTGTGATATCTCGAAGAATTTCCATCGAGATCTTAGACATTCTTGCTTCTGTATAACGCATGGCAGCCGCTGAGTCTCCGTCAACAGAACCGAAGTTCCCGTGACCGTCAACGAGCATGTAACGGTAGTTAAAATCCTGCGCCATTCTGACCATGGATTCATATACCGCTGAATCACCGTGCGGGTGGTATTTCCCGATAACTTCTCCGACGATACGCGCGGATTTTTTATATGGCTTGTCACTCGTCATGCCCAAATCATTCATTGCATACAAAATCCGTCTGTGAACCGGTTTTAAACCGTCACGTACATCTGGAAGAGCACGGGACACAATAACGCTCATTGCATAATCCAAGAAGGACGTACGCATTTCCTGACTGATATTTATTTCACGAACTTGTGGTGTGTTTTGTTCACTCATTAAAAAACCTCCCTGAAGTATCACATGAAATATGTGGGAGTAGATTGTCCATTATGACCTTCAATACGATTTCACTATTCTCCATTATATCAATAAACTTATGATTATACACATTAAATTGCTAGAATATATAGGTATTGCAAGCATTACTGCAGCTGATCTTGTTCAGAAAAAAGCCTTATTTCTAATTGGAAATAAGGCTTTTTATGATTAGATGTCAAGATTTTTAACGTATCTCGCATTCGCTTCTATGAAGTTTCGGCGCGGTTCTACTTTGTCGCCCATCAGCATTTCAAATGTCTCATCCGCATCCATAGCATCTTCAAGAGTTACCTGAAGAAGTGTTCTAGAGCTAGGGTCCATGGTTGTTTCCCATAGCTGGGTGGCATTCATTTCACCAAGACCTTTATAACGCTGCAATCCCGGCTTAGGCGTTTGGGGCAGCGTTTTTAACAGATCTTCAAGCTCCTTGTCATTGTATGCATATTCAACACGTTTCCCCTGTTGAACCTTATAGAGCGGCGGTTGCGCAATGTACACGTAGCCATTTTCGATAATTTGGCGCATATATCTGTAAAAGAACGTTAACAACAGTGTCCTGATGTGCGCGCCGTCAACGTCGGCATCTGTCATAATGACAACTTTGTGGTAACGGGCTTTCTCCAGGTTGAAATCTTCCCCGATACCTGTGCCGAGCGCTGTAATCATAGAGCGAACTTCGTTGTTAGAAAGGATTTTATCCAGTCTGGCTTTTTCAACGTTCAGGATTTTACCTCTAAGCGGCAAAATGGCTTGGAAATGTCTGTCGCGGCCCTGTTTAGCAGATCCTCCGGCAGAGTCACCCTCTACGATATACAACTCGGAGATGCTCGGGTCTTTTGAAGAGCAGTCCGCTAACTTACCGGGAAGGTTTGAAATTTCCAAAGCACTCTTGCGGCGTGTTAATTCACGGGCTTTTTTCGCAGCCATTCTTGCTCTTGCCGCCATTAAACCTTTATCGACAATTTTTTTGGCCGCGTCTGGATTTTCCAGCATAAATGTTTCCATTGCCGTAGAAAATAACGTATCGGTGATCGTCCGCGCTTCTGAGTTGCCTAGCTTTGTTTTCGTTTGGCCCTCAAACTGCGGATCAGGGTGTTTGATTGAAATAATCGCGGTCAGCCCTTCTCTTACGTCATCTCCGCTTAGGTTTGGATCATTTTCTTTAATAAGCCCTTTTTTTCTGGCGTAATCGTTGATAACACGAGTCAGACCCGTTTTAAAGCCCGCTTCGTGGGTACCGCCTTCATACGTGTTAATGTTATTTGTAAATGAGTAAATGTTGCTTGTGTAGCTGTCATTGTATTGTAAAGCCACTTCAACCGTAATGCCGTCCTTTTCGCCTTCAATGTAAATCGGCTCTTCATGGACAACTTCTTTAGATCGGTTTAAATACTCTACATAACTTTTAATTCCGCCTTCGTAATGGTACTCATTTTTGCGCTCTTGTCCTTCACGTTTATCTTCAATCGTGATGTTTACGCCTTTTGTCAAAAAGGCTAATTCGCGCACGCGGTTCGCAAGCAGATCATAATCATACTCAGTTGTTTCTGTGAAAATCTCAGGATCAGGGACAAAATGTGTCGTCGTTCCTGTATGATCTGTCTCGCCAATGATTTCAAGGTCTGAAACCGGAACTCCGCGTTTATAGGTTTGACGGTGGATTTTACCGTCACGGTGTACCGTCACCACAAGCTCGGTTGAAAGCGCGTTTACGACTGACGCACCTACACCGTGCAATCCTCCAGACACTTTATAACCGCTTCCGTCAAATTTTCCTCCAGCATGAAGCACCGTCATAATGACTTCTACCGCAGGACGGCCCATTTTTTCATGAATACCGACTGGAATACCGCGGCCATTATCTATCACCGTGATGCTGTTGTCTTTCTCGATTTGGATATTGATATCCGTACAATAACCGGCGAGGGCTTCGTCAATACTATTGTCGACAATTTCCCATACCAGGTGGTGAAGGCCTTTGCTGTTTGTTGAACCGATATACATCCCTGGTCTTTTACGAACAGCTTCCAATCCCTCTAGTACCTGTATCTGATTTTCATCATAACTGTTTTGCTGCTGTTCCATAGCCACGTCATTCACCTACACTTTTCTAAACGATATATTCGTGATAAAAAATTTCTAAGAATCTATTTCAAACATAAATTGCGCACGTTTTTTTAATGTGCTGGAAGATAAGGGAGAGTAATATATATTCTGAACCGTGACTACGATAGATTTGGGCGTGCCGTTTACGGAAGGCACCACCTTGTGTTTCTGTTTTTTCAGAAATTCTTCAACAATAGGCGACATGTTGGCTTTAAAGTCAAAAATGCCGACAATATCTCGTGTTGAAACCACAAAGTCATCACCTAAATGAATATACAATTGCCCACCTCATTTCTTCACTTCACTAACGCACCATTTTGCACACGGAACATTCCTGCTTGACGTAAGGTTTCGTGATCAATGCCATCAACGCTTGTCGTTGTGACAAACGTTTGTACACGGCCTTGGATCGTATGAAGCAAGTGTGACTGGCGATAATCGTCCAGTTCACTCAGTACATCATCCAATAGTAAAATGGGGTATTCTCCGATTTCTTCATGGATCAGGTCAATCTCCGCCAGCTTAAGAGACAATGCCGTCGTTCGCTGCTGTCCTTGAGAACCATACGTCTGCACATCGCGTCCGTTCACATAGAAAAGAACATCATCACGATGAGGCCCTGACAGCGTAACACCGCGCTCAATTTCTTTTTCTCTTAATTTAGAAAACGCTTCTTGATAGCTATCTCCTATTTTCGACAAGTCTTTAGGATCTGATACCTCAAGAGCCGTATGGTACTTCAGGGTCAGCTCTTCAAGCCCTCTTGAGATGCCCGCATGGATAGGCTGAGCCCATTTTTCGAGCTGCGCTGTAAATTGCAGGCGTTTTACGACGACTTTTGCTGCAACTTCTACAAGCTGATCGGTCAAAACATCGAGCATCGTTCTGTCAGTTTGTTTTCTTGTTTGCAGCTGCTTCAAAAAATGATTTCGCTGCGAGAGGATTTTCTGGTAAAGAGAAAGGTCATGCAGGTAAACAGGAGAAACCTGTCCGATTTCCATGTCAAGAAACCGCCTTCTCACTTGAGGGCTTCCCTTTACAAGATTTAAATCTTCCGGCGCGAACATAATGGTGTTGAGGGCCCCGACATACTGGCTGAGCTTTTGCTGTTCAATATGATTGACCTTGCCCTTTTTACCCTTTTTGGAGATGACGAGCTGCATCGGGATCGCCCCGTTTTGCTTCATCACTCTTCCCTCTATTTTAGCATAGTCTTTGTCCCACCGTATAAGTTCTTTGTCATTTGACGTCCTGTGCGATTTCGCCATGGACAAGACATAGATCGCCTCCATGAGATTTGTTTTCCCCTGGGCGTTTTCTCCGATGATCACATTTACTTTATTTTCAAATTGAAGTTCAGCATGGTCGTAGTTGCGGTAAGATGTCAGTTCTAAGTTCTGGATATACAATCAGTGTCACCCGCTTTAATTGACGACTTGAAATGAACCAAATCCTTCAATCTCTACCACATCTCCAACATACAGCTTTCTGCCGCGGCGGTTGTCCGGCTCGTTGTTCACAAGCACTTCATGCTCGCTTAAAAACCACTTCGCCATACCGCCTGACTGAATGACATCGGCTAATTTCAAGAATTGTCCGAGTGTAATCATCTCTGTATCAATTGAAATCGGATTTGCCATTATATCGACCTCTTTCAAATATCACTAATATCTAATTGTACTAAAAAAAAACGAATTAGGGAAAGGGAAAACTTGTCGGAGCAGATACCGAATAGAAAAGCTGCCGAAAGGGTCGGCAGCAGTGTATCGGATTAATAGGTTCTGACAGGAAGGATAAGCTGTACAATCGTTTCATCATTCGGTGTGCGAATTAAGAAAGGTCTCATTGCGCCTGTAAAGCTTACCCGTATTTCTGCTCCTTCAAGCACCTTTAGTGCATCCAGCATATATTTTGGACTAAATGAGATATTTAATTCCTCACCTTCGATCTGATCAGCAAGAATCGCTTCAACAACTTTTCCAATTTCAGGTGAGTTGGAAGAAATCTCAATCGATTCAGCCGGTTTTGCAGACAGCTTCACCACGTTGTTGCGTCCCTCTCTGGCTAAAAGAGATGCACGATCAATTGCCTGAAGGAATTCTTTTGTGTTCACAATGATTTCTGTTTTGCTTTCTTGCGGAATCAGGCTGGTTGTATCCGGATAATTTCCGTCCAGAAGCCGCGAGAAGAATAAAACATTTTTCGCTTTAAACAGAACTTGGGTTTCTGTGATTACGATATCTACAAGTTCCTGATTGTCATCCAAAATCTTGCTGAGTTCAGTTAAGCTTTTTCCCGGAATCACGACGTTATAAGATCTGTCTTCTGGAATATCAAGTTTCGCTTTTCTTAAAGCAAGACGGTGGCTATCCGTCGCGGTGCATAATAATTCACTTCGCTCCACTTTCCAGTTTACACCTGTCAAGATAGGGCGTGTTTCTGAGGTGGACACCGCGAATACTGTTTGTCTGATTAGATTTTTTAACAAGTCAGTTGGAATTTGAATCGCGTGATGCTCTTCGATCTGCGGCAAGTGCGGGTACTCATCAGCATCCAGACCGTTTAGATTAAATTCAGCTTTGCCAGAACGGATAATCGTCAAATACTGGTTCTGCACTTCGATTTCTACAGTTGCCATCGGCAGTTTTTTTACAATCTCACTAAAGAAGCGAGCTTGTAAAACGATGCTTCCAGGCTGTTCTATTGTGACGATCTCCTTATCTCCTTCTTCTTTTGGAATGAAGGATTCAATTGAAATATCTGAATCGCTTCCTGTAAAGGATACGCCATCATCTGATGCAACGATTTTAATACCAGTCAGAATGGGAATCGTAGTTCTGGATGAAACTGCTTTTAATACATCTTGGACACTTTCAACAAGACGATCTTTTTGAATCGTGAATTTCATTTTTATCCTCCTAACGGATAATGTATTAATATATATATTTTAAAAAAATAGTAGAAGTAATAGTAGGGCTTGTGGATTTGTGGATAAGTTGTGAAAAAGACAGGAAACACAGCCTATCCACATGTGGACAGACTGTGTATGACTTCTGAAAAGTTATTCACACTTTCCCCGATTAATCCCCGGTCCTGCTATTTAAGCTGTTCTTTAATTTCTTTTACATGCTGCTGAAGCTGTTCATCGTCTGCCAGCAGTTTTGAAATTTTTTCATGCGCATGAATAACGGTCGTATGGTCACGGCCTCCAAACTCTTCCCCGATTTTAGGAAGAGAGGAATCAGTCATTTCCCTTGATAAGTACATGGCGATTTGTCGCGGGAAAGCTACTGATTTTGTCCGTTTTTTTGCTTTGAAATCCTCGAGTTTAATATTAAATTGCTGACCTACTACCCTCTGAATTTCTTTTATCGTAATGACTTTCGGTTTTGAAGAAGGAATAATATCTTTCAACGCCTCAGCGGCCAGATCAGCATTAATATCTTTATTAATTAAAGATGAGTAAGCAACAACTCTGATTAATGCTCCTTCAAGTTCCCGAATATTGCTGTCGATTTGATTTGCGATATAAAGCATAACCTCGTTCGGAATATCGAGGCCCTCCGCTTTGGCTTTTTTTCGTAAAATCGCAATTCTCGTTTCCAAATCTGGCGGCGTGATATCCGTAATCAGGCCCCATTCAAAACGTGAACGCAATCTGTCTTCAAGTGTCGGAATTTCTTTTGGAGGTCTGTCACTTGAAATGACGATTTGTTTGCTTTCTTCGTGCAATGTGTTAAATGTATGGAAAAATTCTTCCTGGGTTTGTTCTTTCCCCGCTAAAAATTGAATATCATCTATCAAAAGCACATCAACATTTCGATAGCGATTGCGGAAGTCGACGGCTTTATTATCTCGGATAGAGTTGATGAATTCGTTTGTAAATTTCTCAGAAGACAGATAAACCACTTTGGCAGAAGGATTATGATCTATTACATAATGGCCGATCGCATGCATTAAGTGTGTTTTCCCTAAGCCGACGCCCCCATAGATAAATAAAGGGTTGTAAGCTTTCGCGGGTGCTTCCGCTACTGCGAGGGAAGCAGCGTGTGCAAATCGGTTTCCAGATCCGATGACAAAAGTATCGAAAGTATATTTTGGATTGAGCATATTTTGAGGAAAATCAGATGTATCTTCTTTGACCGCTTTTTTGACTTGCGGCTTCGGCATAAAGTCCTCAACATCTTGATTTTGAGGAATGACAAACTTAATGCTCAATTCTTCCCCGGTTAATTCATATATAGTATCTGCAATCAGATGCAAGTATCTGGACTCCAGCCAGTCTCTGGCAAATTCATTGGGAGCCGTGATCGTTAATGTATCTCCTTGCAGTGAGTGGGCTTTGGTTGACTTCATCCAAGTCTCAAAACTCGGTTTGCTCAACTTTTTTTCGATTTGAGCAAGGGCTTGGTTCCACAGGTCTAATATATTTTCCATCTTCCGGCACGTCCCTCCTTTTCATAGAAAATGGCGTCTTTCTTTGTTATAGAACACAAAAAAAGAGCAAATGGCGCTTACCATTCGTACACATTAAATGTTGAAAACATATAATATAGTAGATAAATAGCTTTTCGACAAATTTCACAACTTGTGGACAACCTTCTACACAAGCTGTGTGAAATCAATCCACAACTTATCCACACTTTGTGGATAAAGAGTAAAGGTAAGATTAGTAATCAAGAGTTAAAACACAAATATAATACCAAATTAAACGAGAGCTTGCAATGGTTGTCACAATCTTATCCACAAAGCGGACAACCTGTTGAAAAAATCTTGTCCACAGGGGTTGGTAATGTGAAAATGTTGTCGATAACCAATGTGGATATTAAAAAAGAGCTAAAAAGATATCCACATTCGTATTTTTAGAGCAGTTTTTCTGACTTTTTTTCGTTAAATTAAGGAATCTAAAAAATAAGGTTTCGAAAGTCGGGAAGGTGTGGTATCCTATTATGGTTGCAAGAAATAAAAGCACTAGTGAAGTTGACAATGAATAGGTAACGCAAATATAATAAGTAAGACTGTCTTTAACAGCTATTCCTCGAGGGAGGTGTCATAAATGAAAAGAACATTCCAACCGAATAACCGTAAACGCAGTAAAGTTCATGGCTTCAGAAGCCGTATGAGTTCAAAAAACGGTCGTCTAGTTTTAGCACGCCGTCGCCGTAAAGGCAGAAAAGTATTATCAGCTTAGGCCACTGAATAATGTCAGTGGTCTTTTTTCACTTTATGGGAAAAGATAGGTGTGATGCATGATGAACCGGGGTATGCTCCCTGGTTCTAATGCATCTCATTTTCATAATAAATTTTAAAAGTTTCTGCCAGCCAGTATCGGAGTGAGTCATTTGAAGAAGCGAAATCGTTTAAAGAAAAATGAAGATTTTCAAAAAGTGTTTAAGCATGGGACATCAATAGCGAACCGCCAGTTTGTCTTATATACGCTTGATCAGCCTGAAAACGATGAGCTGCGCGTCGGGCTTTCCGTCAGCAAAAAAATTGGCAACGCTGTGATGCGAAATCGGATCAAACGTTTGATTCGGCAGGCTTTTCTTGAAGAGAAAGAGAGACTGAAGGAAAAGGATTACATCATTATTGCCAGAAAACCGGCGAGCCAGCTGACATATGAGGAAACGAAAAAAAGTCTGCAGCATCTATTCAGGAAGTCTTCTTTATATAAGAAATCTTCGTCAAAGTAGGCATTGTCACTGCTTTCTTACAACTTTTAAAAGCGCTTCCTTTCTGGTTGATCAGAAAAAGACACCATTTAAAACTGAAAGATGCTAAAATACATACAAGTATGCTTTGCAATAAAAGAGTGTAAAGATTAATTATAGGAGGAAATGTTGTTGAAAAGGAGAATAGGGTTGCTATTTAGTATGGTTGGCGTATTCATGCTTTTGGCTGGGTGCTCGAGTGTGAAGGAGCCAATCACTGCAGATAGTCCGCATTTTTGGGACAAGTACGTAGTATATCCATTGTCTGAGCTCATTACGTATGTAGCGAAATTGACGGGAGATAACTATGGACTATCAATTATTCTTGTTACCATTTTAATTCGTTTATTAATTTTACCGCTGATGATTAAGCAGCTGAGAAGTTCGAAAGCGATGCAGGCTTTACAGCCGGAAATGCAAAAGCTTAAAGAAAAATACAGCTCAAAGGATCAAAAAACACAGCAAAAGCTTCAGCAGGAAACAATGGCTTTATTCCAAAAGCATGGTGTCAATCCGTTGGCGGGATGTTTCCCGATTTTAATCCAGATGCCGATTTTAATTGGATTCTATCATGCGATCATGAGAACACAGGCGATTTCAGAGCATAGTTTCTTATGGTTTGACTTAGGAGAAAAAGATCCTTTCTATATTCTTCCTATCGTTGCGGGTGTTGCTACATTTGTTCAGCAAAAACTGATGATGGCGGGAAATGCGCAGCAAAATCCGCAAATGGCGATGATGCTTTGGATTATGCCGATTATGATTATCGTATTTGCGATCAACTTCCCGGCGGCTCTTTCTCTTTATTGGGTAGTCGGTAACTTATTTATGATTGCACAAACTTTCCTCATTAAAGGACCAGATATTAAAAAAAATCCTGAGCCGGAAAAAGCCGGAGGAAAGAAAAAGTGAGGAATGTGACTGCTGCAGGGCGAAATGTCGATGAAGCAGTACAGTCTGGATTGCAAGAGATGGAATTAACGAAGGATAAGGTAGAAATTACCGTTATTGAAGAGGGAAACAAAGGGTTTCTCGGTATTTTCGGTAAAAAGCCGGCGGTCGTAAAGCTGGTTGAAAAGATTGATCCGATTCAGCAAGCGAAGTCTTATCTTCAAACAATTGCTGAGGCTATTGCCGGGAAGTCTGATGTGACTGTTCAAGAAAGCAAAAAGACAGTGAGTTTCCATATAACAGGTGAAAAAGCGGCCTTGTTGATTGGGAAAAGAGGACAAACCTTAAATGCCCTTGAAACTTTGACACAGCTTGTCCTTAATCGTTATCCAGGCCAATATAAAAATGTGACGGTGGATGCAGAAAACTATCGTTTGAAAAGAAAAGATACACTGAGTCAGCTGGCCATCAGGCTTGCAGACCAGGTCTTGAAAACGAAAAAAGCAGTTCATCTTGAACCTATGCCGTCCAGTGAAAGAAAAATCATTCATGATACTCTTTCTGGATATGCAAATCACCAGATCAAAACATATTCAATGGGTGAAGGCGAAAATCGCCATCTCGTTATTTCCCATAAAAGATAGCATAAAACCGAAGTCCGATAAAAAGCGGATTTCGGTTTTTTTGTATGAGAAAAATCTATTTTTCCTAGTCATATCAAGCTTTTGCCGTTTAAGTTTTTTCTTTTTAGGTGTATCCTGTTGATAAAAAGGAAGTTCAGGAAATAAAATTAATTGTTATTCACATGTGGATAAGTTAAAGTAATAGGAGGCGAATTCCTAATTCTGTGGATAACACATCTTCCACTTCGAACCAAACTATGTTATCTTTTAGTTTTGGCATAATAAAAATTTTTTTATATAGATGAAAGTATAAGTAAAGAGAGGTGAACAGCATGGATACAATTGCAGCAATTTCCACTCCGATGGGAGAAGGCGCGATTGCGATTGTACGGTTGAGCGGACCAGAAGCAATTCAAATCGCAGATAAAATTTATAAAGGGCCGAAGGGAAAAACACTCAGCTCGGTCGAATCACATACGATTCATTATGGTCATATCGTAGACAGACCTTCGGATCGTGTCGTAGAGGAAGTAATGGTATCAGTGTTAAAGGCACCGAGAACTTTTACACGTGAAGATGTCATCGAAATTAACTGTCACGGGGGAATTGTGACTGTGAACCAAGTGCTTCAGCTCGCATTGAGAGAGGGAGCG
This sequence comes from Bacillus sp. VA15, assembly GCF_055721145.1. Taxonomy (NCBI): domain Bacteria; kingdom Bacillati; phylum Bacillota; class Bacilli; order Caryophanales; family Bacillaceae; genus Bacillus; species Bacillus sp. VA15. Next base: position 386,085 of record NZ_JBVQPQ010000004.1, on the reverse strand, counting down.
AGACTGGCAGAGCCTGGTGAATTTACGAAACGCGCGTTTTTAAACGGCCGAATTGATCTTTCACAGGCGGAAGCGGTTATGGACTTAATCAGAGCGAAAACGGACCGGGCAATGAACGTCGCCATGAATCAAATGGAAGGGCGTCTTTCTGCTTTGGTGCGCCGTTTACGCAGTGAGATTTTAGAAACGCTGGCTCACGTTGAGGTAAATATAGATTATCCGGAGTACGATGATGTAGAGGAAATGACGCATCAGCTTTTGGTTGAAAAGGCAACCGCCGTGAAAAAAGAAATTGAGGCGCTGCTGAGGACTTCTGAGCAAGGAAAAATCTTGCGGGAAGGTCTTTCTACTGTCATTATCGGCCGGCCGAATGTAGGAAAATCATCTCTTCTGAACAGCCTCGTTCATGAGGCAAAAGCCATTGTAACCGATATTCCAGGAACGACTCGGGATGTAATTGAGGAATACGTTAATGTAAGGGGCGTTCCACTTCGTCTGGTTGATACAGCAGGTATTCGTGAAACAGAGGATATTGTTGAACGAATCGGTGTTGAACGTTCTCGCCAGGTTCTAAAGGAAGCGGACCTGATTTTACTCGTGCTTAATTATAGTGAAGAGCTTTCTGAAGAAGACGTGAAGCTTTTTGAAGCCGTTGAGGGCATGGACGTTATCGTGATTATGAATAAGACTGACCTTGAGGCGAAGATTGACAGTGAGCGTGTCCGTGAGCTTGCCAATGGACGTCCTGTTGTCACGACATCTCTATTAAAAGAGGAAGGCGTCAATGATCTGGAAGAAGCGATTCAATCGCTGTTCTACACGGGTGCCATTGAAAGCGGAGATCTGACTTATGTCAGCAACACACGTCATATCTCTATTTTACAGCAAGCAAAACGTGCCATTGAAGATGCGCTTAGCGGCATCGAACAGGATGTCCCGATCGACATGGTGCAAATCGACCTTACAAGATGCTGGGAGCTTTTGGGTGAAATCATCGGAGATTCTGTCCACGAAAGCTTAATTGATCAGCTCTTTTCTCAATTCTGTTTAGGAAAATAATAAAAGGAGGAACTAGAATCATGGGGTATGAAGCAGGCCAATACGATGTGATTGTGATTGGCGCCGGGCATGCCGGTGTTGAGGCTGCCCTCGCATCAGCACGCCAAGGCGCCAAAACGCTTGTCTTGACCATCAACTTAGATATGGTTGCATTTATGCCATGTAATCCGTCTGTCGGCGGTCCCGCAAAAGGGATTGTCGTCCGCGAAATTGACGCGCTCGGCGGAGAAATGGGCAGAAACATCGATAAAACGCATATTCAAATGAGAATGCTGAATACTGGAAAAGGTCCTGCGGTCCGTGCATTGCGTGCGCAAGCAGACAAATTCCAATATCAGCACGAAATGAAAAATACGCTTGAAAAAGAACCAAACTTAACATTGCTGCAAGGAATTGTGGAACGGCTGATTGTTGAAGACGGCGAATGCCGCGGTGTTATTACACAAACCGGCGCACATTATCGTGCGAAAGCAGTTGTCATGACGACAGGGACATATTTAAGAGGACGAATCATTCTTGGTGATCTGTCTTACTCAAGCGGTCCGAATAACCAGCAGCCTTCTATTAAGCTTTCTGAGCATTTGGAGGAACTGGGCTTTGACCTCGTTCGTTTTAAAACAGGTACGCCGCCTCGCGTCAAAAGCGACACGATTGATTACAGCAAAACGGAAATTCAGCCTGGTGACGATGTGCCTCGCGCTTTCTCATATGAAACAGTGGAATATATTACAGATCAGCTCCCTTGCTGGCTGACATATACAAGCCCTGAGACACATGAGATTATTGACAGCAACCTGCACCGTTCACCGATGTATTCCGGTATGATCAAAGGTACGGGCCCAAGATATTGTCCGTCCATTGAAGATAAAGTTGTCCGATTTAATGATAAACCGCGTCACCAGATCTTCCTTGAGCCGGAAGGCAGAAATACGCAGGAAGTCTATGTCCAAGGGTTATCTACAAGTCTGCCAGAAGATGTACAGCAAAGAATGCTTGCAACGATTCCTGGTCTTGAAAACGTGCAAATGATGAGAGCCGGCTATGCGATCGAGTACGATGCGATCGTACCGACACAGCTATGGCCGACACTTGAAACGAAAAAAATCACAAATCTTTACACTGCAGGCCAAATTAACGGAACATCCGGTTATGAAGAGGCTGCGGGACAAGGGATTATGGCGGGAATCAATGCAGGGCGAAAAGCGCTTGGAAAAGAAGAAGTGATTCTAAGCCGTTCTGACGCCTACATTGGTGTTCTGATTGATGACCTTGTAACAAAAGGAACCAATGAACCATACCGTCTTTTGACATCACGTGCTGAATACAGATTGCTTCTTCGCCATGACAATGCTGATTTGCGTCTGACAGAAATCGGACACCGCATTGGATTGATTTCTGATGAGAGATATGCAGCTTTTGAGAAGAAAAAAGCGGCGATTGAAGCGGAGAAAAAACGTCTGCACTCTGTGATTATCAAGCCGTCACCGGAAAATCAAGAATATATCCGTTCTCTTGGCGGAAGCGAATTGAAAGATGGAGTTCGCGGCACAGACTTGATGAAACGTCCTGAAATGAACTATGAAACAGTCACAAAACTGGCGCCGCCAGAAGTGCCGGTTCCGCAAGACGTGGCAGAACAAGTAGAAATCCAAGTGAAATATGAAGGATATATTGAAAAATCCCTTCAACAAGTGGAAAAACTGAAGAAGATGGAAAACAAAAAAATTCCGGATCGAATTGATTATGACGCAATCAAAGGGATCGCGACTGAGGCGCGTCAAAAGCTGAAAAATGTGCGTCCTTTGTCTGTTGCCCAAGCTTCCCGTATTTCCGGTGTAAACCCGGCGGACATTTCAATTCTATTGGTGTATTTAGAGCAGGGACGCATTGCGAAGATAGCCGAGTAGAAAGGATGACGGCATGAATATTGAAGAATTCACTTCTAGTTTGGCGGAAAAAGGGATCTCCCTTTCTCCCCGTCAGCTGGAGCAATTTGAGCTGTATTACGACATGCTGGTTGAATGGAACGAAAAAATCAATCTGACTTCAATTACAGAGAAAAAAGAAGTGTATCTTAAGCATTTTTATGATTCCATTACAGCTGCTTTTTATGTCGACTTCAATCAAGTGAACACGATTTGTGATGTCGGAGCGGGAGCGGGTTTTCCGAGTCTTCCGATTAAAATATGCTTTCCGCACCTCCATGTCACAATCGTGGATTCACTAAACAAACGGATTACATTTTTAGAAAAGTTGTCTGAAGCTTTGCAATTGGAGAATACGAACTTCTGCCATGACCGAGCTGAAACATTCGGACAGCGGAAAGACGTACGGGAAAGCTATGATATTGTGACGGCGCGAGCAGTTGCAAGACTATCTGTTTTGAGCGAACTTTGTCTGCCTCTGGTGAAGAAAAACGGTTTGTTTGTTGCTTTAAAAGCCGCATCAGCTGAAGAAGAACTGAATGCCGGCAAAAAAGCAATCACGACGCTTGGAGGAGAACTTGAGAATATCCATTCCTTTAAGCTGCCTATTGAAGAAAGCGATCGTAATATTATGGTGATACGCAAGACAAAAAATACACCTAAGAAGTATCCAAGAAAACCGGGAACTCCTAATAAATCGCCAATTGAAGGGTAATTTAGACAGCCTGATATGACAATACCATCATATTTTCATCAAAATTGATGGATGTACAGCAGGAAAAACCATGAGAAAATAGAATTATAAAAATGGCAGTTTTTAAAGGTGGTGTAGGTACATGAAGCATTCATTCTCTCGTTTCTTCGGGCTTGGTGAGAAGGAACAGGAACCGGAGATTGCTGAACATGAGACAAACAAAGAAGAGATTCTGGAAATACCGGTAAATGCTATCGTTCCCAACCGTTTTCAGCCACGCACCATTTTCTCAGATGAAAAAATCAAAGAGTTAGCAATGACCATCCATACACACGGCATTATTCAGCCGATTGTTGTCAGGCATACAGAAGAAGAGGGCCAATACGAACTCATTGCAGGTGAAAGACGCTGGAGAGCGGTACAATCGCTCGAGTGGGAAAAGATTCCGGCTATTATTAAGGATTTTTCCGACACGGAAACCGCTTCTGTGGCGTTAATTGAAAACTTGCAGCGGGAAGAACTGTCTTCTATTGAGGAAGCGCATGCCTATGCACGGCTTCTTGAACTGCATGACTTAACTCAAGAAGCACTCGCACAGCGTTTAGGAAAAGGGCAATCCACAATTGCGAATAAGCTGCGGTTATTAAAGCTGCCTCAGCCGGTCCAAGACGCGATTATGGAGAAGAAAATCACTGAGCGTCATGCCAGAGCGCTGATTCCGCTGAAGCAGCCTGAGCTCCAAGTCACACTGCTCACAGAGATTATTGAGAAAAGTTTAAATGTAAAGCAGACGGAAGACCGCGTGGTGAAAATGCTGGAGCAAGGCCAAAGAAAACCAAAGCCGAGACGCAAAGCGTTCAGCAGAGATACAAGAATTGCAATGAACACGATTCGCCAGTCACTATCAATGGTTGAAGACAGCGGTGTAAAATTGAATACGGAAGAAGAAGAATTTGAAGAATATATTCAATTAACGATTCGCATACCAAAATAAAAGCTCTCCTGAAAAGCAGGAGAGCTTTTATTCTTATTGTAAAAGGAAATTAATTACTTTTAGTGGATAATGTTATATTGGAATTCTTTTCTTCGAGCTTGTGGATAAATTCTTCAGTATTTTGCGGAGAAATCACTGCATGTCCCCAGCCTCTCTGATAATATATCGTGATGGCATGACGAGAGCCGATCAGACGAAAACCTGACCACAGCTTCTTTTTTTGAACCACTTTGTCGATTTTTTCGTAAGGAATTTGATGTTTGATCAGTCCGGCTTTAATGATCAGATGATGTGCCCTTAATACATATTTCAGATCAATAAAGCTCCAAATGATGAGCACATTTAAAAGAGTCAGCAGAGTAAAAATGATCCAGCCTGAACCCCTCACATTACCCAGCACAAAAGGAACAATGGCATCTGCTTGTATCAGTAATATAAGGAACAAAATCATCAGCGTAACGGGTATATCTCTCTTTGTTTTATAAACCATATTCTCACCGTCCTGTACGTTCTGCACTGTAACTTCTTCTTTTTTTCTTTAAGAAATTCCTTTTTTAAGTCAAAAAAACATAGAAATTGCAGAATTTATAAGAGAAAGCATATGACAAGCTTGAATTTTCAATTATTTCCCTTCTGAATCGGAACAAAATGATGAAAAAAATGAAACGCTTTAATCTTTTTTTGATAGAATAGAAGCAAGATAGTACATGTTCATGTGAAAGTAGGTGACATCGTGGGAAAAATCATAGCAATTACGAACCAAAAAGGCGGAGTGGGCAAAACAACGACGTCTGTCAACCTTGGGGCATGCTTAGCTTACATAGGGAAAAGGGTTCTGCTGGTAGATATTGATCCGCAGGGGAATGCGACAAGCGGATTAGGGATTGAAAAAGCCGATGTAGAGCAGTGTGTGTACGATATTTTAGTAGATGATGCAGATGTAATAGATATTATTAAAGCAACGACAGTAGAGAACTTGGACGTGATTCCTGCGACCATTCAGCTTGCTGGAGCTGAAATCGAGTTGGTTCCGACGATTTCCAGAGAAGTGAGACTGAAGAGGGCGCTTGAAGCAGTAAAGCAGAATTATGATTATATTATCATTGATTGTCCGCCGTCATTGGGGCTGCTGACGATTAACGCGCTTACTGCCTCAGATTCCGTTGTGATTCCTGTACAGTGCGAATATTACGCCCTGGAGGGGCTCAGCCAGTTATTAAATACAGTACGTCTTGTGCAAAAGCATTTGAATACTGATTTAATGATTGAAGGTGTATTGCTGACAATGCTTGATGCCCGGACGAATCTCGGTATTCAAGTCATTGAAGAGGTTAAAAAATATTTTAGAGATAAAGTATATAAGACGGTTATTCCGCGTAATGTCCGTCTGAGCGAGGCACCGAGTCACGGAAAACCCATCATTTTATACGATCCGCGGTCAAGAGGTGCGGAAGTATATTTAGATTTAGCAAAGGAAGTGGCTGCGAATGGCTAAAGGCCTTGGAAAAGGGATTAATGCGTTGTTTAATCAGGTCGATTTGTCTGAAGAGACAGTTGAAGAAATTAAAGTTGCCGATTTACGCCCTAATCCTTATCAGCCAAGAAAACACTTTGACGACGAGGCATTAGCTGAACTAAAAGAATCTGTGCTGCAGCATGGCATTCTTCAGCCTCTTATCGTCAGAAAATCTTTAAAAGGCTATGATATTGTTGCGGGGGAACGGCGTTTTCGAGCGGCAAAGCTGGCGGGTTTAGACACAGTTCCGGCGATTGTCCGTGAATTATCAGAGGCTTTAATGAGAGAAATTGCTTTATTGGAAAACCTTCAGCGTGAAGATTTATCGCCGCTTGAAGAGGCTCAGGCCTATGACTCCTTGCTGAAACACTTAGATCTCACGCAAGAACAGCTTGCCAAACGTCTTGGGAAAAGCAGACCGCATATTGCGAATCATTTAAGATTGCTGACATTGCCAGAAAACATTCAGCAGCTTATTGCCGATGGTACGCTTTCCATGGGGCATGGACGCACGCTTCTTGGCCTGAAAAACAAAAATAAGCTTGAACCGCTTGTACAAAAAGTGATTGCGGAGCAGCTCAATGTTCGCCAGCTTGAGCAGCTGATTCAGCAGTTAAATGAGAATGTTTCACGTGAAACAAAGAAAAAAGAACCTGTGAAAGACGCGGTTCTAAAAGAACGGGAATCTTATCTCCAAAATTATTTTGGAACAACGGTTAATATTAAAAGACAAAAGAAAAAAGGTAAAATCGAAATCGAATTTTTCTCTAATGAAGATCTTGACCGGATTTTAGAACTTTTGTCTGAACGAGAATCATAAATAAAGAAACCATCTTTCAAGCGAAGATGGTTTTTGTTTTATATTCGTCCAGTGAGCCTTTGCAGCGGGTTAAGGCGTTCCTGCCTCCACTCTGTTCGATCTGTTAAACTCAATCCTTCTGCAAGAACATTTGCCATATTCATGACTAAGTGTAGCCTTGTATTTTGCAATACAAAGTATTCCATAAAACCACTCACATTCACAATTCCGTTAATATGAAGATCTCCCACTTCAGGAAGGTCTTTTTGCACACCAGCCCCAGGCTTTAATGGCCCTTCTCCGATTTGAAACGATCCTACACTTTTAACGCGTCCTAAGCATGCATCGACCGCTATAATAAATGGGTTTTTATGTAATTTTTGAATGTCATTGATTTTATCCTTCATGTTCACAGCATGGACGGGATCAGATAGGGTTCCATAGACATGGAATCTGGTGAGTGGCATTTGTTTGAGTTTCATTCCTACGAGCGGGCCTAATGAATCACCGGTTGAACGGTCTGTTCCGATACAAACCACGACAATTGGTTTGCCGGCAGCTTTACGTAAGGATGAAGAAAGGATGGTTTGGATTTGTTTTGCTGCTGCTGCATCTGTATGTAAAACATATTGCTTTACTCGTTCCTGAGAGGAAAAAAGCCCGCCTTTTCGATTCATAGGTTTCACTTCCTTGTTATAGTAGGTAACAGAATTGCTATGGTGTGTGCCTAGTTATGTAAGGTTGTTTACAGTATATCCAGCAGTATGATTTTTTATGCTTTGTGTAGACACCGGATATTTTCAAAAATAGAGGATTGATATGAGTGCTTAGAGGGGTTGGTTATAAGTATTGTGCTCCAATGCCTCTATTATGATCAAGCTGTGGTCTGCTTACAAAACAGTTGAAAATGCATAGATGTCTACATTGGAAGGGCAATACCGACAAAGTTTAGGATTCTGGGATCAGAAGTGATTTCAATCCGTCTGTTTCTTGTCATACAATACATTATCTATTTCGGCAGCATAGGATATCGGGGTGAAGATGCATACAGAGGTTCTTACCTTATTTCCACTGACAAATTAATATCCCGTTTTAGACTGCCTTCATTGGCAGTCTTTTTTATGTGTATTTTGTATGATAATTTCACCTTGTGGTCAATGTCTATGAAAATATGGCATGTTTGCTTTCAGTTATTTATATAGTAACAATAACGGGAAAAAGCTGAACTCTGTGCTATGAGGTGATGATGTTGTGGAGAGCCGGAATGAAGTGGATGCTGCTCATATTAGGGAGCCTGATCGGGGCCGGATATGCGAGCGGTCAGGAGATATGGCAGTTTTTTGGGGCGGAAAGCGGACTTGCTATTGTGCTGTTTACAATCATGTTCATTTTCTCGTCTTATATTGTGATGAAAATCAGTTTTAAGGTTCAATCCACTCATTTTCTGCCGGTTCTGGAGCATTTGATGGGACCATGGCTGGCGAAAATTTATGATGTCCTCATCGTTTTTTATTTGTTTTCGACGACTATGGTGATGATTGCCGGAGGCGGTGTGACCCTGCAAATGTACAAGCTTCCTTTCTGGTGGGGAATCGCGCTGATTTGTATCGTGACCGTGTGTTTGTTTTTCTGGGATGTGAAAGGAATATTATCAGTAAATGGTTTTTTAATACCTGTTTTAGTAGCAGGGCTGCTGTATGCGCTGATCTCCTTTCAGAGCACCCATCATCATACGTGGACGATTGATTTGACTCGGCAGTATAACTGGCCTGCGAGCATTACGTTTACCTCTTTAAACATTCTTTCAGTTGTCGCGATTTTATCCTCCGTTGGGAAAGAAATGAAAGGACTCGGAGAAGCGAAAATCGCCAGTGTGGCAAGCGGACTTATTTTTGGCGTGATCTCTTTTGTTTATAATGAAACGTTAGTGGAGTTGGCGGGCTCCCTTTCCCAGTTTGAAATACCGTTGTTTGCCGTTTTGGAGGGAGCGCCTTATCTCCTTTTTTTATGTATGACGGCGGTGCTTTGTCTGGCGATTTACACGACGACGGTAGCTGGTTTGCTGGGGCTGTCCAGCCGGCTGATGGCGTTTGTTCATATGCCAAGATGGATGATTGTGTTGATTCTGTTAGTGTTAATGGTGCCATTTACCTCTTTCGGGTTTTCTGATTTGATCGCGTTCTTGTATCCGATATACGGGATGCTGAATTTATATTTGTTAGTTTGTCTGCTGTTATATCCTATTTTGAGTAAATGGAAATAAGAGGATACCTTTCTTTTCAGATATCTTGATTGCTCTTATGATCAGTTTTTTTGTACAATAGATACAGCAGTTTATGAAAAGAGGTGAAGGGTCTTGGCGGATAAAGACTTTGGCCTGAATGATATCGTAGAAATGAAAAAACCGCATCCATGCGGAGCGAACAGCTGGAAAATTATACGCATGGGAATGGATATTCGAATTAAGTGTGAGGGATGTTCTCACAGTGTAATGATTCCGAGAAAAGAATTTGAAAGAAAACTAAAAAAAGTACTTGTCAAGCATGAGGAGCCTACTTCGTAAAAAGGCCGGCACTCATGCTTTTTCATATAGAAGGTAAGGAGAAGACGGCGATGAGCAAAGTGCATCAGTCAGCATGTCCGCTGAATTGCTGGGACAGCTGCGGCTTTTTGGTGACTGTTGAAGACGGAAAGGTAACAAAGGTGGACGGAGATCCGAACCATCCGATTACGGAAGGCAAAATCTGCGGCCGCGGCAGAATGCTTGAGACAAAAACAAATTCGCCTCAGCGGCTCCGCTATCCGATGAAAAAACAAAATGGCGAGTTTGTGCGAATTTCCTGGAATCAGGCACTTGATGAAATTGCCGGCAAACTTCGGGAGATCAAGGAAAAATCGGAGACAACTGCTGTTTTGCACAGCCACGATTATGCGAATAACGGTTTGTTAAAAGCGCTAGACCAGCGTTTTTTTAATGGGTATGGCGGCGTGACTGAAATCGTCGGAAGCATATGCTGGGGCTCCGGTATCGAGGCACAAAGCTGGGATTTCGGCCGTTCGTATGGGCACGGCCCGCTTGATATTTACAACAGCAAACATGTTGTTGTGTGGGGAAGAAATGTATCCAGAACGAATATGCACTTATACCATCACTTGCAGCAGGTGAAGAAAAAGGGCGCCACAATTACTGTGATTGACCCGATCTTCAATCCGACTGCCAAGCTTGCAGACCGCTATATCTCTGTAAAGCCGGGAATGGATGGCTGGCTTGCGGCAGCTGTTTTGAAGGTTCTGATTGAGACAGGGAGAACGGATGAGACATTTATTTCTGAGCACTCTGTCGGTTTTGATGATGTAAAAGAGCTTTTGAACACCGTTTCTCTAGAAGAGTTTATTGTAAAAACAGAAACTTCTATGGAGGAGCTGGAGTATCTGGCCGGTTTGTATGCCGATGGCCCGGTGTCTACTTTTATGGGGCTTGGTATGCAGCGCTATAAAAACGGGGGCGGAACGATTCGCTGGATTGATGCACTCGTTGCGGCAAGCGGAAATGTCGGAATTAAAGGTGGCGGCGCGAATTTCGGGAATGTCCAAATAGGTGAGAGCTTTGCGAAAACGAAGCTGACGCTCCCGGAGTTAAAAACAACATCACGTTCGTTTTCAATGATGACGCAGGCTGAAGAGGTACTAACGGCTGCTGATCCAGCGATCGAGATGATTATCGTGACGTGCGGAAACCCGTTGACCCAGGTGCCAAACACACATAAAGTGAGACAAGCGTTTGAAAAGGTTCCGATGACGGTAGCGATTGATTCTATCATGACGGATACGGCAAAGCTATGTGACTATGTTTTGCCGACAGCCACTGTTTTTGAAGAAGAGGATATCTACTATTCCAGCATGTATCACCATTACGTTCAATACGGGAAAAAGCTTGTGGAGCCGCAGGGTGAAGCGAAGTCGGACAGCTGGATCTGGTCAGAGCTTGCAAAACGCCTTGGATTTGGCGAGTTGTTTGAACACAGCACTGAAGAATTTTTGGAAATGGGGCTTTCTTCATTGGAGGCAGAGGATGTGACGCTAGAGCGACTGAAAGAAAAAGGCCATCTCCCTCTTCCAGTCAAGCAAGTGCCGTGGGATGACTATCAGTTTTTGACGCCGAGCGGAAAATTTGAATTTACTTCGTCGCTAGCTGAGGAAAAAGGGTTTAGCGGCTTGCTTCAATTAAATGTGCCCGAAGAATCTGCTTTCCATAATGAGGATTTAGCTGGAAAGTATCCTTACACGCTGTTGTCCATTCATCCGCAGCGTTCTAATCATTCTCAGCATGTGCCGTTTATTGAAAAGCTTCAGCATATTCAAGTCGATATTTCTCCAGACATAGCGGTGGAGCAGAACCTTCAGGACGGAGACGAGGTTGCCATCTTTAATGACCGCGGGCGCTTGACGGGCAAGGTGAAAGTGATGAAGCAGGCTCACCCGAAGACGATTAATATAGATGAAGGCATGTGGGCGGCTTTTGGAGGTTCAGTCAATGCACTGACAAATGATACAAATTCTGATAATGGAATGGGAAGCACGCTTTTTGACTGTTTAGTAGGCTTGAAAAAAGCGTAACCAAAGGGATTGGCAGGCTGAAAATGCTTTTTTGTCAGCTTGTCTTTTCCAGTGAACCTCCTTATAATTGCTCTAGGTTCAAAATACGTTTATACAATGACGGTTTTATATAGAGGAGATGAAAGAATGGCTTTAACAGCTGGAATTGTTGGTTTGCCAAACGTCGGGAAATCAACGCTATTTAACGCAATTACACAGGCCGGTGCCGAATCAGCCAACTACCCGTTCTGTACAATTGATCCGAACGTGGGAATTGTAGAAGTACCTGATGATCGTCTGCAAAAGCTGACTGAGCTGGTCAAACCGAAGAAGACTGTGCCGACTGCTTTTGAATTCACTGATATTGCAGGGATCGTAAAAGGTGCGTCTAAAGGAGAAGGACTCGGTAACAAATTTCTTTCTCACATTCGCCAGGTTGATGCAATTTGCCACGTTGTCCGTGCTTTTTCTGATGACAACATTACACACGTTTCTGGAAAAGTTGATCCGATTGATGACATTGAAACGATCAACCTTGAGTTGATCCTCGCTGATATGGAAACAGTTGAAAAGCGGATTACACGCGTCAGCAAACTTGCGAAGCAAAAAGATAAAGAAGCTGTATTTGAGTTTGAGATTCTGTCTAAACTGAAAGAAGCGTTTGAGAGTGAAAAGCCTGCTCGTTCTGTTGAGTTCACTGAAGAGCAGCAAAAGCTTGTGAAGCAGCTTCATTTACTGACTTCGAAGCCTATTTTGTACGTTGCAAACGTAAGTGAAGATGAAGTAGCTGATCCGTCTGGCAATGAAAATGTAGCGAAGATTCGCGAGTACGCTGCCGGCGAAAATGCAGAAGTTATCGTTGTTTGTGCGAAAATCGAATCCGAAATCGCCGAGCTTGAAGGCGATGAAAAGCAAATGTTCCTTGAAGAGCTTGGCATTGAAGAATCAGGGCTTGATCAGTTGATCAAAGCATCATACTCCCTTCTTGGCCTTGCAACATATTTCACAGCCGGAGAACAGGAAGTCAGAGCTTGGACATTCAAAAAAGGCATGAAGGCCCCTGAGTGTGCAGGAATTATTCATAGTGACTTTGAGCGCGGCTTCATTCGTGCTGAAACTGTTGCTTATGAGGATCTTCTTGCGGGCGGCGGTATGACAGGAGCGAAAGAAGCAGGAAAAGTCCGTCTCGAAGGAAAAGAGTACGTTGTTCAAGACGGAGACGTTATTCATTTCCGATTTAATGTATAGGATGCAGTTGTAAAGGGACAAGAGCTTTGGTATAATATAAAATTGTGAGTAATAGAATTATTGCTCCTTGCCCATTATGGGCCGCTTAGTCCAAAAGGAGGTGCAAACAGATGAGAAAGTACGAAGTTATGTACATTATCCGCCCAAACATTGACGATGAGTCTAAAAAAGCAGTTATCGAGCGTTTCAACAACGTTCTGACTTCTAACGGTGCGGAGATCACTGGAACAAAGGATTGGGGTAAACGTCGTCTTGCTTACGAAATCAACGATTTCCGCGACGGTTTCTACCAAATCTTAAACGTTCAAGCTGACGCTGCGGCAGTTCAAGAATTTGACCGTCTAGCTAAGATCAGTGACGATATCATTCGCCACATTGTTGTTAAAGAAGAAGAATAAGCAATTTTGAAATATATAATGGTAAAAGGTGGTCTTTCTTATGCTTAACCGAGTTGTATTAGTCGGAAGACTGACAAAAGACCCAGAGCTTCGTTATACGCCAAACGGTGCGGCTGTTGCTACGTTTACTCTTGCTGTGAATCGTACATTTACGAACCAGTCCGGAGAACGTGAGGCCGATTTCATTAATTGTGTCACTTGGAGAAGACAAGCCGAAAACGTTGCAAACTTCCTGAAAAAAGGAAGCCTTGCAGGCGTAGATGGCCGTTTACAAACAAGAAACTATGAAAACCAGCAAGGACAGCGTGTCTTCGTGACTGAGGTCCAAGCTGAAAGTGTTCAATTTCTTGAGCCGAAAAACGGCGGCGGTTCTGGTTCAGGTGGATACAACGAAGGAAATAGCGGCGGAGGCCAGTACTTTGGCGGAGGCCAAAATGATAATCCATTCGGGGGAAATCAAAACAACCAGAAACGCAATCAGGGGAACAGCTTTAATGATGACCCATTTGCCAACGACGGCAAACCGATTGACATCTCGGATGACGATCTTCCATTCTAATGAGATTATCACCTAAATTGAAAAAGAAAGGAGGGAAATGACAATGGCAGGAGGACGCAGAGGCGGTCGTGCGAAACGCCGTAAGGTGTGTTATTTCACTTCTAACGGTATCACGCACATCGACTACAAAGATGTAGATCTTCTTAAAAAGTTTGTTTCTGAGCGCGGTAAAATTTTACCACGTCGTGTAACTGGAACAAACGCTAAATACCAACGTAAATTGACTGCAGCGATCAAACGCGCTCGTCAAATGGCTTTACTTCCGTACGTAAGCGGTGAGTAAGCTGATACGTAAAGAGCAAGGACCTTCGGGTTCTTGCTCTTTTTTATAGGGGGATGAAACATGAAGCTGATTTCTTGGAATGTAAACGGCCTGCGGGCTGTCATGAGAAAGATGGATTTCCTCTCTTATCTGAAAGAAGAGGATGCAGATATTATATGTCTTCAGGAAACAAAGATACAGGACGGCCAGGTTGATCTCCAGCCTGAAGGCTATCATGTGTATTGGAATTATGCAGTGAAAAAAGGATATTCCGGCACAGCTGTTTTTTCAAAACAAAAGCCGCTGCGTGTCATGTACGGAATCGGAATAGAAGAGCATGACCAAGAAGGCAGAGTGATTACGCTGGAATTTGAAAACTTGTTTGTGATGACCGTTTACACGCCCAATTCCAAAAGAGGATTGGAGCGAATCGATTATCGGATGCAATGGGAAGAGGCTTTATTATCTTATATTCTTGAATTGGATAAGAAAAAGCCGGTCATTTTATGCGGTGATTTGAATGTAGCCCATCAGGAGATCGATTTGAAAAATCCAAAGGCGAACCGAAATAACGCCGGATTTTCTGATCAAGAAAGAGGAGCATTCACTCGTTTCTTAGAAGCAGGCTTTGTTGACTCATTCCGCCATGTCTATCCTGATCTTGAAGGCGCTTATTCCTGGTGGTCGTATCGTGCCGGGGCCCGGGACAGAAATATCGGATGGCGTCTCGATTATTTTGTTGTGTCCGAAAGGCTTAAGGAACAGATTGAGGATGCCAGCATATCAGCGGACGTCATGGGTTCCGACCATTGTCCTGTTGAACTTATGATCAATATATGATGAGATAGCAGTAAGGAATTTACACTTACTGCTTTTTTATATGAAAAAGGAGAAAGAGATGGCAAACATAAAAGAGATTGCAAGACTGGCCAATGTATCTGTTTCGACTGTTTCGCGTGTGTTGAATCATCATCCATATGTGTCTGAAGAAAAGAGAAAGCTTGTTCATCAAGTCATGAAGGAATTAGATTACACACCAAATCGAACCGCAATCGATCTCATTCGCGGGAAAACCCATACGGTCGGTGTGATCCTGCCTTATAGCGATCATCCCTGCTTTGATAAAATCGTAAATGGAATCACTAAGGCGGCGTTTCAGCAAGAGTATGCAACGACCCTCCTCCCCACCAATTATAACCCCGCTATTGAAATCAAATATCTAGAGCTGTTAAGAACGAAGAAAATAGACGGTCTCATCATTACATCCCGCGCCAATGACTGGAACAGCATTATCGCTTATCAGGAGTATGGGCCGATCATCGCTTGTGAGGATACCGGAGACATTGATGTCCCATGTGCGTACAATGACAGAAAAGCTGCTTATACAGAAAGCTTTCGCTATCTAAAGAGCCGTGGGCATGAAAATATTGCTTTTACGTGCGTCAGAGAAGCCGACAGGAGTCCGAGCACGTCTGATAAAGCTGCGGCCTATAAAGCCGTTTACGGGAGGCTGGAAGACCGTCATATGCTGTCTGGTTGCAATGGGATGAATGACGGTGCGCGGGCAGCTGAACATTATTATACGAGCGAGCGGGTTCCGACTGCTATTTATGCAAATAGTGATGAAGTGGCAGCTGGAATTTATGTATTTGCCCAAAAGAATAAATGGGATGTTGAAATCATTGGCGAGGGGAATTCTTCTATCAGCCGTGTTCTTGGTTTTCCGTCGCTTGATTTGAATCTTGAGCAACTCGGCATCGCAGCATTCTCTCTATTTATGCAGGATGAACCCATTGATATCAAAATTCAGCATCAATTCGAGAAAAAAGCTTGAACTGAAATGCATTTCATACTTTATAACTTCATTGAAGGTGAAGGAGGAGGAAGAAATGCGGATTGAACATACAGCGATCTGGGTCAACGATTTAGAGCGAATGAAGGCTTTTTATGAAACGTATTTTAACGGCAAAGCGAATGATCTATACCATAATGAGAAAAAAGATTTTAAGTCTTATTTTATTACGTTTGATTCCGGAGCAAGGCTGGAAATTATGAAAAAAGGAAATGTGACTGATCCGCCTTCACAAACGATGACAGGCTGGGCCCATATTGCCTTTTCCGTTGGAAGCCGGGAGAAGGTTGATGAACTGACTGATCAATTGAAGAAGGATGGTTTCGCAGTAGTAAACGGTCCGCGGACAACAGGAGACGGCTACTATGAAAGTGTGATTGAAGATGATGAAGGAAATTTGATCGAGATTACAATCTGACATCTGGAGTGACTTGAATGATGAGGACAGAAAAAGAAAAAATGGCAGCCGGAGAATTATACAATCCGGAAGATCAACAACTGCTACTAGAACGCAAACATGCGAGACAGCTGACTAGACAATATAACGAAACACCAGAAGATGATACAGTGCGGACGGAGTTTTTGAAGGAGCTGCTCGGTTCGATTGGTGATCAAGTCACGATTTTGCCGACATTTCGCTGTGATTATGGCTATCACATTCATATTGGAGACCATACATTTGTTAATTTTGACTGTGTCATTTTAGATGTGTGTGAAGTGCGTATCGGACGTCATTGTTTGATTGCGCCAGGTGTACATATCTACACGGCCGGTCATCCTCTTGATCCGATTGAAAGGAAGTCCGGGCAGGAGTTCGGTAAGCCTGTGACAATTGGAGATCATGTTTGGATCGGAGGCCGGGCAGTGATTAACCCGGGAGTGACGATCGGCGATAACGCGGTGATCGCATCAGGGTCTGTTGTGACTAAGGATGTACCTGCTAATACGGTTGTAGGCGGAAACCCTGCGAGGATGTTGAAGGAATTGAAATGAAATCAGTGCGGCAGATCCGCACTGACTTTTTTAAATCTGTTTCGCATTCGTTTTAGGGCCGAAGCAGATTAACAGCACGGAGCATGCGAGCCAGCAGCCGCCGATAAATAAGAAGACGCTGACATAGCCGAGCTGAACGGCGATAAATCCGACGAGCAATGAGCCAAAAATGTTTGAAAAGCGGCCGAGGCCGTAGGCTAAACCACTGCCAGACGAACGGTATTCAGTCGGATAAGGTTCAGACGTATAGGCGTATAAGTTCGAGGTGAAAACCCGTTCCGTGATATTCACGATAAAACCAAACACAATGATCATGATCGGAATAAAAGTCATGCCATATAAGAGACCGGCGATGGCTGTCAAAAATGCGCTGGCGGCTAAAATCCACTTTCTCTGAAATCTTTCAGAAATCATGGAACCGAGCAATGCGCCAAGCGGAGCGCCGACGGAGTGCAATACGTTATACCACAATGTATTTTCCATGGAGACTCCATTGCTTTTTAACAGGCTGGGAACCCATGAGGCAAATCCGTAAAATCCAAACGTTTCAAAAATCCATACAGCAGATAACACAATGGTGATTTTAAGGTTTCTTCCTTTCAATAACCCTGCATAACCGGCATGCTTCTGAACGATACTGTTTGCTTTAGGCTGAGCTGGTGCCGGAAGCGGGCCTTTCTCTTGTTCAACCTGCGCCTCAATTCTGTTGAGGATCGCATCAGCTTTCGCATATTCACCGCGATTTTCGTGCCAGCGAGGTGACTCTTCGAGACGGCGGATAAAGAAAAAATAAATAAGGCCGACGGCACCCCATACAAATACAAGCCTCCATCCCCATGAACCGAGCGGAATGACAAAGGCAGACACAATATTGGTGATCGGAACGCCGATCAATCCAATCATGGCACAGAAAGAAATATATTTCCCGCGGACACTGGAAGGAAAAAATTCTGCCAGATAGCTATTGGTAATAACCATGGCCGCTGCGACACCAAATCCGGTAAGAAAACGGAATGTCATTAAAGACGGGATGTCCCATGCCGTGGCATTGCATAGCGATGCGATTGAGAAAACAAACACAAATAGATTTAAGGCTCTTTTGCGGCCAATTCGATCGGACAGCCTTCCACCCAGTGATGCGCCTAAAAACATGCCTAAAAACGAAGCCGCCGTTACATTGGCAATGGTTGAAAGCGGGATGCCCCAATGCTCGATCAGTGCCGGCGCTACATTGCTGAGGGTAAATAAATCTGCAAGATCAAAGAAATAAACAATGCCGAGAGCGGTTAATACTTGGAAGTGAACGCGAGAAATCGGAAGGCGGTCTAAACGATTCGCTGCGTTTGAGAAAGGATGTGTGTTTTTCTGTTTGAAGATCGTATTCATAAAAAACCCCCTTTTAAGTAGTAAGAAAAGACTGAAAACTCCCCTCTTGGGAATATTATAAGTATCTTGATTCATTGGCGACAGAGTTCAAATCACTAGATGGAAGAACTAAATTCACACTTTATATTTTAATTTTGCATAAAAGATTTCCAAAACAGTAGATTCATAGACCAATTTATGCAAATATATAGTAATATTCTCATTGAAAGGAAGAGACATAGAAGGAATGAATCCATTTATCCGTCCTATAGAAGGAAACAATACGTTGTGGAGATACTTTTTCGCCTTTTTGGTGATGGTAGGTTTATATGTATTCGGGAATATTGCTTACCTTTTCGCTATACTGTTTACGGTTATTGTGAATCCCGATATCACGTTTGATTTGGATGAAGCTGTGCTGAGTGATCCTCTGGTAGATCTTTATTTGTCTCATGTCATTTATTTATTTGCGATTCCAGGAGTATGGCTGGCTGTGCGCTTTATTCTAAAGCGGCCTTTTCGAACGGTCATTACGCCGAATGCAAAGATCAATTGGCGGAGAATTTTCTTTGGCTTTATTGCTTATTTCCTGCTGATGATCGCCGTACAATTGATTGATTTTGCGATCCATCCTGACAGCTATTCAATGCAAGATGTTGATGCTTCACGGTTTATATGGCTGCTAGCGGCGGCCCTCATTTTGGTTCCGTTTCAAACATCAGCGGAAGAATTGTTTTTTAGAGGATTTTTGCTTCAAGCTTTCGGGAGATTAACGAAAAATCCACTTATCTTGACATTGATTGTCGGGGGCTTGTTTGGCGTATTACATTTTGCTAATCCAGAAATGAACAATGGCGCTGTCTGGGCAGGAATTGAGTACTTAACATTTGGTTTTGTGTGGACCTATTACACGATTAAAACTGGCAGTATTGAAATATCACTTGGTGCCCATGCCGCGAATAATATGTTTTTGTGTATGTTTATCACAGAAAAAAACAGTGTGTATGGAGGAATTCCTTCTTTATTTACGGTTACGCGGGGGAACCCGATGTGGGAGGCTTTATTTACGATAGCGGTCAATCTTGTTTTTGCGGGCATCGCTTTATGGTACCATAAGAAATCACAAAGTAAGCAGCAGGGGTCTTAATCCCTGCTGCTTATTAACGTTTGGAGGGCTTCTTCGATATTTGTTGTCGGCTGCTGGCAGGCGAAGTTTTCACAAATATACACAGTTGTTTTGCCGTCTATGATGCGGTAGTCTGCTGCAAATGGTGCTATGTCTTTGCATTGATCAGGATGCTCTGCCACCAAAATGGAGTCGTTGGGCTTAAAGGCTTTTTGAAGTGCAGTGATGATTTGTTTTCTGGCTGGATCGTCTGCGCTGCCAAAAATAACGATTTCCTTTTTAGGCATCACGTGTTTTAACACGCTTTGCATAAAGAAAGCATGGCCGCTCGGATACGCATCGATATCCGGCTTAAACACAGAAAACATCGTTTCTGCTTTTTCAATGAGCGATAAGTCGCCTGTGACCTGTCCGAGACGCAAGAGCTGAACGGCTGCCACACTGTTTCCGGAAGGCACGGCGCCGTCGTACACTTCTTTTTCCCGGACGATTAAGGCTTCAGCATCGTGTCCGGTGAAATAGAATCCGCCATGCTCCTCATCCCAAAATAAGCCGATCATATCGTCCGTCAGTTTCTTCGCTTTTTGTAAATAAGAAAGATCAAACGAAGCTTCATAGAGATCCAGATAAGCCCATAGGAGAAAAGCGTAATCGTCGATAAAGCCTTTGTTTTTCACTTCGCCGTCCCGATACCGAACCATCACACGGCCGTCGATGATTAAATGGTTTTCAATAAATGTGATGGCGTCTTTCGCTAAGCTGAGATATTTCGGTTCCTGATATACCTTTGCCGCTTTGGCGAGACCTGCGATCATCAGCGCGTTCCATGAGGTCAGCACTTTATCATCGACATGCGGATAGGTTCTTTCTTCGCGAGTCTTCAAGAGCAGTTGTCTTGCGCCCTCAAGCTTGAGGCTGAGCTCTTCCTCGGTTAACCCGGCATCAGCTTTAATCTGTTTCCGCTTTGTGTGAATGAGGTTAGGAATATTTTTGCCTTCAAAGTTTCCTTCTTCAGTGATGTCATACACTTGGCAATACAGCGTTCCGAGATCGTCTCCGAGCGTTCTCAGAATCTCTTCCTTTGACCACACGTAGTACTTTCCTTCTTCTCCTTCTGTATCTGCGTCTAAAGCGGAGAAAAAGCTTCCGTCTTCATGGGTCATTTCCCGCTGTATGAACGTGATGATCTGCTCGCAAATCTCTTTATACCTGCTGTTTTGCGTAACCTGATAGGCTTCTGTATAAGCAGTGAGCAGCAGCGCATTGTCGTACAGCATTTTT
This sequence comes from Bacillus sp. VA15, assembly GCF_055721145.1. Lineage (NCBI taxonomy): Bacteria > Bacillati > Bacillota > Bacilli > Caryophanales > Bacillaceae > Bacillus > Bacillus sp. VA15. The sequence continues at coordinate 365,418 of NZ_JBVQPQ010000004.1, read as the reverse complement.
TCAAAGTGAGGAACGAGCCACTCTTCATCGGTCGAATAGCGGGCGAATCCATAGCCGATATGATCATAAATGCCGCCATTTGCCATGCTGTCCAGCGTTTTCGTCACGTTGTATAAAGCATTTTCCTGCTCCGTATTGTGATGATAACGAAGCAAATACATCAGCATATGGGGCATCGGAAATTTCGGCGCCTGCCCGAAACCGCCGTAGATCGTATCAAACCCGTTGGCAAGCTGCTGGAATGTCCGGTGAATCGCTGACTCGCTAAGGCCTTCGCCTGATTTTGCGGCTGTTTTGGTCTGCAAATGTTTAGCGGCATTCTCTGCAATATCTTCGACATGCTCGCGATCGTTCGCAAACGTCTCAGACAGATGCTCAAGGACATCAACGAAACCGGGACGATTGAATTTACTCGTCTTTGGAAAATATGTACCCGCATAAAATGGCTTCTGATCAGGCGTGATAAACACATTCAGCGGCCAGCCGCCCTGTCCGGTCATCAGCTGGCAGATTCTCATATAAACAGAATCTACATCCGGCCGCTCTTCCCGGTCGACTTTAATCGCCACAAACCGTTCGTTGAGAAGACGCGCGATTTCTTCGTCTTCAAAGCTTTCGTGGGCCATGACATGGCACCAATGACATGTTGAATAGCCGATGCTGACGAGAACCGGCTTGTTTTCGCGTTTTGCTTTTTCAAAGGCTTCTTCTCCCCAAGGGAACCAGTCTACGGGGTTGTGGGCGTGTTGGAGTAAGTAAGGAGACTTCTCATTGATTAATCTATTGGGTTTATTGTTATTTGGCATGGGATCACCTTCTTTCGTGTTTTTCTTTTATAAACTTGATAACATATTTAACCTTACCACAGATAATAAAAAAAATACCTTAGTCTATAGGGTTAACTAAAGTATTTGGAATAGATAGTATATAGTACATCTTTTATTTTTATCTAAAGTATTCCGACGAGCCATCGATTTCAAGTCAGAATCTCATTGTCTTTATTAATGATTTATACATTTATCGTATTTTTTATTCAACTTGACATATCGGTATATCTAGATATACAATTGCAACCATGGAACCTATTAACGTATTCAAAGCGTTATCCAATGAAACAAGACTTAATATCCTAGAGTGGCTGAAGGAACCCGAGAAACATTTCCCGAAACAAGGCGCTCACCTGCCAAAGGAGGTAAGTTACAAAGGCGGAGTATGTGTTGGGGATATTCAAGAAAAAGCCAAAGTTTCTCAATCAACAATTTCTAGCTACTTAAGCATGATGCAAAAAGCTGGTCTGCTTGAATCAATCCGTCATGGCCAATGGACTTACTACAGGCGTAACGAAGAATTTATTCAACAGTTAGCTAAATATTTTAAAACAGAGATCTAATTTTATGTTGGTTTCTGTTTTTTTACCAGCAAATATCTAATTTTCTAGATATTTAATTATTCAAAAAAGGAGATATTATATATGCGCTTTATATCTTATTTACTTGCTCTATTTGCTGGAGCAGCACTTAGCTTTGAAGGGGCTATTTATGCTGAACTGGGAAAAACAATTGGACAAATAGAAACAAGTTTTTATAACTTCTTTATGGGCTCAATTATTTTGGGGCTATTGTGGCTCTTTTTTGGAAAAGGAGAGCTTTCCTATACATTGAAAGCACCTAAATGGTCATTACTTGGTGGTGTCATGGGTGTTGTTTATTTAACCTCAATTGTTGTAAGTGTTCCATTCGTTGGTGTTGGTATCACCATGGTTGCTGTCATTATCGGGCAATTGATAATGAGTATGGTTATTGAACATTTTGGATGGCTTGGAAGTAAGAAAACGAGGGTTAATAAAGAAAAGATTTTTGCCGTAATTTCAATGATTATTGCACTTATATTAATAAACTAGGAGGTCTTTAATAATGGGGCTATTTATGATTTTATTCACATTGATTGGCGGTGTCACATTAAGCGCACAATCATCTATTAATGGTACATTTAGTAGGAAAGCTGGAACAATTGAAACAACATTTTTAACCTTTCTCACTGGAACAATGTTTCTTACTATTTTCATTTTATTTTTTGGCAGCGGAAATGTGCTTGGACTTCTAGAAGCGCCTAAATGGCAATTAAGTGCAGCATTTTTGGGTACGGCATATTTGCTGCTAACTGTCATAGCCGTTCCAAGAATAGGGGTTATTGCAACTAATATTGCTGGTATAGCTGGCCAACTTGTAATTGGGGTAATGATTGATCATTTTGGATGGTTTAATAGTTTAGTCATAGAACTAGATATTAAACGTGTCTTCGCATTGCTATTTATGATTATTTCCCTTTATTTTATCTATAAGGGGAATAAGCGTTCAAGCAAGGAAGCACAAACACAGAAAGCTTAAAAAACAAGATGGCTTCCTCTTGATTGGGGATCTAATAGACGGAGGTAGAGGTTCAACTCCCATCTCCTCAGCAGCATTAATGATAGCAAGGTTTTTGAAGACGAAGAGGTTTTTTTAACCTCTTCTTTTCTTTTTTTTATAAGAAACTGGTATTCAACCATCAATTTACATTTTTGAGGATAAGAAGCGTCTTTCAACAAAAGGCATAAAAAAGTGAAGGATTATTCCTCCTAAACAAAAAGTTAAAAGCGTTCCGATGCCGATAGGGCCTTTACATATAATAGCTAATACGAAGAAAAGAGCATATACCAATGTTCTTGAAAATAAGATCGTTCTTTTGGAGATATCTCGGATGATGAGTGTTAAATGATCGATAGGAGTTGATGCAAATTTTGTCTGAAGATAGATGGCTGTTCCAAGACCGATGAACACCAAACCAATTCCGAAACAAATCAGTTTGCTTAACAACGCGTTTAGATAAATGGTATTTTTTACAACAAACAACCATAGGTCAATGCCTATCCCAGTAATGAATGCTGTAACCAACCCCAGCAACATAGGCTTTTTTCTCGTTAATATAGAGTTACAGATTAAGAGGATCACAGAAATAAGGACCTCCCAGCTTCCCACGGTAAGACCGACTTCTTTTGAAAGGCCAACCAAAAGGGCATCGAAGGGCGATGTGCCTAATCCTGATTGTATCGTTAAAGAAATGCCTAAACTTAATATGAGGATACCTAACACGTAATAAACATATTTCATTTTATTCGTGATCATTCTTTTGTCATCAAGACGTGCGGGATGCCGTCTTCCATAAATTCCTGTGAGGCAATCTGATAGCCCAGTTTTTTATAAAAGCCTGCTGCTTGTGTTTGCCCATGCAGCTTAAATGCAGTCATTCCTTTTTCTTTCATGATTTCTTCTAACCCTCTTATGATGACTTTACCCAATCCGTACTTACGGCAAGGTTTTAGGATGCAGATTCTTTCCAGCTTTGCTGTATGGTCAACGATGCGCACACGACCTGTGCCAACGGGCTGATTTTCATGATATACCAAAATATGCTGGCATTGTTCTTGGAGCGTATCAAATTCATCGAACTCATCCGATTCAGATACATGCTGCTCCTCAATGAATACCATTCTTCTAATATCTAGAGCAACATGTAAATCATTTTCTGTTGTTATTCTTTTTATATTCATAATTGATCAATCCTTTTCTGATATTAGTCTGGACTGTACAGCATGCATGTGGTCTTATAATAGTAAGGTTAAAACAATTTTGTTGTAATTGCAACAAAAATACGTGAGGGGTTTTAGGAATGAATGACATTTTGCGTGAGATCGGCATGATAGCAAGAGCGTTGGATTCCATAAGCAATATGGAATTTAAAGATTTGGACTTAACAAGAGGGCAGTATCTCTATCTCGTACGGATATACGAAAATCCGGGAATTATTCAAGAAAAATTGGCGGAAATGATAAAAGTGGACCGAACAACGGCTGCGCGGGCCATTAAGAAATTAGAAATGCAGGGATTTATTCAAAAACAGCCGGATGAGCAAAATAAAAAAATAAAAAAACTGTTCCCGACTGAGAAAGGAAAAAAGGTGTATCCATTGTTAAGAAGAGAAGGAGAACATTCCATGGAAGTGGCCTTGTCCGGTTTTACGCCTGAGGAAAAGGAAACCATTTTTAAACTCGTTCATAGAGTCAGGAAAAATATAGAACGTGATTGGGAATATGTGAAGAAGGGGAACAAAAGGGATTATTAATGGACAACAAGTCGAGCCAAGCTGGCGAAAACCCTGCTTCTGATTCTCAAGAATACCAGTCTGCTGAATTGTGGGAACATTTTCAAGATAATCTGCCTTGAAAATGTTCCGTTCACTTAAAAGGAAACCCTTCTGTTTTCTGTAAAATCTTTAAAGTCATTTTCACTCATTTTTACTCATATACTCATTCCCCCACAGCCTCATGGATGCAATAATAGGAGAAAGCTTTTCACCTAGTTCTGTCAAAGAATACTCCACCTTCTTGGGGATAGTATTCTCTACATTTCTCTTCACAACACCATCTGCTTCCAGTTCTCTCAGCTGCAGTGTCAGCATTCTTTGTGTAATGCCTGGTATGGTCCGTTTCAGCTCATTAAACCGGGCTGATTTGTGAGACAGGATATCGATGATGATTCCTTTCCATTTCCCGCCGATAATATGCAGCGTCATTTCCACGGGACAAGCCTTTTCTACTTCTGCACTGCAAGCGCCAAATCCATTTAACCGGTTTCCCATCTTTGTCACCTCACAATGTAAGTTACAAAAATGTGCGCCATTACATATCTAACTCAGATGTATTACAGTAATGATATCAAAAATTTCCAAAGGGAGTGGTTTGCATGAACTTGAGACAACTATCAGAACATGTCTTTCAATGTGAATTTGAGCTTGATGTGCCTCTTCGTATTCCGGTTCATATTTGGTTTATAAAAGATGGTGATGATGTTTATATCATTGATACGGGAATAGAACGTTTTGCTGATGCTCAAATTAGGGCAGCGTTAGCGATCGGCAATCCAAAAGCCATCTTGCTTACCCATGGCCACAGTGATCATATCGGAGGTGCATCAAAATGGTTAGAGAGATTTGATATTCCGATTTATGCCCATGAAAAAGAGCTAGTGTATATCAATGGGGAAGTGCCTTATCCGAACAAAGATGAAGTGGAGAACACAGGGGTGGCTCATATTGTCCAGCCGCTGACGGCGCAAACGCTGGCTCACTTGCCTTTGCAATACTATTTAACACCCGGACATTCCCCGGGGCATGTCGTGTATCATCATGAAATCGATCGTACCCTATTAACAGGAGACCTTTTTATCACAAGCAAAGAGGATTTACATCCCCCTATCAGAAAATTCAGCATTAATATGAATGAGAACATCGATAGCGGTGCAATCATAAATCAAATCAAACCAGCGCTCATTTGCTCTTCACATGGCGAAGAAATTCTTTATAACAAAGAATTGTATAAAAACTATGTGTTAAGGTATAGGGATTAATTGAAGTAAGAAAAAACATACCAAACAAATATTGATATGTTTTGAGAGAAATTTAAAGATACTCAGATATCTCAATGAGCTTCTGATATTAATAGGCTCATCAGAGATCAAACATAAATCGGCAGATCCCGATTTTCTGTTTTGCCTTATATCACAGTGAAAGAAGAAGTGGAGGCGGGGAAGCTGAAAATCCTTCATCATGTTGAAACCTTTGATCCGCTTTACTCTCATATGTTAATCACAAAGAAAAAATGGCAGCTGCCTGCCGCGGAGGCTTTTGCGGAGCTTGTTTTACATTCGATTTGTGAGGCGGTGTGCTGAAAATCATTGGGAAAAGGAGTGGGTGTAACGCTCACTCCTTTTCTATTTAAACAGCAGCTGTGAGCTTCGGTTTTACAAATTTCATAAAAACCCCTCTGACTAATGGACCTATAATCAGTAATTGCAAGGGATAAGCTAAGATGAAATTTTTCAATACAATCATAAGGTAAGCGCTGAAGAGGCTGTCCCCGTTAAGTCCATTTGATAAAGCTGCTGTCACTAAACCGAACATAGACATACAAAGCACCATGCCGATCACCATACACGTCGACATGGCAAGGATGACATATAATTTCTTAGACTTGTCGAACGGCAAACTGAACGCAATCTTTTTGGCAAGGGGGCCCACTAATAGTAAATCTAACAGCAGTGCGACCATAAAACCGATGACCATTTCAAAAACCGTCACCAGTGAAAAATCCTGTATGGCTCCGTTGATGATAGCATTGTAAATCGACATGACGCAGACCATTCCAAAGCACATCATCACGCCAAATATAAGACCTTCTTTTTTATTTGTTGGCATACAATCAATCCTTCTCTCCATAATCGGTGATTAGTATACCAATGAACCACTCATGCTCATAAGTGACAAATTTGTGAACAATTCATAGGCTGGAATCATCTTTTTTTGTCATCAGTACATGCGGAATGCCGTCCAGCATAAATTCTTCTGAAGCTGTCTGATAGCCGAGCTTTTCATAAAAGCCTGCCGCTTGTATCTGGCCGTGCAGTTTGAAGGCAGAAATGCCTTGTTCTTTCACAATGTGTTCTAATGCATCGACGATCACTTTGCCCAGCCCGAATTTGCGATAAGGCTTCAGAATGCAGATTCTTTCCAGTTTCCCCACGTGTTCAACGATACGGACACGGGCAGTGCCAACGGGTTCCTTCTCATGATAAACGAGAATGTGCCGGCAATCTTCACGGAGTGTATCGAACTCATCGAATTCATCGGAAACGGGACAGCCTTGTTCTTCTACAAATACAGTTTTTCTGATTTCAAACGCTGTATGTAAATCATGCTCTGACGTTATTCTTTTCACATTCACGATGTGATCCTCCCTTACTCAGAAAAATGGCTGATGACATATTGTTTAAAGGTCTCAGCAACCGGCGATAAAAATCGGCCTTTTATCCAGGCGATTCCTATGACACGCTGACATTCTGGCCAGCTGACGCGGATTTTTGTAATTTTGCTTTGGTCTAAGCCTTTCAGATCGGGCAGAATGGATATGCCGAGCCCGGCAGCGACAAAACCTGCTGCGGTGGCGGCTTCTTCCCCTTCAAACATAATGTTTGGCTGTATATCGGCTTTCTCAAACAGCTCATCGACTGTCATCCGAAGTGCGTAGCCTTTTTTTAATAAAATAAAACGCTCCCCGGCAATCTCACTCAGAGTAATGCTTTCATAATTGGCTAATGGGTGATCGTTTGGCACAAATACAAAAAGTTCTTCACTCCACAGCTTGATCCATTGGATCGGCTTTTCAGGCTTGATCGAAGCGAGGAGACAGAGGTCCAGATCTCCGGATTTTAATCGTTCAAGCAGCCAATAAGAATGGTTTTGCTTCAGCTGGAAGGAAATGTTGGGGTATTCCTGCTGGAAGGAGCCGATGAGATCGGGCACGAGCGTTGTCCCTAAAGAGTATGCAAAAAGCCGAGAGATACTTCACCTTGGCCCGGTTTTAATAAGGCTTGGATTTCCTCTTTTCCTTCGGTGTACTCCTTCATCATCGCCTGAACCCGCCGTAAAAAGATGTGTCCGTATTTATTTAAGGTAATGGATCGTCCATGCCTGTCGAAAAGCGGGACGCCTAAATGGTTTTCCAGTCTGGCGATAGAGCGTGAAAGCGCAGGCTGTGTGATGGAGAGGCTTTTTGCCGCCTTCGTCACGTGCTGCATCTGGGCCAGTGTTTGAAAATATTCAAGTTGTTCCCATTCCAACCCTCATCCCTCCTAAATTACATATAAGCATGAAAAGGATATTTTATATGCATTATACAACATATATTAACGGTGCTAAGATAAATGTATAAACAGACTCGAGGATGTTTGAATTCGTAAGAAATAAAGGATGGTTGTTTATGAATGGCAGTGCTCAACAACATGCTAAGGGACCGATAAAGTCCCGATGACATACATTCAAAAAGGCACACCGGTTTTTCGGAAAATTACGTTTGCTTTCTTTGCCGCGGGTTTCAATACATTTGCAATTCTTTATTGCGTACAGCCGCTTCTGGAGGAGTTCACGCGGGAATTTCATGTGACACCTACTGCGGCGAGTCTTTCTTTATCCGTTACAACAATGCTGTTAGCTGTGAGTATGCTTGTCTTTGGTTCCTTGTCCGAGGTGTGGGGACGCAAGCCGATTATGGCTGTATCCATGTTGGCCGCATCCGTTCTTTGTCTGGCGTCGGCCTTCAGCCCGAACTTTCATACGCTGCTCGTATTGAGAACCATTCAAGGGATTGCGCTCGCTGGCCTTCCTTCGATTGCGATGGCTTATCTGGGAGAAGAAATTGAACCCGGAAGCCTTGGATCGGCGATGGGGCTGTATATCAGCGGAAACGCGATCGGCGCCGTTTTTGGAAGGATCGTGTCAGGGCTCCTGAGCGAGTACTTTACTTGGCATATGGCGATGGGGTCAATTGGTGTGATTAGTTTGATCGCAAGTATTATATTTTTTATAAATTTGCCTCCATCCAGAAATTTTACCCCGAGAAAATTGGAGCTCGGGCAATTGGGAATGTCTCTCATCAGCCACTTGAAGGACCGGAGACTATTAAGCTTGTTCCTCATTGGTTTTTTACTGCTCGGAAGCAATGTTGCATTGTTTAACTACATTGCGTATGTGCTGTTGGGACCGCCATATTCGTTTAATAAAGCGTTTGTCAGCTGGATTTTTATTGTGATGATTGTAGGGATTTTCAGCTCGTCTTTCATTGGAAGAATGGTTGATCAATATGGTTATCCGAAAATCCTGATGATGAATATCTTCATCGTCATCGCAGGTGCTTTATTAACGATAAACAGTATGTTAGCAGTGAAAATTCTGGGGATTGCGCTCTTTACATTCGGCTTCTTCGGCGGGCATTCAGTCGCCAGCAGCTGGGTAGGCAGGAGAGCCCTGCACAACAAAGCGCAGGCTTCATCGCTGTACTTGTTCTTTTATTATGCCGGTTCAAGTATTTGCGGAACGGTCGGCGGGCTATTCTGGTCTGCTTTTCACTGGCTGGGTGTCGTCGGTATGATCACCTTCATGCTGCTGGTTGCATTATGGCTGTCGGGATACTTGGCTAGAAGTGTGAAAATGCCGGATAAAGCATTATGACTGATGTTTGGTACCCGACATTTCACAGAATAAAAGGTAACTATAAGATTAGCACTACTCATTTTCACCAACTGCTGTTAAAGACGAATGATGGCAGCAAAAAAAGGACCGCAGGCAGGTCCTTTTTTATTTCCAATGGGCGGGGGTTTGCAGAGACGGTGGAAGTTTTGTGTTTGAATCGCCGTATGCAGCATTCACCTGTGCCTGCGTCAGAAAGATGCTGCCGGTCAGGTCGGCGCCGCTGAGATCAGCGTCTCTCACATCTGCACCGATAAAGTCTGTCATTCTCAGATCAGCATTTCTCAGATCGGCGGCTATGAGCAGCGCCCCTCTTAGGTTTGCTCCTCTTAGATCGAGACCTTTCAGTTTCGCGCCGATTAGAACACTTCCCCGGCTGATTTTTTTTTCGGGAGTTTTGGATTGCGGGCTTGGGCACGCACCAGCTCACTCGTTTTTAACAGCCATTCATTGACCTCAGCTCGATGCTCGTCCACCTGCAGTGTCAGCAAGCGTTCTTTGCTGAGTCTGGTGAGCCTTTCTATTTTTTCGAAACTGGTTCTCAGTTCAGGATGAATCGGCTTGGCTATATCTATAGAAAGAGCTTCATATAAATACCAGAGCATTTCGTGCAGCTGCTGCATGATGGGAAAAACGTCAAACATCTCGTTGGCTGTTTCCGGGTTATTTCGCCAATCCTTTCCCTCATAAGTGATTTGGGATACCTTCTGGCCGGCGCCAAAGCATTCATATGCAGAACAGCCTCGAAATCCTTTTTCTCTGAGATCTTTATGTATAGAACATTGATAGTTTGATTGTAAGTTGCGGCAAGGCGTGCCCCCGTCTTTATCAAAAGCAAAATCCGCTGATTTCGCATAAGGCAAGGCGACACAGCACAGGCCAAAACAGTGCTGGCAATCCGCACGTAAATCATGATGTATATTGTCATGTAACGTTACTTCCGCAGACAATATTGTCCACCCCTTCACTGGGTACTTTGTTAAATATATCTATTTGATTATATAGGAAATAGGAATACTTTTCATTTTGTTTTTACGGTTTCAGCGGGTCAAACGATGTATAATATATCCAATCATGATGATTGGGGGAATTCATTTGGAACAGCAAATTAAAGACATTATCTCTGCGTGTGATTTGGCAATCCAAAATGAAGATTTTGATACACTGATGACGTACTACACGGAAGATGCCATTTTAGTTGTGAAGCCTGGCATGATCGCGCGAGGCAAAGAAGAAATCAAGAAAGCATTTATCAAGATCGCGAACTATTTCAATCATCATATTGTCCCGACACAAGGGGAAATGATCATGTTGGAAGCAGGTGACACTGTACTCGTCCTTTCTCAGACACTGCTTGATTCGGATAAAAAGAATTCCGAGTATGCGATGGAAAGAAGAGCGACCTATGTATTTAAGAAGAATGCGCAAGGCGAGTGGCTTTGTGCAATCGATAATTCATATGGTACGGATTTAATTGGTGTTTAGCGTCCTTCGATGTGCCATTCCTGCATATAATAATTCATTCAGCTGAATAGGGAAGGTGACGCCAATGAATCTGTATGACATCAGAATGGCTCCTTATTGGTTTTATGAAGGCAGAGGACTTGTTCCACATCCATACGTTTTTCGGCAGCCTGTCTCCTCTCGTGCAATCATTGCATCAGCCCGCGGGGATGTAACGGGAGACGGCGTAATTGACGAAGTCTTTCTCACTGGCAGCCAAATGACTGGCAGCCCTTTATGGAGAAATATCACATTGGTGATCCGTGACGGCAGAACCCATCAGGAACAGCGAATCCAGCTCCAAAACAATCTGGGATACAATCCGTCTCTATTTCTTGGGGATATGACAGGCGACAAGATTGATGATGTGGCAGTGGTAATAGACACTGGGGGAAGCGGCGGCACTATATATGCGTATATTTTTGCCTATCTAAATCGGCAGTTCCGACAGATTTTTAACTCGGATGTGTTTAATGATGAATTTAAGTACAGTGTGAGCTATCAAAATCAATATAAAGCAAGTGTCATCAGCCATCATCAGAATGAAACGTATATCCTTGACCTTACTTACAAGGGCAGGGAATATTTGAATGAGATTTATACCAGCCAGGGTGTGTTAAAAATGCCGATAGAAGGCTGGGTGAATCCTTTGTCTGGCTTGTATCCGGTTGATTTTGACAGAGACGGCACATACGAACTTGTGGCGTATCAGCGGATCGCCGGGAGGTATAACGCTGACTCGCTGGGATATGTCCAAACCGTGTTGAAATGGAACGGGCGGAATTTTGCCGTTGACCGGCAGAATGTATCAATTGTTGGCGGTGCTGTCTCGTCATCACGAAGGCTGTCTCCCTAGATAGAGTGACAAAGACTCACGTTACAGGTGTTCTGCAACGACGGTCAAATAATAAGATAAACCTGTTTGCTGCTCTTCTAGCATTCCTCTATGGAAATCATCTTGCATAAAAAATCGCGTTTGTTTTACGTAATCTTCTTTACTTGTCGGATGCCCGTTCTGATTTAGGAACTTAAGATGATTCATGACATGCTCTTGCACGGCAGGGTCATGATACGTCACGCCGCTCCTTAAAAAATCAGCCATTCCATCAAGAAAATGTTTTGCTTCTATCGCCATTTTGTTCATTTCATCTACATTGATAGCATGAGTATCTAATTCAAAATTGTAATGATCTTTTAAATAGCCATTTTGTTCTGCTAAAGATTGTTTCCACTCTTCCGCGCTTTCAAATCCTTTAAACATGACCTTATGATCCATATTCTCACCTTTTCTCGTGTATTCTAAAGACGTGTTGGCTGTTTGAATGAGGCGCTGATACTTTTCAATTTTCTTTTCAAACAGCTTTTTTTGTTTTTCTAATGTACTAGTTCTTTCAGCATCCTTATCTAATAATATTTTTATTTCTGATAAAGGAATATCTAATTCTTTGTAAAAAAGGATTTCCTGCAGTCTTTTTAGTTCGTCAGCACCATAGTACCGATATCCGGCTTCACTTATTTCTTTTGGAGCCAGCAGGCCGATTTTGTGGTAATGATAAAGCGTTTTGATTGTCACGTTCGCAATGTGGGATAGTTCTTTTACTGTTAATTTCACAATCCAATTCCTCCTTTATTCTTTCACTATGAGGCCTTACCTTTGGTTGGAGTCAAGGATAAAATGGTGGTATTGGCGTACGGAGAGAATAGAATATCGGTGAATATGAGAGAAGTTTTATTTGAACCACTAAACAAGTGGCAGGCCCTAGATTGAAATAATCCTGAGAAGCCGTTCAAAAGCTGGCCGCTTCTTATTTATGCTCAAAAAAGAGTGCTTTCAGCAAGCACTCTTTATTCCAGCTTAATTCGTTTTACATCCCCTAACACAAACACATAAAAAACCAATCCCAGCAACAGCACAAAACCAGCTACCAGAAAGCTGAGCGTAAAGGAGCCTGTCACATCAAACAAATACCCCGTCAGTGAAGCGGCAATAATGCCTCCGAACAGGTTGTTTGCCAGGTTCACCATGGAGCTTAGCATGGATACGGAACCGATCGGCGCCAGCTCTGCGGAGATGGACCAGCCGACTGGAGCGGTTGCAGAAATACCGGCAAGGCCGATTGAAATACAGATAATCGCGATGGTGATATTGTTCGTCAGAATGGAGCCTAAAAAGAAAAAGCCGAAGCTCATTCCAACAATGATTACGGTTCGGTATACCTTGGTGTTAGGATAACCTTTCTTAATAAAGTAATCGACGAGCCATCCCCCGACTACAATTCCGGAAATGGTTGAGATCAGCCATGGCACGGCTGTAAATAAACCGGACGACATGAGATCCATTCCGTATGTATGTTTAAAGAAAGTCGGAAGCCAGGTGAGCAGCAGGTTGAATGTATAGCCGTACCCTGTAAATCCGATCATTAAGCCCCATACTTTCCGGTTGGAGAAAAGCTTTTTTAAAAGCGGACCCGTTTTGTAAGGGATTTGCTCTGTTGTAATTGAATTGTGTCTTTGAATATAGTTTAGCTCACTTTTGGAAATGCGTTTGTGCCGTTCAGGCTGCTCATAATACTGCCAGAAAAAGATCGTAAACAGCACATTGATGCATCCAATCGTCAAAAAAGCGACACGCCAGTCAAAAGTTGTGACAAGAAAGGCGACCAATGGCGCGCCGATTACGTTTGAAAATTTGGCGGCCGAGTCGAACAGTGAGTTTGCCAATCCCCGCTCACTTGGAGGAAACCATAGTGCGGTTGCCTTGGAGGCGGCAGGGAACGCAGAGGCGCTCGTCAGCCCAATGAGAAACCGGAACAAATACAGCAGCAATTTTCCTTGCAAAAAAGCAAGAAGGATCGTTAATAAGCTCCATATCGTCATTCCAATCCTCGTGACCCACGCCACGCCAAACCGGTCCAGCAAACTTCCGACAGGCAGCTGCATCAGTGTATAGGAATAGGTGTAAATGGAAAACACGATGCCGAGTTCGGTTGCTGTAAGGTGAAACGAATCTTGTATCGCAGGGGCCGCTACAGAGATGGCCACTCGGTCAAAATAATTAAGAATAATAATGCCGCTGAGTAACGAAGATATGTACCATCTGGTATGTCCAGGCCGTTTCACGCGCTCTTGACTCATGATGAAAACCTCCTCTGTCATAGCATGATCTCCTGATGGAAATACCATTCAAATTTTAAATACCACAGTGGACTTTTGTGTAAACGGACAGCAGGAATTTGACTGGAAAAGCCCGGTGCTTTAGAATGAAAGTAATAAAAATGAACACTCCAAAGGGGAGTAGCTTTCACAGTAAAGTCGTCATTACGGGGCAAGATGCCCTCGGCTTTGCTGGCAATCTAATTGTTAGCGAGACCTTTGCCAAATCTGATTTGGTGAAGGTCTTTTTGTTTCGGAACTTCACCAAATCGGTGGAGTTTTTTCATTTTTATCAAAAAGGGAGAGGAGCGTCAGGATGTCTAAGCTGAAAAAGTGGCTGAAGCGAGAATTGGTGAGGAAAGGGCTGCCGTTAGCAAAAGAGAAATTGATCCCGATCTTACAAGAAAAAATGAAGAAGAAGCGATGAGGAGGCTGACGATGAAAATCATTTTGACTGTTCTTGCCGGAGTAGGGCTTTTGAGTGCAGGCGGATGCGGCATGCTTGATCAGGTGAATGACGGATTGAATTATACAAGTGAAGCCGCCGGCTATGTGGAGAAGGTGAAGACATTTGCAGAGGATGCGCCTGAATTGGCTGAGCAAGCTGTAAATGACACTGAGGCGAAAGAAAAACTTGTAGCACAGCTTGAGTCGATTCAGCAGGCTGCCGCTGATTTTAATGAATTAACACCGCCTGATGCTGCGGCGGAGATTCATCAAATCGTTCAGGAGCATAACGAAACCTTGCAAAAAAGTGCTGAAGATGTGTTGAAACAAGTGGAGGAAGGCAAGGTATCGCTTGAAGAATGGGAGCAGTCAGACCTTGTCCAAAACGCAAAGCAAATTACTGATGTGATGGGCCAGATTGAAAAGCTGGGCGAATAAGAAAAAGCATCCCGATGACGGGATGCTTCAGCGTGTCGACAAACCCTCGCATTCGTTGTCAGGCCTGCGCTTCAGTGCTCACGAATTCCAACATTCGCTGTGCTCCGATGCTCGTCCTTCCTAGACTTCAAGGGTTTTCAATTACGCTGAAAAGATGACAACATCCTAAAACTATAAACCGTTTTAGGCTGTTGTCAGTAATATGAAGCATCCCGGCGACGGGATGCTTTTTTATTATTCAGCCATTGCGTCAGTTAAGACAGGAACGACTTGTTTTTTACGGGAAACAACGCCTTTTAAGAGGGCCGTGTTGTTTTCTAATGTAACGTTGAACGCTTTTTCCACTTTCGCTGCTTCGTTACCGATCGCAAGAGCAAGTGAATCATTTTCTAAGATGTCTGTGATGACAAGAAGGAACAGGTCAAGGTTCTTCTCAGCCACAACGTTAGAAATCACAGCTTCTAATTCAGCTTGGCGTTTTTTCACATCTTCAATGTCTACTGTGTTCACTTGTGCGATTTCGACTTTTTTGCTGCCGAGTGTAAATTCTTTCGCATCAAGAGAAATCAGCTCTTCCACTGTTTTTTTGCTTAAATCAGCGCCAGCTTTCAGCATGTTCAAGCCGTATTCTTCAGCATCTACGCCGGCGATTTCCGCAAGCTCTTTTGCTGCCGCTACGTCTTGGTCTGTGCAAGTTGGAGATTTGAATAACAGTGAGTCAGAAATGATCGCAGACAGCATCAGGCCGGCAATTTCTTTCTCGATTTTCACGTTATTTTCTTTGTACATTTTGTTTAAGATTGTAGCCGTACAGCCTACAGGCTCAGCACGATAGTAAAGCGGCTCAGCTGTTTCAAAGTTAGCGATGCGGTGGTGGTCGATCACTTCTAGAACCTGAACATCTTCAATGTCCTTGATGCTTTGCTGGCGTTCGTTATGGTCAACCAAGATAACGCCGTTTACTTCGTTTGCGGCTGTTTCAACAAGACGCGGGCTTTCTTGTTTGAAATAGTCAAGCGCGTATTGTGTTTCGCCGTTGACTTGTCCAAGACGGACTGGCTCAGCATTAAAGCCGAGTTTGTTTTTCAAATCAGCATAAGCAATCGCAGAACAAATCGTATCTGTGTCTGGGTTTTGGTGTCCGAAAATAAGTATTTTTTCCATGATAGCTCCTTATCTATTTTTTAAGTAGTGTAATCTTTATATAGTTTAACACGTCTTGCTGCAGGTGTAATCATACAAACCCGTAAAAATTGATGTGAATAAGAAGCATTTTCTTTGAGCTGAGAGGAAAAGGTGTGTAAAATACTGGGTAGCTTAGTTGCGAAATGTGATGTAGTATCAAAAAAGGTACTATTGGAGGGTCAAGAATGAGTGAAAAAAAGAATATATACCCGAACAAAGAAGGCTGTCCAGTTGAATTTACACTAGATGTGATTGGCGGAAAGTGGAAAGGAATTCTTCTTTATCACATGATAGATGGCAAGAAACGGTTTAATGAGTTTCGTCGAATCTGCCCGAGTATCACCCAAAGAATGCTCACCCTTCAGCTTCGGGAGCTGGAAGCGGACGGCATCGTGCATCGTGAGGTTTACCATCAGGTGCCGCCCAAGGTTGAATACTCTCTGACGGAATTTGGTCGAACGCTTGAACCGATTGTTTTGCAAATGAAAGAATGGGGAGAATCCAACAGAGATGTGCTGGAATCTTATCGGTCGAACGGCTTGCTGAAGGATCAGCAGAAATAGCAGCAAAGGGAACTCCTTTGCTGCTTGTTTTATTTCATTGAAAGGGCTCTGTTGGCGTTTCTGACGTCATTTTTCAACAGTTCAGAAAGGTTGTAAGACGGATAGTATCCATGCTGATACATGTATCGATAAACTTGTGCATGCAACTGGATGGCAGCATTCAGCTGTTTGACCAGTACGTTTCTTAATTGAGGTGTTGCTGTTTCTGTAATCGCGATGGCATAGCTGCGGACAGACGTTTTGGCAAACCCGAGAAGATCACCGCTGTAAAATGGGTTATCCGCGCGTTCTTCTTCCTCATCCTCTCTGTGCGGCGCCTGCGGGAAGAATGGAAGAAGCTCTCTTAGATTTTGCTCAACAGCCTGAATGGACACACTATAAAGCTGTCTGAGCTGAGGGTCTTTTACTTCTCTTATCATTTTCTTCAGCCTAATGAGTCCATTTGATTGAAAAGCAACCAGCTCGTGCATTTCTAATGTTTCATGCCAAGCCAATGTTCTGCGTTCATCCATGTAACAATTCTCCTTTATCAATCAGATTCCATATCAGCATATGCCTAACGCTCAATGTTGTTCATGATGTTTTGAAGTTTTTAAAAAGGGAAATTCACCTTATATAGGATACGGGTTGAGAACATGCAAAAAGAGGTGAAACACGATGTGGGAGATGATAAAGAACTTTTTCTTGTTTAGCAGCGGCGTTCTGCAAGCAACAACCCTTTTACTGGTGATCTTAATTTTTATGTATGTCAGAAAAACGAAAAAGAAAAACAAGGAATCTTCTGGCTTTATGGATGATAAACATTAACCGTGATGGGCATTCTTTTCAAAGAATGTCTTTTCATTTGCAATGTTTCACATGAAACATTGGCGTCATTTTACTTGCGATTTGGACTTATGTTAAAATATAAAAGTAAAATTTAGAGATGATATAAAAAAACATTCGGTGCAAAGCATGTTGCAGCGATGAAAAAAGAGCAGTCGTTTATGCTGCTCTTTTCTATTCGTATGTTCAGGATGATACGAGGTGACTAAGTGAAACAAACGAGAGCATTAATGGAAGGTGCTATTTTAATCAGTCTGTTTGCGATCATCACGCTTTTGGTCGTTTATGTTCCTGTGATTGGAACAATTCTGTTATTTGCACTGCCGCTGCCCATGATCCTGTATACGATTAGACATGGATTGAAGTTAGGGATATGGATGGGCATTGTCAGTCTTCCGGTTGTTTTTATTGTTGGGTCCTTTACCGGGCTTATTGTAGCTTTTATGTCAGCTTGCGCCGGCATTGCCATGGGGCACTATTTCAAAAAGAAAGAACCCGGGCACGCCATTATTTCGGGCGCTCTTATTTATATGCTTTGTATTGTCTTCTATTTTGTGATAAGCATTCAGTTTTTGGGTATCAATATCATTGATGAAGCGATGACACAATACCGGCAATCTCTTGATATTGTAGAAACTGTAGTGAAGCAGTCGGGCAATGCTGAACAGCTTGAGAAGCAATTGAAACTGATGGAAGAACAATTGGGTATCGTTCAATATCTTTTTCCAACAGCTATTGTGATGGTAGGAGCTATTTTTTCTTTCCTCAGTTACCTTATCGCTAAGCCGCTCTTAAGGCGATTCTCCCCCGATATTCCTAATCTAAAGCCTTTTAGAGAGTTGAAGTTTCCGCAAAGTGTTGTAGTGCTGTATTTAATGATCGTCATACTTTCATTTTTGCCTTTAGAAAAAGGCCAAATGCTGTACTCTATCGCTTTAAATGGGGAGTTTATACTCGGGTTTCTGATTTTTATCCAAGGTTTATCATTTATCTTTTTCTATTGCCATAAGAAACAATATCCGAAGGCTGCGGCTGTAATTGCAGTGATTCTTGGGTTTATACATCCGATCTTTATGGCAGCCATTCGCATTTTAGGCGTTATAGATATGGGCTTTAATATAAGGAATAAGGTGAAGTGAACATGAAGTTTTACTCACATGGTGGGGAGTGATAGAAATGCCAAGCTTTTATGAAAAACCGCTGTTTCGGTATCCCATCTATGCATTGATTGCTCTGTCAATCATTACAATCCTCATCAGCTTTTATTTTAACTGGATATTAGGAACCGTCGAAGTACTGCTGCTCGCAGTTATTTTGTTTTTTATTAAACGTGCTGATTCTCTTATTCGAAAAGAGATTGATGCTTATATTTCTACGTTATCCTACAGGTTGAAAAAAGTCGGTGAAGAGGCATTGATGGAAATGCCGATCGGCATCATGCTTTTTAATGACCAATATTATATAGAATGGGCAAATCCGTTTCTTTCTTCTTGCTTTAATGAAAGCACATTAGTGGGGAGGTCCCTTTACGATACTTGTGAGTCGGTTGTGCCGCTCATCAAACAAGAGGTGGAATCGGAAACGGTTACATTGAATGACCGTAAGTTTAAGGTTGTCATCAAACGGGATGAGCGCCTGCTGTATTTCTTTGATGTAACGGAACAAATCCAGATTGAAAAGCTATACGAAAACGAAAGAACCGTGCTGGCGTATATTTTCCTTGATAACTATGATGATGTGACCCAAGGATTGGATGACCAGACGAGAAGCACGATGAACAGCCAGGTAACATCTTTGCTGAACGCCTGGGCGCAGGAGTACGGGATCTTCCTGAAAAGGACGTCTTCAGAACGCTTTATTGCTGTACTTAATGAACACATCTTAACTGAACTCGAAAATTCGAAGTTTTCGATTCTAGATGAGGTGCGGGAAAAAACCTCATATGACGGTGTAGCACTGACGTTAAGCGTTGGTGTCGGGGCTTCAGTCTCCTCGCTGAAAGAACTTGGCGATTTGGCGCAATCCAGCTTGGACTTAGCGTTGGGGCGCGGCGGAGACCAAGTAGCCATTAAGCTGCCGAACGGCAAGGTGAAGTTTTACGGAGGTAAAACAAACCCGATGGAGAAACGAACAAGGGTGCGGGCCCGCGTCATTTCTCATGCCTTAAAGGAAATCGTCTCTGAAAGCAGCAATGTGATTATCATGGGGCATAAATTCCCTGACATGGATTCTATCGGCGCAGCGATCGGGATTTTAAAGGTGGCTCAGGCAAATAACAAAGATGGTTTTATCGTCATTGATCCAAATCAAATCGGATCAAGTGTGCAGCGTTTAATTGAGGAAATCAAAAAATATGAAGAGCTGTGGTCAAGGTTTATTACGCCTGAAGAAGCGATGGAAATCTCCAATGATGACACGCTGCTTGTGATCGTTGATACACATAAACCGTCACTTGTTATGGAGGAACGGCTGGTCAATAAAATTGAACATATCGTGGTCATCGACCATCACCGCAGGGGTGAGGAGTTTATCAGAGACCCGCTGCTCGTTTATATGGAGCCGTACGCTTCTTCGACAGCGGAATTGGTGACAGAACTGCTTGAATATCAGCCGAAGCGCTTAAAAATCAATATGATTGAAGCAACAGCCCTATTAGCTGGTATAATAGTGGATACAAAGAGCTTTTCTCTCCGCACGGGCTCGCGGACTTTTGATGCGGCTTCTTATTTAAGGGCAAAAGGCGCCGACACGGTGCTTGTGCAGAAGTTCCTGAAAGAAACCGTTGATTCCTATATTAAACGGGCGAAGCTGATCCAGCATACAGCCCTCTATAAAGAGAACATTGCGATTGCTTCTCTTCCTGAAAATGAGGAGGAATACTTCGATCAAGTGCTGATTGCGCAGGCGGCCGATTCGCTGCTGTCGATGAGTGAAGTTGAGGCTTCATTTGCGGTGGCGAGACGGGATGAACAAACCGTTTGTATCAGTGCGCGGTCACTTGGCGAGGTCAATGTTCAGATCATCATGGAGGCGCTGGAAGGCGGAGGGCATTTAACAAATGCGGCGACTCAGTTGTCCGGCATTTCAGTTTCTGAAGCGCTGGAACGGCTGAAGCACGCCATAGATGAGTATTTTGAGGGAGGCGTACAGAGATGAAGGTTATTTTCTTACAAGATGTAAAAGGAAAAGGAAAAAAAGGCGAAGTCAAAAACGTAGCAGACGGTTATGCGCATAACTTTCTAATTAAAAAAGGCCTCGCGGTTGAAGCGAACGCGTCAAACATCAGCGCGCTGAACGGACAAAAACAAAAAGAGAAAAAAGAAGCTATTGCCGAGCTTGAGCAAGCAAAGAGCTTAAAAGAAACATTAGAAAAACTGACAGTTGAGCTCAGCGCGAAATCAGGGGAAGGCGGCCGTTTATTTGGTTCTGTGACAAGCAAGCAAATTACTGAGCAGCTCCAAAAAGACCATAAGATTAAAGTAGATAAGCGGAAGCTTGAACTGCCGGACGGCATTCGTGCATTAGGATATACAAACGTGCCTGTGAAGCTGCATCCTGAGGTGCAGGCTGTGTTAAAGGTACATGTGAAAGAAGAAGTTTAATAGAAAAGAGGCTTGGAGCAATCCAAGCCTCTTTTTTTATTCCACGAGATAAAGAGTTTGCTGGCTTTCTCCGCCAGGTCCTCCTCTCATGCCTTGCAGGCTGCTGTTTGTGCTGCTGGAAGAACTGCTATATTCGTCAGATGTTATTTCTTTTCCGTTTTTCTTAATCCAGGAAACAAGTTCGCTGTTGCCTGAGTTATTTCCTGACAGAAGGAAGTATTTTACTTTGCCTTCTTTGACCAGTTTTTTCAGTTCGGACACAGTCAGAATTGGATCTGTGCCGTTAAATCCGCCCATTGCCATAACAGATTCATTTTCATTAATGATGTATGGCGCAGCCGTTACGGTTGTCAAAGTAGCAAATAGATACTCTTCGCCGGTATTATGCTTTCTCAGATAGGACAGGAGTCCGGTGTCGACCTCTGAAGAGAACATATTTCCGCCGTTTGCCGAGCTTTTAAGCTGCGGGCCGGATTCAGGAAGGACGCTGTTGCCTCCGTATAGAAGCGGCGTTGCTGACCAGTAGATTGGTGTGAGCAGCAGAACACATAAGCTGATGATCGTCAGCTGCTTACTGAATGGATGGCTGCGTTTAAGCATCAGAAGCGCAAGGGTGATAACGAATCCTAAGAGTCCCAGTACGTACATCCATACACTGCCGATTTGGCTTGTATAAGCGCTCAAAATATAAACCTGGAACGCGGCTGTGATTAGAACGGCTGCCGGCAGAAGACAGCTGGCCCAGTCTTTATTGTTTTTGTATAAACGGTACATTGTGTACCATCCGATACCGGAAAGTGCGGCAATCGGAGGTGCCAGCATAATTAAATAATACTGGTGGAAGAATCCTGCAACGCTGAAGAAACCAGCGACCGGAACGAGCCATGCCGTCCAGAATAGCGTTTCTTTCATTTCAGCAGCCTGTCCGCGGCGATCACGGTACCAGCTGACGATTCCGCCCAGCAATCCGATCAATGCGAATGGAAGCATCCAGCTGATTTGGCCGGAAAGTGCCGATTGGAAGAGACGAAGCGGTCCTGCATCGCCGGTGCCGAACATATTCATGCTTTTTCCGCCGCTACCGCCAGGTCCTCCATTTCCGCCGCCAGGCCCGCCGTTTCCAGTTCCGTTGCCTGTTGGAGGTGTGCCTCCGTCTCCATTTAAAGCGCCGTTTTGTCCGCTAGGCGGCTGAGGCCCCTGTGAATTGTTTCCGAATGATTGATTGCCGTTTTGATTGGCGGCACTTCCGTCAGACTTGCTGTTTCCGGCAGAAGATGATCCGTTGCTGTTTGGCGGTTGCATGGTGCTATTATTCTGCATATTACGGCCGCCAGCGGCATTCATATCACTCCTTGCAAGGCCGGTGGTTTGTCCAAGCAGCCGCTCTGTGCCGTTGTAGCCGAAGGCCAGTTCTAACACTGAGTTGGTCTGGCTGCTTCCTACATAAGGCCGGCTGGAGGATGAGGTCGAATCCACCACAACCGCCCATGAGAGGGAAAGGCCTGTCAGAAGGACAAGAGACAGAATCAGAGACCCGATTTTTTTCTTCAGAGAAACCTGAAATGCAATCAGGTAGAATAACACAAATGCAGGCAATACCATAAACGCTTGCATCATCTTCATATTAAAGGCGAGTCCTATCAGGGCAAATGCCGTCAGCAGCCAAACCAGCTTGCCTTGTTTCACGGCCCGAAGCAGGCAAGCTGAACCGAGCAATAAGGTAAAGACAAGCATGCTGTCAATATTGTTTGTCCGGCTGACGGCTACTGCGATAGGCGTCAGTGTCATGACAAGTGCGGCAATGCGGGCCGCTCCAATTCCAAAAGTCGGTTTGATCATTCTGTAGAGAAGGAATACAGATCCAACTCCAGCGAGAGCCTGGGGAATGATTACACTCCATGTGTGAACGCCGAGAATCAGTGCGAAAATCGTTTGAATCCATAACACAACAGGCGGCTTATCTACTGTCACAAATCCAGAAGGGTCAAATGACGCATAAAAGAAATTGTGGAAGCTTTGCGTCATGCTTTTCACAGCCGCCAAATAGTATTGGTTCGCTGTGTCATCCTGCCAAATGTTATACGCATTCAGAAAAGCCGCTGTAAGCAAAATGAGAATAAGGACTACGTCGAATCGGTTGGTTTTCATCGTTTTTCACCTCTTTATGGTGTTTAATTGTAAAAAACAAATATGAAAAACTTATGAATAAACCATAAATATTCGAAGAATTTCAAAGAAAAAAGCGGAGATATCTTCCCCGCTTTTTATGCTGAGTTTCTTTGTTTCGCTGACTGAAGAATGTATCGATCTCGTCCGGCTCCCAGTCCGGCTGCTCCCATTACGATCAGGGCAGCAATAAGAAGCACAATCGGTGTTGTCCATGAATGTGTCTGGTCAAAGAGATAGCCGACAAAGATTGGACCGACGGCTGCAAGCAGGTAGCCGAATGACTGAGACATGCCTGACAGCGCAGCTGCCTGCTGTGCATTTTCACTGCGGAGACCGATAAGAGCGAGTGCCAAACTAATGCTGGAGCCTTGTCCGATACCGATAATCACCATCCAGATGGCAAGCATTGTATGGCTGCCGCCCGCTAATAATCCGCATAGGCCGATCAGATAGACTGCGGCCAGCGCCGCAACGATAACGCGCTGCTGTTTCACACGGTCAGCTAAAACCGGTGTCAGAAAAGTGGAAGGCAGACTCGCAAATTGCATGAGTGACACCATCCATCCGGCTGTTGATGTATCAATCCCGTGTGAACGGAGAATTTCAGGAAACCAAGCGATGCTGCTGTAAAATAAAAATGATTGCAGTCCCATAAAGATGGTGACAAACCATGCCATTTTGGAAGCCCAAATGGAACTGTTTTGAAGCTTCACCGCCTTGTTTGCTGTATCCCGGTGGCGCAGCTGAGGTATCCAGATCAGCAATGCAAGTAACGCCAGCCCGCCCCATAAGAGAAAGGCTTGCTTCCAGCCGCCTCCCATTTGTGCGGCCAGGGGTACGCTGACCCCCGATGCCAAAGCAGCGAATATATTCATTGATGTCGTATACAGGCTGATCATGATTCCTGACTTTTCAGGGTATTTGTGTTTGATTAAGCTTGGCAACAGAACGTTTCCGATCGCAATTCCAACTCCGATGAGTGCCGTTCCGAAAAACAAAGCGGCAGTGTAGCCGGCAGAACGAATCAAAACGCCGATAAACAGTATCAGGAGACCAAGCCATAAGGTTCGCTCATTTCCGAGGCGCTGTCCGAGCTTAGGCGCAAGCGGAGAAAGAACTGCAAACGAAAGCAGCGGCAGTGCTGTCAAAAAACCGGCTGCCCCATTGGACATGTGCAGCTCTGCCCGGATAGAGCTGATGACCGGACCGACTGAAGTAATCGCGGGCCGTAAGTTAAACGCGATAAAGATAATGCCGGCGATCAGCCAAAACGATTGGATTTTTTTATTTTGTGGATGTGGCAAAGCAGTTACTCCTTTTTTCTAACATATACATCATATTATCCCGAAACAGGTAAGCAAGTATGTGAATGAAGGCTATGATTTGTCCTCTTTTTGCAATTCAGCCATTTTGGCAAGCAGAATATGCTGAGGCATATGCATGATCTGTTCAAGCGGCAGATTCAAGGACTCTGCAAGCTTTTGGGCAGTTTCAGCAGAAATTTGCAAAGGTCTCACAAAAGATCCCTCCTCTCTTCTGTCCATTGTACAAGAATCAGATGTGAAATGTAAGAAGATGTCACAAAGGAATGGAGCAATCCGTAAATGCCCGTTATAAAAGAGGAAAGGAGGGTTCTTATGCACGCACCGCTGTCATTATTAAAACAAATGCTGACTGAGCATCAGAAAGAAACTGAGAAAGCTGTCACCTTTGAGGAGTATATAGCTGTGAGGCTGAAACTTCAGGAGCTGATGGGGAAATTTGCTTCGTTCGAGGAGTGGGATCTGTATCAAAAAGCGGCGGATCTGATGATGCACACAAGCTTCCAATGGATGAAATAAGCCGATCCGCCAAAAACCCCCCGCTGCAGCGAAGGGTTTCATTCGTTAAAATGAGTATTCTTCTTCCACATTTTTAAACTGGTCATAAATCACAAGCTTTGCTGGACTGTTTTCTTCTGCCACCTGTTTGGCTTTTTCAATTGCGGCGTCTTTAGATGTATACAAAGCTGTCGGCGCCACATTCTCCACCTTAATAAACCAGCCGTCCGCATCAACATTAGGTGTAACTGCATATTTTTTCATCATCATTCATTCCTCCCTCAAGTTTTATTGCATTTTTCCCGCCTAGTTACTGTCCGAAACGATCCAATCGGCTAGCTGAAAAAAACAGGAAATAGACAATTTTTCTATTTTTTTTCTGCAGAAATGGTAGAATGGAGTTTGGAGATTTTTTAATGAGAGGACGGTGCTTAGCATGACAGACGTTCTGAATGATCGGCTTCCTCCGCAAAATATAGAAGCCGAACAAGCCGTGTTAGGCGCTATTTTTTTGCAGCCGTCTGCTTTAACACTGGCTTCAGAAGTATTGATTCCAGATGATTTCTATAGAATGTCCCACCAAAAAATCTATAATGCGATGCTAGTGCTCGGTGACCGAGGTGAACCGGTTGATCTAGTGACGGTAACGTCAGAGCTTGCGAATACAGACCTGCTGGAAGAAGTGGGTGGCATTTCGTATCTGACAGATATCGCAAACTCGGTGCCGACAGCGGCTAACATAGAATATTACGCGAAAATCGTAGAGGAAAAATCAATTCTTCGCCGATTAATCAGAACAGCGACAACCATCGCTCAAGACGGGTATACCCGTGAGGATGAGGTCGAGGATTTACTCAGTGAAGCTGAAAAAACGATTATGGAAGTGGCGCAGCGCAAAAACACGAGTGCCTTCCAAAATATTAAGGACGTCCTTGTCCAAACCTATGACAATATCGAACAGCTTCACAATCGAAAAGGCGATATTACGGGAATTCCGACAGGGTTTACAGAGCTTGATCGGATGACTGCCGGGTTCCAGCGCAACGACTTGATCATTGTGGCTGCCCGTCCGTCAGTGGGGAAAACGGCCTTTGCCCTGAATATCGCACAAAACGTGGCGACCAAGACCGACGAAAGCGTAGCGATTTTCAGTCTTGAGATGGGTGCAGAGCAGCTCGTTATGCGTATGCTCTGTGCCGAAGGAAACATCAATGCCCAAAATCTTCGTACCGGTAACCTGACGGAAGAGGATTGGGGCAAGCTGACGATGGCGATGGGAAGCCTGTCAAACAGCGGGATTTACATCGATGATACACCGGGTATCCGCGTGAGTGAAATCCGAGCCAAGTGCCGCCGCTTGAAGCAGGAAAGCGGTCTCGGCATGATTTTGATCGACTACCTGCAATTGATTCAGGGAAGCGGACGCTCAAAGGATAACCGTCAGCAGGAAGTATCAGAAATTTCCCGTGAACTGAAGGCGATCGCCAGGGAGCTGCAAGTCCCTGTTATCGCGCTTTCTCAGCTTTCCCGGGGTGTTGAGCAGCGTCAGGATAAGCGTCCGATGATGTCTGATATCCGGGAATCAGGAAGTATCGAGCAGGACGCGGATATTGTCGCGTTCCTGTATCGTGATGACTACTATGACAAAGAAACCGAGAATAAAAATATTATCGAAATCATTATTGCCAAACAGCGTAACGGCCCGGTAGGAACAGTGTCTCTTGCGTTCGTAAAAGAATACAATAAATTCGTCAACCTGGAACGGCGTTTTGATGACGCAGGTGTTCCGCCCGGCGCATAAACCCCAAGAGCTGATCTTGGGGTTTTTTCATTCGAAAGATGGAAAAAATACCGTTCGCTCGGCGGAAGTAAATTTGAAAGCGTTTTAATAAAATGGTGCAAAAAGGAGATGGTAACATGGGAAACCCTTTTTCATTATTTAACGCAGCGCAAATCCGGATTGCGCGGCCTACAGGCCAGCTCAATAAGATCATTCGTTTTTACGAAGAGGGACTGGGCTTGAAACGAATTGGAGAATTTTCGCAGCATAACGGGTATGACGGTGTCATGTTCGGTCTCCCTCATGCCGATTATCATTTGGAATTCACCCAGTATGAGGGGGAAAGTACTGCTCCCGTTCCCCATCCCGACAGTCTCCTCGTTTTTTATGTGCCGAATGCAGATGAACTGACAGCGATCACTTCAAAGCTAAAACGCATGGGCTATCAAGAGGTTGAATCTGAGAACACGTACTGGAGCCATGGAGGCGTGACGATAGAGGATCCGGACGGCTGGCGAGTCGTTTTTATGAATACAAAAGGGATATCCGGCTAGCAACTCTTTTTCGTGCTAAAGGACAAAAGTTTCACAAGCTTTTTATAGCGAAGCGATGAGAAAACGCTTATAAAATGAATGGAAGCGAACGAATATAGATTTACATTAATTTAATGTTCGGATTTACAATTGACTTTCTGTTTCTTCACTGATAAACTTGATTTGTTTGAATAGAATCGTTTTGAAAGGTTAACGGAGGTGCACGGACATGTCTTCAGTAGTTGTAGTAGGTACGCAATGGGGCGATGAAGGAAAAGGTAAAATTACAGATTTCCTATCAGAAAATGCAGAAGTGATCGCCCGTTATCAAGGCGGAAATAACGCAGGGCATACAATCAAGTTTGACGGAGTCACATACAAGCTTCACTTGATCCCGTCTGGAATTTTCTATAAGGATAAAACGTGTGTGATCGGAAACGGAATGGTTGTAGATCCAAAAGCATTAGTCACAGAGCTTGCGTATCTTCATGAGCGCAACGTCAGTACAGACAACCTGAGAATCAGCAACAGAGCTCACGTCATTCTGCCGTATCATTTGAAATTGGATGAAGTGGAAGAAGAGCGAAAAGGGGCTAACAAGATCGGCACAACGAAAAAAGGAATCGGCCCTGCTTATATGGATAAAGCAGCCCGCATCGGAATTCGCATTGCGGATCTGTTAGACCGTGACGCGTTTGCAGAAAAGCTTGAGCGCAATCTTGAAGAAAAAAACCGTCTGCTTGAGAAAATGTACGAGACAGAAGGGTTTAAAATTGAGGATATCTTAGACGAATATTATGAGTACGGCCAGCAGATTAAAAAATATGTTTGCGATACATCTGTTGTCTTAAATGATGCTCTTGATGAAGGGCGCCGTGTATTGTTTGAAGGCGCGCAAGGGGTTATGCTTGATATCGATCAAGGAACATACCCGTTTGTTACATCATCTAACCCGGTTGCCGGCGGTGTCACGATCGGTTCCGGTGTCGGCCCGACCAAAATTCAGCACGTTGTCGGTGTATCAAAAGCATATACGACTCGTGTCGGCGACGGTCCTTTCCCGACTGAGCTGAAAGATGAAATCGGCGATCAAATCCGTGAAGTCGGCCGCGAGTATGGAACAACAACAGGCCGTCCGCGCCGTGTCGGCTGGTTTGACAGCGTTGTTGTCCGCCACGCCCGCCGTGTGAGCGGAATTACGGATCTTTCTCTGAACTCAATCGACGTTTTAACAGGAATTGAAACGCTGAAAATCTGTGTGGCGTACCGCTACAAAGGCGAGATCATTGAAGAATTCCCAGCAAGTCTTAAAGCACTTGCGGAATGTGAGCCGGTATATGAAGAAATGCCAGGATGGACTGAGGATATCACAGGCGCGAAAAGCTTGAGCGAGCTTCCGGAAAACGCGCGTCACTATCTTGAGCGCGTGTCTCAGCTGACAGGCATTCCGCTTTCTATTTTCTCTGTCGGTCCAGACCGTTCACAGACAAATGTCCTTCGCAGCGTGTACCGTGCGAACTAAATAGAATTTGCTTATAAGCCCCTAATTCAGGGGCTTATTTTTTGTTTGAAAGCCGCATATAAGTTGGTCTGAGAAAAAAATATGAAAAAAAACCAAAAAAGTTATTGCCACTTCTATTTGTTCGTGATATTATAAATCTCGTTGTTACGGAAACTGCTTAATAGAGTACAAGATAGAACTTGTTCCAAGTCGTTTGCTCTATGGAAATTCCGACATCTTAAGAGCCATTAGCTCAGTTGGTAGAGCATCTGACTTTTAATCAGAGGGTCGAAGGTTCGAGTCCTTCATGGCTCACCATTTCGTGAAGGCCCGTTGGTCAAGCGGTTAAGACACCGCCCTTTCACGGCGGTAACACGGGTTCGAATCCCGTACGGGTCATTGATTTACTTTAGCGTTATTGCTAAATTCCTTATTTGTCTGCGAGGGCTGACACGACAGCTCTCGCGGCAAATTACTGTAAGGTCCGGTAGTTCAGTTGGTTAGAATGCCTGCCTGTCACGCAGGAGGTCGCGGGTTCGAGTCCCGTCCGGACCGCCATTTTACTTTACTTAGTAGAGAAAAATAAAACATTTGGCTCGGTAGCTCAGTTGGTAGAGCAACGGACTGAAAATCCGTGTGTCGGCGGTTCGATTCCGTCCCGAGCCACTTACCAAACGCATCTGCAATCGTAGGTGCGTTTTTTCTTTTAGGAAAAAGGCAAACATGAGGAGTGTTATAATAGAAGAAAAAGGGAGAACCGGCCCTGCGGCCGGTTCAAAGAAGAAGACGTCATTGATAAAGACGCACTCCGGTGAGGAGAGGTTTCAGTAAAGTTAACTATTTTAAAAAAAGTTGACCAGCATGACAAAAGATAAACAATGGGCGGATAAAGGTGAAATATGTGTTTTTTTCCAAACCTTTATTTTTTTTATCTTTTGACCTTAAACCGTTATAATAGACAAGGACCCATTGTTTACATGGGCCATAAATGATGAAACGAATGTTATATAGATGAAATGAAGTTATTCGGCAGGAGGAAAATCAAAATGATGGATAAAAAGATCCTTGTAGTAGATGATGAAAAACCGATTGCAGATATATTGGAATTTAACTTAAGAAAAGAAGGCTATGAAGTGCACTGTGCCCACGACGGAAACGAAGCCGTTGAAATGGTAGAAGAGCTTCAGCCTGATTTAATTCTTTTAGATATCATGCTTCCTAATAAAGACGGTGTTGAAGTGTGCCGTGAAGTCAGAAAGAAATACGATATGCCGATCATTATGCTGACGGCTAAGGATTCAGAAATTGACAAGGTCATCGGGCTTGAAATCGGTGCTGATGACTATGTCACAAAACCTTTCAGCACACGCGAGCTCCTGGCACGTGTAAAAGCGAACCTGCGCCGCCAGCTGACAACAGCGCCGGCGGAGGAAGAGCCGTCCTCTAACGAGATTCATATCGGCTCTCTCGTCATCTTCCCTGACGCGTACGTCGTATCAAAAAGAGATGAAACAATTGAGTTGACTCATCGTGAGTTCGAATTGCTTCATTATTTAGCAAAACATATCGGACAAGTGATGACCCGTGAACATTTGCTTCAAACTGTTTGGGGCTATGATTACTTCGGCGATGTCAGAACGGTTGATGTAACAGTCCGCCGGCTTCGTGAAAAAATCGAGGACAACCCGAGCCATCCAAATTGGATTGTCACACGCCGCGGCGTAGGTTATTACTTGAGAAACCCAGAACAGGACTAATGCCCCTATGAATAAGGTTGGTTTTTTTCGGTCGATCCAATTTAAGATTACCTTGATTTATGTGCTTTTGATTATCATTGCAATGCAAATCATTGGTGTGTATTTTGTCAATCAGGTAGAGAAGTCGCTGATCAGCTCGTATGAACAATCGTTGAATCAGCGAATCGACAACCTTTCTTACTATATCGAACAAGAATATAAAAGTGATAACGACAGCACTGTTATCAAGGATGACGTCAGCCGTATTTTGAATGACTTCACGAAAAGTGATGAGGTTCGGGAAATTAGTTTTGTAGATAAGAGCTATGAGGTGGTCGGTTCTTCAAAGCCGTATGGTGAGGAAGTGGCAGGGAAACAAACGACCGATCTGATCTTTAAAAGAATTTTTTCTACTAAACAATCGTATTTAAGAAAGTATTATGACCCGAAAAGCAAAATCAGAGTTCTCATTTCCGCGAAGCCCGTCATGACTGAAAACCAAGAGGTTGTCGGCGCGATCTATGTTGTCGCGAGTATGGAAGATGTCTTTAACCAAATGAAGACGATCAATACGATACTGGCATCCGGCACAGGTTTGGCACTTGTTTTGACGGCCCTTCTCGGTATTTTTCTGGCAAGAACCATTACCCATCCGCTTTCGGATATGAGAAAGCAGGCGATGGAGCTTGCGAAAGGGAATTTCTCGAGGAAGGTTAAAAAGTACGGGCATGATGAAATTGGGCAGCTCGCCACTACGTTTAATCACTTAACGAGAGAGCTTGAAGATGCCCAGGCGATGACAGAAGGAGAGCGCAGAAAGCTTGCCTCCGTTATTGCCTATATGACAGACGGCGTTATCGCCACAAACCGAAACGGAGCGATTATTCTCTTAAACAGCCCGGCGCTGGAGCTGTTGAACGTTTCACGTGAAACAGCCTTAGAAATGCCGATTACGAGCTTGCTGGGGATTCAAGAGAATTATACATTTGAAGATTTAGTGGAGCAGCAGGATTCTATGCTGCTTGAGATTGAGCGCGATGATCAACTAACGGTGCTTCGCGTGAATTTCTCTGTGATCCAAAGGGAACATGGCAAAATCGATGGTTTAATCGCTGTCATTTACGATGTAACCGAGCAAGAGAAAATGGATCAGGAACGCAGAGAATTCGTTGCGAATGTATCACACGAGCTGCGGACGCCGCTCACGACAATGCGCAGTTATTTAGAGGCGTTAGCTGAAGGTGCGTGGGAAAATAAAGATATTGCCCCGCGTTTCTTAATGGTGACGCAAAATGAAACAGAGCGTATGATCCGGCTTGTCAATGATCTGCTTCAGCTTTCGAAATTTGACAGCAAGGATTATCAATTTAATCGGGAATGGATTCAGATTGTCCGGTTTATGTCGCTTATTATTGACCGTTTTGAAATGACAAAAGAGCAGCATGTGGAATTTATCAGAAATCTGCCGGACAGAAATCTGTACGTCGAGATTGACCAGGATAAAATTACGCAGGTACTCGATAATATTATTTCCAACGCTTTAAAATACTCACCGGAAGGCGGACATGTCACATTCTCAATTGATGTCAATGAAGAGGAAGAACTCCTCTATATCAGCGTCAAGGATGAAGGGATTGGAATTCCGAAAAAGGATGTCGAAAAAGTCTTTGACCGCTTCTACAGGGTTGATAAAGCGAGAACGAGAAAGCTCGGCGGCACCGGTCTGGGATTGGCGATTGCCAGGGAAATGGTTCAGGCGCACGGCGGAGATATTTGGGCGGACAGCATAGAAGGAAAAGGCACGACGATTACATTTACTCTTCCATATAAAGAGGAACAAGAGGATGATTGGGATGAAGCGTGAAAATATAAAAACGATATTACTTACGGTACTCGTCATCATCAGTCTTGTGTTTACGTGGGGGATATGGACGTTCCAGCCAAACTTTTCTGAAGGCTCATCATCAACAGAGTCTACTGTGCGTGAGAAACATAAAATCGAAAAAAACACCCAAAAGTTGTCTGAAACGGTAAGGCCGAGGGACATGTTTATCCATGATGACGGCGCTCATTACAAAGTGGGTGATGAAACCCTCTATGAAGAAGTCTGGTCTGACTTGCCGCATTGGGATGTAAAAGGAATTAAAGATATTTCTGATCAGTATGACAAGGTTGGATTCAAGAGCTGGTTTTATGGAATAGGCGGTTATGAAGCGAAGCTTGATTTGCAATTCAATGACACGATTCCGATTGATATTTTCCAAACGCTGTTTAAATGGTCCAATCAATCGTTTGAATACAGTTCGTTTGATCATATTCTGATTCCGTTCAATGAAACAAAAGCGAACAAGAAAATTTATTTGGTGTCTTACAGCAAACAGCTCATTCTGGAAGTGACCGTTGAATCGGCAAACTACCGGAACATTATGAACGACTTGAAAAACAGGCAATCAAACATGCCGGCGTACAGTTTGTTCTCAATCGGCTCAAAGAAAGAGTTCCTGCTGCCGAACAAACCGCTTACGATGGACAAAAAAGAGTTTGTCACAGAATCGATTAAAACAAACACCTTTAAGCAGGCTTTGTTCAGCGATCCGAGCATTGTAAGGGAAGATTCGAATTACAACAACAGAAATGTGCTGACAGATGGGATCAGCCGTTTAGATGTGAATCTAAGCCAGCGCCAGGTGCAATTCCAGCAGCGCAATTTAGTCCAGAGCACATCTTATCAAACAGGTGAGTTAATCAAAAAGAGCCAAAAATACCTAGAGGATACGGGAAGCTGGACGGATAATTATCAATTTTTCAATATCAATGACAGCCAGCAGCTGAGCTTCTATATCTTTATGGATCAGATGCCGGTCATTAACAGCACCGCCAAACCGTTCGGAGCGACATCGGCGATTACGGTGCAATGGGCGAACGATGATATTCTTAGTTATAAGCGGCCGAATTACAGTCTCGGAACGAATCCGATCAAAACAAGCGAGACAGAGCTGATGAGCGGCAGCGAAGTGAAGATGCTGCTTTCTAAACAAACCAAATATGATATGGACAAAATTGATCAGATCTTCCTTGCTTATCAATTGGTATCAACATCAACCAATGATGACCCTCTAGTTGAGCTTGAACCAGTTTGGGCGATGAAAATAAACGGAAAAATGGTGCCTATTACAAAGGACTTATTGACGAAGGAGGGGGCAAACAGTGGAGTGGAATAAGACAAAATCAATCTTCATCGTTGCCTTCCTCATTTTAGATATATTCTTAGGCTATCAGTTTTTTCAAAAATGGCAGGCTACCAGCAAAGAATATGAAGTCATTAAAAATGATGTCGAGCATGACATGAAAGCCGACCATATCACGTATGAAGGCCTGAATAAGGATGCAATAGAAGGCTACCGGATCACAGCAAATCAAAAGGCCTTTACCAAGGAGGAAATTGAGGCACTCAAGGATCAAAAGCCTTTGATGGACATGCCTAGTGATGATCATAAAGTAACGAGCCTGAAAATGAAGTTTACGAATCCGATCGCCCTATCAAAGAAGAATATCGAGGACGATGCCCAGGCACTTGTTTCTTCGAAAATCCAAGATGGTGAAAAATATAAGCTTTGGAAGGTTGACAAATCGAAGAAAGAAATTATTTTCTTCCAAACGTATGAAGGCGATTATATATACCAGAAGACCGATAATTCTTCTAATATGATCGGACAAGTGGTGCTGCACTTAAACGCTAAAAACGAGGTTGTGTCATACGATCAGACAACGCTCGAGACGTTCAAGCAAATTCAGAAAGAAAGCTTAATTACTGAAATGGATGCGGTTGAGCTATTGTACTATCAAAATCAATTAAAAGAATACAGCACTGTGAAGAGCTGTAAATTCGGCTACGTTGCACAATATCCGCTGACAAGTACGCAGGTGCTGGCGCCGGTATGGAGAATTACGGTCGAGTACGATAAAAAAGTGAACGGCGAGAAAAAGACAGTACAAGAGTATTTTACTGTGAATGCTTTGGAGAGTACGATTTTAGATACAGATCAATGAAAATAATGGAGTGAGACAGACATGAGCTTGCAATTTAGCGTACTTGCGAGCGGGAGTACGGGAAATGCGTTTTATCTTGAAACAGAGGATCACGCATTTTTGGTGGACGCCGGTTTGAGCGGGAAAGCCATGGACGGGCTAATGGCGCAAATCGGGCGTAAGCTGGATGATGTAGACGGCATTTTTGTGACGCATGAGCATAGTGACCATATTAAGGGCCTCGGCGTGGTCGCCAGAAAGTACAAGCTTCCGATCTATGCGAATGAGAAGACATGGAAAGCGATGGAGAATCAGATCGGCAAAATAGACACCGATCAAAAGTTTGTGTTTCCGATGGAGACGGTAAAGTCGTTCGGCGGACTTGATGTCGAATCGTTTGGCGTCTCCCACGACGCGGTGGAACCGATGTTTTATGTATTCCATTATAACGGCCGAAAGCTCGCATTAATGACAGATACGGGATATGTCAGCGACCGGATGAAAGGTATCATCCGCTCAGCGAATGTGTTTGTGTTTGAAAGCAATCACGATGTTGGGATGCTGCAAATGGGAAGATACCCATGGAGCATTAAGCGGCGGATTTTAAGTGACGTCGGGCACGTTTCCAATGAAGATGCTGCCTTGGCGATGACTGATGTCATTGGCGACGAGACGTCTCGTATATACCTGGCGCATTTGAGCCAGGACAACAACATGAAGGAGCTGGCGAGAATGTCTGTGCAGCAGACATTGGCTACTAAAGGATTTGTGACGGGTGAGACATTTGATTTGTATGATACCGATCCGAAGAAGGCCACTCCGCTTTGCGCTGTATAATTTTTCTATGTAAATCATGACTATTATAGGAGCTTCTAACCCACAATATAACCATATTAACGTTCTTGGAAAGGATGGAATATGGTGGATTACGATCGTGAGGAAGAACATACTACTCCTGAACAGCCAAAGAGAAGCAAAAAAGGATATTTTCTTTCTAGTCTGATTGGCGTGATTGTCGGTGCCGTATTAATGGCGTTTCTCATGCCGTACTTTTCAAATGAAGGGTTAGATACGGGTGCCTTAGATCAGCAGCAGAACAACAACAATGGCCGGGAATCAATCAGGACGGTGAATGTCAGTGTCAACAATGCGGTCACCAAGATTGTCAGCAATGTGTCGCCTGCCGTTGTCGGCGTTGTGAACATCCAAAAATCAGACATTTGGGGAGAGAGCGGTGAGGCTGGGAGCGGCTCCGGCGTCATCTATAAGAAAAATGACAACTCTGCTTATGTCGTGACCAACCATCATGTCATCGAGGGCGCTTCCCAAATTGAAATCAGCTTGAAAGACGGCTCGCGTGTAGCGGCTGAACTTGTCGGCAGTGACCAGCTGATGGATCTTGCCGTTTTACGGGTGAAAAGCGATAAAATTAAAGCAGTCGCCGACTTCGGTAATTCAGATAAAGTCCAATCTGGTGAGCCGGTTATCGCAATCGGGAACCCGTTAGGCCTTGAGTTTGCAGGTTCTGTCACACAGGGCGTCATCTCGGGTACGGAGAGGGCAATTCCTGTGGATTCAAACGATGACGGACAGCCTGACTGGAACGCAGAAGTCCTGCAAACAGATGCGGCCATTAACCCTGGGAACAGCGGCGGCGCTTTGTTAAATATGGATGGGAAAGTCATTGGTATCAATTCAATGAAAATTGCCGAATCGGCGGTTGAAGGGATTGGCCTGTCGATTCCGTCTAAGCTTGTGATCCCTGTGATAGAGGATTTAGAGAAATACGGCAAAGTCAAACGTCCGTTCCTTGGCATTGAGATGAAATCGCTAAGCGATATTGCAAGCTATCATTGGGATGAAACATTGAAGCTTCCTAAGGATGTCACCAATGGAGCGGTTGTGATGGGTGTAGATGCCTTCTCACCTGCCGGAAAAGCAGGGCTGAAGGAACTGGATGTCATCACGGAATTTGACGGATACAAAGTAAATGATATTGTTGATCTGCGGAAACGGCTTTATCAGAAAAAAGTCGGTGACCGGGTGAAGGTGAAGTTTTACCGCAGCGGTAAAGAAAAATCCGTTGACATCAAGCTTTCCTCCGCAGATCAATTAGGAAGTTAGTTAAAAACAGTCTGGCACCGTTGCCAGACTGTTTTTTATGCAAAAAAACTGAACGGGGGTCACGCCCGTTCAGTTGAACAAGGATATATCGAATATGAAGAAAAATACAAGATGGATGTTACACGTGAAACAGCAGGCAATGCCTGTTAACTGCAAATGCTTCCGTTTTCAGCATTGACTTTAATGGTTTGTACTGTGTGGTTGCTGGCTGTGATTTTAATGATGTACACATAGATGCCGTTCTCTTTCTTCAATGCAGAAGACTTGACTGTACCTTTGCATTTGTTCGCCGCAGCTCAGTCTGCTTGCGAAAGAAAGAAAACTGCAGCTGCTGCTTGAGGATCATGCTGAAGCGGTGTTTGACCAGGATAGAATGAAACAGGTCATTCTGAATATGGCTTACAACGCGGTGCAGTATACAGATGAGAAAACCGGCGCCATCACCATCTCGCTGCAAAAAGACCATGATGGCGTTATGCTGATGATAGCGGACAACGGCACAGGCATCGCACCGGAGCATTTGCCGCATTTATTTGACCGATTTTACAGGGCAGACCCATCCCGCTCCCGAAAATATGGAGGTTCGGGACTGGGGCTTGCCATTACGAAGTCGATTATCGACAGCCACAATGGGACGATTGAAGTAAAAAGTGAAATCGGCAGAGGCACTGTTTTTCTGATCAGGCTTCCTGCGCCGGAATAGGGTTATGACTCGGCAGTCGGTTGAGAAAATTTCTTCAGCCTGTATTGGAGGCTTTGTCTGCTGATGCCAAGCTCCTGAGCAGCTTGCGAGATGTTATGGCCGTGTTTTCTTAACACGTTCTCAATCACGTATTTTTCGAAGCTCTCCATTTTTTCCTTTAAGTCCGCGGCCGGCTGGTGTCTTGGTGTTTCAGGCTCCGGGATGTCAGCCGGCTTGATTTTCATGCGGTATTGATAGGGCAGATGAGAAGCCGTAATCGTTTGCTCGTCCGTCATGAAATTCATTGCGCCTTCGATCATATGCTCAAGCTCACGTATATTTCCCGGCCAGTCGTAGGATAGGAAAAATTGCTTCACATCTTCGCTGATGTGTTCGACATTCATTTGGAACAGGTGGTTGTTTTTCTGGATGAACTCCGACGCGAGAAGCAAAATGTCTTCCTTTCGTTCCCGAAGCGGCGGGATAATGAGCGTCACGACGCTTAGCCTGTAATACAAGTCCTTCCGCATTCGTTCGCCCGCAATCGCATCAATCGGGTCTTCGTTCATCGTGGCAATAATACGCACGTCAATCGGTGTATCCTTTGTCGAACCAATGCGCCTGATTTTCCGTTCTTGAAGGGCGCGCAGCAGCTTCGCCTGAAGACTGAGATTCAGCGAGTTGATTTCATCTAACAGCAGTGTGCCGCCATGCGCTTGTTCAAACAGGCCGGGCTGGTCTACAGCGCCGGTAAACGCGCCTTTTTTCGTTCCAAACAAAATGCTTTCCACAAGGCTGTCTGGCAGTGCCGCGCAGTTTTGTGAAATAAACGGGCCTCCTGAACGATCGCTGCCGTTGTGGATACTTTGCGCAAACAGCTCTTTTCCAGTGCCGGTTTCGCCTGCGAGAAGGACAGATGATGACGTCCGCGTTGCCCGCTTGGCGTTTTCGATGACGTCTTGAATGGCCGGACTGGTGCCGAGAATGCTGTCAAACGTATAGGTTGTGTTACCTTTTTTGTTCATATTCTCCCTGATCAGCCGTTCAAGCTTTGTCACATCCTTGGCAATTTCGACTGCGCCCCTGATCTTGCCGTCCTTGACGATGGGATATGTATGATTAATCGTCGTAATTTCCTGCCCTTTATTATTGAAATAGCTCTGTTTGACGTTTTTAATCGTTTTGCCTTCCTGAAGGGCCTGTACAAGCGTGCTGTCCTGCTGTTTTGAAAACATAAACACATCCATCAGGTTTTTATTCAGGACGTCATGCTTCTCCATATCTTCAATTTGCATCATTTTATTGTTATAAACGATCGTGTTTCCGTGCTCGTCTACCACGTGCAGGCCAACATCGATTTCATCCAAAATGCTTTGAAACACTAACGTGAGGAACTCGCTGTCTTTGACCACTGTATGAACCTCCCTCAATTATTTTCTTAATATTGCTTCTATTTTATAAAAGAATGGAGAGGATATGCAAAAGAATTTTGCACTTGCTAAAATTTTTGCTCGAAATATCTGAATGTTTTTGCACCTTGTCCACGAAATTTGTAGAAAACACACGAAATCTTGATTTGGCACAGAACTTGCATTTATAAAAAGGGAAAGCAGGATAACATGTTGAAACAGAAAACAAGGGGGAATTCAAATATGCCAGCTTTATCTAAATCCAAAGAAATTATTGATCAGACGTCTCATTATGGAGCCAACAATTACCACCCGCTCCCGATTGTCATTTCTGAAGCGCTGGGTGCTTGGGTAAAGGACCCGGAAGGCAATGAATATATGGATATGCTGAGTGCTTATTCTGCGGTAAACCAGGGTCACAGACACCCGAAAATTATTCAGGCATTGAAGGATCAGGCTGATAAAATCACCCTCACATCACGCGCGTTTCACAACGATCAGCTTGGGCCTTTTTACGAAAAAACAGCTAAACTAACGGGCAAAGAGATGATTCTGCCGATGAATACAGGAGCTGAAGCGGTTGAATCTGCGGTGAAAGCGGCAAGACGCTGGGCTTATGAAGTGAAAGGCGTAGCCGACAATCAAGCGGAAATTATCGCATGTGTCGGGAACTTCCACGGCCGGACGATGCTGGCGGTATCTCTTTCTTCTGAAGAGGAATATAAAAGAGGATTCGGCCCGATGCTTCCGGGAATCAAATTAATTCCGTACGGAGATGCGGAAGCGCTTCGTCAGGCGATTACGCCGAATACAGCGGCATTCTTGTTCGAACCGATTCAAGGCGAAGCGGGCATTGTCATTCCGCCTGTAGGGTTTTTGCAGGAAGCGGCGTCGATTTGTAAGGAAGAGAATGTTCTGTTTATTGCTGATGAAATTCAGACGGGTCTTGGACGTACAGGCAAGACGTTTGCCTGTGACTGGGACGGCATTGTTCCGGATATGTACATCTTGGGTAAAGCGCTAGGCGGCGGTGTATTCCCGATCTCCTGCATTGCGGCGGACCGCGAGATCTTAGGCGTGTTTAACCCTGGCTCACACGGCTCCACATTTGGCGGAAACCCGCTTGCCTGTGCAGTGTCTATCGCCTCATTGGAAGTGCTGGAGGATGAAAAGCTGGCGGATCGTTCTCTTGAGCTTGGCGAATACTTTAAAAGCGAACTTGAGAGCATTGACAACCCTATCATTAAAGAAGTCCGCGGCAGAGGGCTGTTTATCGGTGTGGAATTGACAGAAGCCGCACGCCCTTATTGTGAGCGTTTGAAGGAAGAAGGGCTTTTATGCAAGGAAACGCATGATACAGTCATTCGTTTTGCACCGCCATTAATCATTTCCAAAAAGGATTTAGATTGGGCGATAGAGAAAATTAAGCACGTGCTGCAAAACGCATAATTCCGCACCATGGCGGGATATTCACTTCGTTTGTATAAATTTACAACAGAAAAATAAGCACTCCCTATTTGCTCAGCTACAGTATTTTAGTATAATGTATCTTTATGAGAAGAAGTGAATTTTATATTAAATAGATAGAGACTCTTTGGACAGCAAACTGGGATATGCACCATGTAGATGTTCCAGCTTAGATCCAATACAAGTTGCTGAAGGGGTGCAGAATGTGAATACAAACCAAGATAACGGAAATCAGCTCCAGCGGACAATGAAATCACGCCACTTGTTCATGATTTCATTGGGCGGAGTGATCGGAACCGGTTTCTTCCTTGGAACCGGATTTACCATTAACCAGGCGGGACCGCTCGGCGCGGTTCTGTCCTATTTAGTGGGCGGCTTTATCATGTTTTTGACCATGCTTTGCTTAGGGGAGCTGGCGGTCGCCTTTCCTGTGTCGGGGTCCTTTCAGACCTATGCGACAAAATTTATCAGCCCGGCCTTCGGGTTTGCGTTCGGCTGGCTGTACTGGCTCGGCTGGGCAGTTACATGCGCAATTGAATTCTTATCAGCGGGACAGCTGATGCAGCGTTGGTTTCCGCATGTGGAGGTCTGGATTTGGTGTCTTGTATTTGCGGCACTGATGTTTTTACTAAATGCGATAACCGCGAAAGCCTTTGCAGAATCTGAATTTTGGTTTTCCGGGATTAAAATCTTGATTATCCTTTTATTTATTATTCTCGGCGGAGCTGCCATGTTTGGCCTGATTAACCTGAAGGGCGGAGAGCAGGCGCCGTTTCTGACACATTTTTATGAAGACGGGTTATTTCCGAACGGCATAAAGGCAATGCTGATTACGATGATTACCGTGAACTTTGCGTTTCAGGGAACTGAGCTGATCGGGGTTGCAGCAGGAGAAAGTGAAGACCCTGAAAAAACAATTCCGCGGTCCATCAAACAGACAGTATGGAGAACACTTGTATTCTTTGTTCTTTCCATCGTTGTCATTGCCGGCATGATTCCGTGGAAACAGGCTGGAGTCGTGGAAAGTCCGTTTGTTGTCGTATTTGAGCAAATCGGAATCCCGTATGCTGCTGATATCATGAACTTTGTTATATTGATTGCGCTCTTATCTGTTGCGAATTCAGGTTTATACGCATCGACACGTATCCTGTACGCGATGGCGAATGAAGGACAGGCCTTTAAAGCGCTGGGCAAAACAAATCAACGCGGTGTGCCGATGTACTCGTTAATTGTCACGATGGCTGTGGCCTGCCTGTCACTTCTGACAAAATTTGCGCAGGCTGAAACCGTATATATGGTGCTATTATCATTGGCGGGCATGAGCGCACAGGTCGGCTGGATTACGATTTCGCTTTCCCAAATCATGTTCAGACGCAAATATATCCGTGAAGGCGGCAAGACAGAAGACCTGAAATTCAAAACACCGCTGTATCCGGTGCTTCCGCTGGTTGGCCTGACGTTAAATACGGTCGTTCTCATCAGCCTTGCATTTGATCCAGAGCAGCGTATCGCGCTGTATTGCGGCATACCGTTTATGGTCATTTGCTACATCATTTATCATGTCGTCATTAAAAAACGCCAGCAGGCAAATCGTCAGCTAGAGCTTTAAAAACGTTGTCCGCAAGTCATCTTTGTTATAACCCGCATAAGGACATTATCTTATATGTTGAGGTGGAATCACAGATGGATAAAACGATTTCGGTTATTGGAATGCCAATGGATTTAGGACAAGCACGACGCGGAGTGGACATGGGACCGAGTGCCATCCGGTACGCCCATTTGATCGAGAGGCTGTCAGACATGGGCTATACGGTTGAAGATCTCGGTGACATTCCGATCAGCCGCGAAAAGATCAAAAACGATGAAGAATTAAAAAACCTAAATTCCGTATTGGCGGGAAATGAAAAGCTCGCTCAAAAGGTCAACAAAGTCATCGAAGAGAAAAAATTCCCGCTTGTCCTGGGCGGCGACCACAGTATTGCGATCGGCACGCTGGCAGGCACAGCAAAGCATTACGATAATCTCGGCGTCATCTGGTATGACGCGCACGGCGACCTGAATACACTTGAAACATCACCATCAGGAAATATTCACGGCATGCCGCTTGCCGTCAGCCTCGGCATCGGCCACGAGTCACTGGTTAAGCTTGAAGGCTATGCACCTAAAATCAAACCGGAAAACGTCGTCATCATCGGCGCCCGGTCACTTGATGAAGGGGAGCGTAAGTATATTAAGGAAAGCGGCATGAAGGTGTACACGATGCACGAAATCGACCGTCTCGGCATGACAAAGGTGATCGAAGAAACCCTTGATTATTTATCAGCATGTGACGGCGTCCATCTCAGCCTTGATCTGGACGGACTTGATCCAAACGACGCACCGGGTGTCGGAACCCCTGTCGTGGGCGGCATCAGCTACCGGGAGAGCCACCTGGCTATGGAAATGCTGTATGACGCAGGTATCATTACCTCAGCTGAATTCGTTGAGGTCAACCCGATTCTTGATCACGAAAACAAGACTGGCCAAACAGCAGTAGAGCTCGTAGAATCCCTGCTAGGGAAAAAGTTGCTGTAATAAGAAAACCCCCGCATCCCGCGGGGGTTTTTCATTTATCCAATCATTTTCTCAGCGACTTTCATCTCCTGCGAATGGGTTTGATGATCTGCAATAAACCATCCAGATAAAATCACCGCTGCGACGCCTGCACCAATCAGAAATTTTTTCATTTATATAACCTCCGTTCGTTTGATGAGTTCTTCAATTTGTAATGCTTCATAAAAAAAGTGGGCAGCTTCTTTGTAAAGCTCATGCTCCTTATACCGTTCTCCAGCCAAAATGGAAAGTTCTCTTACACTGTCATACTCTTTCTCGGACACCAAATCATCCATATATTGTTTGCATAAGTGAAACGTTTCCGCATGACCTCCTTTTGCATAAATGGCATACAAAATGTCTATTTTTGCCTCACATATTCTATTCGGCTCAGCAGTCAATTTTTCCTTCACATCTTGGTAATAAGATAAGGCCTGTTCTTTCTTTTTGATCTTAAACAGCTCTCGTATGAGCAAGTAGACAGAATGATAGTAATAGGCAGAGCAGGCGTATTCTTCGTTCTGTAAGGCCTCTTCTAATTTAGAGACCGCCTCTTCGGACTTGCCGCTTTGCGCATGAAGAAGGCCGAAGTTATGCAAAAGCTGGGCTTCAAAAAAATGATCCTCTAATTCTCTCGTGATCCGAATTGCTTCGTCCAAATATGTTTCAGCTTCTTCAAACTGCCCAATCTCGGTAAAATTGCCTGACATGGTGATCAGCGCTGAAGCCAGTTTCTTTTTATAATCGGTCTCTTCCCTGAACGTTTTAACTGCTTGCCGTGTATGGTTGAGGGACACAATATTTTGTCCCAGCTTATAATAGAGCTTTCCGACCTTCAGGTGAAATTCGGCTTTCTCAATCGGATCGGGAATGTTGTCGAGATACTGCTCTGCATCTTTATACAGCCCAATGGCAATGTCATAATTATTCTTATAGGCCTCATACATGCCTTCAAACAGAAAAAAGTAATATTTCAGCATGTCAGACGTAGCATTCATATGAGAAGGCTCCTCATGCTGAAAGCCCTGTCCTCTCGCCTCGTGAAGCAAAACCTTGTGTCGCAGTTCCAGCAAGGAGAAGTAGGCAAGAACCTCCTGATCCTCTTCCATGTCATCCAATAAAGGCTTTACTTCTTCAAATAAACGGGAGGACTCT
The DNA here is from genome assembly GCF_055721145.1 of Bacillus sp. VA15. Taxonomy (NCBI): domain Bacteria; kingdom Bacillati; phylum Bacillota; class Bacilli; order Caryophanales; family Bacillaceae; genus Bacillus; species Bacillus sp. VA15. The sequence goes on along the minus strand of NZ_JBVQPQ010000004.1, from coordinate 321,588 downwards.
TCAACTTCATGTTTCTTGATGGCAAGGTACCAATCGTTGAGCATGTTAGCGATTTCTGCGGGTGCAATCTTATTCATTTGAAACTCCTTTCTCTAGTGACTTATCAATCTCAGTTGCTTATTCTGATAGTAACACCTCTTTCTATTTTATGTAAAATCCTCTAGTCAATATATAAAGGAGAGATGAGATGACAATCATGCTGACCCCTATGCAGACAGAAGAATTTCGGTCTTACCTCACATACACGGCCAAGCATTACGCGGAAGAAAAGTTGAAGGCGGGAACATGGCTGCCTGAAGACGCATTGCTTTTGTCTAAGCAGACCTTTTCTGATCTGCTTCCGAGAGGGCTGGAAACACCCCATCATCATTTATGGAGCCTTACGCTGAATGAAAAGGAAATCGTTGGGTGGCTCTGGATACATGCTGAACCGGAGCATCCGCAGCAGGAAGCGTTTATTTACGATTTCGGGTTATATGAACCGTACCGTGGCAAGGGCTACGCAAAGCAAGCATTAACGGCTTTAGAACAAACGGCACGAAGCATGGGAATCCGGAAGCTGTCCCTCCACGTCTTTGCCCATAATCACACAGCACGGAAGCTATATGAGCGGACCGGATTTCAAGAAACGGACGTGGCCATGAGCAAGAAGCTTTAATAAAAAGGGCCTGAAAAAGGCCTTTTTTTGCGGACAGACTTCTGTAAATGATTTCTAAAAATTCTGTAAATCACCTAGTTACTTTCCTTATTTTCCTAATATAATGTGGGTGAGGAAATCACCTTTCCTACATTCACAAGAAAAGAGGAGATGTAATGAAGTTGAAGAAACGGTTGTCAATGTTTTTGGTAGCGCTTACAATGTGTGGCGGCCTGTTTGTTTCTCCCGCCAAAGCCGTAAAGACCACAAATTATGCTGAAGAAATCGCCGCACTGCAGCCAGGCACGACACCAGAGGAAATCATGAAGTCCGCCAGCCAGATTGCCAAACAGCAGCACGTAAAGCAAGACGTTATTCTGAAACAGTTCTATAAAGAAATCACAGCAGATAAAGCAGAAGGCGATAGACTCGCCAAGGAAAGCGGCATGTCTATCATGGGCGGCTCATCCGGCACGAAAAAACTCCCGACAAGCGCGAAAGGCAATATCTATTACACCAACTCCTACACAGCCTACTACAATCATGGCCACGTCGGCATGTACTCCGCCGCTGACAAAATTGTTGAATCTGTTCCGAGCGACGGCGTCAGGCAGATCGCTTATAATGCCAGAGACGTGGAAGATAACTCCATCGTACAGACAGTCAATGTCACCTCTTCACAGAAAACATCCGCTGCCGACTGGGCGGTATCAAGAGTCGGCGACCCATACTCATTTAACTTCGTCAATAATAGAAATACCGGCCATGACGGCGCGAAAAACTGTTCGAAGCTCCTATGGTCTGCATTTTTACTGAAAGCAGGCATTGATATAGACAGCAACGGAGGCTTAGGCGTATATCCGCGCGACATCACAAGCTCTTCGTATACGACAACCATCATGACCATTTACTAAGGAGAAGGATATGAAAAAGTGGATGATCACCATTGCCATGCTGATTCTCGCAGGAGTCGCACTATTTGTCTTCATTTCTCCTCTCAAAAGCCATAAAGCCGTGAGTCAGCAGGATCTCAGAGACCCCGATTTTCTTGTTGATAAAGAAGTCCTGCTGTATTTCTCATCCTCTGCGGATCAAGATGCATTTGGCGGCGGGAAAAGCTATGCCCTGTTTATCAGCCAAGACGGGTCGCTGTCTTCATTTAAGATGAAGGGCCTTGAGCTAGGGTCAGCCAAGGTACACGGCGACAGTGTGATGCTGGAGGATAAAAACACGATTTTCACGATCAAAAATGGCTTGCGCTCCTATAAAAGAGCCTATCAGCACACAGGTGACAGCGCGGGCTTTCTGCAAAATACGAATGGCTTTTACACACTCTACAACTCCGGTTACGACAAAAAAGGAGACGGATACCGCTCAGAGCTGTACCGCCAGATGGAGGGAGGGTGGAAAAAAGACGTCATCCCCTACTACATCCGAGCCTCCGGTTTTCATGACGGCGCCATTTACGCACTCGTTCCGACAGATGACGAAAAAGGCTATCAGCTCCTTCAGATTCAAGCAGATCAAAAGAAGCTCACCTATCACACCATAACGGAATGGCAATACCGGGAAGGAGCCTCGGTCGAATCCCAGCTTGCTGTGGACGACCAAGCTGTTTATGCCATTGTTCGCGGCCAAAAGGCGCGCAATCTTTATCAAATGGTCAAGATCAACAAGAAAAGCGGAAAAGTAGAGCTTCATGACATCGCCGAATACAAAAACGACGAACAAACGATATACAGCTCCATGCCCTTCAGCTTCAAAAAAAGCTTCTTCTCTTATGATGGGTACCTGTACTTCATTGACGGCTTCGGAAAGGCATATAAAATCGATGCAAAGACAGGAAAAACAAGCAATGCATTCAACCTTTCGCCGGAAAAAATGAAAGCTGATTTCAAAGAAATCACCCTAAAAGACAGCAGCCTCTATTTCTTCACGTACACCTACAATCAGCCTGCAACCATTGAACAATACAGCCTGAAAACCGGAAAGAAAGTGAAAGAAAAAGAGATTAGGAAGGTAAAGGATGTCGTGACACCGAAGAGTCATTTGAAGCTGTATGATTTTGAGGTGATGAAGGGGTTTTAAGGGCAGGGAGGTTAGTATGGGAGCCATCGCTGTGTTATTTATCGTATTTGGTTTTCCGATCATCGCAGGTGTATTTGGTATAGCGGGTCATTTTTTATTTAAGAGATTTTGGGTGGCGCCGCTCATTGTCCTAATGGCGAGCATCATTTTGTTATTTACATTAGCATCTGGCAACAGTTCATTTTTATTTTGGGTTGTGATCTATACGGCGATTGCGTTAGTGGCTAGTATTGTCACATTATTTCTCAGGAAATGATTTAATTGATCGCTGTTTATGAAGAGACTGGTGAAGTCTCTTTTTCTTTGATACATATGTCCGAGTCTGGAATTAACTGCGGGTAAGGTATAGGAAACGAATCTAAAGGAGGTATGACATGCGGAATAAACAAGTTATTCTTCAGGCACTCATTATCGGCCTAACCTCGGCGGTTACCGTGTTCCTGCTGAATGGAGGAAAAGCGGACTGGTTTGACCTCATCGGAACCATTATCGGCTGCACTCTTGGCATTTTTGTTGTTTTAAGAATGCAGAAAAAACAAGCGTAAAACAGGGAAAGGGTCATGCCGAACCGAAGTCATGTGCTAGGGCGAAGAGTCCAAAAACATGAATGGGAGGAATGGCGTTGACTGGAAACAAAGCGGTTGTGTACAAAGGCAAAGGGACTGTAGCGGTGGAGGATATCGGTTATCCGGAGTTAATCTTAAGGGACGGGCCCGGCGTTCCGAAGGCGAATGTGAATCGAAAATGTGAGCATGGGGTTATTCTCAAAGTCATTACAACCAACATTTGCGGGAGCGACCAGCATATGGTCAGAGGCCGCACAACGGCGCCTGAAGGCTTGGTGCTCGGGCATGAAATTACCGGAGAAGTCATTGAAACGGGGCGTGATGTTGAATTTATCAAAAAAGGCGATATCGTATCCGTTCCTTTCAATATTGCCTGCGGACGCTGTGTGATGTGCAGAACGCAGAAAACGCATGTGTGCCTGAATGTCAATCCGGACCGTCCGGGATCGGCTTACGGCTACGTCGATATGGGCGGCTGGGTCGGCGGCCAGTCTGAATACGTCATGGTACCGTACGCCGATTTTCAGCTTTTGGTATTCCCGGATAAAGAACAGGCGTTAGAAAAGATTCTCGATTTGACCATGCTGTCCGACATTTTTCCGACCGGCTTCCACGGGGCGTACACAGCGGGCGTGCAAACAGGATCGACCGTCTATATCGCAGGAGCGGGACCTGTCGGCTTAGCAGCTGCACACTCCGCGCAGCTTCTTGGCGCTTCGACGGTGATTGTCGGTGATCTGAACGAAGACAGACTGGCACAGGCGAGAAGCTTCGGCTGTGAAACGGTCAACGTACAAAAACATGACCGCCTCGGCGAGCAAATTGAACAAATACTAGGTGAACCAACCGTTGATGCCGCAGTGGACTGTGTCGGCTTTGAAGCATCCGGACACGGCAACCAAGGGGAAGCGCCAGCCGCCGTGCTGAACTCGATCATGGACGTCACTCAGGTCGGCGGAAGCCTCGGCATTCCAGGCTTATACGTGACCGAAGATCCCGGTGCAAAGGATGCCGAAGCTAAAACAGGCTCTCTAAAGATCCGTTTCGGACTCGGCTGGGCCAAAGCCCATACCTTCGTCACTGGACAAACACCCGCCATGACCTACAACCGCAATTTGATGAAAGCGATTCTGAGCGGCAGAGCGCAAATCGCAAAAGCCGTCAACGCCACCGTTATCTCTCTGGACGACGCACCAAAAGGCTACAGCGATTTCGACAAAGGCGCAGCCAAAAAATTCGTCATCGACCCGCATGGAACGCTGAAATAAGAGAAAAAGCCGGACGTTCTCGGAACGCCGGCTTTATTGCTGGTAATCTGTTTCTTCAAATCGACTTCCCATTTCATCCGTACGATGAATTCCCCTTCGATTTTGTCCAGTCCAATCAGAATATAAGGGTTTTTCTCCATTTGCCTTGGGCGCAGGTTTTCGCTTCACAGTTACAATCGTTTCTTTAGGCGAGTATTTGACGCCTGACACCTCAAGCTTTTTATCCTTCTCGCTGCTTCCGAGGGACACCACGACCATTTTTTTGCCTTCTGAAATGGTGAAGACTTGATATCCTTTTACATCATCATGCATTTGAAGGTAATTAGCGTATATTTTTAAGTCTGGACTGCCTTCACCGATTCGATCCTTCTCTAACAACCAATAAGACGGCTGGCACCCAGCAAGCAACAACATGATCACAAAAAGCCAAATCCATCTGGAGCGCAAATGCAGACCTCCCCAAACATCGGTTGCATCCAAACTAACATACGAGCGAAATAGAGTCATCAACAGCTTGTTTGTCGAATTGTGGATAAAACTCAGCCCGAAGCACTACTAACATGTGAATAAATAGGTTATATTGGGAAGAGAATATTTGCAAAAATGCAAGAAACCATCGGAGGATTTGAACATGAAACAAACGTATTATTCCTGTGAAGAACACATCGAAACCGTGCTAGATATGTACATAGACGACCACGAACTGCCGCCTGAAATCAGAAAAATCGAACATACTAACAGTTTATCCACAGCCTGTGAATTATGTGGAGACCCCGCAGTATATATAGTGGGGAACGAATGATCTTACACAAAATACAGAAAAGATATCCACAATTGTGGACAATATATATGAATAACTTGTTTCTAAAGTGGGGATGACCTGTGAATATCAATATTGTGACAATCGGAAAACTAAGAGAAAAATATCTTAAGCAAGGTATAGAAGAATACACAAAACGACTATCGGCCTACGCAAAAATCGACATCATCGAACTCCCGGACGAAAAAGCACCGGAAAACCTAAGCGACCAAGACATGAAAATCATAAAAGACAAAGAAGGCGACCGCATCCTTTCAAAAATCAGCCCCGACGCCCACGTCATCGCCCTCGCCATCGAAGGAAAAATGAAAACATCCGAAGAACTAGCCGATACAATAGATAAGCTGGCTACATATGGAAAAAGCAAAGTCACCTTCGTCATCGGCGGATCACTCGGATTGAGTGACGCGGTGATGAAGCGAGCGGATGAAAAGCTGTCATTTTCAAAGATGACGTTTCCTCATCAGTTGATGCGGTTGATTCTGGTGGAGCAGATTTATCGGGCTTTTCGGATTAATCGTGGGGAGCCTTATCATAAATAAATGAGGTTATAAATGGTGCGAATAACTAATTTAGTTCTTTTAAGGAATTAATAATTGACGTGTTTTATTTCATAAGTTACCTACAAGGTAGTGTTCTATAAAAAGTAAAGTATTAATATATTTTTTGGGGTATATTGTAAATTTTAAATTGTGAGGAGACTTTTAAAGTGCTTACATGTAATGAATTTTACCTTGAAATTAGCAATAAGAGTAAAGATATTGTTAATCAATCTTTTTTAGGTGATAATTATCAATTACTATCTACCAATCATTCTTTTATAACTGATTTGGAAGTTTGGTTAGAAGCTTTAAATAATCGTCCAGAGATTGAGTTATACGAAATAGCATTTCGTGAATACCAGTTTAGTCTAATTCAAGTATCACAAGGTTTTTATAGACAATCTTTTAACGCATTAAGATTTTTTATTGAGCATACACTTGCAGGAATATACTTTTCATTTCAAGAATTGGATTTAAGACTATGGAAATTGGGAGAGAAGGACATTAATTGGAGTAATATCATAAATGAAGATAATGGTATTTTTTCCAAAGGGTTCTTTAAAGCGTTTTCCCCGATGCTTATTGGAGAGTCAATAACATATAGTGATATAAGTAAAAAAATATACAGAGAGTGTTCAGAATATGTACATGGAAATTATGTGACTCGAGAAAAGTTATCAACAAAATTAGAGTTTAACCAAAATTCATTTGAAATATTTAATGAAAAAGCTAAAATTGCTAGGACACTTATTGTTTTCTCTCTATGTGCTAGATATTTGGATTGTATAGATCATGGTATGAAAGCACGTCTTGAGTCAAGTATAATGGATCATGTTGGAAACATCAAAGGCATACAAACTAGTTTTCAAGTTCAAAAGGAGAATGTATAATGGCTGAATTTTTCTATAGGACAGAAGAAATTAAACTAGAAGAAATAAGTAAATATTTTGTTGAATCAAAACAAGATAGGCAAATAATAGAGCAATTAAAATCAAGAACTCCAGTAATTCTTGTAGGTAGTCGAGGAGTTGGTAAGTCTTTTTTATTTAGAGTTGCACAATATGAACTTATGCAAAAATTTGCTTCAGAGAAAGTAATGCCTGTTTATGTTACATTTAGAGGGAGTTCTTTAATACATACCAATGATCCACAGCAATTCCATCACTGGATGATTTCTAGGATTTGCCATGAGTTAATAAGGGTTTTGGAGAAAAGCGGTAAACTAACCAAAATCCCTACTAGTCTAAATATACTGACTGCTGGTAATGTACAGACTGGACAAGTACAAAAAACAAATATTGAATTAATCGCAGAGGCCTTTGAAGAATCTTGGAAAGATCCTGGGAAATTAGTGAACACTGAAGGGTTGCCATCGACAGATAGATTTCTTGATGCTGTTGAAGACCTTTGTCAAGAGTTAGATATTAATCGTGTTGTAGTTTTCATAGATGAAGCTGCACATGTATTTATGCCAGAACAGCAAAGACAATTCTTTACTCTATTCAGGGATATTCGTAACCCTTATATTTCATGTAATGCTGCTGTCTACCCAGGGGTTACTGTATACGGTGAAACCTTTCAACCAATTCATGATGCATCAGTAATTAATCTTAATAGAGATGTTTTGGATGATGATTATTTAAATAACATGAGGGAAATTGTTAGTAAACAAGCAGAGGATAGCTCAATAATGAAAAACATTTTGAGGAGAGGAGAAAATTTTGCAATTCTTTCATATGCATCGAGTGGAAATCCAAGACATTTATTAAAAACATTACTCCTTACAAATTCTCTCGAAAGTAATTCTGTAAATAAAGTTATTAGGGAGTATTATAGAACAGATATATGGTCTGAACATTCTAAGTTAGCAGAGAAGTATGTCGGGCATAGAGTTCTTATAGATTGGGGAAGAAAGTTTATTGAAGGTGAGGTGCTTCAAGAGATACAACAAAAGAATTTAAGTAGTTTGGATGATGATAAGAAAACTTCATGTTATTTTTGGATTCATAGAGATGCGCCGCAAGCAATAAAGGAAGCTTTACGGTTATTAGAGTACACAGGAGTCGTTAGAGAGCATGCTTTTGGAATAAAGGCTACCAGGTCTCATATTGGGATAAGATATTTTGTGAATATTGGTGCATTATTGGCACTAGAGTCAACTCCAACTTCTATGGCACTAACAATTGTTAAGGCGCTTTCAATAAAGAAGATGACTGAGTATGGCGAGAATAGTAAAGTTTATGATTCTTTAATTTCAGAGATGCCTAGTTTCGATGAACCAAATATGTCTGAAATTCTTAAAGAAGAACTTAAAAAGCCGATAGAAGTATTAGATTTAACAGAATTTCAAAAGGAAAAAATTTTGTCTCTAGAGTTATACACTGTTGGTGATATTTTAAGGGCACCAGAATCTAAACTTCGTGAAGCATATCAGGTGGGAGAGAAGCGGGCTAGACGGATCAGAAATGTTGCTATGATTGCTGTTTATGAATACTTATCAGACTAAAGTGAATGTTATAATAGGTAGTATTTATTCAAATGTTGAGAGAAATTCAAAGTAGTTGTGAAAGCTGATAAAAAATTCGATAGAGTAAGACCGATTCTGAATCATACTTTGAACGATTAGAGTAAGTTTCGACATGTTTTTGTGTCATTGAACATAGCTGTATTCATCTGACATGAGGGTTATTTACTAATGTGAAAATTACAATACGATCGAAAAAACCAGCGCATTTTTCTAAATCCTTGTTTCGTATCCTGAAAGTTTGTTTAGTTTTTCTCCTTTTTTAATCACCGTTTTCCAACCATGAAAAAAACTCCCCTCAAGGTAGACAGATTTTTTATTTCATCTGTCTACCTTGAGGGGAGCATATCATCTTCTCTGAACCCCATATTCCTCACTTCATATACCGATACTCCCGCAAACTCTCCAAAATCGCAACTTCCTGCAGCAGTTCCTCACCGACATTCGTTTCCTTCACTTTCTTCCGCTCAAGCTCTTTGTCCACTAATCGTTTCACCGTCAAGACATCGGTTCCGGTGCTTAGGACTTCTGCCTTGGAGTTGAAGTGTTTATGGGCGACGAGCTGCATGCCGTAGGAGTTGTATAGCAGCGTGTAGCCGGCGATGCCTGTTGTGGATTGGTAGGCTTTGGAGAAGCCGCCGTCGATGACGATCATTTTTCCGTTTGCTTTGATTGGGTCTTCTCCTTCGATTTCTTTTACTGGTGTGTGGCCGTTGATGATATGGCCATGATCTGGATTGAGGCCGAATTCTGCCAGGATGTTTCGGCAGGTTGCCTCGTCTTCGCGTAAATAGTAATACGGGTTTTTCTTTTCTTTATGTGTTTCCTTCTCTTTAATGAAATACCGCTCAAATGTCGTCATGGCGCGTTTTCCGAAGAGGGAGGAGTACTCGCCTGTCCATAAATACCAGGCCATATCTGTCGCCAGGTCATCAGTTTCTTCTGGATGGGCAAACGCTTCCCGCAAGAATCGTTCAAATACATCGAGAAGCTCACGGCCCGCATACGGTTTATCCTCAATCATCATCGTTTCCATATTGCCGTTTTCATCGACAGGAATACAGCCGTGAATTAACAGGTTGCCGTTATATTTTAAATAAAGGCTGCCTTTTTTCATCATAAAATTCATATGGCGGCCCAGCTTTTCGGAATGCTGGACAGAGAATAGCAGCTTGTCTATGACTTCTGCTTCTTCCTCTAATAGCTGATCTGGCTGTTCAGGATTAACTGTCGCAAAGCAGGTGTTTTCCAGCTGATATGTTTTTCCGTGCAGCGTGATTTCATTTTTGTCATAATCTATTTTCTCTAATAACAGCCGCTCTTCCATATTAAAGTTCGGCCGTCTCTTGATAATCGGGCTCTCAAGCTTGAATTGGATCATGGCAATCGCTTGATGGATTTTTGTGATTTGCTTAATCTCATCCTCTGGCCTGTTTTCGTCTGCTTTTGGACGGAACGCTGGATTATCATCATAATATTTTTCGGCCAGGTTCAGCAGCGGTCTCAGGTTGATGCCGTACACGTCTTCAATAATATCAAGGTTATCGTAGCGGGCACAGATACGGATAATATTGGCCAGGCACACTTTGGAACCGGAATAGGCGCCGATCCAAAGGACATCGTGATTTCCCCATTGAATATCGACTGAATGGTAGTTGATCAGCTCCTCCATAATCCTGTCAGGCTGTGGTCCGCGGTCGTAAATATCGCCGACAACATGCAGATGGTCGACCACCAGTCGCTGAACGCTGTAAGCAAGGCCGGTGATCAGCTTATCAGCTTGGCCAAGTTCAATGATCTGATCAATGATTTCGGAGTAATATTGCTCCTTGTTGCCAGCTTGTTCTGTTTTGTATAGCAGCTCCTCCGTAATATAAGCAAACTGGGCTGGCAGTGCTTTGCGCAGTTTGGAGCGGGTATACTTGGAGGAACAATATGAAACGAGCTTAATCATTCGATTAATCGTTTCTTTATACCACTCGTTTAATGCTGGTTTCGCATCAAAGTCATGTTTGATTAACTTCAGTTTGTCTTCCGGATAATAGACCAATGCTGCTAATTCATCGATTTCTCTATCGTAAATGACACCGCTGAAGATGTCGCGTATCTTCTCTTTGACTCGTCCTGAACCATTACGCAGCACGTGCTGGAATGCCTGATACTCCCCGTGCAAATCACTGACAAAATGCTCAGTTCCCTTTGGCAGGTTCAGTATCGCTTTCAAATTAATGATTTCTGTTACTACTTTTTCTTCACAATCGTATTTTTGTGCGAGTAGATCTAAGTACTTGCTTTCCAAAATCGTCCATCCCCTTTTTAGAATAAACCCCTATTTATGAGCATTTGCATGATAAGGTGAATTTAAAAGTATGACATTATTTTTAAACATTGGACCTTTATATGATAGTAACGCATAACTGCTTTTAGAGACAATTAAAACGAGGAAAGAGGTGCTGAGATGAGCGAGGATATAGATAAAGCAGAAAACAGAAGAGAAAGCTAAGGCTGCAAGAATGTCGGGTAAGTCATAGATTCATGTACATTCAGAAAAAAGACCAAGAATAAATTGTTCTTGGTCTCTTTCACTTTCTGCAGGTTGAGCGTTATTTCACAACAAAAAACTATTAGCCTGTACCACAAACTGCGACTGCTTATAATTATAAGAAATCTTCGAGTAATCAAACGGCTGTCCATTCGTCAGGTGAAAAATACTTTCTATATACAGCTTCGGCAGTCCAGCCTCCAACTCCAAATACTCCGCTTCCTCCTCAGTCAGCTGACCCACGTGAAGAAACAAATCAGAAAAACCAATCTTCAATCCCAGTCCTTCCCGGATGTAGTGGAAGATCGAGTGAGAGACGATTTCGTTGTTTAAATACGTCACGATAGATTTGTTGTAGTAGGATTCTTCGTAGCAAAGGGTTTGGCCGTTGATGTAGCGGACCCTTTTGACATAGTAGATGTCCACGTCAATTCCGATGTTTAGGTTTTCTGCCGCTTCCGGTGTCGGCTTTCTCACGTCCAGTTCAATGACTTTTGAGGTGACATTGAAATCCTCGAGGTCTTTTTTAAATCCTTGATTTGACAGAAGGCTGATGTAGCCTTTTCGTTTATGTTTTCTGACGAAGATGCCGCTTCCTCTGAGCTGAAAGATCGCGCCTTTTTGCTCTAATAGATCCAGGGACTTTGTGATTGTGCTTTTGCTGACTTCAAATTGGGCCATGAGGGTTTCTAGCACTGGCAGTTTATCTCCCTGCTGAAGCTCATTTTCTTCTATATACTTTTCGATTTCTTCTGCGATTTGCTGGTACTTTAACATACACATTCCTCATTTATTCGTTTAGTTTCACTTGTCAAAATTATAGCATAAACCGCTTACAATCATAGTAAGTATACAAATATTTTGTAAGGGTATTGATAAATTATACCGGTACAATTATAATGAAAGCGTAACCAAACAAAGGGGTGGGTGAAAATGTCGGGGAAAGTGAGAGATTATACAAGACTAGCGAAAGACATTTTGGAGGCCGTAGGCGGGGAAGAGAATGTAATAGGAGCTTCTCGCTGTGCTACTAGGCTTCGGTTGGTGCTGAAGCGATCTAACCCTAAAGCGAAGGATATCGTGAAGTCGATGCCCGGCGTCATTACGGTTGTAGAGAACAGCGGTCAATTCCAGGTTGTCATTGGACAGCATGTAGGGGAAGTTTTCGAGGAGTTTTCAAAGCTGGTCCATATTGATCTTTCTGGCGAACAGAGCGAGAATAAAGGAACGATGTTGAACCGGATCATTGCGACGATGTCAGCTGTGTTTGCGCCGTTTGTATACATTCTGGCCGCTGCTGGTATTTTGCAAGGGGCATTAATTATCATTAACTTATTGTTTGCTGGTTTTGAGAAAACAGGAGTTTATCAGGTTTTCAGTTTCATATCTTGGGCGCCGTTTACGTTTTTGCCTATTTTTATCGCGATTACGGCATCAAAGCATTTTAAGACCAACACGTATATCGCTGTAGCGTGCTGTGCCGCGTTAGTCAGTCCGACATGGGCGGAGATGGCAGCTCAAATCGCAGACGGAAAGAGCATTTCTTTCTTAGGGATTGCTTTATCGCAAACGACATACACGTCTTCCGTGCTGCCGCCATTATTTTTAGTGTGGATGTTGTCTTATCTTGAACGATTCTTGAATAAGAGAATGAACGAAGTGGTCAGACCGTTATTTGTTCCGTTTCTATGCATGGTCATCATGGTGCCGTTAACGATTGTCCTCATAGGCCCTGTGACAACATTAGGCGCAAACGGAATTGCAAACGGTTACAACTTCTTGGCGGAAAACGTGCCGGCTTTGGCAGGAGCAATCATCGGCGCATTCTGGCAGGTCATCGTCATCTTCGGTGTACATTGGGGCATCACGCCGATGGTATTGGCAAACTTTGATTTATACGGTCGGGATTCATTTCAAGCGTATCAAACGATTGCGGTCATTGCGCAGGTTGGGGCCGTGCTTGGCGTCATTTTGAAAGCGAGAAACAAGGAAACGAGAAAAGTCAGCGTCTCTGCTGGAATCACGGGACTGTTTGGCATTACAGAGCCGGCGATCTATGGTGTAACCTTGAGATTTAAGAAGCCGTTTATCTTTGGCTGTATATCCGGCGCGGTTGGCGCAATCGTGGCAAGCTTCTTTCATCCGTATTACTTTGCCTATGCGGGACTTCCGGGACCGCTGACGATCGTGAATGGTATCAATGAACAATTCCCGACATCCATTTGGGGCATTTTAATCGGTGCTGCGATTGCGGTGATTCTCCCTGTTGTGCTGATTCAGATCTTTGGCTACGGTGAAGATACTGCTGCACAGACGGAAAAGGAAAATGGTCAAACGGCACAGGCAAATGAAGAAACCGTATATGCTCCGTTTAGCGGCAAGGTGATCCCGCTTTCTAACGTGCCTGATGAGGTATTCAGTTCAGGTGCAATGGGACAAGGGTTGGCGATTGAGCCATCCGATAATAAATTGTTTGCCCCGTTTGACGGAACCGTCGTCATGGTCGCGCCTACAAAGCATGCGATCGGCCTTCGTTCGGCGTCTGGCGTCGAATTGCTTGTGCACATCGGACTGGATACGGTGACATTAGACGGCACTCCTTTTACCTTGAAGGTGAAAGAGGGCGATACAGTCAAAAAAGGCGAAGTGCTTGTTGAATTTGATAAAGCTTTCATTGAAGAGAAAGGGTTAACAACGATTACCCCAGTCATCATCACGAATTCACATGCGTATCAGGAAATTCTCATTGAGGATCTTGAAGAAAGTACGATAGACCAAAAATTATTTACAGTCGTAAGCTGAGGAGGAATGAAACATGGGAAACATGACGAAGGATTTTTTATGGGGCGGTGCTTTAGCTGCCCACCAATTTGAAGGCGGATGGAATCAGGGCGGTAAAGGGCCGAGTGTCGTCGATGTCATGACAGCGGGTGCGCACGGTGTGCCGAGAAAAATCACTGACACTATTGAAGAAAACGAATTTTATCCGAATCATGAAGCCATTGATTTCTATCACAGATACAAGGAAGATATCGCTTTGTTTGCAGAAATGGGATTAAAATGCTTGCGGACGTCCATCGGCTGGAGCCGGATTTTTCCGAAAGGCGATGAGGCTGAACCGAACGAAGCGGGTTTGCAGTTCTATGATGATGTGTTTGATGAATTGCTGAAGCACGGGATCGAGCCGGTCATTACCCTGTCTCATTTTGAAATGCCGCTGCATTTGGCAAGAGAATATGGCGGCTTCAGAAACCGGAAAGTCGTGGACTTCTTCGTCAACTTCGCAGAGGCTTGCTTCAACCGTTACAAAGATAAAGTGAAGTACTGGATGACATTTAACGAGATCAACAACCAAATGGACGTGAACAATCCGCTGTTCCTATGGACGAATTCAGGTGTGGTGGTTGGAGAAAACGAAAACGCCAAGGAAGTCATGTACCAAACGGCGCACCACGAATTAGTGGCGAGCGCTTTAGCAGTGGCAAAAGGAAAAGACATCAATCCAGACTTCCAGATTGGGGCCATGGTGTCACACGTGCCGATTTATCCTTTCTCCTCCAATCCTGAAGATGTGATGCTGGCTGAAGAAGAAATGAGACAGCGCTATTTCTTCCCGGATGTGCAGGTTCGCGGTTATTATCCAAGCTACGCGTTGAAGGAATTTGAACGGGAAGGCTATCATATCACATTTGAAGACGGCGATGATGAGATTTTAAGAAACGGAACCGTTGATTACTTAGGCTTCAGCTATTATATGTCCACAACTGTGAAAAGCGATGTGGAAAATGATAATACGGGCGATATCGTCAACGGCGGCTTGCCGAATGGTGTCGAAAATCCGTACATCACATCGAGTGACTGGGGCTGGGCAATTGATCCAACTGGGCTGAGATATACGTTAAACCGTTTTTATGACCGGTACCAAATCCCGTTATTCATCGTTGAAAACGGCTTTGGCGCGGTGGATACGCTGGAGGAAGACGGCAAGATTCATGATCCGGAACGAATTCAATATTTGAAATCACATATTGAAGCATTGGAAAAAGCGGTTACTTACGACGGTGTAGATTTAATTGGCTACACGCCGTGGGGAATTATTGATATCGTCTCCTTCACAACAGGGGAAATGAAAAAACGCTACGGCATGATCTATGTTGATCGTGATAATGAAGGAAACGGATCCATGAAGCGATATAAGAAAGATTCATTTGAGTGGTACAAAAACGTCATTCAAACGAACGGCGAGGAATTATAAGCTGCTGGCCCGAATCGAGTACTTTTACTGAAGTGCCTGATTCGGGTTTTTTGGTGTGATATGAACTGACATCCAATGATGGGAATAGATTACCAGTGCTGATTGCTATGTTATGATTTCACCTGTAAGATGCTTTTTTGTATAATTTAATATTAGAACGGAAAAAAGGAGGGAGTTTGTGAGTAAAAAGGGATGAAAGCGGGTGTCCGGCTGAAGATTTTAAGATTATGATAGAGTTCCCTAAGCAAATCTCCTGACAAAAATTTGGCGAGGAAGGGGCAACATCACATTGAAAAACATTTTAATAAGAGCTGGCATATCACCATTTGATACATTCAATGCAGCTGAAATGATTGTTCGCAACTCCATTGGCGGCAACGTAGGAAACTTAGTATATGCCTACAGTGTGTTTCGTACGCTGATGACAGAAGAAACGACGATTACACCAGATTATTATCGGATTAATCCGGCAGATGCTGAACAAATTAATAAAACATATGATATGTATATTATTCCGCTGGCAGATGCATTCCGCGAGGATTTTGTACCTTCTTTACGGAAATATACCCAATTAATTAAGAAACTAACCATTCCGGTTGTTGTGATTGGGGTTGGTTTGCGTGCTCCGTTTGAACCAAAATTAAATGAGGGTTTTCCTTTTGATCAAGATGTGAAGGCGTTTGTGAGTGCCGTGCTGGAGAGATCAAATATGATCGGTGTCCGCGGTGAAATCACAGCGAAATACCTTTCCAGATTAGGATTCCGTGAAGGTATTGACCATACGGTAATTGGCTGTCCTTCTATGTATGCGTTTGGAAGAGAACTGAAGATAAGAGAAACCCATATTACACCAGGTTCAATGGTGACGGTTAACTCATCAAGGCTGTCTCCTAAGCATGTACTGGACTTCATTACGAGAAGCATGAAAGAGTTCCCGAATCATTACTTTATCCCGCAATGGCGAAAAGAGATGATTCTGACGTATGCAGGTGCTCCTGCGATAGCGAAGCCTGCTGATAATTATCCGGTCAGCATGGAAGACCCAGCTTATCAGAATGATAGAGTCCGTTTCTTTTTAAATGTGCCGACATGGCTGGATTTCCTGAGACAAGCTGATTTAAGCTTTGGCGCAAGGCTGCATGGGAATATCGCAGCAACGATTGCCGGAACACCGAGCCTTTTGCTTCCGAAAGATGCAAGAATGCGGGAATTAGCTGAGTACCATCAGTTAACGCATGTCATGGCAAATGAGATAACAGATCAGACAAAACTGTCAGAATTAATTGAAACACTTGATTTTCATCAGCCTGAGAAACGGCAAGCGCAAAACTTTGACCATTTCATCAGCTTCCTGAATCAAAATCAATTGGATCATATTTATCAAGAGAAAGCGATTCCTGATACCGTTCCTTTTGACGAAAAACTATCTAACACGAAGTTTCTTCCGCCTGTGACTACAGTTAGCGGCTGCAGTTCCACAGAAACAGCGAAACGCTGGGAAGCGCTTATGGCATTAGAAAATGCCAAAAAGGAAAAAACCATTAAAGATCTGAAAAAAAAGGTCAAAAAGTATCAGGGCACTTTAAATAGGAAATCAGTGCGTATCGCTTTAAAAACAGCAAATATGCTGAGTGTGAAGTGACCATTCACTAACATTACAACTATATTACAATTGTATAAAACATGCAATATTTTTGGAATAAAAAAGAAAGCCGCA
This sequence comes from Bacillus sp. VA15, assembly GCF_055721145.1. NCBI lineage: Bacteria > Bacillati > Bacillota > Bacilli > Caryophanales > Bacillaceae > Bacillus > Bacillus sp. VA15. The sequence continues at coordinate 304,629 of NZ_JBVQPQ010000004.1, read as the reverse complement.
AGCTGCCAATCTGGCAATATTGCGGCTTTCTTATATTAGTTGCGGATAAGGTAATCAAACGCGCCGAGAGCGGCAGTTGCACCTGATCCCAAAGATTCGTATTGTTTGTGCAACCATCAGTCAAGTTGGTTCATTTCATTTGAGGGGTCTGCCTTGTTTTTAACGGCAGCCCCTTTTCTTCAAATCTTTGAAGGAATGTATTCCATTTTTGTTCAAAGTATCTGTTTAGGACTCAATACTTTGATTATAATTTAGTTCTTTTCTCAGACTAACAGCAAACAGAGAGATTTATTTTGAGGAATAAAGAATATTTATTAGAAAAGAGTCTATAATGAGTATATAATTTAAAAAAGGGATGAATTTTAAATTAGAGAGGTGATGGATAGTATGAATTATGAGAAATTATCAAAACTTTTTTATAAAATTGATGCTGACTCATATGATAAGGAATTCATAAAAAGAAAAAGCAGCTATGGCAGCTATTCTACATCATTAACAGTACGCGGATTCCGTAAAGGTCATCTTACTAATGATTCATTCGAATTATTTTATGTAAATACCCATGAACTCATGAAGTTGAATAATGAAGTGTTATTAAATAGTTCTAAAATCTCTTCACTAATTAGTCAACTTCCTAAATTTGTTGTTAAACCTTATTTTAATAAATTAATTATTAATGAAGCACAGAGCAATAATGAAATTGAGGGGATTCGAAGTACAAAAAAAGAATTGAAAGAAGCTCTTAATGCGCTAGAACAATCTGAACCACAACATAAGCGATTTGTAGGGCTAATGAAGACATATCAATTTATAGATCAGATTGATTCTTTTAAGAGTGTTCGTGACTTCAGAAAATTATATGATGAATTGGTAGCTGATGAGATCGTGGCAGAGGATGCTCCGGATGGAGAGCTTTTTAGGAGAGGATATGTTGAGGTAAATGACGGAAATAGAACTACTCATATTGGCATTAGTTCCGAACAGAAAATTACAGAAGCATTGGATGCATTAATTGATTATTTGGATGATGAATCACATCCACAGCTTTATCGTTATATGGTTGCACATTATTATTATGAATATATTCATCCTTTCTATGATGGTAACGGTAGAACAGGACGACTAATCGTCGGGAGTTATTTATCCAGTTATTTGGAAAAGTATTCAGCTATTACGTTTTCTTACGCAGTGAATAAGAATAAAGAAAAGTACTACAAAGCTTTAGAGGAAATTCCCTCCCCTTTAAATAGAGGAGAGATGACTTTTTATTTAATCAATATGCTGGAATTGCTTCTGTCAGGGCAAAAAGGGATAATTGAAGACCTTGAATTCAATTTAATGAAACTTAATCGAATTAAAAACTATATGAAAAGTGATCAATGGGTTGATTATAAGGATGAACGAGAACTCTTCTATATCATCATCACTATTAATGTATTTGTAAATGATCATGTCATGCTTTCGGTGCAAGAGTTAATGAAAATATCAGGTAAATCAAGACATATTGTTAATAAAGTTATGGATTATTTAGAAGAGCAAGGATTTGTGGAGCTTACGAGCAGAAGACCAAAATCTTATAAAATCAGTGAAGATTGTTTAGAAGAAATACTGCCTTCTTAATATGTCCTTGGTGATTCAGACCAGTTTATGTAAAGTATTCTGTTTTACAAAATATAAAAGCCGCAATGCTGCCAATCTGGCAATATTGCGGCTTTCTTGTATTAGTTACGGATAAGGTAATCAAACGCGCCGAGAGCGGCAGTTGCACCTGATCCCATCGAAATAATGATTTGGTTGTACGCGCTGTCTGTGCAGTCGCCGGCAGCAAATAAGCCTGGAACGCTTGTTGCACCGTGTTTGTCGACGATGATTTCGCCGATGCGGTTCCGTTCAACCGTTCCGTCTAACCATTCTGTGTTTGGCACGAGACCGATTTGGACGAATACACCTTGGAGTTCAACGTGTTTTTCTTCGCCTGTTTCGCGGTCTACGTATGTGATGCCGTTAACGCTCTGATCGCCTGTGATTTCTTTTGTTTGTGCATTTTTCACGACAGTGACGTTTGGCAGGCTGTAGAGACGTTTTTGCAGGACTTCGTCTGCTTTCAGTTCTGGCGCGAACTCTAGCACAGTAACGTGATTGACAATACCTGCAAGGTCAATCGCTGCTTCGATTCCAGAGTTTCCGCCGCCGATAACCGCTACGTCTTTGCCTTCAAACAATGGCCCATCACAGTGCGGGCAGTATGCGACACCTTTGTTTTTGAACTCTTGTTCACCAGGTACGTTGACATTGCGCCAGCGGGCACCTGTTGACAGGATCACTGTTTTACTTTTCAGGACAGCGCCGTTTTCAAGTTCAAGTTCAAACAGATCTTTCTTCTCAAGGCGTTTTGCGCGCTGAAGGTTCATGACGTCAATATCATATTCCTTCACGTGCTCTTCAAGACTTGCAGCAAGCTTCGGACCTTCCGTCGCTTTGACGCTGATGAAGTTTTCGATGCTCATTGTGTCGAGAACCTGTCCGCCGAAGCGCTCAGCGACAACACCAGTGCGGATGCCTTTACGCGCAGTGTAGATGGCTGCACTTGCGCCAGCAGGTCCGCCTCCGACAACAAGAACGTCAAACGGGTCTTTGTCAGCAAACTCAGATGCATCTGCGCCGCTGCCCAATTTCGCAAGAATTTCTTCAAGCGTCATACGGCCGCTTCCGAAGGATTCGCCATTCAGGTAAACGGTCGGCACTGCCATGATATTTTTGCTTTCAACTTCTGATTTGTATGCTGCACCGTCGATCATCGTGTGCGTAATGTTCGGGTTCAGCACGCTCATCATGTTTAAAGCTTGTACAACGTCAGGACAGTTGTGGCATGTCAGGCTGATATAAGATTCAAAGTGGTATTCACCGCTGATCTTTTTCACCTGATCAATGACTTTTTGGTCTACCTTAGGCGGTCTGCCGCTCACTTGGAGCAATGCCAAGACTAATGATGTGAATTCGTGGCCCAGAGGGATACCGGCGAATGTAACGCCAGTGTCTTCTCCGACACGATTGACACTGAAGCTTGGCGTTCTGTTTAATTCAGTTTTTTCAACTGAAATTTTTGATGACATGGAAGCCAGCTCATCAACGAGAGCCAGCATGTCCTTAGAAGTGTCATCTTCGCCTGCGCTAACTTTGAGAACAATATCATTCTCAATTAGCTGCATGTATTGATTTAATTGTGCTTTGATATTTGCATCAAGTACCAATGGTATGCACTCCTTAGATTTTACCTACTAGATCAAGGCTAGGTGTAAGAGTTTCGCCGCCTTCTTCCCATTTAGCCGGGCAAACTTCACCTGGGTTTTGACGAACGTATTGTGCTGCTTTTACTTTGCTGATAAGGTTGCTTGCGTCACGGCCGATACCGCCTGCATTGATTTCTACAGTTTGGATGACGCCATCTGGATCGATGATGAATGTACCGCGGTCAGCAAGACCAGTTTCTTCGTCAAGAACATCGAAGTTGCGAGAGATCGTTTGAGATGGGTCACCGATCATAGCGTAAGTGATTTTGCCGATTTTTTCAGAGCTGTCATGCCAGCCTTTGTGTACGAAGTGAGTATCTGTTGAGATAGAGTATACTTCAACACCTAATTCTTTAAGTGCAGCGTATTGGTTTTGAAGATCTTCTAGCTCAGTTGGGCATACAAAAGAGAAATCTGCTGGGTAGAAGCAGAATACGCTCCATTGGCCTTTCAGAGATTCGTTTGTTACATCGATGAATTCACCGTTTTTGAATGCTTTTGCTTCGAATGGAAGTACTTCTTTACCGATTAAAGACATAATGTTTATTCCTCCTAAAAATGTATTAGAAAGCATAAGTGCTTTCAATAATAATTCTAATTATATATGAATTATTAATTAATATATATTTTTTGTCAAGCCATAACCCCATGAATATCATTCTTTTTTTCGTTTTATTTAAGGTGTGAAAGGAAAGATTTAGGCATCCCTTTTATAGCAAATGAGAATATTAATAAGGGTTGATTCTCAATTAGACAAGGTTTTCCGGGACTTTTGTGAATCAGAATGTCAGTCCGTTTAAGCATTTGAACATTTTATGACACAATGAGCAAGGGGCAAATCGTTTGATCATTTTTCTCAATAAACAAATAGCAGAATAGAACGGAACAGCAAGCATGCTATCACATGATGATCTTGGGGATTGTTTCTAGCTATTATTGTATCACTGTTTATGATATTTAAAACATAGCTTATGTCTCCTGTTATTTGAGATAGAAGAAATCATAGATGAAAAAAAACACGGTTCAGTTGAAACTGACCGTGTTTTTTTATGACTGTTATTCAGACCAATTCGTATGGAAAACGCCGTCCATATCTGTCCGTTCGTACGTATGGGCGCCGAAGTAATCGCGCTGCGCCTGCAAGAGGTTCGAATTGGAACGTCCTGTGCGGTAGCCGTCGTAATAAGAGAGCGCGGTGGTTAAGCATGGGAATGAGATTCCTGTGCTGATGCCCTCGCAAACGACTTTTCGCAGGCCTGTTTGATAGGCTTGGAGCTTATCTGTGAAATAAGGCGCGATCAGCAGGTTTGCCAGATTTGGCTGCTCGCTGAATGCTTCGCTGATCACATTTAGGAAATCTGCGCGAATGATGCAGCCGCCTCGGAAAATCAAGGCGATGTCTTTGAGCGGCAGGTTCCATCCGTAAAGCTCAGATGACATTTTGTATTGGGCAAAGCCCTGTGCGTAGGCGCATACTTTCCCCATATAAAGAGCCTGTCTGACGTATTCAATCCAAGTGTCTTTATCTAAATGTTTTTCTTCGGCTTCCGGGCCTGCTAACATGTCTTGAGCTGCCACCCGTTCTTCTTTTAAGGATGACAAGTAGCGGGCGAACAAGGACTCTGTGATGATTGTGGACGGGATGCCATTATCAATCGCCTGCATGCTCGTCCATTTTCCGGTGCCTTTTTGGCCGGTTTTATCAAGGATGACATCAATCAGAGGCTGTCCTGTTTTTTCGTCCTTTTTGCGTAAAATCTCAGCTGTAATCTCTATTAAATAGCTTTTCAGCTCACCTTGATTCCATGTTTCAAAAATAGATGCAATTTCATCAAGCGGCAGACGCAGCGTTTCTCTCAGAAACGTATAGGCTTCTGCAATTAGCTGCATGTCGGCATACTCAATGCCGTTGTGCACCATTTTTGTAAAGTGCCCTGCCCCTTTTGGACCGATGTAGACACAGCACGGATCATCTCCAACTTGAGCTGCGATTTTCGTCAGGATAGGAGCGACTTTCTCATAGACTTCGCGATCTCCGCCCGGCATGATGGAAGGCCCTGTTAATGCGCCGACTTCGCCGCCGGAAATGCCGACTCCCAGGTAGCCGATGCCTTTTTCCTTCAGCTCGTCATATCTTCTTTCTGTGTCCTCATAGTGGGAGTTGCCCCCGTCCATGATGACGTCGCCTTCTTCAAGTAAAGGCATTAATGATTGGATGACGGAATCTACGGGTTTTCCCGCTGTGACCATCAAAAAGATTTTTCTTGGTTTCTCTAACGATTGAACAAAATCTTCAAGCTCGTAATATGGGTTGAGAGATTGTCCATCCAGCTTTTGGACAAGCTGGTCCGTTAGATCTCTGGTGTAATTATAGACGGCGACGTTTTCACCTTTGTTTGCCATGTTTAAGGCGATATTGCTTCCCATTACGCCTAAGCCTATGACACCAATCGTATTGAACATGTGTTACAGCTCCTTCATCAATTTCATACAACTAAACTTAACAATAATATGAATCCCAGTCCAGCAACGGAAATAATCGTTTCCAGTAACGTCCATGTGGCAAATGTTTCTTTCATGCTTAATCCGAAGTATTCCTTGAACATCCAGAAGCCGGCATCATTGACGTGTGAAGCGATGACACTTCCTGCGCCTGTTGCTAGCACGACTAATGCCAGGTTAACATCAGAATGTCCCAATAACGGAATGACGAGCCCTGTTGTGCTTAGCGCGGCAACGGTGGCTGACCCTAGAGAAATGCGCAGGATCGCCGCGATGAGCCATGCTAAGACGATTGGCGATAATGCAGTACCTTTGAATAAGTCTGCCACGTAATCGCCGACACCGCCGTTGATCAGCACTTGTTTGAAGGCGCCGCCTCCTCCGATGATCAGAAGCATCATGCCGATTTGTGAAATGGCTGTTGAACAAGAGTCCATCACGGTTTTGACTGGAATGTTGCGTTTGATGCCCATTGTATAGACTGCAACCAATAACGAAATAATCATAGCAGTCGATGCGTTTCCAATCAATCGGATAAAAGCTAAAACTCCGTTATCCGCAAATCCGATTGTTTCTTGAAGCAGATCGATAATGGTCGCGACCGACATGATGATAATTGGAAGCATTGCCGTAAAGACGCTGACTCCAAAGCCAGGTGTTTCCTCAAGTTTGAACGTTTTTTGCGTACCAAGTGATGCAATATTGCCGTTTTTCTCAAATGAGGCAGGAACGATTTTTTTCGCGAGCTTTGTAAACAAAGGCCCTGCGATGAGCACTGTCGGAACAGCAACGATAAAGCCGTACAGCAGCACTTCCCCAATGTTTGCGCCGTACTCACCGGCAATCGCTGTAGGTCCGGGGTGCGGCGGCAGGAAACCGTGTGTGACCGATAGTGCTGCGACCATCGGAATTCCGAGATATAAAATAGAAATCTTCAATTCTCTTGAAATCGCAAATACAATCGGAATTAATAGAACCAATCCTACTTCAAAAAATAACGCAATACCGATAATGAATGAAGCAATGACAACGGCCCATTGAATGTTTTTTTCGCCGAATTTGTTGACGAGTGTCATTGCAATGCGCTGTGCGCCTCCTGAATCTGCGATCAGCTTGCCCAGCATCGCACCGAGTCCGAAGATGAGTGCGATGTGGCCAAGAGTTCCCCCAATTCCTGCTTCAATGGAGCTGACAACTTTATCGAACGGCATCCCGAGTGCCAATGCCACGCCGAACGATACGACCAGTAAGGAAATAAATGTGTTTAACTTTAAGCCCATAATCAAAAGTAGTAAAGCTAGGATCCCAAGTGCAACGATGATTAACGGCATGGTAATGCCCTCCCCTTCATGTCATGTACTAGTTGTGTGTGATTAAGTCCCTCTGATAATTTGCAATTTGTGTATATTGATTTTCTAATGATCTTGATAGGTTAATGAAAATCGGCATTAATTTTCTGTATTCTTTGGCTGAGTCTTCGATCGGCGTATGTCTGTGCGTACTGCCGACCATGTCGGACACGACATCGAATGAATCAATTTTCCCTGTTGCATATAGGCCTAAAATGCAGGCGCCGAGACATGAGCTTTCGTAGCTTTCCGGAACGACAACCTCTGATTCGAAGATATCTGACATCATTTGGCGCCAAACCTCCGACCTTGCAAATCCCCCTGTCGCCTGAATGCGGGTTACCGGGCCGTCCATGCATTCTGTTAACGCAAGGAACACCGTGTACAGGTTGTAAATGACGCCCTCTAATGCCGCCCGTATCATATGCTCTTTCTTATGCGACATAGTCAGGCCGAAAAATGAGCCGCGTACATCCGGATTCCACAACGGAGCACGTTCGCCGGCGAGGTACGGGTGGAACAGCAGGCCGTCAGAACCAGGTCTGACACGTTCGGCGATCTTCGTCAGCACATCATATGGATCAATGCCCAACCGTGTCGCTGTCTCGATTTCGGATGAGGCAAACTCGTCTCTGATCCAGCGAAGGATGATACCCCCATTGTTTACCGGTCCGCCGATAACCCAATGCTTGTCCGTTAAGGCGTAGCAGAAAATCCGTCCCTTTTCATCAGTTTGCGGCTGGTCAATAATCGTGCGGATGGCACCGCTTGTCCCGATGGTGACGGCGATTTCGCCCTTTTTAATGGCGTTGACGCCGAGATTAGACAGTACGCCATCGCTGGCGCCGATGACAAAGGGTGTTTCCGGATCGATTCCCATCTGTATCGCTAATTCCGGGCTGCAGTGCTGAAAGATCTCGGTTGTCGGCACGAGTTTGGATAAGTGATCCTGCGTGATGCCTGCGATACGCAGTGCCTCTTCGTCCCAATTCAAGCTTTTCAGGTTCATCATGCCTGTCGCTGATGCCAATGAGTAATCGATGACATACTCATTGAACAGCTGTTTAAAAATGTACTCTTTGATGCCGATATATTTTTTTGCTTTGGAAGCGATTTCTTTTTGTTCATTCGTGATCCAGGCAATTTTGCTTAAAGGTGCCATTGGATGGATCGGTGTTCCTGTCCGTTTGTACACCTCATGCCCGTTCAATTCATCTTTGATCTTATGCGCCCAGCCCTCGCTCCGGTTGTCGGCCCATGTGATACATGGCGTCAGCGGCTGGTCCTTTTCATCGATTGCGATGACGCTGTGCATGGCGCTGCTGAACGAAATGAATGAGATCTGTTTTTCCGGATGCTGTTTTGTAATTCTCGCTGTTGTTTGGATGACTGCCTGAAAAATCTCTTCCGGGTTTTGTTCAGCTGTTGAGATGTCCGGTGTATAGAGCGGGTAGCCGATGCTTTCTTTCTGTACCACGTCTCCGTTTTCACTGAACAACACAGCTTTTGTGCTTGTCGTGCCGATATCGATTCCTAACATATACCTAGTCATTGTTGTATTCAGCTCCTTTTGCCAGCATTTGTTGTGAGAGCCACAGGTCTTCTACCTTTTCTTGCACATCATCAAAGTTTTGGTGAAGGGACTGAATCATCAGCGCCCTATCCTTTTCTTTAATGGCCTGAATGTAAAGCTCATGGTTATCTAAAATCCTTGTGAAATCTTCATATTTTTCCTTTAACCGTACCCGCATTGATAAGAGAATAAAGCTTTCCATTACGGGTTTTAGATTGTTCCAGATCATCTGAATGTATGAATGATCGATAGCTCGGATAATCGTTTCATGGAACAGCACATCTTGAAATGAAAATTCATCAGCGTCCTCATATTTGATGGAGACTTTCATCATTTCAAGTATTTTGCTAAGATCCTTAACTAAAGGCTCAGTGTCGATTTTGACAAGCCGTTCAAAGACAAACGTTTCTATTAGTAAACGCACATCATAAATTTCTGCGATTTCCTTTTCAGTTAACCCAATAACAACCGCTCCCATTCGTTCTAAGCGGATGATTTTTTCGGATGCGAGTATTTTTAACGCTTCGCGAACTGGTGAACGGCTTACGGAAAACTCAGCGGCGATCGTATTTTCTGATACAATGGTACCGCTTTCAATCATGCCTGAAATGATCCGCATTCTCAGCTCGTATGCGACACGAACACCGGTTGACGCTTTTGAGAGCCACTTTGCAGGATACAACAGGTCCTTGGAGTCTAGCATACACTCACCTTCCTCACTCAAGGAGTATACTTGTATACAAGTATGATAACGTGAATGTTTCGTTTATGCAAACACTTTCATTACTAATTTTTAATTAAATTTTTACCATAATTCATGGTATGTATTCCCAGTTAGGGTGTGGTACATTGTAGATAAATAGGTTAAGTGAATCATGTTTTGAAAGAGGCGATTTGGATGAAAATCATCATTGCACCTGATTCTTTTAAGGAAAGTTTATCAGCTCTGGAGGCCGCTGGCGCGATAGAAAGAGGTTTCAAATCGGTTTTTCCGGGTGCTGATTACAGAAAATTGCCGATGGCGGACGGCGGTGAGGGTACCGTTCAGTCTCTGGTTGATGCCACAAGCGGATGGTTCAAAGAGCAGGTTGTCACAGGACCGATGGGGGAACCGGTGAAAGCGTTTTTTGGCATGATGGGAGATGGGAAAACAGCTGTGATTGAAATGGCTGCCGCCTCAGGGCTGCATCTCGTGCCCGTTGATAAGCGAAATCCGCTCATCACCACAACAAGGGGAACGGGAGAATTAATCGGAGCGGCTCTTGATGCGGGCGCAGAGCGTTTGATCATCGGGATCGGCGGAAGTGCCACGAACGACGGAGGAGCCGGGATGATTCAAGCATTGGGCGGAAGGCTTCTTGATGACTCAGGCCGTGAGATCGGGCCGGGGGGCGGCGCATTAGCTCAGCTTGCCTCAATAGATGTAAGCGGGCTTGATTCCAGATTGCAGAGTGTCAAACTGGAGGTCGCTTGTGATGTGGACAATCCGTTAACAGGGCCAAGAGGAGCTTCGGCTGTTTTCGGGCCGCAAAAAGGCGCGACAGAAGTCATGGTGGATGTGCTGGATCAGAACTTGATCCATTTCGCGGATGTGGCAGAAAAAGTGCTCGGAACAACCTGCAGAGAAACAGAGGGCGCCGGCGCAGCGGGCGGTCTCGGGTGGAGTCTGTTGGCTTTTCTTCATGCTGATCTGAAAAGAGGCATTGATATTGTCCTTGAGGCGGTTGATTTTGAAAATGAAGTTCAAGATGCAGACCTTGTGATTACCGGTGAGGGGCGAATTGACAGCCAAACGATTTACGGAAAAACGCCGATCGGCGTGGCCAAAGCGGCTAAATCATATGATGTGCCCGTCATTGGCATTGCTGGATCAATATCGCGAGACAGTGATGCCGTCTATCAACACGGAATCGATGCGCTTTTCAGCATCGTTCCCGGATCCGTGCCTCTTGAAGACGCGATTGAACATGCCGCAGAATATATGGAAAGAACGGCTCGGGACATTGCGGCATCCATCAAATTGGCGAAAACGATGTTTCTGATATAGCCTGCGCACATGCCGATGCATAGTCATCCTCCTTTTTGGGTAGAGACAGTTAACCACACAATGAGGCATTCATCCCAGAAGGAGGACGACGACATGACTGTACAAGAAATCAAAGGCAAAAAACTAGTAAAAGGCATTGCGCCAAATGTAGAACCAGAAGCTCTGTTAAATGATAAACGAAAAGTATTTTTGTTTGGTTCCCCGAGTTACACAAACATTGGTGACCAAGCGATTGCGTATGCGGAAGAGAAATTTATAAAAAACCATTTTCCGTACTATGAATACATTGAGATTATGGATTATGCGACGGATGAGGGCATTGAACTGGTGAAGGAGATCATCCGTGAAGACGATATTGTCTGCTTTACAGGCGGAGGGAATTTAGGAAACCTCTATCTCGATATTGAGGAAGACAGAAGAAAGGTCTTCTCGGCGTTTAAAGACTACAAATCGATTTCTCTGCCGCAATCCGTTTATTTTGAAGATACAGAGGACGGAAATAAAGAAAAGAAAAAAACACAGGATGCGTACCATCAAAATCCAAACTTAACGATTGCTGCGCGTGAGACGCAGACACTGGATGTTGTAAAAAAGACCTTCAACTCCAATGTAATCTTTACACCGGACATGGTGCTTTCCTTGGATATTGTGCCGCGAGACCTCGAACGGGACGGCGTTCTCTTTATTTTAAGAGCGGATAAGGAGAAAGTGACTGACGAAGATTTTATTTCACACATGAGGAAATGGGCAGAAAAAACAACTTATACGGAGCGTACTGATACGGTGCTGGATACGGTAGACATGATTGATTACGCCGATCGCGAAAAGCATTTTATGGAGATGCTTGACCGCATCGGTTCAAGTAAATTGGTCATTACCGACCGCCTTCACGCGATGATTTTCTCGATTATCACCAAAACACCTTGCCTCGTCTTTGGAAACAGCTACGGCAAAGCTAAACATTCGTATCGGGATTGGCTCGAAAGCTTAAACTTCATTGAATACACAGATCAAAATGATATGAGGAAACTGGAGCGCATGATTGACCGCCTGCTTCAAGCAGAGCCGAATGACGTTGATTTATCAAAGGATTTTCAGCCGCTGGTTGATTTTTTAAAATCATAAAAGATAAAGCAGACTAATGACAGTCTGCTTTTTTGTGTTAATGATCGTTTTCCAAACGAACGATTTCATCAATGATCTGTGCTTGCTCTTGCTCAGCTACTTCGTTTGAGATGATATCTTCCTTTGATAAGTTTTCGATCGCTTGGTATTGGGCGTATAACGAGTGTTTTTTCAAGATGGTTTGCTGTTTGTTTTTGAGTTCCGGGTAAGTTTCGAATAATTTGTTTGTTTGTTGATGCAGCTGGCTGACCTCTTTTTTATACTGGTCTGTCAGTTCGCTGGAGACAGCTTCGTGTATAAGCAAATTGTGTTTAACTTGCTGGACTTCTTGGATGGCGGTTTCTAAGCGATGTCCTTTTGCGAGCAATTCCTCGTATTCCTGATTACCTTCTTCTTTTTGATTCACGCCTAACCGTTCCAGAAGCGGCTTGATGGTGAGGCCCTGAACAACAAGGGAAAACAAAACGACACTGAAGGCGAAAACCAGAATGTCTTCACGTCCCGGGAAGTCTCGAGGCAGGCTCAGCACGAGTGCAATGGACAGAGAGCCCTTCAGTCCGCCCCAATTGATGGTATGCTGCCATGTAACCGGGAATTTTTTGATAAAGGCCAAACTGATGTAGACGGCGGCACTTCGGGCGATGAGCACAATCACAATCGCCATAATGGCCAATCCCCATTTATCAGTCAGGTCAATTCTCGTGATCTCGAGCCCGACCATTAAAAAGACAAGGGAGTTCGCGAGCAAGGCGGCGACATCCCAAAAGTTATTGATATTCAGCTTTGTCGTCGGGCTCATGCCGATTTTGGCGCCATAATTGCCGAAAATAAGCGCGGCGACAACGACGGCGATTACCCCGGAGGCACCTGCCATTTCTGCCAAAAGAAATGAACTGTAAAACAGAATGATACTAAAAATAATTTCTAAAGGATAATCATCAAAATACTTGGTGAGCTGGGAAAAGACATATCCAAGAGCGCCTCCGATGATAAGGCCGAGAGAAATGACTTTGACAAACTCCCACAAGCCTAAACCGGCGCCTTGGATGCCGAGATCCAAATAGGTCATCAAGTAAAAAGCGGAAATGTTGAACAGCACAACCGCCAGTCCGTCATTGAACAGGCTTTCTCCTTCAACGACGATCGAAAGCTTTTTCGGTGCGCCGACACTTTTAAAAATGGACAGCACACTAACAGGATCTGTCGCACTCATCAGAGCGGCAAAGACAAACGCTGCCGGAATGGCCAAATGCATAAGCCACATGGAAGAAAAGCCGACGATCAGAAAAGAGATGAGCGTACCGCCGAAGGCCAATGCCAGAACGGGCCGTTTGTTTTCTCTCAAGTGTGAAAAAGGAAGCTTCAGCGCCGCTTCTCCTAATAAAGCCGGCAAGAACAGCGTAATGATGACGAAGTTAAAGACTTCTCCTTCAGTAATAAAATCTTTCAGCGGTTCAAAGAGCGGAATATGTACAAGTCCAATGATCGTTCCGACAATCACTAGCGCGATGGGATAAGGCTGCCTGCACTTCTTGGCAATTGCGGTGATCCCGGCTGCAATCATGACTAACAAAAAACCTAATTCGAATATATGATGCAAGTCTAAGTGTTCCATTGAGACCTCCTTTTGTTCATCGTGCAACGAAGAATTACCCTCAGTTTGTGAATGATAAACATATCTTATGTAAGACAGCCCTTTGTCAGTCTGTTTTTTCAGCTTATTTCCTCCTCTTCGGCCATCCCCCAAACCAGCCCGGCAAGAACAGCGTAAAACAGATAAGAAAAGACCGCCCTCCTGCGGGCAGTCTTTCTTTGTTAAATATGAAACAGCCAGACGATAAGCGGCCCAAAGAAAGAGCCAAGCACCGCACAAAGCGTCATTGAGACGGAACTCATGGATACGGCCAGTTCCCCATATTCCAATGCTTTGGAGGTGCCCAGTGCATGGGAGGCGCTGCCTAATGCGATGCCTTGGCCAAGTGAGCTGCGTATGCGAAGCCATTTTAAGACAAGCGGCCCGAGGATGACGCCTGAGAAGCCGGCAATCATGACAAATACGACCGTCATGGAAGGAACACCGCCAAGACCGGCGGCGATCTGAATAGCGACAGGGGTTGTGATCGACTTTGGCAGAATAGATAATAAGAGATCATGATCAATCCCGAATGCTTCTGCGAAGATCAGACCGCTGATCATTCCCATGCATAATCCGACCAGGACGCCGCCTAGGATGGGAACACAATGTTTTACAATGATATGCCATTGTTTATAAAGCGGATAGGCCAGCGCCACAACAGCAGGCCCAAGCAAAGAATTGATCCATTTCCCCCCGATCATATAGCCTTCATACGATACATGGAACATCATCAAAACCGCGACAATCAAAATTGTCGTTGTCAGAACAGGGATAAGAAATGGAAGCGGGAATCGCTTATAGAGTTTGACCATCGCTAAGTAAGCGGCAACTGTTAAAAGAATTATAATGATTGCGATACTTGCTTGCTGCATTTCTCTTTCTCCTCACGTTTTTTTGCTTTTTTCTCTAATAGCTGGCTGGCGAATCCAGCCGCAATGATCGTGACGATGGTGCTCAGAACGACTGTAATCAGCAGCATCAAACCTTTGAATGAAATGAGCGACGGATATTTCATTACACCTGTCATAGCCGGGATGAACAACAATGGAAGAAAGGACAATAAAAACCCTGCTCCGTCTTGAATAAAGGAGACGGGAACAATACGGAGACCTAAACAGATCAGCAGCAATACCAATCCGACTATGCTACCTGACACCGGTAAATGAAACAGATGCTGAATGGCTTCCCCGATCATAAAAAATACATATAATATCAACACTTGCAACATAATTCGAATGACTTTCACATCAAGTGCCGCTCTCCAATGAGAACAGCTTCCTCCTTTCAGGTGACTTGCTTCTAGGATGGTTCTGAGGAATCGCTTTACTTTCTTTTTATATGATTGTACTATACAAGTATAATGATTGATTTAGTCATATAACGACTTGTATTCATTCAATTAATATACATTTGTATTATACAAGTATATATGATGTTGTCAATGCCGGAGATTGGAATAGGGAGCGAGAGCGATTGCAAAAACAAAATCCAGTTGAATTAATTGAATATGAGCTGACGACTTTTATCAGGAGAGCTGTTTATCTGGATCAATCTGAGAAAAGAACAGGGAATTTGGAGAGATCTTCGTACTTATTGCTGAGACAATTGGATGAGTTTGGGCCTGCCCGCGTAAAGGAATTAGCAGTATCGTTTAAGCTTGATATATCTACTCTTTCAAGACAAGCAGCTGCATTAGAGGCGAAGGAGCTCATCTATCGCTTCTCAGACCCTTCCGATGGGAGAGTCAGCCTATTTACCATTACAAAACTCGGCAAACAAACATTAAAAGCCGATCAGCAAAAGCGTCTTGAACGTTATGAACAGATGCTGAAAGAATGGTCAACAAAGGAAAAAGAGATGTTCGGCGAGCTACTGCAGCGTATGAACAAGGCCTTTATCGACTAACATTTAAAAACCCATGTGTTCGATGGAACAGCATGGGTTTTTCTTATGGTCAGAGATTATCTGCATCGTTTGACGGCAGCTAAAGCGACCAGTCCGGCAACAACAGCCGCTGATACAATCGGGCGCTTCGTAGCTTTCGTGTAGTAGCTTCTTGACCGCTTCCAGCCTTTATTTGTGCCCCTGTCATGCATGCCGTAGCCCGCTTCATAAAGCGCGCTTTCTTCCCGCTGTTTGGACGGTCTTTCAGCATGCTGGCTGTGGTACATGATTTTTTCCATCAGTCTGTCGGTCAGCCGGGGGAAAAGAGCACCCAGCATGGCAATGGCTTTTGCCTGTGAGCCGATGTACACGTCGCGCTTCGGGTGTTCGGCGGCAAAAAGGATGGCTTCGGCGGCCGCTTCCGGAGGGTAGATCAGCGAGCGGTAATGAGCCGGCTGTTTGTCCAGGTAGCTGTGCGCGTGTTCGTTGTAAGGTGTGTCAATTCTGCCTGGATGAATGAGCGTAACCGAGACGGGCGCCTGTTCTTTTTCGAGCTCCATTCGGATGCTTTCCGTCCAGCCGTGAAGCGCAAATTTGGCTGAGGCGTATGTGGATTGAATGACCGTTCCCCTGTCGCCGAACAGGCTTCCTACATTGATGAGTGCGCCCGGCACGCCTCTGCTGGTGTAGTGTTTGACGGCCGCTCTTGTTCCGTAAACAGGTCCCCAAAAGTTTGCGTCGAACATGCGCTTCATGTCTTCGACGGTGACGTCCATGGCATGTCCGAAGATCGAGACGCCGGCATTGTTGACCCATGTGTCAAAGCGGCCAAATGTGCTAATTGCGGTTTCTGCGATGCGGTTGACGTCTTCTTCTTTTCCGACATCCGCTTTCACCCATATGGCGTCGTGCCCTTTTTCCTTTAGTTCATCAGCGAGCTCCTTCAGCGCATCTTCATTTCGCGCTGCTGCGACGACCTTTGCGCCTTTTTCAGCTGCCATTCGTGCAGTGACAAGTCCGATTCCGCTTGAAGCGCCGGTAATGACAATCACTTGATCCTTGAGTTTTTTTAGTTTAATCTTCATTTTCATGCCCGAGTTCTGTTGTTCAAGCTTTTCTGTATTCGTGACTGAATAATCGTTTGTCATTGAGATCCCTCCTAGACGCTGTTTTTCTACATTTACCCCATCCGGGAGGGTCTTACCCTTTTTGACAATCACAGGGTTCTTTTTTATATTATATAAGTCGCTCTACCATACCTAGGAGGGAATGTTTTAATGACTAGCAGAGGAGATTCACGTGAAAAAATCCTTCACACGGCGTCACGTCTGTTCCAGCTGCAAGGATATCACGCGACAGGTTTGAACCAGATTGTGAAAGAAAGCGGTGCTCCTAAGGGATCGCTTTATCACTTTTTTCCGAATGGCAAAGAAGAATTAGCAATTGAAGCGGTTACATATACAGGGAAATTGATTGAACATTTGATACAGCAAAGCATGGATGAATCCTCTGATCCAATAGAAGCGATTCAGCAATTTATCAAAAAAACAGCCAGCCAATTTGACAACACAGAAAGCATTAAAGGGATTCCAGTCGGTTTGCTGGCGAGTGAGACAGCGTTAATCAGTGAACCGCTGCGGACGGTTTGTATGAAGGTGTTTAAAAGCTGGGAAGCGGTTTTTGCCAGAAAATTAGTGGAAAACGGATTTGCAGAAGAAGAAGCAAATCAGCTTGGAATGCTGATCAATTCGATGATTGAGGGCGGGATCATGCTTTCGTTAACGAATAAAGACAAAACGCCTCTTCTTCTCATTGCCGAACAAATTCCAGTGCTGGTGAGAAAAAAAGGGTAGCATTTTGTTATCCTTTCTCCTACAATTATATAGAACGGTCTAGTCAGATAGATGATAGTATATAGACTGGTCTAAATTGGAGGAACAATATATGAAATCATTATGTGAAAATTCATTGCCTAAAGAAAAAATGCCTTATTTGCTCCGCAGCGGAGAAGGTGAGCGCTATTTGTTCGGCAGACAGGTTGCCACGGTGATGGCGAATGGGAAGAGCACCGGCGATCTGTTTGAGATCGTGCTGCTTTCCGGGGGGAAAGGAGATGCCTTTCCGCTTCACGTCCACAAGGACACACATGAAGGGATTCTCGTTTTGGACGGGAAGCTTGAGTTGACGCTTGCCGGAGAACGCTATTTATTAGTGTCAGGCGATTATGCGAACATTCCAGCCGGAACACCGCACAGCTACCGAATGCAAAGCCACAGAACAAGACTGGTGTCTTACACGATGAAAGGACATGTGGCACACATGTATTCCGTTATTGGGAATCCATATGATCACGCTGAACATCCGCCGCACGCAAGCGAAGAGGTGTCAAACGGGCAATTTGCAGAAGCAGCTACAGTAGCGGACATTACATTTCTGGATGAAGAAAAGGCTGCCGGTGCGGCAAAATTAGCGGAACTTGCAGAGCTTCCGGATGGATCGGTTCCATACGTGCTTGAGTCTGGAGAAGGCGACCGTCTATTGACGGGAGATCAGCTTCACCGCATTGTGGCTGCGCAAAAAAATACAGACGGCCAGTTTATCGTTGTAGTATCGGATGGCCCTAAAGGCGACCGAATCGTTGATCACTACCATGAACATCATACAGAAACATTTTATTGCCTTGAAGGGCAGATGACCATGTGGGCGGATGGAAAAGAAATCCAGCTGAATCCTGGAGATTTTCTGCATGTTCCTGCGAATACTGTTCACTCCTATCGCCTGGATTCCCATTATACAAAAATGGTGGGCGTATTGGTTCCCGGCTTATTTGAACCGTTTTTCCGGACGCTAGGTGAGCCGTATGAAGGCCACATCTTCCCAAGTGAGCCTCAGGCGCTGCGCTTTGATCGCGTTTTGCAGAATATCGAAGCATTAGATTTAAAGGTGATGAAACCATAAAAATGACAAGATTGTAAGGTTTCCATGTCTGCATGACACCTAAATCGATGTTTCTGCGCTCCTTTTTTTCATACCCTTAAAGTACAGAAAAAAGGAGCGTGATGGCTATGTCTTCATTACAGCCGACTTTGGCAAATGAGCGGATCGGCGTGCTTGATGTGCTAAGGGGAATGGCGATTTTCGGCATTTTATTTGTCAATCTGGCACATTTCAGTTATCCGGATATGTATTTGTCTATGCTTGGAAAAGAGAACTTTTTTACAGAAAAGTGGTCTGAAGCAGATTTTGCAGCAGCAGCCATACTGAAATTCTTCATCCAAACAAAATGTATTTTATTGTTTTCCTTTTTATTTGGATTTGGCATGGTTGTCATGATGGAGAGAACAGTAAGCAAAGGGAAACGGTTTGTTCCGCTATATGCGAGAAGGTTAGCGGCGCTTCTCTTGTTTGGAACGATTCATGCCTTTTTGATTTGGGACGGGGATATTTTAACGGAATACGCCCTGCTCGGCTTTGTTCTGCTTTTATTTCGAAAAGCAAAGCCGAAAACACTGTTGATATGGGCGGTTTCTTTGTATCTTTTGTTTTGCATTCCGTTTATTTTGACCAGCTTTTATCCATCAAACGGACAGGAATGGGCAGAAGCGGTAACTCAGCAGGCAAAACAAGCGCTCCATGTTTACGGAAGCGGCAGCTTGAAGGACATTGCGGAACAGCGGATCCACGATCGTCTTGTTTACATGTCTTCAAATGGCATGCTTACGTATAACCCGCTCAACTTCTTCTTTGCATCCATTCCTTATTTCAGCATGTTTTTGCTGGGAGCTGCGGCGGCGAAGTCACGATATTTGCACGAACCCGGAAAGCATCGCAAAGGATTAAAAAGGGTGTGGATGGCTGGGCTAGTCATCGGCATCAGCGCCCAAGTGCTGTACAGTGTAACGGATAGGGAAGTATTTTTGCTGATTGGTGCGCCTTTTCTCATGTTTTTCTATGTCACAACGGTTGTCTATCTTTATCATAAAACAAGAGTGAAAACAGTGCTGCAATCTTTCTCCGCTGTTGGACGGATGGCATTTACCAATTATCTGATGCAGTCTATCGTGTGTACGTGGATTTTCTATCATTACGGCTTGGGGTTGTACGGGAAAGTGTATCCTGCTGCCGGCGTGCTCATCACGATTGCTATTTGTGCCGTTCAAATGGTCTTCAGCCATCTTTGGCTTCGGGTATTTCGGATGGGGCCGTTTGAGTGGCTGTGGAGGAGCGCTACGTATCTGGCGTGGCAGCCTATTGTAAAGAAAACAAAAGTCTAGATGCTTATTGGCGTCTAGACTTTTTTCTATTATTTATACACAACACGTGTTTTGCAAATGATGTCATGCAGGCCTTTTTTCTCTCCAAAGGCGATCATGATAAAACCAATATAAAAGATGATTCCAGATAAGATGTATGCAAAGTAACGGCCGATTCCCTGTCCGACAGAGACCCGTTCGCCTTGTTCATTGACCACTTTAAGGCCAAGAATTTTTTTGCCGAGTGTGCCCTGCATTTTAGAAGCAGTGAGCAGACCGTAATATAATACACTGATGACGAGCGTGATCAGCATAGTAGGCAAAAATGCAAGCGTCATGTATGTCACCATATACTCCTCTTGCGTCATGTAAGGGTCTGCTGCCACGGATCCAGCTACAAAAACAGTATTGATAATAAATAGAATAATATAACTAGGAACAGATACAATAATGCCATCAATAAAATAAGCTAAAAAACGAATCCAAAATCCTGCTGGTTTTTCCATGTATTTTTTTCTCTCCTTTGAATTAATCTGGAATAGTATACTTTGAAAAAAAAGCATGTGCAATATGATATGGTGATAAAATCCTGATATGCCTGAAAAATGAGTCTTTTATCCTTTGTTTTTTACTATATAAATATACTAGGAAGAACCATATCGTTTGCAAGCGAGTTCTGGAATTTATTTAAAATATAATGAATTTTCCATTGGGCTTATTTATAATAAAAAGGTTAATATTTCTATTTAAAGGAGGAGTTTGATGTCTAGAAAAAACAGCGTGGCAATCGTAACAATCATTTCTGCATTCCTTTTTTGCGCCATGATTGCCGCTGCTTCACTTTCGCCGCTGGCCGAAACGGGAGGGGCGGCCAATCAGTTTAACTCAGTCGGCATGTGGTCAGCTATCGGTATGATCCTTGTGTTGTATCTCATTCCTTTTCTCATTTACATGCTTGGAGTTGATGCGATGAGGTATGTAATGGCGGTGCTTTGCGGCTTTGGGCTGCTGATTCATTTATCTTCGGCCGGTTTTATTTTGATGTTTAGTTTGTTCAGTGACCATCTGCTTTCTGAGGTGATCCTTGTGATTGGGGTTTGTCTCGCTGCGGCTGCTGTAAACATCATTTGGTTTTTTGCAGCTTTTCGTTCAGCATCAAAAAAACCCGTTACAAGAAGTTTTACGTAATCCCCTATATTTTCCTGTTCATAAAATGGATGAATATGCTGTACTTATTGCGATCAGAATCTATCAAAAAATAGTGGCTTTTGGGAAATAATCGAATATGAGAAAAGGCTGGCGAGAAGGTCTCGGCAGCCTTTTTTGGTTAGTCAATCCAAATATTTGTTTTTATAGATAACCTTTGTCCCGCAAATATAATCATGCAATGCCAGTTTAGAGGGAAAGGCGGCCATGATATAACCGATATACAAAATTCCTGATAGTGTATAAGCGAAGAAACGGCCGAAGCTGTGCCAAAATGAAATTCGCTCGCCATACTGATTGACAACGATTATTCCCATGAGTTTTTTGCCCAGTGTTGCTTGCATTTTTGAAGACGTCAGTAGGCTATAATAAAGAATACCGAAGATATATATGATGGCAATAACAGGGATTGTCCCGAATACCAATATAGAAAATGTATATTGTTCTTCTGTCGTATAAAGGCTTCCCGCATCAATAAGAGGCAGCACAATTAAGTTGTTAATGAGAATCATAATAAAAGCAAAAAAATAGATAATCAAATCATCAATAATAGAGGCGATTGCCCGAATCCAAAACCCTGCTGGTTTTCCATGTATGAATTTCACTCCTTTGAAGTTTTCTGGGATATTATATGTTAGAGCCTATAGGGTTTCAATGAAATATACTAGAGGAACTTTGTCTTTTAACAACAATAGTGTTTTGTTGCTGTATATTGCTTTATTTTCCTATTTGTATTGTAGATTAATAGGAAAATAGAAGAGTTTGGTGAAAAATAAAAGAGAATCTGCAAAATGATGCAGATTCTCTTTATTGTGATTATTTAGCGGCTTGAATAAATACACCTTTCTCATGAGAAAACTCTTTAAATCCGTATACCCCATGATAGGAGCCGATTCCGCTTGTGTTGACACCGCCGAATGGCAGGTTGACGTCACTGAAATGGACGACAACATCATTGATGGCGGCATTTCCTGATGTCGTATGCTGAAGGACGTTGTCAATCAGGTCTTGGTTGTGGCTGAATACATAAAGCGCAAGCGGTTTATCACGATCATTTACGTAATCAATGACCTCGTCGATGTCTTCATAGTTCATCATCGGCAGGATCGGTGCGAAGATTTCCTCCTGCATGATTTTCATGTCAGGCGTGACGTTTTTCAAAACGGTTGGCGAGACCGTGCGGTCGCTGGCATCAAACACGCCTCCGAATACGACTTCCGCCCCTTTTTCGATGGCGTCGTCGAACAGGTCTTTGACGCGGTTGAAGTTGCGGTCATTGACGATCTGCGTAAATTTGCTGCGGTCTGGGTTGTAATCATCCTCCATAAATCCTGCGTTGACGATTGTTTGTAAAATCCCCGCGAACCTGTCCTGAACGTCTTTTTTAATGAACAGATAATCAGGTGCGATGCAGGTTTGGCCGGCGTTTACGAATTTCCCAACGGCGATCTTTTTCGCTGCGTCCGTGAGATCGTATTCACTGTCAATGATCGTTGGGCTCTTGCCGCCAAGCTCAAGTGTGACAGATGCCAAGTGTTTGGCCGCTGCTGTCATGACGATTTTTCCGACATTTGTACTTCCAGTGAAGAAAATGTGGTCAAACGGCTGATCTAGAAGCTCGGTTGCCACCTCAACCTCTCCTTCAAAAATCGCGACTTCTTTTTCGTCAAAAGCGTCTCGAATCACTTTTGCGGCAATGTTGCTTGTGTTCATCGTAAAATCAGACAGCTTCACAATCGCGCTATTTCCGGCTGCGAGAGAAGCGGCAAGCGGCGCCATCGTCAGCATAAACGGATAGTTCCACGGACCGAGGATGAGCGTTACGCCTTTAGGCTCGTACATAAGAATTCCGTTTGCGTCAGGGCTTAAAGATGAACCGACTTCTTTAGGCGCCATCCATTGTTCCAGATTGTTCATATTATCTCTGATCGCTTTTTTCGTTCCTTCGATTTCCGCTTTTTTGACCTCGTGATATGGTTTGCGGACGTCTTTTCGAATCGCTTCGATGATTTCTTCTTCATGGGCAATGACGGAATCTAAAAAGCGCTGAAGCTTCTCTATGCGCTGTTCCGCTGTTGAAGCGCGCAGTGCTTTTTGCTGTTTTTTCTGAAGCTGAAAGACACGCTGAATGTCGTCTTTTACTTGCTGTTCCATTGTAAAATCCCCCTCATTTGCTTTCTTCTTTTCTCAGACCTATTATAAAGTGGTACCTTTTCTGTAAGAAAGACAACGGTGAACCATCTATACGTTACCGTACATATATCAAACATCTGTCTAATGATTGGGGTGTCTTTTGTGCCGGAATCTGCTGAAGCTCAAGTGAAACAGGCGCTGCTGGCCTTATTGGAAGAAAGGGATATTCAACATATCACAATGAAAGAAATTGCTGAGAAGGCCAAAGTGAGCCGCGGGACGCTCTACCTTTATTATGAAGACAAGTTTTCAATCATTGAGGATGTGATCGAAGACATGAAGGAGGGGCTGGGCAAAGCGCTCTATGAGGCCTTCAGGCATATGGATACCCTCCATTTGAACAAAAAACGGCAAACGGTGCATCCGACTCTGTCCTTTGTTCACGAGCATCGATCCTTTTTTGGTACGATGATGAACAGAGAAAATGTTCATCGTTTTTTTAAGGATGTGTTTCAGCAGGATGTCCTGCTGGCTCCAATCCATGTGAACTTGACGCCGATCGAACGGGAAATCTACGGACATTACCGGGCTTTGTACACGTACGCGATTATCCTGTATTGGCTGAATGAGGATGCCGCGGCTTCTCCGGAAGCCATCAGCCAAAAGGTATGGGAGCTTGTTTCTCAAAAGAGGTTTTATTGGCTGTTTGGACAGGCTGCGTCAGGGGAGCGGCAAGAGGACAAGCAAATCGACAGGCGTGTGGTTCGAACGAGAGAGGCGCTGCAGAAAGCTTTGCTGGACGTATTGGCAGAGAAACAAGACTACGCGGCCATCACGATTTCGGATATTACCCGTAAAAGCAATATCCGCCGAGCAACCTTTTATGATCACTATGCCAGTAAAGAGGAATTGCTGCAAACCATGATTCAGCAATCATGTGCTGAGATCATAGATCACCTGACGATTGCCCCAAGTCCGAATGAGCTTTCTTTAGAGGATGCGGAGGAGGCGCTCGCCAGTCTGCTTTCTGCTTTATCAAACATGCCCATTGTGCATTTTCTCAATCGGGAATGGGGTGTTCCTCATGTGATACCTGATATGTTCAAAGCGCTGGAATCGTTTTATCTGCATCAGCAGACTGAGATTCATGCGGAGAAAAAGCTTTATGCCTATTATGTATCCGCGATGATTATCGGGCTGATTTTGTATCGGCTGGATGAAGGGAAGACGCATGCGCCAGAAGTGCTGGCGAGGGAATTTTTGCAGTTTTTGGATGTGAAGAAGTATAAGGTTGTATTGCTTTGAAGTGGCCCGGAGACTTGACCCGGGCTTTGTGTGGTTATGATACTTGGTCTTTTGCTTTTCTTTCTTTCAAGGTGAGATTTAAAAATAGAAGGGCCAAAAGAATTTGTGCAATGTTCACCGACCAAGATTTCCAGCTTGAAGTATGGTCTAAAATCGTATTGAAGAGCAGGTGAACGATAGAAGAAAATGAAAAAAGTAAAAATAGTAGTTTGTTTTGTGACATAAATTGCGTGCCTTTCTGTCAAATATTATTAGAATTATACTAAAAACTAAAATAATTATACTGAAAAATGAACGAATAAATATGACTGTAACCTATTAAGGGATATACTAAGTATTCATTGAACTTTTGGCGCTTTTAGCTCGTTTATATAAAAAAAGTGCATAGTTAAAATAGATAAGATATAAAGCAAGATTAAAAATACCTAACTCAAAAAAATAAGTAAGAGATATGCTAATGAAACCTCCTAAAATGATATAGGTATATAGCAATTTCATTCTACCAACTCCTAATAAATGCTAAATTTATTGTAAGATATAATAAACAATATGTAAAATATATATGGATAAATGCAATATGTAGTTTTCATTTCTTTTTCCTGCCAGACAGCGGAAAAAAGAAATAGAGTAAATGAAGAGGGAGCTTAACCTAATGATTCAGGTTGAGCTCCCTTTTACTTAGCTATATCTATGGCTGATTCACATTTGATCATTAACGCATAAAATTGCCCAGTCCATGTCTATTTCATTTCTTCCTTCCACTTCTCATCAATCAACATCTTCCCAGGCCATGTGTACGCCATGATGCCGCCGTCTGCGGTGATGTCCTCTCCTGTGACGTATGAGCTGTCGTCTGAGGCGAGGAACAGGGCCACTGTCGCCATTTCCTTCGGCTGGCCGAGGCGGCCGAGCGGCGTGATCCATTTGTTGGCTTCGCGGAATTTTTCGCCCATTTCCTGTTCTTTGGTGCCAGCCAGTTTATCAATCAGCGGGGTTTCAATCGTTCCCGGAGAAATAGAATTGACGCGGATGCCGTTTCTTGCGTAGTCGATCGCCATCGCTCTTGTCAGGTTGGTGATTCCGCCTTTTGCAGCGTTGTAGCCGGAGCGGTCGAGGTCCGCGGCCCGGCCTGACATGGAGGAGGTGTTGATGATGGAGCCTCCATTTTCGAGCATGAGCGGAATCAAGTATTTGCTGCAAAGGAACGTGCCGCGCAGGTCAACGGCGATAATGCGGTCAAACAGGTCAACCGGATATTCGTGCACTTTTCCGCCTTCCTGATCAACCCCGGCGTTATTAAACAGAATATCAATCGTTCCGCAAGCATCCTTGATTTGATCAGCAAATGCTTTCACACTGTTTTCATCTGACACATCGAGGTGAAAGGCGTCCGCCTCTCCTCCGTTTTTTCTGATCGCTTCAACGGTTTCTTTCATTTGGTCTTCATTGATGTCTCCGATCATCACACGCGCGCCTTCATTGGCAAAAACCTCTGCCGTCGCTTGTCCAATGCCTGTCGCGGCGCCTGTGATGACTGCGGTTTTGTTTTCAAGTTTTCCCATTACACGAGTCCTCCTTTTTCTATTTGTCTTCCCGCTACGTGCAGTGATAAACATGCGAGAAAAGAAATGCCAGCATATGTTAAGATGGACTAGAAATTGTTGGGAGGTTTGTGTATTTTGAAAGTACACCATAAGAAGGAGCTCAAGTTTTATTGCTTCGTCACGATTCCGTCCGCGTTTGTTGTGCTGACTATCATCTCTTTTTTATTTAAAGAGATTACGTTTCCGATTGCAGCAAGTGCATTTCTCAATGCCTCATGGCATAATCTATTGTTTCTGATCCCGTTCGGTTTGTTTTTCTACCCGGTGCATATATGGATGAAGCGGGAGTTTGGCCGCTGGAATGATGCAGAAAAAAAGAGAGGATGATGAAGCCTCTCTTTTTTATGAGAATGACTGAGAAAAAATAGTGAAAGCAGACCTAAATAGTGTTAAATTTACATATATATGCATCTATCAATCTAATTGACAATTGTCACAGCATGTGATAAATAGATGCTGAAAAGAGTTTACATAGCGTAATAACATATCAAAAAGGAGCGATCTAGAGTGGCTAAAAAAGAGTTTAAAGCAGAGTCCAAACGACTGCTGGATATGATGATTAACTCCATTTATACCCAAAAAGAAATTTTCCTGCGCGAGTTAATCTCCAATTCGAGTGACGCGATTGACAAGATCTATTACAAAGCGCTGACGGACGATACGCTTACGTTTGATAAAGACAGTTACTACATAAAGGTCGCAGCTGATAAAAGTGCGAGAACATTAACGATCTCTGATACGGGGATCGGGATGACAAAGGATGAGCTTGAGCAGCATCTCGGCACCATTGCAAAAAGCGGTTCCCTTGCGTTTAAAAAGGAAAACGAGCTGAAAGACGGCCATGACATCATCGGGCAATTCGGTGTCGGCTTTTACGCGGCGTTTATGGTTGCTGATGTCGTGACTGTCATCAGTAAGGCGCTCGGCAGCAAAGAGGCGTATAAATGGGAGTCTGCGGGTGCAGACGGCTATACGATTGAGCCGTGTGAAAAGGATTCTGTCGGTACAGACATTATCCTGAAAATCAAAGAGAATACAGAGGATGACAGCTATGACGAGTTCTTAGAAGAATATCGTTTAAAAGCAATCATTAAAAAGTACTCCGACTTCATTCGCTACCCGATCAAAATGGATACAACCATTAATAAGCCGAAGGAAGGCAGCGAAAATGAATTTGAAGAGGTACAGGAAGAACAGACAGTCAACAGCATGGTGCCGATCTGGAGAAAAAACAAAAGCGAGCTGACAGATGAGGACTATGAAAAGTTTTATGCTGAAAAGCATTACGGGTTTGATAAACCGCTGACACACGTTCATATCAGTGTGGATGGCGCCGTTCGCTACAACGCGATTTTATTTATTCCTGAAAACATGCCGTTTGACTATTATTCTAAGGAATATGAGAAAGGCTTGGAGCTGTATTCTAATGGCGTTCTGATTATGAACAAATGCGCGGATCTGCTTCCGGACCACTTCAGCTTCGTGAAAGGCATGGTCGATTCTGAGGATCTGTCTCTGAACATTTCCAGAGAAATGCTCCAGCATGACCGCCAGCTGAAGCTGATCGCGAAAAATATCAGCAAAAAAATCAAAAGCGAGCTGCAAAGCCTGCTGAAAAAAGACCGAGAGAAATACGAGACGTTCTACAAATCATTCGGCAGACAGCTGAAATTCGGCGTGTACAATGATTTTGGCGCGAATAAGGATCAATTGAAGGACCTCTTATTATTCTACTCTTCCAAAGAGAAAAAGCTGGTCAGCTTAGATGAGTACGTATCCAGAATGCCCGAGGAGCAGAAATACATTTATTATGCGACCGGTGATTCATACGATCGCATAGAAAAACTGCCGCAAACGGAAATGGTAGCGGACAAAGGCTATGAAATTCTCTACTTCACTGAGGACATTGATGAGTTTGCGATTAAAATGCTGGCATCTTATCAGGAAAAAGAGTTTAAATCCGTATCAAGCGGAGACCTAGGCATAGACACGGATGAGGACCAAAAGCAGTCCGAGGAAGAAGAAAGCAAGTACAAGGATCTGTTTGAGGAAATGAAAAACATTCTGTCAGATAAAGTGAAAAACGTCAGAATCTCAAAACGACTCAAATCACATCCGGTCTGCCTTGCTGCTGACGGCGAAGTGACAATCGAGATGGAAAAAATCTTAAACGCGATGCCGGACAGCCAAAATGTAAAGGCGGAAAAAGTGCTTGAAATCAACCCGAATCATGAGGTATTCCAAACGCTGCAGAACGCATTTGAACAGGATAAAGAGAAGCTGAGCCTGTACACAAATCTTCTGTACAATCAGGCGCTTCTCATCGAAGGCTTACCGATTCAGGACCCTGTGGAATTCACGAACAATATTTGCAAGGTTATGGTGTAATAAAAAAGGAATCGTCCCTTGAGACGATTCCTTTTTTTATAATGTACGCTCACTCAGCACTTGGTTTTGGCTGCTTTTCTTCTTTTTAAACCGTTTTTTCAGGCTTGCTTCAATTTCCTCCAAGCTTTTCCCTTTGGTTTCCGGAACCATGTAGAGGGCGAAGAAAAATGAAAGCAGGCAGATGACTGAAAAAATTGTAAAGACCCATGCGATGCCCATGGCGCTGAGCATCAGCGGGAAGACGAGCGACACGATCAGGTTGGTTGCTGATAACACTAAAGTAGTGAAGCCTGTTGCGGCTCCGCGTACTTTGGATGGGAAGAGCTCAGGCATCAGAACCCATACAACCGGACCCCATGTTGCCTGGTAAAATACGATATAGACTCCGAGAAAAACGACAGTCAGCCATGCTGTTGATGTAGAGAGACCCAGTGTCAGGAGCACAGCTGCTAATGCAGCCAAGCTCAGTGTAATGCCGACGCTTCCCCAAATCAGCAGCTTTTTGCGGCCGATGCGGTCGATCAAAATCATAGCTGTAATACACATCATCACGTTGAGTACACCGATACCCATTGTGCCGAGTACTGACGCCGATGTGCCGAGACCGGCCTTTGTAAAAATGGTTGGTGCGTAGTAGATGACCGTGTTAATGCCGACCGCCTGCTGAAAAACGGCAAGGCCGATGCCAATGAGAAGCATAGGACGAATCCATTTTGCTTTTAGCAAACCGAGTGTTGTTTCTTTTTTCCCAGCTTCCGCTTCTTTCATATCTGCTAGTTCCTGCTCAATATTTTCTTGGTCATGAGTGATTTTCATAATGTCTTTCGCTTCATCTTCACGCCCGCGCTTTACGAGCCATCTTGGTGATTCAGGCATAAATGCGATCCCGATTAATAAAAGCACAGCGGGCACCGCAGCCAGTCCCACCATCCAGCGCCACGCTTCAAACGGCGTGAACAGATAGTTTACGATATATGCTAATAAAATACCGGTAACAACCATTAAGTTGTTCATTGTGCCGAGTGTCCCGCGGATTTTCGTCGGTGCCATTTCTGACAGGTACACGGGCACAAGCGCCGTTGAACCGCCGACGGCCAACCCGAGTATCACCCGAGATGCAATCAACATGCCGACCGTTTGAGAAAACGCGCAAGCGAGCGCACCAATAATAAAAATGATGGAAAGCACAAAAACAACTTTTCTCCTGCCCCAGCGATCGGAGCATGTGCCGCTTAAGGCAGAACCGAAAATCGCGCCAAGGAGCAGCATGCTGACAACCAATCCTTCTGTCAATGTCGTTAAAGGAATATCATTGTTGATAAACAGCAGCGCTCCAGAGATGACGCCCGTATCATAACCGTAAAGCAGCCCTCCTAAAGCGCCAAAAAAGTAGATCAAATATTTCCTTGTGTTTGTCTTCACAAATGTTCCCCCTCAGTTGTTAGGCCAATGAGTATCTCTTATGTTTAACAAAGTTAATAGAGTAGTACCCTTTTCCTATCTGATTTGAAACATTTGTTTTAAAAAAGGAAAAATTAAAACCAAAACGCAGGGGATTAGCGATTTTTACGTAAGGTGACAGATCCAGTGAGTACGGGAATGCTAAGCATCTCAAAGCATATGCCCGGGACAAATCATCATAAAAAAACCTTACTCGCGCGGAGTAAGGTTTTGATTTTTATTCTCTCTCGTTGACAAAAACCAAGGCGGAGAATCCTTTTTTCTTATCAAATTGCAATTCAACTGCTGTAACATCTGGATTGAAGTTGTGGTATTCCTCTAAGAACTGAATAATGCCTTCTGAAATGTCATCTGACACAAGCTGCTTGTGGTGCAGGCCATATTTGGCTTCAGCGAAGAATCCTGTCCGCTTGTTGTAAGACAGCTCTTTTACTTCAACGTCCTCCGGGTAAATCTCTTCTTCATTAGAAATATACACACAAATCCCGTCTACAATTTCTTGCTCATTTAATACTAGTTTCATTACCTAAAAGCTCCTTCTGTATGTCTTCGGTGTTTTGAATGCGCGGATCAATGCGATGGCAATGAGTAAAATAATGATCAGAGCAATGACATCAACGATCCAGGCAATGGGCGAAGCGCCATAAGAAACATAGCCTGGGCCCCCGACTGGATGATAGGTGTAACCCCAAGGGTGCATCATGCTGATCATGAACATGCCCATTGTAAATCCGCTATAATATCCAAACCATCCCGATGGCGAGAATCCTGCATTGTAGTAATGATTGACTGAAACATAACGTCCGCCAACATAAGCTTTAGACGTTTTTCCGCTGTATGTCTTTCCGCTTACTTTTGAGGTGGCGCCGGAAAATGTGCCTGACGATTTTTTAGCGCTTGATGGGCTAGACTCTTCCGAAGGTTTCTTTTTTAGAGAAATCGATGATGATGAATCGTCAGACGTCTTGGGGTTTTTGCTTGAAGAGCTTGCTCCTGAACTATAGTTTGATTTTGGGCTGGATTTATAGCTTCCGCTGTATGATGAGCTTGAACTTCGGCTGCTGTAACTAGATGATGAGCGGCCGCTAAAACTTTTTGCATGAGAAATGGTTGATGGCAGCAGTACACCTAAAGCAACGATTACTGCAACAAAAGCTTTTACATATGTAAGTTTCATTCTGCTTCCTCCATAGACCGCCGAAACGGCCCGTTATTCTGAGCAGCAAATAAAAGTAGCTGGTCAGATTTTTTTAACACATGAGTCTCTTATTTCTAGATGATACTAACGTTTCATATCTTGTTTTGCTTTTTCAATCACTTTCTTTCTGAGATAACCTACCTTTATTTTATCGGATTTATGGCTCTTTTTGTAAGTTTTTGCTTCAAAATCAGTTATTCACTGAAGCTGCTAATTCATCAAGCATCATAGGATGATAGATCAATTTTGCACAAATAAAAACAGCCTTCCCAGTGGGGAAGGCTGTTTTCTGCTTCTTATGAGAACAGCTTATCAATAAACGAAATATCCTCTTGAGAAAGCGTCACGTCAGCTGTTTTGATGTTATCAATCAGCTGATCGGCACGTTTTGCTCCAGGGATTAAAATATCAATTTCCGGTCTTGCCAAATACCAAGCCAATACGATGTGTGGGATGTCTACGTTGTGCTTTTCAGCAATCGGCGCAAGCTTGTTGACCTTTCTGATATTTTCTTTGAAACGCTCGCCCTTGAAGTGTTCCTGTTCGTTTCGCAGGTCTCCTTCAGGGAACGTTGTATCTTCTGTATACTTTCCTGCCAATAATCCTGATACGAGCGGGAAGTAAGGGATAAATGAAATATTATGCTCCTTCGTATACGGGAAGAATGTCTTTTCCGCTTCACGGTTTAACAGGTTGTATTCGCCTTGCAATACATCTACCAATCCGTCTCTGTTTGCTTCTTTCAATTGCTCTAAAGAGAAGTTGGATACACCGATGGAGCGGATTTTTCCGGCTTGCTTCATCTCATTCAGCGCGTTGACAGCTTCATCCTTCGGCGTATGTTCGTCCGGGAAGTGAATGTAGAACAAATCGATATAATCCGTATTCAAACGCTTCAGGCTTTCATCAACTGATTTCTTAAGGAATTCTGGTGAATTATCAAAGACAAAGTCATTTCCTTGTTTTCTGTGCGCGGCTTTCGTCGCGATGACAACATCTTCACGGTTGAATTCGCGCAGCACTTCACCAATTAATTCTTCGGAACGGCCGATCCCGTAAATATAAGCGGTATCTAACATCGTCACGCCATTACGGATCGCCTCGCGAACCAATTCTTTTCCGGTTTCTTCATTCAGGTTCGGGTAGAGGTTATGTCCTCCGACAGCATTTGTTCCTAACCCGATAGGGAATACCTGCAAGTCTGATTTTCCGAGCGTAGCTTTTTTCATGATCTGCCTCCTAGAATAAAATGGATGAAAGACTCTCAACACTATTGTAACCGCTAGGCCAGATGAATGCCGATTTGGTGCTCATTGCAATACTGCGTGTACTCGTCATCTAATGGCTGGGATGTCACAATGCAATGCAGCCTGTCAAACGGCGCATACGTCAGTAGCGTTGATTTTCCGAATTTAGAATGGTCAGCCAATAAATACACTTCTTTTGCTTTTTCCGAAATCCTTTTTTTAATTTCGTACTCGAGCAGATCCGAATTGGTCAATCCGTGTGTCAGCGTCGTTCCGGTAGCAGACATAAAGGCTTTGTTGATATTGTACTTATCAAGCATAGCCGGGTCGTCCATGCCGACAAAGGAGCGCGTTTTTCTCTTATAATTGTTTCCGATAATGATTAAGTTGATATGCTTCAAAGCTGATGCCGCATTGATAATGTCTAAACTGTTGGTTAAAATGGTGACATTTTTGGCAGGATCAAGCGTATCGAGAATAGACTTTGTTGTTGTTCCTGAATCAATGAAAATCAAATCGTGATCTTCAATAAAACGGGAAGCATAGTGAGCAATTTTTGTTTTTTCATCTTGGTGCTGAATGGTGCGATTCTCAAAAGGAACTAATGCGGTTTTCTCAATAGATGTTACGCCGCCGTATACTTTTTCAATCGCACCCTTTTCTGTTAGCTTGTTGATATCACGTCTGACTGTGTTTTTAGAGACATTGAACACCTGGCACAGCTCATCTAAGGAAACAGTGCCATGAGATAAAATGTACTCCTCCATTTCCTGAATCCGCATCAGTTTCATATAAATAAACTCCTTCTTGAATCTTTACGTAACATAAATATATAATAAAACCCAAGAGTTGATCAATAGTTGCTTAAAAAATGATAACATCGGTGTATATCTTTTGCAAGATTCGATGGACTTCTCGTTACTCTCTTAATGAGTTAAAAGATTAGTATAATAAAAATAATGAAAAAATTTAGTGTTTATGATTGACTTATGGGTATTATGCGATTAGAATATAACCAAGAAATGACCAAAAAGTAACCTGTTGTGCATGAAATGGTTGCTTGTATCTAAAATTGGATCAACTTTTATTTTTTTGGTTTTTTTGAAAGCGTTTAATTCTTGGCTTACTGAAAAAGTGGATATTGATATGAATCTATCCTGAACCATCCATACAAGTGTATGTGTTTACTAATGAAGGAGGCAATAAGAATGGCAGAAATCAGAAAATTAAAAAACTACATCAACGGTGAATGGGTTGAAAGCAAAACAGATAAATACGAAGACGTTGTGAATCCGGCGACGAAAGAAGTGCTGTGCCAAGTGCCAATTTCAACAAAAGAGGATATCGATTACGCAGCGCAAACAGCGTCTGAGGCGTTTAAAACTTGGTCAAAAGTGGCGGTTCCGCGCCGTGCCAGAATCCTATTTAACTTCCAGCAGCTGCTGTCTCAGCATAGAGAAGAACTTGCTCATCTGATTACCATTGAAAATGGAAAAAACACAAAAGAAGCACTTGGAGAAGTGGGACGCGGAATTGAAAACGTAGAATTCGCGGCTGGAGCACCTTCCCTGATGATGGGTGACTCACTTGCTTCCATTGCAACAGATGTTGAAGCGGCCAACTACCGCTACCCAATCGGAGTTGTCGGCGGAATCGCGCCATTCAACTTCCCGATGATGGTTCCTTGCTGGATGTTCCCGATGGCAATCGCGCTCGGCAACACATTTATTTTAAAACCATCTGAGCGGACACCGCTGTTAACAGAGAAATTGGTTGAACTTTTTGAAAAAGCGGGCCTTCCGAAAGGGGTATTCAACGTCGTATACGGTGCGCATGACGTTGTGAACGGCATCCTCGAGCATCCTGAAATTAAAGCGATTTCATTCGTAGGCTCAAAGCCAGTCGGCGAATACGTCTACAAAAAAGGAAGCGAAAACTTAAAACGCGTTCAATCTCTGACTGGCGCGAAAAACCATACGATTGTCCTGAACGATGCGAATCTCGAAGACACAATCACAAACATTATTGGAGCAGCCTTCGGTTCTGCCGGTGAACGCTGCATGGCTTGTGCGGTTGTGACGGTTGAAGAAGGAATCGCTGATGAGTTTATGGCGAAGCTGCAGGAAAAAGTGGCTGACATTAAAATCGGTAACGGCCTTGATGACGGCGTGTTCTTAGGACCTGTTATTCGCGAAGACAACAAGAAGCGCACGCTCAGCTATATCGAAAAAGGGCTTGAAGAAGGCGCGAGACTCGTATGTGACGGACGTGAAAATGTGTCTGACGACGGCTACTTTGTCGGCCCGACGATCTTTGATAATGTCACGACAGAGATGACGATCTGGAAAGATGAAATTTTTGCTCCGGTCTTATCTGTCATCCGCGTGAAACACCTAAAAGAAGCAATTGAGATTGCCAATAAGTCTGAGTTTGCGAACGGTGCTTGCCTGTTCACATCCAACTCAAACGCAATCCGCTACTTCCGTGAAAACATTGATGCGGGTATGCTCGGCATCAACTTGGGTGTTCCGGCTCCGATGGCGTTCTTCCCATTCTCAGGCTGGAAGTCATCATTTTTTGGAACGCTGCATGCGAACGGAAAAGACAGCGTCGACTTCTATACACGTAAAAAAGTGGTTACGGCAAGATATCCGGCACCTGATTTCAACTAAACGACGAACATCCGAACGGCGTCCATATGCGCTGTTCGGACTCATTCTTACAATAGAAAGAGGAGGGCTTCACTATGAGTTATTTGTTGCGTAAGCCGCAGTCGAATGAAGTATCTAATGGGGTCAAACTGGTGCACGAAGTAACAAAATCCAACTCTGATCTCACCTATGTAGAGTTTAAAGTGTTAGATCTCGCTTCCGGTTCCAGCTATGCAGAAGAATTGAAAAAACAAGAAATCTGTATTGTTGCGGTCACAGGAAAAATTACAGTCACCGATCATGAGTCAACTTTTGAGAATATCGGCACGCGTGAAAGCGTATTCGAACGAAAACCGACAGACAGCGTCTATATTTCAAATGATCGTGCATTTGAGATCACAGCGGTCAGCGACGCAAGAGTGGCGCTTTGCTATTCTCCATCGGAAAAACAGCTTCCGACAAAGCTGATCAAAGCGGAAGACAACGGAATTGAGCATCGCGGGAAGTTTTCAAACAAACGTACTGTTCACAACATTCTTCCGGATTCAGACCCTTCAGCTAACAGCCTATTAGTAGTTGAAGTCTATACAGACAGCGGCAACTGGTCCAGCTACCCGCCTCATAAACACGATCAAGACAACTTGCCGGAGGAATCTTTCTTAGAAGAAACGTACTACCATGAATTAGACCCGGGACAGGGCTTTGTGTTTCAGCGTGTATACACAGATGACCGCTCTATTGACGAGACAATGACTGTAGAAAATGAAAACGTTGTCATTGTTCCTGCTGGATACCACCCGGTAGGCGTGCCGGACGGATACACATCCTACTATTTAAATGTCATGGCAGGGCCGACGCGGAAATGGAAGTTTCATAATGACCCGGCGCATGAGTGGATTTTAGAACGCTAACAAGTGAGGAGTGGCTGTTTACGATGAAGTATACATTCAATGAAGAGAAGGCTTTTGATATTGTTGCCATCGGCCGGGCATGTATTGATCTGAACGCAGTCGAATACAACCGCCCAATGGAAGAAACGATGACATTTTCGAAATATGTCGGCGGTTCACCTGCGAATATCGCGATCGGAAGCGCGAAGCTTGGCTTAAAAGCGGGCTTTATCGGCAAAATTCCAGATGACCAGCATGGAAGATTCATAGAGTCCTATATGAGAAATACCGGCGTTGATACAACGCAGATGATTGTTGATCAAGATGGACACAAAGCAGGTCTTGCATTTACAGAAATCCTCAGTCCTGAAGAATGCAGCATCTTAATGTATCGCGATGATGTGGCGGATCTTTATCTTGAGCCTTCAGAGGTAAGCGAGGACTATATCGCAAATGCGAAAATGCTGCTTGTTTCCGGGACAGCACTCGCCAAAAGCCCGTCACGGGAAGCGGTGTTAAAAGCTGTTCAATATGCGAAAAAGCATCAGGTCAAAGTGGTGTTCGAACTGGATTACCGCCCGTATACGTGGCAGTCAGCAGATGAAACAGCCGTTTACTATTCTTTGGTTGCCGAGCAGTCTGATATCGTCATCGGCACACGCGATGAATTTGATGTGATGGAAAACCGCACAGGCGGAAGCAATGAAGAATCGGTCAATCATTTATTTGACCATTCAGCCGACCTCGTTGTCATCAAACACGGCGTCGAAGGCTCTTATGCATACAGCAAATCAGGCGAGGTATTCCGCGCCCAAGCGTACAAGACAAAAGTGCTGAAAACCTTTGGAGCCGGTGATTCCTATGCGTCAGCCTTTATCTATGGCCTTGTCAGCGGAAAAGACATCGAAACGGCATTGAAATACGGCAGCGCTTCAGCCTCCATTGTGGTGAGCAAGCACAGTTCGTCAGAAGCGATGCCGACTGCGGATGAAATCGTACAGCTTATTGAAGCACAGTCATAATTGAAAAAGATCGAGTAAAGGTGGGATCGTTTGTGGGTAAGAAAATTCGCTTAACAACAGCACAAGCGCTGATTAAATTCTTAAACCAGCAGTACATCCATGTAGATGGAAAGGAAGAGCCTTTTGTAGAAGGGATTTTCACAATTTTCGGTCATGGAAACGTGTTAGGGATTGGCCAGGCGCTTGAGCAGGATGCAGGCCATTTGAAAGTCTATCAAGGGAAAAATGAACAAGGAATGGCGCATGCCGCAATGGCGTACAGCAAACAAATGCTGAGAAGAAAAATATATGCGGTCTCTACATCCGTCGGACCGGGAGCGGCCAACTTAGTGGCGGCAGCCGGTACTGCATTGGCAAACAATATCCCGGTTCTCTTGATTCCGGCAGATACATTTGCGACAAGACAGCCAGACCCTGTACTGCAGCAAATGGAGCAAGAATACAGTGCGGCGATTACAACAAACGATGCATTGAAACCTGTATCGAGATACTGGGACCGCATTACGCGCCCTGAGCAGCTTATGAGCAGTTTGCTGCGCGCGTTTGAAGTCATGACTGATCCGGCAAAAGCAGGTCCAGCAACGATTTGTATTTCTCAGGATGTCGAAGGAGAAGCATACGATTTTGATGAAAGTTTCTTCGTCAAACGGGTTCACTATATTGATCGCATGCAGCCGAGCGAGCGCGAGCTTCAAGGTGCGGCGGAGCTGATTAAAGCCAGCAAAAATCCTGTGATCCTCGTCGGCGGAGGCGCAAAATACTCCGGTGCGCGCGATGAATTGGTTGCCATTTCTGAAGCGTATAACATTCCGTTAGTTGAAACGCAGGCAGGAAAGTCGACAGTTGAAGCTGATTTTGCGAACAACCTTGGCGGAATGGGCATCACAGGTACACTTGCGGCAAATAAAGCGGCCCGCCAAGCTGACTTGATTATTGGTATCGGCACAAGATATACGGATTTTGCGACATCCTCTAAGACCGCTTTTGACTTTGATAAAGCGAAGTTTCTGAACATCAATGTCAGCCGAATGCAGGCGTATAAACTCGATGCGTTCCAAGTGGTAGCGGATGCGAAAGTGACGCTTGGCAAACTGCACGGCTTGCTTGAAGGCTATAAGAGTGAATTCGGCTCAACGATTAAGGAGCTGAAGGACGAATGGCTCGCTGAACGCGAACGCCTCAGCAAAGTGACGTTTAAACGGGAAGCATTTGATCCGGAAATCAAAAATCATTTCTCTCAAGAGGTTCTAAATGAATACGCTGACACGTTGAATACTGAGCTTCCGCAAACAACGGCATTGCTGACAATCAACGAGACAATTCCTGAAGACAGTGTGATCATCTGCTCAGCAGGCTCCCTTCCAGGAGATTTGCAGCGTCTGTGGCATTCAAATGTTCCGAATACGTATCACCTGGAATACGGGTATTCCTGCATGGGCTATGAAGTGTCCGGGACACTGGGTCTGAAACTGGCCCATCCTGACAGAGAAGTGTATTCCATTGTCGGAGACGGCAGCTTTCTAATGCTACACTCCGAGCTGATTACGGCGATTCAGTACAACAAGAAAATCAATGTGCTGCTCTTTGATAACTCTGGTTTTGGATGTATCAACAACTTGCAAATGGATCATGGCAGCGGCAGCTACTATTGTGAGTTCCGCACAGATGACAACCAGATTTTAAATGTCGATTATGCGAAAGTTGCTGAGGGATACGGAGCGAAAACCTATCGTGCAAACACAGTAGAAGAATTAAAAGCGGCGTTAGAGGATGCGAAGAAACAAGACGTATCAACGTTAATTGAAATGAAGGTTCTGCCAAAAACAATGACTGACGGCTATGACAGCTGGTGGCATGTCGGCGTAGCAGAGGTGTCTGAACAAGAAAGCGTTCAGAAAGCATACGAAGCAAAAGAGAAAATGCTGGAATCTGCGAAGCAGTATTAGAGGGGAGGCACCATAGATGGGCAAAAATGAAATCCTGTGGGGGATCGCTCCCATTGGATGGCGGAATGATGATATGCCTGAAATTGGAGCGGGAAATACACTTCAGCATTTGTTAAGTGATATTGTTGTCGCACGTTTTCAAGGCACGGAGGTCGGGGGCTTTTTCCCCGAACCTGCCATCCTGAACAAAGAGCTGAAGCTTCGGAATTTACGCATTGCGGGAAAATGGTTCAGCAGTTTTATTTTGCGTGACGGACTTGGTGAAGCGGCAAAAGCATTTACCCTGCATTGTGAGTATTTGCAGCAAGTAAACGCGGATGTCGCAGTTGTCTCTGAACAAACCTACAGCGTGCAAAGCTTGGAGAAAAACGTGTTCACAGAGAAGCCGCACTTTACGGATGATGAATGGGAACGGCTTTGCGAAGGGCTGAATCACCTTGGCAAAATTGCTGACCAGCATGGCCTGAAGCTCGTCTACCATCACCATCTCGGTACTGGCGTCCAAACGGCAGAAGAAGTCGACCGCCTGATGGCAGGAACAGACCCTGCGCATGTACACCTCCTCTATGATACAGGCCATGCGTATATTTCTGACGGTGACTACTTGGGGATGCTTGAGAAGCATATCAACCGCATTAAGCATGTGCACTTTAAAGATGCCC
This sequence comes from Bacillus sp. VA15, assembly GCF_055721145.1. Lineage (NCBI taxonomy): Bacteria > Bacillati > Bacillota > Bacilli > Caryophanales > Bacillaceae > Bacillus > Bacillus sp. VA15. The sequence continues at coordinate 265,257 of NZ_JBVQPQ010000004.1, read as the reverse complement.
GCCTGAATGTCATGGAACAATGCAGGCTTGAAGGGAAATCGTTTCAGCAATCGTTTTTAAAAGGCATGTTTACGGTTCCCGGTGATGGATGCATTGATTTTAGAGAAGTATATCAACAGCTGTTGAAGCACGATTATTCCGGATGGATTGTCGTTGAAGCTGAACAGGACCCCGATGTTGCAAACCCGCTTGAGTATGCATTGATCGCGAGAAACTATATTGATGAGCAGTTGTTGGATCTGGCTTAATGGGGACTGAATATATGGGTAATACCAATGGAGATTCGGCCTTCAATAAACGGACAATCGCAGCAGCATTGGCCAACTATATTGATGCAGGTTCCATTGTGGCGGGCTCTGCTGGTTTATCATTATGGGTCAGTTACCTAAAGCTATCTGATACGCAAATCGGGCTGCTCGGCGCGCTAAGCGCAAACGCAATTTCTGCCGCTGTCGGCGCACTGCTTGGCGGGTATCTAGCTGATAAAGTCGGGCGGAAGGCTGTTTATACCAATAGCATGCTGGTTTATGCAATAGGGATTTGTTTGGTTCTGTTTGGGGTTAATTTCCCCATGTTGTTAAGCGGTTACATGATTATCGGTTTATCAGTAGGAGCTGATATTACCGCATCATGGACCATTATTGCAGAAAATGCGCCAAAGAAAAATCGGGCCCGTCATTGCGGCGTGGCACAAGTCGCTTGGGCGGCAGGGGCAGTCGTTGTGCTGCTTCTCTCCGTACTGGTCGGTGATTTAGGCCTCTTGGGGAATAAAATCGTATTTGCCCATCTGCTTGTCATTGCGCTGATTACGTACATCCTGAGAATCAGGCTTCCGGAGTCAGACGCCTGGCAGGCAAAAAATCAGCCGGGAGATGCTCAGGAAGAGAAGCCGGCCGTACTGAACAAAACATCGTATTTTGATTTGCTCAAGCCAATGTATCTAAAAAGCATACTGTTTTTGATGGGTGTGTACTTGGTTTGGAATTTAGCCGCCGGGGTGATGGGCTTCTTCATGCCATACATTTATCAGCAGGTCGGCGGTGTATCTGCCAATATGGCAAACCTTTTGCAAATGGGACTGTTTATCTTCACGGGATTGGGGGTCGCTTTAATCTTCATGCCCTTTGCCGACAAATATAGAAAAACCGTATTTGGAATCGCTGCTTTTATGGCAGTGATCGGATGGACGCTGTTTCTGCTGCCGGTTGAAGGCCTGCCGGTTCTGCTTCTGTTTATTGTCGTGATCGGCATCAATAACGGAGCCGGGCAGCAAGCCAACTATCAGTTATGGGCCAGTGAAATCTTTCCTACGCAATATCGTGCTTCTGCACAAGGACTGATGTTTTTCCTCGTCCGTATTTCAATAGGGATTTGGAGTCTGTTTGTCCCAATGATTATGACCAATTTAGGCATTGGAACGATGGCTGCAATTCTCCTCGGATGTGTGACGGCCAGTATGATTATCGGGATTCTCTTCGCGCCGAATACGTCTGGCAAGTCGCTTGAACAAATTCAGGAGGAACTCTACGGATCTCCTCAGAGCCAAGTAAAGCAAGGAACAGAAAGCAAAATGATGTAACCAACAGAAGGAGTGGCTGTCAATGAGTTTACGTATTGGCGTAATTGGAACTGGAGCAATTGGAAAAGAACATATTAACCGCATTACGAACAAGCTGTCCGGCGCAGAAATCGTTGCTGTAACGGATGTCAATCAAGAAGCTGCACAAAAGGTCGTTGAGCAATACCAATTAAACGCGACGGTTTATCCGAATGATGACAGCCTGCTTGCAGACGAAAATGTAGATGCTGTCTTAGTGACAAGCTGGGGTCCTGCGCATGAATCGAGCGTGCTGAAAGCGATTAAAGCCCAGAAATATGTGTTCTGTGAAAAACCGCTCGCGACAACGGCTGAAGGATGCATGCGCATCGTCGAAGAGGAAGTCAAAGTGGGCAAACGCCTAGTTCAAGTTGGCTTTATGCGCCGTTATGACAGCGGTTACGTACAGCTGAAGGAAGCACTCGATAATCATGTTATTGGCGAGCCGCTTATGATTCACTGCGCGCACCGCAACCCGACTGTGGGAGATAACTACACAACGGATATGGCCGTAGTCGACACGCTTGTTCATGAAATTGATGTACTGCACTGGCTCGTCAATGATGACTACGAGTCCGTTCAAGTCATCTATCCAAAAAAATCGAAAAATGCACTTCCGCATTTGAAAGATCCGCAAATCGTATTGATTGAAACGAAAGGCGGCATCGTCATCAATGCTGAAATCTATGTGAACTGTAAATACGGCTATGACATTCAATGTGAAATTGTAGGAGAAGACGGCGTTATCAAGCTTCCTGAACCATCAAGCATCAGCATGAGAAAAGAAGGCAAATTCAGCACAGATATTTTGATGGATTGGCAGAGACGCTTTGTGGCTGCGTACGATGTGGAAATCCAAGACTTCATTGATTCGATTCAAAAGAAAGGCGAGGTCAGCGGGCCGACGGCATGGGACGGCTATATTGCTGCTGTTACGACTGACGCGTGTGTAAAAGCCCAGGAATCTGGACAAAAAGAAAAGGTTGAATTGAAGGAAAAACCGGAATTCTATCAATCGTTTACAACAGTTAAAAATTAAAAAAATAGAGGAGTGAAAATATGAAATTAGCATTGGATCCATCGATGTATCGTGATGATTTAACTTTGGAGGAAATGGTTTATAAAACAGCGGAGCTTGGCTATGAATATATTGAGCTATCGCCACGCGAGGATTTTTGTCCATTCTATAAATATCCGAAAGTCGATTCAGCAAAGATCAAACAATTAAAGCGTCTATTAAAGGATACAGGTGTTAAGCTATCATCGCTCCTTCCTCTTTACCACTGGGCGGGTCCTGATGAAGACCGCCGCCAGGCTGCGGTGCGCAACTGGAAAAGGGCGATCGAAATTGCAGTTGAACTTGAAGTGGATTTGATGAACAGCGAATTCAGCGGTTCAAAATATGATCCTTTAACAAGTGAAGAAAAATTTATCAAATCCATGGATGAGCTTCTGCCAGTCTTTGAAAAAGAAGGCATTAAACTCAATCTTCAAGCCCATCCATACGATTTTATCGAAACGCACAAAGGTGCGATGGATATGATCCGCGCGCTTGACAAGGATTGGATCAATCTTGTCTACTCGACTGCGCATACGTTCTTCTATGATGACGGCAAAGGCGACATTGAGACAATGTTTGACGAAGCCGGCGACCGCCTCACACATGTTTTATTTGCAGATACTTTTAATCATAAAGCGGCTCATGGCTTGCGCTACATCGTCAATCCGCCTGACGCGAAAGTAACGGTTCACCAGCATTTGGACATTGGTCAAGGCGAGGTTGATTTTGATACGATTTTCAGAAAGCTGAGAGAGATGAAGTTCGACGGAATTGCGACGAATGCAGTATTTGCTTGGGTCGACGAAAGAGCGGATGAATCAAGCCGATTTATGCTTAAAAAAATGAAAGAAGAATTAGGTCTGGCATAAGCTGAGCATGGAGTTCGGCGGGATATGGCGAACAGCCTTCCTGCCGAACTCCCTTCATATCTAAAACACAGATGGGGGAGTCTGACATGAAACTTTGTTTCAATGAAGCAACAACATTGGAAAACTCAAACCTTAAACAGGATTTAGAACTATGCGAAAAGCATGGCTATGATTATATTGAAATCCGCACAATGGATAAGCTGCCAGAGTACTTAAAAGACCATTCATTGGCTGATCTTGCGGAATATTTTCAAACCCATCACATCAAGCCGCTTGCCTTAAACGCACTCGTTTTTTTCAACAACCGTGATGAAAAGGGCCACAATGAGATCATCGCTGAATTTAAAGACATGATGGAAACGTGCAAAACCCTCGGTGTGAAATATGTCGTGGCCGTCCCGCTTGTGACTGAGCAGAAGATTGTAAAAGAAGAGATCAAAAAGAGCAGTGTTGAGGTGCTGACTGAGCTTTCAGATATCGCGGAGCCGTATGGCGTAAAAATCGCGCTCGAATTTGTCGGCCATCCGCAGTGTACAGTTAATACGTTTGAACAGGCGTACGACATCGTAAACACAGTCGACCGTGACAATGTCGGGCTTGTCCTTGACAGTTTCCACTTCCATGCAATGGGGTCAAATATTGAAAGCTTAAAGCAGGCGGACGGAAAGAAAATTTTCATCTATCATATCGACGATACCGAAGATTTCCCAATCGGCTTTTTAACGGATGAGGATCGTGTATGGCCGGGCCAAGGGGCGATTGACTTAGATGCCCACTTATCAGCACTAAAGGAAATTGGCTTCTCTGATGTTGTATCAGTTGAGCTCTTCCGGCCTGAATACTATAAGCTGAGTGCTGAGGAAGCCATTCAAACAGCGAAAAAAACAACGGTTGATGTCGTATCAAAATACTTCAACATGTAATGGATAAAGGAGGGGTGGACATGGCTTTTGTATCGATGAAAGAGCTTCTTGAAGATGCAAAGCGGGAGAAATACGCAGTCGGCCAGTTTAATATCAACGGCCTGCAGTGGACGAAGGCGATTTTGCAGGCTGCGCAAAAGGAGCAATCACCGGTCATCGCCGCGGCTTCCGATCGCCTGGTCGACTATTTAGGCGGATTTAAAACGATTGCCGCCATGGTCGGCGCGTTAATGGAGGACATGGCGATTACCGTTCCCGTGGTGCTTCATCTTGATCACGGAAGCAGTGCGGAACGCTGCAGACAGGCCATTGATGCCGGATTCAGCTCAGTGATGATTGACGGCTCCCATCAGCCGATTGACGAGAATATCGCGATGACAAAAGAAGTCACCGATTATGCCGCAAAGCACGGCGTGTCAGTAGAAGCCGAAGTCGGCACGGTCGGCGGAATGGAAGACGGACTGGTCGGCGGGGTACGCTATGCCGATATCACGGAATGTGAGCGGATCGTCAAAGAAACCAATATCGACGCGCTGGCCGCCGCCCTCGGCTCTGTACACGGCAAATATCAGGGTGAGCCGAATCTCGGATTTAAGGAAATGGAGGCTATCTCCCGCATGACTGATATTCCCCTCGTTCTTCACGGGGCATCCGGGATTCCGCAGGATCAGATCAAAAAAGCCATCACGCTCGGCCACGCGAAGATCAATATCAATACGGAATGTATGGTAGCCTGGACAGACGAAACACGCCGCATGTTTCAGGAAAACAGCGATCTGTACGAACCGCGCGGCTATATGACACCCGGCATTAAAGCCGTGGAAGAGACAGTGCGAAGCAAAATGAGAGAGTTCGGATCAGCCGGTAAAGCCGTAAAACAGCAGGTCGGCTGATGAGACCAGAAACCGCCGAGATGGCGGTTTTTTTGTGCGGTGTTGCGTCCATACGCCCAAAACGATTATGATGATGGCAGCAGTGTAAGAAACGGGAGTGGTTCAGTTTGAATAAGATCATGATTGTGGAAGACAGTGAAGACATTCGTGGACTGTTGCAGAATTACCTTGAAAAATACGGATATCAAACAGTGGTCACCGCGGATTTCACGGCTGTTCTTGATGTTTTTTTGCAGGAAAAGCCTGATGTAGTGCTGCTTGATATCAATTTGCCGGCATATGACGGATATTATTGGTGCCGCCAGATCCGCCAGCATTCCACCAGCCCGATCATTTTTATTTCAGCCAGAAGCGGGGAAATGGATCAGGTGATGGCGATTGAAAACGGGGGAGACGATTATATCGAAAAACCGTTTTCTTATGATATTGTGCTGGCGAAAATCAAAAGCCAGATCCGCAGGGCGTACGGGGAGTACGCCGCAAAGCAGGGGGAGAAAGTGGTTGAATATGCCGGCGTTCAGCTCTTTGTAGAACGGTTTGAACTGCGTTTTCAGGATGAAAAAAGCGAGCTTTCTAAAAAAGAAAGTAAGCTTTTGGAAGTGTTGCTGGAGCGGGGAGAAAAGGTGACGGGTCGGGACCGTCTCATGGAAAAGACGTGGGACACCGACATTTTCGTCGATGATAATACACTTAACGTGTATATCACGCGGCTCAGAAAAAAACTGCGGGAGCTGAATGCGCCTGTTTCTATTGAACCGGTGCGGGGCGAAGGCTACCAGCTGAGGGCGCAGTCATGAAGCTGTTTCTCCGGTTTCATACAGTCCTGATTCTGCTATTTCTCCTTCAAGGGCTGTTTGTCTTCTTTTATTACTGGTTTGCGGGTCTTCATTCTTTTTCTCACTTGTTTTACATATTGGGCGTGCAGCTTCTCATTTTGGCGGGCTATCTTGCCTACCGCTGGTACAAAGACCGCGGCGTGTATCAATGGCTCAGCTCGGGGCAGGAAGGGACGGATATCCCGTATCTCGGTTCTTCAGTGTTCTGTTCAGAGCTGTATGAAAAGCAGATGGAGCTGATCCGGCTGCAGCACCAAAAGCTCCATGAGACCGAAGCCAAGCTTGACGCGCGGGTGACGTATATGAATCAATGGGTGCACCAAGTAAAGACGCCGCTGTCGGTTATTAATTTAATCATTCAAGAAGAGGATGAGCCCGTTTTTGAACAAATCAAAAAAGAAGTCCGGCAGATTGAATTCGGGCTGGAGACGCTTCTTTATTCTTCAAGGCTCGACCTGTTTGAACGGGATTTTAAAATCGAAGCGGTTTCCCTGTCTGAGCTTCTCCAATCAGTTATTCAAAGCTATAAACGATTTTTTATTCAATACCGCGTTTATCCGAAAATGGACATTTGCGATGATCATCAGATTTACACCGATGCAAAATGGCTCAAATTTGCGATCGGCCAAGTGGTCACAAATGCGGTCAAGTATTCAGCGGGCAAGAGTGACAGACTTGAGCTGAATGTCTTCCGCGATGAAGACAGGACGGTGCTTGAAGTCAAAGATTACGGCGTCGGGATTCCCTCCCAAGACATCAAGCGGGTGTTTGACCCTTATTACACCGGTGAAAACGGGCGGCGTTACCAAGAATCTACGGGAATCGGCCTCCATCTCGTCAAAGAAATTACAGGTAAGCTCAATCATACGGTAGACATCAGCTCGTCTCCCGGTGAAGGGACATCAGTTCGATTTTCATTTCTTACAAAAATGTAAGGCTGCGTTAAGAAAACAACATAGCTCGCTTTGTTTCCCCTTGATAACATGGATTTATGTCAAGGGGATTTTTATGTTGAACGTCCCGGCACTACATGAAAGCAGCCCAGATCAACAAGAATAAAACCATAAGGAGGATTCTCATGGCGAATATGCTTGAAGTTAAACATATAAATAAAACCTATAAAGGACAAGTGTCCTATCAAGCCTTAAAGCAAATTTCATTTTCAATAGAAGAAGGCGAGTTCACGGCGGTGATGGGGCCGTCCGGGTCCGGAAAAACAACGCTTTTGAATATCATTTCAACGATCGACCGTCCGGATTCAGGTGATATCCTGATTCATGGAGAAAACCCGCATCGCCTGAAGCGGACAAAGCTCGCTCATTTCCGCCGCAAGCAGCTCGGATTTGTGTTTCAGGATTTCAACCTTCTGGACACGCTGACAATCGGTGAAAATATCATGCTGCCGTTAACGCTTGAAAAAGAAGCGCCGTCTGTAATGGAAGAAAAACTGCAAGGCATCGCGGCAAAGCTCGGTATCGAAAACCTGCTCAACAAACGGACGTTTGAAGTATCCGGAGGACAGCGCCAGCGTGCCGCCATTGCAAGAGCGGTCATTCATAAGCCGTCACTCATTCTGGCCGATGAACCGACGGGAAACCTTGATTCCAAAGCGTCAAAAGACGTCATGGAAACGATGCAGAGCTTGAATCAGGATGATCATGTCACGGCTTTGATGGTGACCCACGATCCTGTTGCGGCAAGCTACTGCCGCCGCGTCATCTTTATAAAAGACGGCGAACTGTTTAATGAGATTTACCGCGGGGAAAACCGCCAAGTATTTTATGAACAAATTCTCGATGTGCTGTCTATGCTGGGGGGAAACGCAAATGACCTTTCTTCAGTTCGCTTATAAAAACGTCACGAGAAACAAAAGGGCCTATCTTGCATTCTTTTTAAGCAGCGCCTTTTCCGTTTTGATTTTCTTTACCTTTGCGATGTTCCTGTTTCATCCGGCATTAAAGGAAGGCTACCTGAATAACATCGCCAAAAAAGGCTTAACCGCCGCGGAATGGATGATCTTTGTTTTTTCTTTCTTATTTGTTCTGTATTCGGTTAATGCGTTTTTAAAATCGAGAAATAAAGAATTCGGCATCCTGCTCATGCAGGGCATCACGCCGGGGCAGCTGAGAAAGCTCATTACTGCGGAAAATATGATCATCGGCGTCATGTCAATTGCAGCCGGCATAATCGGAGGATTCATTTTTTCAAAGACGTTCTTTACGGTTGGCGCTTATATTTTAGAAATGGACGCGCTGCCTTTGTATATGCCTTGGAAAGCGCTCGGTATTACGGCCGGCGGATTTCTGCTCTTATTTTTCCTTTTATCGCAGTTTACGATCCTTTTTGTCAGATCAAATACGGTTATCAAATTAATAAAGGGCACTGACAAGATTAAGCCGGAGCCTAAGCCGTCCGTGCTTCTGTCCTTATTCGGCATCGCCTGTCTGTGCGGCGGGTACGGCATGGTTCTTAAAGGCAATGTCCACGGGACCGAACCGTTTATCATTTTACTGCTCACCGTCATCGGAACGTATTTCTTTTTCAGCCAAAGCAGCATATGGATTCTGCGCGCGCTGAAGAAGTGGAAAACCTTTTATCTGCGCGGGAAAAATGTCATTTGGGTTTCTGACCTTGTCTATCGTTTAAAAGACAACGCCCGCCTGTTCTTTATTGTCAGCATTATTTCCGCGGTTGCGTTTACGGCTACGGGTGTGCTCGCGATGTACAAATCGACCGTCGGGGCGGAAGAGTCCGCTTATGAAATGGAGTATTTATCTTACAGCAACAATCCAAAAGAACAGACTCATTTGAAAAAAATTGACCATGAACTGAAAACACACGGCTTTACGTATAAGAAAGACAAAATAGATGTTTCCAATATTCGCTATCAGGCAGGGGATACTGTTCCGCCTGTTTACATGATTAGTGAATCGGATGCGGTAAAATACTTCCATGTCAAAGTGAACTCTCTGAAAGAAGACGAGGCTGTCTATTTCCCGGGCACGTATGACCGCAATTTCAAAAACAAAGCGCCGAATCAGCTGAAGCTGCTGAACCAAAAAGGCAAGCTGTCCGGACAAAAACTGTCAGTAAAAGAAGTCAAAAAACCGCTGATCTCATTGAATGCCATCATCGCGGTGAACGATAAAACCTTTGATCAGCTCAAATCACTCGGTGATAAAGCGTCATTATACGGCTACAGCTACGATCATTGGAAAGACAGTCTTGGTTTCAGCCAATCTCTGAAAGATGAGATCTACGGCAACTATATCGACGTGCATTCTGATTTTATGTCAAAAGCCGGCACCTACTATGATACGGTGCAGCTGCCGAGCCTGAGTTTATTTATCGGCTTGTTTATCGCAATTGTATTCTTTGTCGCGGCAGCAAGTTTCTTATATTTCAGGCTGTTCACTGATTTAGATGAAGACCGGGAGCGCTACCGTTCACTGGCCAAAATCGGCCTGAGTGAGCGTGAAATGGCACAAAGCGTAACGATACAATTGGCAATTCTTTTCTTCTTTCCATTTGTCATTGCCGTCATGCATACGCTGTTTGCCTTGAGAACATTGGCTGTGGAAGGCTATTCCGATGTAGCGGGGCCGCTCAGTCTCACCATCGGAGGGTTTTTCATTTTTCAGCTTCTATTCTTCCTCGCGGTGCGGTCAAGCTATTTGAAAAAAATGAACAAGTAAGGGGAGTGCAAAGATGAAAAAAGCAATGGCAATCCTGGCCGTCTTGGCGGCTGCTGCCGTAATATGCGGGCTTCTCTTTTTTCATAACGATGTTACAGACAGATTTAATCCGTTTATTCACCAGCAAGATGTCTATGTTCAGATTGATCGAGATGGCAGACATCTTAGCCCGGGCGGTACTGAATATACATTAGACGGATATAATGCATCCGGGAAAAAAGAAGAAGTGACCTTTTTCGCCGGCAAAGAGCTTCGGAAGAACGCGTATTTGAAGGTGAAGGCGAAAGGAAAGTATGTCGAGACTTGGGAAGAAGTCAGGTTTGAAGATATGCCGGACTCCGTACAGTCAACATTAAAGTGAATCATAATAAACGGCACAGCGTCATGACTGTGCCGTTTTTTTATTTTTTATTTTCTTCGGCCCGTTTGATCAGCATGTCGGTGATGATATCCACCTGTTTGCTGACAGAAATCGGATCGTACGGATAAAACGTGTCAAAGTCATTGATAAACACGCGATTATGTTTAACAGCGTCCAGGTTCTTCCAAATAGAGGAATTCTCCAGCTTGTCGAGTGTTTTGCTTTCGCCTTTCGGGTTGTAATCCGTAATGAACATATAATCTGCGGCATACTCAGGAATAACCTCTTGAGAGAGCTGTTTCATCTCTCCTTTTTTGATGACATCTTGTTCAATTTTTTCAGGCGCTTTTAACCCGAGTGCATTGTATACAGCTTGGCCGCCGCGTCCGCCATTGTCATTGAACACCCAGAATTCGCCCTTGTCCGTGTTTTCATAAATGCCGAAGGTCGCATCTTTGTCGATGACGCCGGCAATTCTCTTTTTAGCAGCTTCCGCTTTTTTGTTAAAGTCAGCCATAAATGATTTTGCTTTGTCTTTCGCTCCGGCGATATCTCCGAACATGCTGACTGTGTCTTCTACGTTTTTCGCTGTGTTATAAGGAACGACAACAGTTGGAGCGATTTTCTTTAATTTATCGACATTCTCTTCATTCATGACAACAATTAAGTCAGGCTGAAGCTCCATCACTTTTTCAACGCTGATCGGATCACCAACATCCTTCACATCTTTCAGCTTTGATTTTAAAAACGGATTATCAAATGACCATGAGCCTGAGCCGACCACATTGGCCCCGACAGACAGTAATTCACCGGCATAAAAATCAGTGACAATGCGTTTCGGATGTGCAGGAATGTTGACGTTCCCTTTTGTTGATTTGTATGTTCTCATTTCTGTCTTTTCGGAAGCTGAATCACTTGAGCTTCCTTTCGAAGCCGTGCCGCTGCAAGCGCTGGCAAACATAAGAAGCAGCACCAGCATGCCCACGAGCAATGTGTTCTTTTTCATCAAGAACCCTCCAATATGTATTTTAATTGATTAGTAATGATTATCATTATCAATTAATAATATAGCAAGAAACCTGTTCGCCGTCTATCACTATTTTAAAGGGAGAAAGTTTTTCCCGTTTATGGGTGACGCGGTATGCCTAATCGATTATTATAGGTAAATAGGAGGAGGAAAATATGGGAATTACAAAAAGAGGTGCCGCTTGGGGATGGCTGCATAGCTGGTGGATGCTGTTTATTTTCATGCCTTTTGCCATTACCAGTTTTTTTGCCTTTTTATTTATTGGCATCAAGGTTAGAAATAGAAAGTGGATCATGTACGGAATCATTTATTTTTTCATTTTTGCGTTTGGTTTTGTTTTGCCCGATCTGCCCGGTGTTTTTATTGTGGTCCCGTTATGGGCGGTGACCATTATTCATGGATTTAAAGTACGCCCGCTGTATTTGATTCAGCTGGATGTCTACAAAGATCATGTGGAGGCGCGGGCTTTTGCCGAGGCAAGAAGTGAAGCCGAGAGCAGATTTCATGCCCCGAAACAGTCAATTCAAGATATACATATTCGCAAAGAACAGTAAGAAAAAAGCTCAACACTAGCATTGTGTTGAGCTTTTTATATGTTACTGCTGGTAGGATTGCTGCTGGAATGGCGTATTTTGGCCGAATGGAAGTGTAGACACATTCGTATTCATCACGCTGGATTGTCCAGTGAATTCCTGCTGCATTTGGTTGCACATGTTGACAACCTGCTGGCATTTTTGAATGGCCATGTCATGTCCGTGCAGCGCTTGCTGAATAGTATGTGCCGCTTGTTGTTCGTGGTTTAGAATCTGCTGCAGCATTTGGATGTTTTGCTGCTCCTGATGAAGCATTTGGCGATATTGCTGGCTGCTTTGCTGTGTTTGCTGAATGAGCTGCTGAGCAGTCTGGCGGCATTGGTTCAGCTGCTGCAAGCCGTGTTGTGTATGATGCATGAATCATTCCTCCATGTGATCGATTGATGTGAGTCGGTATTATCATGCAACTTGAATGAAAAGAAATTCTGTAAAAGTGGAACTACAATTATTTTCCTCAGCTCCTCTATCTTTGAATGAAAACGGTAAAGATTGTATACTGGTACAAACCCTTTTTATGTAAATGTTCCGTTTTAAAACCATAAGGATTGCGGAAAACGAAACCCTGAAATCGGGAGAATCGTATTCCGCTTTTTTTCTTTGCCTGCTTCAGAAACCGCCTTCCCCTGCAGTAAATGGGATATTCAGCCTGTTTTCTACTGTGCGGAGGCGCTGATTGAGCCGGTTTAAACGGCGTGTATGGCGTTCAACAGCCTGGCTTAACTGATTGACCTGTTCGGCAATCCGTGCAATTTCTCGATTTTGACGGCGGTCTTCATTCGTAAGGCGTGTTAACTCTCTTGATTGCTGTTCGTTTTGCCGTTCAAGTGCCGCAACTCTTCTTTCTAACGCCGGCGGCTGTCTGTCCGTCTGGTAAGGATCATAATAATCCTGCTGCGGATAAGGATTGTATTCATGTTGGCTATAGTAAGGTTCCTGCTGAGGCAGCTGCGGGCTGTAATATTGATATGGATTCATGTAATCAATCTCCTTAAAAATAAAATGTGGGTGAATTCCTTATAACTTATGTAGTCATTGGCACAGTGCCACGGCATTTGCCTAAAAAGGTGAGAAAGGGCGGTGATCAAGTTGCGCAGCAAAGGTCTTATCGCTTTGCTGCTGGCCGCTGTAAGCGTCATGATATCGGGCTGCCAACAACAAAAAGAGGAAACGCCGTTTTATTACGGCACGTGGGATGAGGGAATTGCCCAGGGACCCATGGATGGCGTGAAATCAGCAACAGTCACCTTTACCAAAAACGAGGTGATGGAGACGGAAGTGATTGAAGGAAGAGGAGAGGTACAGCTGCCTTTTATGGCATACAAGGTGATTTCCCAAAGCACTGACGGGTCTATCGGGATTCAGTATCTCGGACTTTATTATCCGCTCAAAAGCACGCTGAAAAGAGGAGAAAATGGGACGCTGATATGGGAGCAAAATGGCCAGACAAAAACGATGACAAGAATCACATCAAAGATCGGCAAGGAGGAGAAATATGAGAAATAAAAAAGCTGAAAGACTGGTGTTAACAGGACTTATTTTACATATCATTCAGTGGATATTTATATTATGGGCTTTTCTCAAGATCAAAGACTTATTTAGTGATTATACGATCTATAACCCTAATGTTATCAGCGGATCCATGCAGTCCTTATCGTTTATACAAATGATGCGCGCTATGATGTACTCAGGGGCAATCGTGAATTATGTATTGTTTTTTGCGCTTGTATGGCTTATGTATTGTGTAGTTCTTCATGCCATCTTGATTGTTCTGGAAATGACGGCTTACGTCATGATCAGGCGGAATCCTGCATCTTCATGGGGATTCTTTTTGACGGCGGCGGGTGTGAAGCTCGCCATCTTGAATATAACCGGCGTTCCTTTTTTAGCTGCCGGCTTCCTGCTGATGAAACAGGAAAAAACAGAAAACGGCGGCATGGAGACAAAAAGAAAGCGGAAACCGCGCACTCGTACTCGAAGACAAGGCCGGCGTCTAAACAGAATCCGGAGAAAATCATCTCTTCCAGTTGAATATCAAAAAGAAAAAACGATATGATGGGACTATAGCCTGAAAACGACACGAAGGAGATGCAGGATGTACAAACTAATTGCAATTGATATGGACGGAACACTTTTAAATGATCATCATGAAGTAACAGAGGAAGTCCGCAAAGCACTTCACGCGGCTAAAGCGGAAGGCGTCAAAATTGTGCTTTGCACCGGCCGGCCGATCGGGGGTGTGCGGAGATATTTAGATGAACTGAATTTAATTGAAGAAGGCGACTATGTTATTGCGTATAATGGAGCGCTTGTTCAAAATACCTATACAAACGAAGTGGTCACGGAGCTGTCTCTCGGTTATGATGATTTGACTTCATTATATGACCTGAGCTTAGAGCTGAAGACGCCGATGCATTTCTTTGACTCATCTAATTTGTATACGCCTAACCGGGATATTAGCGAATTTACCGTATACGAATCCTATGTGACGCAAGTGCCGCTTCATTTCCGCGAGATTGACGAGGTGCCAAAAGATATCCTCATCCCGAAAGTGATGTTTATTGATAAACCGGAGAACTTAAGCCACGTCATTACATCGATTCCAAAAGACGTGAGAGAAAAATATACAATGGTCAGAAGCGCGCCTTTCTTTTATGAAATTCTGCATCCGGAAGCCAGCAAAGGAAATGCCGTACGCCAGCTAGCACAGCTGCTTGGAATTGAACAAGCGGAAGTCATGAGCATAGGGGACAACGGGAACGACCTGACAATGATTGAATGGGCGGGCTGCGGCGTTGCCATGGCAAACGCCATCCCAGAAGTATTGGAAGCCGCAAACTTTCAAACACGCTCCAACAATGAACATGGTGTTGCGCATGCGATTCACGAGCTTGTTTTGGCGAAATAATGAAATCCAGCCTTTTAGGAGGCTGGATTTTTTTGTTATGGCGGCTTTATTGTGCCTGTCTGGTCTGTAATCATCATCAGCCCTTTTTGCGGAATGGACGCTAAGATTTCTTTTTCCTGCTGCCCTTTTAGAACATCAGCGATGAATTATGAACCTGCATAATTTCTTATTGGCTCTGCTGCTGTAGAAATAAAAAGGAAGAAATCACCATAATCATCAGCATCGTACATTTTTTTCTCATGAACGAATCTTCTTGTCATTCTTTGCTCTAGGATGGATTCCTCGTTTTGAAGTCATGTTAATCTTTTGACGAATCTCTTTGACTTTCGTTATGCTGATAAAACAAGTTGTTCACAAAATGTATGATTTTAGCCTGAATCGGAAGGGGACTGAATCAGATGTGCACAAGTCTTACATTGGAAACTGCTGACCGGAATCATTTATTAGCGAGAACAATGGATTTTGCATTTCAGCTGGGGACGGAGGTCATTCTCTATCCGCGCCGTTACAACTGGACGAGTGAAGCTGACGGAAAGGTGCACCAAACACAGTACGCGTTTATCGGTATGGGGAGAAAACTTGGAAATATATTATTTGCCGACGGTGTTAATGAAAGCGGTTTATCTTGTGCGGCGCTTTATTTTATGGGATATGCGGAGTACGAAAAAACGATACGGGGAGACGGCGTTCATATTGCCCCGCATGAGTTTGTAACATGGGCGCTGTCAGTTTGTAAGTCTTTGGATGATGTAAAAGAAAAGATCCACTCTTTAACGATTGTGGAGAAGAAATTAGAGCTATTGGATACCGTTTTACCGCTACACTGGATATTGTCAGACCGGACGGGACGCAGCCTGACGATAGAACCGAGAGCAGACGGCATCAAAATCTATGACAATCAACCAGGTGTCATGACGAACAGTCCCGACTTTTTATGGCATGTGACCAATCTTAGGCAATATATAGGAATAAGGCCGAAACAATTCGAGAGCAAGGAGATGGGCGGATTGATGCTGTCCGCTTTTGGCCAAGGCTCGGGTACTGTGGGTCTGCCGGGAGATTATACACCGCCTTCACGGTTTGTCAGAGCTGTTTTTCTGAAAGAACATCTAGAGCCGGCAGCAGATGAAACGAGAGGTGTATCAGCTGCTTTTCAGCTTTTGGCAAACATGGCGATACCCAAGGGTGCTGTGATAACGGAAGAAGACGAAATTGATTATACGCAATATACTTCTGTGATGTGCAACGACACGGGAAACTACTACTTTCACCACTACGACAATCGGCAAATCCAAAAAGTAAGTTTATTTCATGAAGACCTTGACTGTCTGGAGCCTAAAGTGTTTTCTGCTAAAGCAGAAGAAAATATTCTAGAGCTTAATTAAGAATCAATCAGCTGATTCTGGTATAAATCCGGGGTCAGCTGATTTTTTTTGTACGATGTCACAGCTTCTGAATCATTGGCAAAATGGATTGTGCTAAATCTACAACGCCGATCACGCGCAAGCTATATTTATATAAACTTTGGATCAAAACTGAGTCTCAGCATCATCAGACTAGTTTTACGAGTACACAGGTTGCACAAATGCCGCCCCATGATTCCGCGAGATATGAAAAATTTGATCTTAACTCATTGACAAACGCCTAAGACAAGGGTACATTTTGATTTATTCATATTAAACGACTAGGAATATAGGTGTTTATTTTTCGGATTTTTCAGCCTAAAACATGATAAAAGGAGTAACGTCATGACAAGCAAAAAGAAACAAATCAAATTAGGGGTTTTTCTAGCGGGTACAGGACATCATGTGGCGTCTTGGCGGCATCCGGACGCGCCTGCCGATGCGAGCATGAATTTGGATTATTTTAAAGAGCTTGCGAAAACAGCGGAGCGGGGCAAGCTGGATATGCTGTTTTTAGCGGATAGCCTATCAATTGACAGCAAGTCTCATCCAAATGTGTTAACAAGGTTTGAGCCATTCACCTTGCTCTCTGCTTTGGCGCAGGTAACATCAAGAATCGGACTGACAGCAACAGCTTCCACTACATACAGCGAGCCGTTTCACATTGCCAGACAGTTTGCGTCATTGGATCATCTGTCTAACGGCCGTGCCGGATGGAACGTCGTCACTTCGTCTATTGAATCAACAGCGCTGAATTTCAGCGGTGAAAAGCATCTTGAACACCATTTGCGCTATCAGCGGGCAGAGGAATTTGTCGAGGTTGTAAAGGGACTTTGGGATTCATGGGAAGAGGACGCTTTTATCCGCAATAAAGAAACAGGTGAATTCTTTGAGAAGGAAAAAATGCACGAGCTGAACCACAAAGGAGAATATTTCTCGGTTCGCGGGCCTCTTAACGTTTCAAGAACGCCGCAGGGCCAGCCGGTCATTATCCAGGCAGGATCATCAGGAGACGGAAAAGCACTGGCTGCCAGAACAGCAGAAGTGATCTTCACAGCGCAAAACCACCTGGAATCAGCTCAAGATTTTTATCAATCGATTAAAGAGCTGGCTGCGGAATTCGGACGTGATCCAGAAAAAATTGCAATCATGCCGGGTATTTTCCCGATCATTGCTGATACCGAAGAAGCAGCGCAAGCCAAATACAAGGAGCTTCAAGATCTGATTATTCCATCTGTCGGTCTGCAAATTCTCCAAAATTATTTAGGAGGAATTGATTTGTCAGCATATCCGCTTGACGGGCCGCTGCCGAAGCTTGACGCAGATGCTTCCAATGCGGTGAAGAGCCGCTTCAAGCTTGTTCAGGAAATGGCTGAACGTGACAATATGACGATACGCGAGCTTTACAAATACGTTGCAGGCTCCAGAGGCCACCATATCTTCGTCGGCACGCCGGAGCAGCTCGCCGACAAGATGCAGGAATGGGTGGATAAGAAGGCATGTGACGGGTTTAACATCATGCCTCCGCTTCTTCCGGAAGGAATTGAAGTGTTTGTTGATCAAGTGGTTCCGATTTTACAGGAGCGCGGGGTGTTCAGAAAAGAATATGAAGGCACTACATTGAGAGACCACTTCGGTTTGGAAAAGCCGGTAAACCGTTATGCAAAGTAAGGAGGAACGCTAGATGAAGGCACAATATCGTCTTGCAGTTGAACGTGATGCCGAACAGCTTCTAGAGCTGACACTGCGGGCTTATGAACCGATTCGAAAGCTCGGTATTCGTTTTGCTGCCGCTCATGCGGATCTGGATTTGGTGTTAAATAACATCGGGAAAAACGCCTGCTACGTCATGGAAGAGGACGGGCGGATCATCGCGACCATTACCTTAAGAATGCCTTGGGGACAGCAGCCGGGACCGTATGGCGTTCCGCATATCTGGTGGTTCGCTGTGGACCCTGACACCGGTCAAAAAGGAGTCGGAACAAAGCTGCTTCAATGGCTGGAGGAAACAATCCTCCGCGATACGTTAAAGGTTCCGTTTGTCTCACTCGGAACAGCGGATAAGCATCCGTGGCTGATTGAGATGTATGAACGAAAAGGGTATGTCCGCTCAGGTGAACAAGACCTTGGCAAAGGGCATATGACAATCTATATGAAAAAACAATTGCGAAATGACCTATAAAATAGAAAAGGCGGGAAATCAAATGAAAATGAAAAAATGGACTGTGCTGTTCGTTGCTGCATTATTAGCGGTGCTCTCAGCTTGCGGCAATGGAAACAGCAGCAGTAAAGAGGATGACAATGTACTTCATGTCGGTGCGACAGGACAAAGTTACCCATTTGCTTATAAAGAAGACGGAAAGCTGACAGGTTTTGATGTGGAAGTGATGGAAGCGGTCGCGAAGAAAATTGACATGAAACTGGACTGGAAGCTGCTTGAATTCAGCGGGCTGATGGGAGAGCTTCAAACAGGCAAGCTTGATACCATTTCCAACCAGGTAGCTGTGACTGATGAACGTAAGGAAACGTATCACTTTACTGAACCATACGCTTATGCGGGAACACAGATTGTTGTCAAAAAAGACAATCATGACATCAAGTCAGTAGACGATTTAAAAGGGAAGACAGTCGCTGCCGTTCTCGGTTCAAATCACGCAAAAAATCTTGAAAGCAAAGATCCTGATAAAAAAATCAATATCAAAACATACGAAACACAAGAAGGCACGCTGAAGGATGTCGCTTACGGCCGTGTAGACGCTTATGTCAACAGCCGAACTGTGCTGATCGCGCAAATGAAGAAAACCGGATTGCCGTTAAAGCTTGCAGGGGATCCGATTGTGTACGAACAAGTTGCATTCCCATTTGCCAAGGACGACGCACACGATAAGCTCCGCAAAAAAGTTAATAAAGCGCTTGATGAATTGCGTAAAGACGGGACACTGAAAAAGCTTTCCGAAAAATATTTTAATGAAGATATCACAGTAGAACAGAAGCATTAAGAAACGGCGGTGAATCACCAGAATGAACACAATTGATTGGGAATTCATGATATCAGCATTCCCGACTTTAATTCAGGCCCTTCCGATCACCTTGTTTATGGCCGTAGCGGCTATGATTTTTGCCATTATCGGAGGACTTATTCTCGCACTTATCACAAAGAACAAAATTCCAGTGCTACATCAGCTGTCAAAGCTGTATATATCCTTTTTCCGGGGCGTGCCGACACTTGTGCAGCTGTTCTTAATCTACTACGGACTGCCGCAGCTGTTTCCGGAGATGAGCAAAATGACAGCTCTCACAGCTGCCATCATCGGGTTAAGCTTAAAAAACGCCGCTTATTTGGCAGAAATCTTCCGTGCCGCCCTCAATTCTGTTGATGACGGGCAGCTGGAGGCGTGCCTGTCTGTCGGCATGACAAAACTTCAGGCATACAGACGGATTATTTTGCCGCAAGCCGTCCGAAATGCGATTCCGGCAACGGGAAATACATTTATCGGACTACTCAAAGAAACTTCACTGGCCTTTACATTAGGGGTCATGGAGATGTTCGCCCAAGGGAAGATGTACGCTTCAGGAAACCTCAAATATTTTGAGACGTACTTAGCGGTTGCGATTGTCTATTGGGTTCTTACCATTATCTACAGCATTTTGCAGGACATGTTTGAACGCGCCATGAGCAAGCCATACCGGACTTAGAGGTGAAATCAGTTGATAACAGTAAAAAATATTCGCAAAGCGTTTAAAGATCTCGTCGTGCTCGACGGAATCGATCTAGAAGTGAAACGCGGAGAAGTAGTGGCGATCATCGGTCCGTCCGGTTCTGGAAAATCAACGCTTCTCCGATGCTTAAATCTATTAGAACGTCCGGATCAAGGCCACATTGAAATCGGAGAAGCCAAACTGAACGCGGAAAAGTTCACACGCAAGGAAGCACACCGGCTTCGCCAGCAAACGGCCATGGTCTTTCAAAACTACAATCTGTTTAAAAATAAAACGGCTCTGCAAAACATTACAGAAGCTTTAATCGTGGCTCAACACAAATCACGCGACGAAGCGAAACGCATTGGAATGGATATTCTGAAACAAGTTGGTTTAGAGCATAAGGCTGACAGCTATCCGATCACAATGTCCGGCGGCCAGCAGCAGCGAATCGGCATCGCGCGGGCACTTGCGGTCAATCCGCATGCGATCTTGCTGGATGAACCAACTTCGGCGCTTGACCCTGAGCTCGTCGCAGGGGTGCTTCAGGTCATCAAGTCCATTGCGGAAAAACAAACAACGATGATCATTGTTACACACGAAATGGCGTTTGCGAAAGAGGTCGCTGATAAAGTGATTTTTATGGCAGACGGCCATATTATCGAGCAGGGAACGCCAGAAGAACTGTTTGACCATCCGAAAAACGAACGGACGAAACGATTTATCAAGCAGGTGGGAGAGCCTGCAGAGCTTATATAAGAAAGGGAGAAGAACAATGGCCGACAAAACGTTTCATACCCGTTTAATCAATATGCGGCGTGATCTTCATGAACATCCTGAACTGTCATTTCAAGAGGTTGAAACGACGAAAAAAATCCGCCGCTGGCTTGAAGAAGAACATATTGAGATTCTTGACGTTCCTCTATTGGAAACAGGCGTGATTGCGGAAATCAAAGGGCACGAAGACGGACCCGTGATAGCGATACGAGCTGACATTGATGCGCTCCCGATCCAAGAACAGACGAATCTGCCGTTTGCATCTAAGGTTGACGGTACGATGCATGCGTGCGGACACGATTTTCATACAGCTTCCATTATCGGCACGGCCATTTTGCTGAATCAAAGAAGAGCCGAGCTGAAAGGTACTGTCCGCTTTATTTTTCAGCCAGCGGAAGAAATTGCCGCAGGAGCAAGAAAGGTAATCGAAGCTGGCGTACTTGATGGCGTTTCCGCGATTTTCGGCATGCACAATAAGCCGGATCTGCCTGTCGGGACCATAGGTGTAAAAGAAGGTCCGCTCATGGCAAGTGTTGACCGATTTGAGATCGTCGTCAAAGGGAAAGGCGGACACGCCGGCATCCCGAATAACAGTATTGATCCAATCGTTGCAGCCGGACAAATCATCAGCGGCCTGCAATCTGTGGTCAGCCGCAACATCAGCTCATTGCAAAACGCGGTCGTTAGTATTACAAGAGTACAGGCGGGCACTTCGTGGAACGTGATTCCGGACCAGGCTGAAATGGAGGGGACGGTTCGAACCTTTCAAAAAGAAGCGAGACAGGCTGTTCCGGAACATATGAAACGAGTGGCTGAAGGAATTGCCGCGGGCTATGGGGCACAAGCAGAATTCAAGTGGTTTCCTTATTTGCCTTCCGTTCAGAATGACGGCACATTTTTGAATGCGGCATCCGAAGCTGCGGAACGGCTTGGCTATCAAACTGTTCACGCTGAGCAGTCTCCGGGCGGAGAAGACTTCGCTCTGTATCAAGAGAAGATCCCGGGATTTTTTGTGTGGATGGGAACGAACGGTACGGAGGAGTGGCATCACCCGGCCTTTACATTGGATGAAGAAGCCTTGACGGTTGCATCTCAATATTTCGCTGAGCTGGCTGTTATCGTACTGGAGACCATCAAATGAGCAGACAAGGGCTGACAGCAGGTCTCGCGGAGGCTGTGAGAACGTCACAGCCTGAGCGTGCAATTGCCGCGATGCGTGAAGCAAAAAAAGGGTTACTCGATTTTACAGCCGCTTCATTCGCAGGAAGAGAAGATAAAGGAATTCAAAAGCTCCTCCGCCTGATAGAGGATGAAGGAGGCGCGTCCCTTGTTCCTATTATCGGGCAAGGAAAAAAGGCCGCGCCATTACAATCCGCGATGCTCAATGGATTTATCGCCCATGCATTGGATTTTGATGATGTCCACTCCGATGTAAGAGGACACCCCAGTGCTGTCATCGTGCCGGCTCTTATAGCTTCTGCCGCTCGCGGATATGACGAGCGGCTTCTTGGCGCTTATATTGTTGGTGTTGAAGTGATGGCAAGGCTGGGAGAATCGATTGGCAGCCGCCACTATGAAAAGGGCTGGCATAATACAGGAACGCTTGGCGCGATCGCTGCTGCCTGCGCCGCAGGTTACGCAGAGGAACTGACTCAGGAAGAGCTGGAAAAAGCCATTGGTTTTGCAGCAACGCAATCTGCCGGGATGAGGGTGCAATTTGGGACAGAAATGAAACCGCTGCACGCCGGGCTGGCGGCTCAGGCTGGCTTGCTTGCCGTTAAGCTGGCCCAATCAGAATTCGGCGGGTCCCGTACGGCACTTGATGGAGATACAGGTTTCTTCGGCCTGTACGGCGATTTAGAAAAAGCACAAAACACGTTGCTAAACCGTTGGGGCGCATCATGGAGAATCGTGAAGCCTGGCCTATGGTTTAAGATTTACCCATTTTGCTCTGCGGCACACCATGCTGCAGATGCGGTACGAAAGCTTGTCTCTGAAGAAGCTATTTCTGCTGCCAATACCGAGCGGATTGAAGTGATTTTTCCGCCAGGCGGAGATGCTGCATTGACGGAAAGATCGCCGAAGGCTGGAGAGGAAGGCCGTTTCAGCGTTGAATATGTGATTGCTCTTGCTTTGCACGGACATGAGCTGAACGCTGAGCATTTCAACAGCCAGCCGATCCCAAGCGTCATTCAAACGACAATAGGGCATATTCAGCGAGTATATGACAATGCCATTCAGCCGGCCCCTCATGCCGTTCCAAAAGGCCGTTTCACGATTGTCCGGGCCTATTTATCAGACGGCCGGATTTGCGAAGCGCGTGTGGACTGCCCAAAAGGGGCGCCAGGAAATGAGCTGTCTGAAGAAGACATAATAGAAAAATTGATATTAACGGTTCCGCAAGAAAAAGCGCGTCGCATCATAACAGCCGTTGAGAAAGCCGATATAAAAGAATTTTTAGCGCATATTGGATAAGATTCAGCTCTACTAACCGATTTCAGATGATATGATAAAACCAATCATACGTTTGAAAAAGGAGAAACCATGACGGTGAATGACGCGGTTGTATTCATTTTGGCTGCCTTTTTACTATTGGGAGCGGCGGATTATTGTTTGGGAAACAGGTGGGGGCTTGGCGAGCGGTTTGCCGACGGCTTCAAGGCCATGGGGCCTCTGGCGCTGTCCATGATCGGAATTGTGTCGCTGGCACCCGTGCTGGCAGCTATCCTGATTCCCATCGTCTCTCCGGTTTATACAGCGATTGGCGCCGATCCTTCATCCTTTGCGAACACCATCTTGGCCATTGATATGGGAGGATATGCGCTCGCTGGAGAAATGGCGAAAGATCCACAGGCCGGATTGTTTTCATGGGTGTTTTTAGGAACGATGATGGGACCGGCTATTGTCTTCACAATTCCCGTCGCTCTAGGCATCATCGAAAAAGAGGATCACCCGTACTTTGCAAAAGGCATTTTAATCGGGCTGTGTACAGTGCCGATCGGGTGCTTAACCGGCGGATTATGCGCAGGCCTTAACATCATCATGATAGGTCAAAACCTCCTGATTCCGAGTCTTTTATCTGCTGTGATCGCTTTTGGATTATGGCGGTACACCGATATCATCATTCGGTTATTTCATCTCTTCGGGAAGGCTGTCAGTATGGTTGCAATTATCGGGCTTGCAGCTGTCTCCGTTGAAACGATGACTGGCATTGTGCTGATTCCAGGGATGGAAAACGTCGAAACAGGGATACAAACGACAGGGACCATCGCCATTGCGTTGGCAGGGGCGTTTCCGATGACCGCCTTTATCACAAAAGTCTTTAAAAAGCCTCTTCAGGCACTGGGGAGATGCTTTCATTTAGATGAGACAGCAACAGCAGGCTTGGTGACTTCTTTGGCTCATCATATTCCCATGCTGGCTTCATTAAAAGATATGACGCCGAGAGGAAAGGTCATCAATGTCGCATTTGCGGTTAGCGCAGCCTTTGTGCTTGGCAGCCATCTCGGTTTTGTAGCCGGAATGAAAAAAGAAATGGCGGCTGCTATGATCATTGGAAAATTAGCGGGCGGAATCACAGCAGCCGCAGCGGCTGCTTGGATGACGCCTGCACAGTCAGCTGACCAGCAAAAACATGTCTCAGCCAGCCATAGCTAAGGCAGCAGCTGTTTCAATTTTGTCCAATCGGGAATGTTACAGTAAGGATTCTGTGAAAGAGGGTTGGACACATGGCCGTGAAAGACCAGTACATGTCAAAAATCAAACAGGAAACCAAGCCTTGGGTCAAGCGATTCGGGAGGCTTGGTTATTTTGCATTCGGCGGCGTGTTTATCCTGCTCGGGATTTTAGCATGTATGACGGCAGCTGGGGCGGGTGGCGCAAAAGATTCGAGCGGAGCGCTCCAAACGTTATCACGCATGCCGTACGGGTCATTCTTGCTTTTTTTCATTGGCGTCGGTCTCGTCGGTTATGTGATCTGGATGGTGCTGAGCGCGCTCAAGGACACGGAAGGCCACGGAACAAGCAGGCGCGGCCTGACGCGGAGAACAGGAAACTTTTTCAGCGCCGCCGTTTATGCATCCATTGCTTGGAATGCCTTGCGCTTTGTGTTTGGCCAAGGAGACGGCGGCACTTCAGAACAGACGTGGTCCGCTTATGTATTGGCCCAGCCGTTCGGCCAATGGCTCACAGGGTTTACGGGTGCGGGTTTTATCGTATTTGCGATCGTTCAATTTGTGAAGGGTGTACGGGCTGCTTTTATGAAAGAATTCGATACGTCAAAAATGAATAAACAAATGATATGCATCGCGAAAAACACTGGGCGCGCAGGCAATATCGCCCGGGCCATTATTTTCTCGGCTATCGGCTATTTTCTCATCAAGACAGCCATGACCGCTGATCCTGACGACACAAGAGGCTTTGACGGTGCGCTCGCTGAACTCGCGCAGCAGCCGCATGGCAAAATGATTCTGTCTATTTTGGCGTTCGGGCTGATCTTATATGGAATGTACGCTATTATGAAAGGGATTTATCAGCATATGACATGGGAGAAGTAAGCTCTGGACAGGTCCTGCGTCCAGAGCGTTTTTCAGTTTCTCAGAAATCAGGTGGATGAAAGCTGGGGCCAGCCTGTATAATAAAAGCAAATCGAAAGCAGTTTCATCATGAACTGATCCAAAGGGAGGTGCGGAATGGATCGGGAAAAACAACAATTAAGCATAGAAGCGGCTAGGCTTTATTATCAATCAGACTACAGTCAGCAGCAAATTGCTGAGCAGCTCAACATTTCAAGGCCGACCGTTTCACGGCTGCTGCAATATGCAAAAGCAAAAGGGTTTGTCCAGATTCGCGTCATGGACCCTTTTGAGGATTTGGATGCGCTCGGTTCCATGCTTGAAGAGAAATACGGGCTTCTGGAGGCGCATGTTGTATTTTCTCCGACACCTGATTATGCAGGAATTACACATGACCTAAGCCGCTATGGTGCAGAATATATGCATGAAACGGTGAAAGACGGCGACATTGTCGGTGTCAGCTGGGGAACCACGATGTATCAAATTGCGCAAAACATGCAGCCGAAGCAGGTAAAAGGCGTCGAGGTCGTCCAGCTGAAAGGCGGCATCAGCCATTCCCGGGTAAACACGTATTCCGCTGAAACGATTCAGCTGTTTGCAGAGGCATTTCAAACGATGCCGCGCTATCTCCCGCTTCCCGTCGTGTTTGATAATGCCGATGTGAAGAAAATGGTGGAGAAAGACCGTCATATTGAGCGGATCATCGAGATGGGCAAGCAGGCGAATATCGCTCTCTTCACGGTGGGAACTGTCCGTGAAGAAGCGCTGTTGTTCCGGCTCGGATACTTTAACGAAGAAGAGAAAGCCCTGCTGAAAAAACAGGCCGTCGGGGATATCTGTTCACGCTTTTTTGATGCGAAAGGAAATATTTGCAGCAGAGCCATCAATGACCGGACCATCGGCGTTGAGCTTGAAGACCTTAGGCTGAAGGAACGCTCGATTTTAGTGGCCGGCGGGAGCAGAAAAGTGTCCTCCATACACGGTGCATTAACCGGAAAATATGCCAACGTTTTGATCATTGACCAGCATACTGCAAGGGCGCTTGTTAATGATTTGTGACACGTGCAAACCGTTCGTTGAACAAAATTTCAATTACCAATTTACATATGTTCAAAAGTCGGTTATGCTAAAAAATATCTTAACAAAAAAGGAAGTGTGCGAAGGATGTCATTAGCTAACATAATTGATCATACAGCTTTGAAACCGCATACACAAAAAGCGGAGATTCTAACATTAATTCAAGAAGCAAAAACATACAAATTTGCTTCAGTATGTGTCAATCCGACATGGGTAGAGCTTGCTGCAAAAGAGCTTGAGGGAACTGGAGTTGACGTCTGTACGGTCATCGGCTTCCCGCTCGGTGCCAACACAACAGAAACAAAAGCGTTCGAAACAAAAGACGCGATTTCAAAAGGCGCCACTGAAGTGGACATGGTCATTAACATTGCGGCGTTGAAAGACAAAGAAGACGATATGGTTGAAGCGGATATCCGCGGTGTGGTGGAAGCAGCAGCCGGAAAAGCGCTTGTCAAAGTCATTATCGAAACATGCCTTCTGACTGATGAAGAAAAAGAACGCGCGTGCCGTTTAGCGGTTTCTGCGGGAGCGGATTTCGTGAAAACATCAACGGGATTCTCTACAGGCGGCGCAACGAAGGAAGATATCGCCTTAATGCGCAAAACAGTAGGCCCTGATATCGGCGTGAAAGCATCAGGCGGCGTCAGAACGAAAGAAGATGTAGACACAATGGTCGAGGCGGGAGCGAGCCGAATCGGCGCAAGCGCAGGCGTTTCCATTGTAAAAGGCGAAAACGCATCAGGCGGAGACAACTATTAAGAAGTAGACGGAAGGCACATTGCTTTCCGTTACTCTTCTATCTTTTCTGGGGAAGTAGTTATTGTAAGCGAATACAAACAAAGGAGAAACACATATGAAGTATTTGATTGGGATAATCGGTTTGATCGTGTTTTTAGGCCTTGCGTGGATCGCAAGCAGCGGGAAAAAAAGAATTAAGATCCGCCCAATTGTTGTTATGCTCATTCTGCAATTTATTCTCGGCTACATTCTCCTCAATACCGGGGTAGGGAATTTCCTCGTAGGAGGATTTGCAAAAGGATTCGGTTACCTGCTTGAATACGCGGCAGAAGGAATCAACTTTGTGTTTGGCGGCTTGGTGAATGCGGATCAAACGACATTCTTTATGAACGTTCTCTTGCCAATCGTGTTTATTTCCGCCTTGATTGGGATTCTGCAAAAATGGAAGATCCTCCCGTTTATTATTAAATATATCGGCCTTGCCCTCAGCAAGGTAAACGGTATGGGAAGACTGGAATCGTATAACGCAGTTGCTTCAGCCATTTTAGGGCAGTCAGAAGTATTTATCTCCTTGAAGAAAGAACTCGGTCTTTTAAACCAGCAGCGCTTGTACACGCTTTGCGCTTCTGCGATGTCAACCGTATCAATGTCAATCGTCGGCGCGTATATGACGATGCTGAAACCGGAATATGTCGTAACGGCACTGGTCTTGAACTTATTTGGCGGTTTCATCATCGCTTCAATTATTAATCCTTATGATGTAAAAAAAGAAGAGGATATGCTTCGTGTCGAAGAAGAAGAAAAACAATCCTTCTTCGAGGTACTCGGAGAATACATCCTTGACGGCTTCAAAGTAGCGGTGGTCGTCGCTGCGATGCTGATCGGATTTGTTGCGATTATTGCCTTAATTAACGGCATTTTTAATGCAGTATTCGGTATTTCCTTCCAAGGCATTCTTGGATATGTGTTTGCTCCATTCGCTTTTCTTGTGGGTATCCCATGGAACGAAGCAGTTAATGCGGGAAGCATTATGGCAACAAAAATGGTATCGAATGAATTTGTTGCCATGACGTCGCTAACGCAAAACGGCTTCCATTTCAGCGGCCGTACAACAGCGATCGTATCGGTATTCCTTGTGTCATTTGCGAACTTCTCCTCGATCGGTATCATTGCCGGTGCCGTAAAAGGACTGAATGAAAAGCAAGGAAATGTTGTCGCTCGTTTTGGCCTGAAATTATTATACGGCGCTACGCTTGTCAGCTTTTTATCAGCAGCAATTGTGGGCTTGATTTACTGAACTTAATCGAAAAGGATCGGTGACCAAACATGAGAATGGTAGATATCATCATCAAAAAACAAAACGGAAAAGAACTCACCACTGAAGAAATTCAATTTTTCGTGAAAGGTTATACAGATGGAAGCATTCCTGATTATCAAGCAAGCGCGCTTGCTATGGCGATTTTCTTCCAGGATATGAGTGACCGTGAACGTGCGGACTTGACGATGGCTATGGTGAACTCCGGTGAAACGATTGATCTTTCTGCCATTGAAGGGATTAAAGTGGATAAACACTCCACCGGCGGCGTCGGCGACACGACAACACTCGTTCTCGCCCCGCTAGTTGCGGCTCTTGATGTGCCGGTTGCTAAAATGTCCGGCCGCGGCCTCGGCCATACGGGCGGTACGATTGATAAATTAGAGGCAATCGACGGCTTTCATGTGGAACTGTCGAAGGACGAATTTATTAAGCTTGTGAACCGCGACAAGGTCGCCGTCATCGGCCAAAGCGGCAATTTAACGCCGGCTGATAAAAAACTGTACGCGCTTCGTGATGTAACGGGAACGGTCAATTCCATTCCGCTGATCGCAAGCTCGATTATGAGCAAAAAAATCGCTGCCGGGGCGGACGCTATCGTGCTTGACGTAAAAACGGGAGCGGGCGCCTTCATGAAAACAGAAGAAGACGCAGCTGAACTTGCCAAAGCGATGGTTCGTATTGGCAATAACGTCGGCCGCCAAACAATGGCTGTCATTTCTGACATGTCCCAGCCGCTCGGCTTTGCGATCGGAAATGCGCTTGAAGTCAAAGAAGCGATCGACACGCTCAAAGGCGAGGGCCCTGAGGATCTTCATGAGCTTGTCTTAACGCTCGGAAGCCAAATGGTTGTGCTTGCGAAAAAAGCTGATACATTGGACGAAGCGAGAACGAAGCTGGAAGAAGTCATGAAAAACGGCAAAGCGCTTGAAAAATTCAAGGACTTCCTCAAAAACCAAGGCGGCGACAGCTCGATTGTTGACGATCCATCTAAGCTTCCGCAAGCTGCATATCAAATTGATGTGCCTGCCAAAGAAGCCGGTGTTGTCTCCGAAATTGTCGCGGACGAAATCGGCGTCGCAGCAATGCTGTTAGGTGCCGGACGCGCCACAAAAGAAGATGAAATTGACTTGGCCGTCGGCATCATGCTCCGCAAAAAGGTCGGCGACAAGGTAGAAAAAGGCGAGTCTCTTGTTACGCTTTACGCCAACCGCGAAAACGTCGATGAAGTCATCGCAAAAGTCTATGACAACATCCGTATCGCAGCGGAAGCGAAGGCGCCGAAACTGATTCATACGTTGATTACGGAATAAAAATAAAGCACATCCCATCTGAGTGGGGTGTGCTGTTTTGATTAAAGGATATGATCGATCTGATATTCTTCTTGGCTGATTTTTTTTGCTTTCTCAATCTTTCTTTTAAAATAGAAGATGAGATAGCATAGGATGATACAAGGAATTCCGCAGAATAGTGCGATTCTTTGATTGGGATCAAAAGCAAGACCGATACAAGAAGCTGAACATAATAAAAGAGCGGCTATAGGCATAAGAGGATAAAGCGGCGTGCGAAATGTCAGATCTTTTACATTTCCCCCTTTTTTAAGAAATCTCTTTCGAAACAAGAGTTGAGACAACGCAATACTCATCCAGACCACGACTCCTGCAAATCCAGCAATCGCTACCATCACCACATATACAGTTCCGGGCGCCACGATACTGGAAACGAGAGATAAACAAGATACGGCCATACTGATCATTAAGGCATTTAAGGGAATGCCTTTAGATGTGACTTTCTTAAAACGGGAGCTGATCATGTTTTCGTTTGCTAACGACCACATCATACGGGTTGAAGCATATAGGCCCGAGTTGGCGACGGATAACAAGGCAGTTAATATGACGAAATTCATAATATCAGCGGCGTAAGGGATTCCGATCTCCGCAAATACGGCTACAAACGGGCTTTCAATCACGCCTGCTTCTTTCCATGAAATCAGCCCGGATAATACGAAGACAGCGCCAATGAAAAAAATGACTGTTCTCCATGCAACATTACGGATGGATCGCGGAATATCCTTTTGAGGATTTGCTGATTCTCCGGCTGTGACTCCGATTAATTCTGTACCGGAAAAGGCGAAGCTCACAGATATCATGGCGATAAAAACGGCGAGAAAACCATTCGGAAACAACCCTCCATGACCTGTGAAATTTGACAACATAGGAGCATCTGCCGTCCCGTTTAAAGAGATCAAACCAAACATGGCGGCTCCTCCTAAAATGATAAATAAAATGATCGTGACAATCTTCACGCTGGAAAACCAGAATTCGGTTTCCGCAAATAGCTTGACTGAAAATGCGTTGCATATGAAAAGGAGAGCTGCAAAAACCGCACTCCACATCCATACGCTGCTGTCAGGAAACCAGCGCTGCATGAGAATACCTGATGCGGTAAACTCAGAACCTACCGTCACCACCCAATTCACCCAGTACATGATGCCGACCATAAAACCGGTAGATGGCCCGATGAATGTGGTAGCATATTTTTGAAAAGATCCGGTCACCGGCATGGCGACCGACAATTCACCGAGACATTGCATGACGAGGTACATCATCAACCCGCCGATTAAATAAGCGAGTATCGTACCGCCGGGTCCAGCTTGGTGTAACGTATAACCCGTGCTGAGGAAAAGCCCTGTCCCTATGACGCCTCCCAATGAGATCATAAATAAGTGCCTGCTTTTCATTGTGCGTTTTAGCTGTTGGCCGCTGTTCTCCTGAAGATCCACCGTCTCGCCCTCCTTTTAGCTGCCATTCATTAGGCAGATGAGTTTCTCATACCCAAAATACAACCTGCCAGAAGATCACTTGAATGGGGAGCGTTTCATTCCTTTTAATGCGTGTAACAGAACGTGAGCTGCGGCTCTGCTTGTCATATCTCGAAAATCGAGGGTAGGATCAACTTCAACGATTTCAATCCCGGCAACATTGGGCTGTTGTGCGATGTACTTGACTGCTTCGAGCAATTCGTCTGTATAGAGGCCGCCCGGGCCAATCGCTGGACAGCCGGGTGCATGGGACTGGTCTAAGACATCCATATCAACGGATATAAAAATGGAGTCTGTTCTTGTTTGAATGGCAGGCAAAATCTCTTTTATCGTCGGGACTAGTCCTTTTTCACGAATCATGCCCATTGTGTGAATGTTCACGTTGTGTTTTTTTGCATATGCTTCATATGCCTGACTGTTGCTGAATTCTCTGATACCCAGCTGGATCAAATGTTGGCCTTCAATGATCTCTTCATCCAAAAGGCGGCGGAAGGGGGTGCCGTTTGTCGGCCCCCCGTCCTCCGTATTTCGAACATCGTGATGGGCATCAAATTGAATCACTGCTGCCGCTCCTTTAGTTTGTGCTATCGCTTTTATGGTGGAGTAGCTGATCGAGTTATCTCCCCCGAGTATGAGCGGCACCCAATCTGGATGGTCCGAAAGCAGAGCATGCATGGTATGGAAGATTTGTTGATGTGACTTTACGATATCAGTTACATGAATATCGATATCCCCCAGATCGTAAAGAAAATCTGATACGACATGTCCTTCAAGCTCCGCAGAATAGGCCGATGAATGTTTGAGTGCCTGGCGGATTGTTCCAGGAGCAAAGGAAGCGCCTGAATGACTGATAGAGGATTTTGATAGAGGGACACCTATCAATGCTGGCCCTTTAATACTTTGGCCGTCCCATTTTGATATCAGGTCGCTCATTTTTGTTACATCCCGGTCTTTAAACGAAGAACCTGCCTCTCTGAGAAAAGGGTATTTATCCAAGAATGGCTCCCTCCCTGTTGACTACAATTGTTCCGTTTTTCATGACTTGGTGTACATGATTGACGCCGTAGTGATACGGAATATACATATAGTTCGAGGCTTGCCAAATGACTAGATCAGCTGATCGGCCGGCTTTGAGCTGACCGGCTTCTTCTCCTTTTCCTATGGCGTGTGCGGCATTGACTGTGACCGCATGCCATATTTCTTCCGCAGTCATTTTCAGATGAAGCGCGGCAATCGACATGATCAGCTGGATATTTTCAGTCGGCGAGCTGCCAGGATTAAAATCCGTTGCCAAGCTGACACATACACCTTCATCAATCATAGCTCTTGCCCTGGCGTATGTGCTTTTGCCAAGATAAAATGTCGTGCCCGGCAAGAGGACGGCGATCGTTCCTGACTCAGCCAATTTCTTTATGCCTTCGTCTGAGGCACCTACCAAATGGTCGGCTGAGATAGCCTTTAGCTCACCCGCTAATTCAGCTCCTCCAAGCGGATCAATTTCATCTGCGTGTATTTTTAACCCGAATCCCGCCTCGGCCGCTTTTCTTAAATATCTGCGGGATTGACTGACGGTAAAAACGCCTGTTTCTGTAAAAATATCTGCAAAGCTGGCGAGCTCTTGCTCTTTGATTTCCGGCAAAAGGCAAAGCATTTGATCCAGAAATTCATCCGGATTGTGTTGATATTCGGGAGGTATCGCATGGGCTCCCATAAACGTGGAGACAAGGTCAACAGGCTGGTTTTCATGCAGTTTTTTTGCGACACGCAATTGCTTCAGCTCTGTTTCTTTTTCCAAGCCATAGCCGCTTTTCACTTCAGCCGTGGTCGTGCCGTAGGACAGCATTCTTTGCAGGTGAAAATGGCCTTTTTGCAGCAGCTCTTCCTCTGAAGCCGCCCTAGTGTCTTTGACAGTAGACAGAATCCCGCCGCCCTGCGCCAGAATATCTAAATATGAGATGCCCTGAAGCTTAAGATTCATCTCCTTTTCCCGAGATCCGCCAAATACAAGATGGGTGTGCGGATCAACGAGGCCCGGCGTTACAAGCCGTCCCGAACAGTCAATGATTTCGTCTGCCTCATAACCGGCTTCAGCCCCTTTTTTTCCGGCGAACACAATCTTCTGTTCATGGATGCCGACAACAGCGTCTTCGATCATATGAAGATCCTGCATGCTTTTGCCCGCACGGGGGCCGCTGCTTTCCATCGTTAAAAGCTGACCAATGTTAATGAGCATCGTATCAATTTGTTTCGGCATGTCATCACTCCTTTATTTTTGCATTGGCACGATAATGTCCTGTTCATTCGCTACTTCAACGGCACGTTCATAACCCGCATCCGCATGACGGATAATGCCCATTCCCGGGTCGCTCGTTAAGACTCTGGCAAGCCGCTCGTCAGCCAGCTCACTTCCATCGGCAACCGCGACCATGCCGGCATGCAGGGAATAGCCCATTCCAACGCCTCCGCCATGGTGGAAGGAAACCCAGCTTGCACCCGCCGCCGTGTTGACAAGCGCATTTAGCACAGCCCAATCGCCGACAGCATCACTTCCGTCCTTCATCGCTTCTGTCTCCCGGTTTGGAGAGGCGACAGACCCGCAGTCCAAATGATCTCTTCCAATGACGACAGGCGCTTTTAGCTCTCCGTTTCTAACCAACTCGTTAATGGCGAGGCCCATCTTTTTTCGTTCTCCATATCCAAGCCAGCAAATACGGGACGGCAAGCCTTGGAACGTGACTTTTTCCTGTGCCATATCAATCCAGCGGTGAAGGGCTTTATGTTCCGGGAACAGTTCTTTTAATAACGCATCCGTACGGTAAATATCTGCCGGATCACCGGAAAGCGCCGCCCAGCGGAACGGTCCTTTTCCTTCGCAGAATAAGGGGCGAATGTAGGCAGGGACAAACCCCGGAAAATCGAAGGCATTCTCCAGCCCTTCATCCTTTGCGACTTGCCGGATATTGTTGCCGTAGTCAAATACAACAGAGCCCTTTTGTTGAAAGGCCAGCATGGCTTCCACATGTTTTTTCATACTTTGCTTCGCAAGGCGCACGTAAAGGTCTGGATTGTCTTGACGCAAACGGTCAGCTTCATCAAGTGAATAGCCCTCGGGAACATAACCGATTAAAGGGTCATGGGCAGATGTCTGATCCGTCACAATATCAATTTTGACGCCTCGGTTCAAAAGTGTGTGATGAACCTCAGCCGCGTTTCCGAGAAGAGCGATGGACAAAGGTCTTCCTGTCAGCTTTGCCTCTTCAGCCCACGCTAATGCTTCCTCAATCGAGGCTGTTTTACGGTCGCAGTATTTTGTTTCGATGCGCTTGTCGATGCGTTTCTCATCAACCTCAACGGCAATGACGACTCCTTCATTCATCGTGACAGACAGCGGCTGGGCGCCTCCCATTCCGCCGAGACCGGCTGTCAGCGTCAATGTTCCTTTTAAACTTCCTCCGAAATGCTGTCTCGCCAGCTCAGCGAAGGTTTCATAGGTTCCTTGCAATATGCCTTGTGAGCCAATGTAAATCCAGCTGCCTGCCGTCATTTGCCCGTACATCATTAACCCTTTTTTCTCAAGCTCGTGGAAATGCTCCCAGTCCGCCCACTTCGGAACAAGAACAGAATTTGCTAAAAGCACGCGTGGGGCCTGCGGGTGTGTACGGAACATGCCAACGGGCTTTCCGGATTGCACGAGCAATGTTTCATCATTTTTTAGTGTTTTCAAGGAATGCTCAATGGCGTGAAAAGCGTCCCAATCCCGTGCGGCTTTGCCAATCCCGCCGTATACGATGAGGTCCTCCGGCTTCTCGGCGACTTCCGGATCAAGGTTGTTTCGAAGCATCCGAAGCACCGCCTCTTGCTCCCACCCTAAGCATTCAAGCTCTGTTCCCCTGTTGGCACGGATTGATTTTTTTACATCAGTCATATGTTCATCCCCCTCAGTTCTTCATTTTGATGATCTGGTAATAAAGATTCCTTCTTCAGCCAGTCCGTCAAGCGTTCAATGTCATAGGAAAACACACGGTCCTGCTGAATGGACGGCACGACTTTTCTCATTTCCTGAAAAAGCTGTTTGGTATAGGACGCTGCATGTTCTATGCCTCTGTATTCAACCGCCTGCAATGCGCAAATCGCTTCGATCGCAATGACTCTTCTTGCATTCGCGATCACCTGATAAGCATGCCGAGCGGCGATGGTTCCCATGCTGACATGGTCCTCTTGGTTTGCGGATGACGGAATAGAATCCACACTTGCAGGATGGGCCAGTGTTTTATTTTCAGAAACGAGTGAGGCCGCGGCATACTGCATGATCATTGCACCGGATTGCAGACCGGGATGAGGGCTTAGGAACGGCGGCAGGTCATTCAGCTGTGGATTTACAAGTCTCTCGATCCGGCGCTCTGCGATATTCGCAAGCTCTGAAATTGCGATTTTCAGAAAATCCATGGCAAAGGCAATCGGCTGTCCGTGAAAGTTTCCGCCAGAGATGACTTTGTCACCATCATTGAAAATGAGAGGATTGTCCGTAGCTGCATTCATTTCAATCTCTAATTTTTCTTTGACATAGCCTAACGTCTGCCAAGTCGCACCGTGTACCTGCGGAATACAGCGCAATGAATATGCATCCTGTACCCGCAGTTCTCCTTGGGAGGTTGTCAGGCTGCTGTCAGATAGATAGAAACGTATTCGTTCTGCGACATCGATCTGCTCCTGATAGCCGCGGGCTAAGTGAATATCCTCGTCAAAGGCATCTATAATTCCTCGCAGCCCTTCAATCGTTAAGCTGGCAATGCGCTCAGTTTGATAGGCTAGTTTTTCAGCTTCAATGTATGAGACCACACCCATAGCGGTCATGGCCTGAGTCCCGTTAATCAAGGCAAGCCCTTCCTTGGATGTCAGCGTTACCGGCTGAATACCGGCTTTTTTCAATCCCGTCATTGCTGGCATTCTTTCCCCCTCAAAAAAGACTTCTCCTTGGCCGATCAACGCAAGTGCCAGATGGGAAAGCGGTGCCAGATCCCCGCTTGCGCCAAGTGATCCTTGCTGGGGGATGACAGGATGGACGCGTTTATTTAAAAAAGCAAGCAATTGTTCAATCAGCTCAGCACGTACACCGGAAAACCCTTTTAACAGCGCATTGGCGCGTAAAAGCAGCATTGCCCTGGAAACACATTCAGGAAAAGGGTCGCCGACACCGCAGGCATGAGAAAGGATTAAATTCAGCTGCAGCGCCGCCGAGTCTTCTTTCTGAATCAGGACATCACTGAACTTGCCAAATCCGGTGGTAATGCCGTAGATTGTCTTTTCTTCGTGAACAATCCGTTCCACTGCCGCTCTGCTTTTTTTTACGCGCTCCATACTTTCTTCAGAAGCCGCTGCTTCTTCAAAATCAAACAGCACACGCGCGA
Organism: Bacillus sp. VA15; assembly: GCF_055721145.1. Classification (NCBI taxonomy): domain Bacteria; kingdom Bacillati; phylum Bacillota; class Bacilli; order Caryophanales; family Bacillaceae; genus Bacillus; species Bacillus sp. VA15. The sequence goes on along the minus strand of NZ_JBVQPQ010000004.1, from coordinate 228,686 downwards.
CGTCGGTTGTTGTCAATGAAGAACCGTCTAAAATCACCATAAGTCCAACTCCTTTTTCTTTACTTTGGTAAAGCGCCCATACAAAAAGGGGCTATGCTGTGAAAATCTGTTTTCACGCATAGCCCCCTATCGCCTAAGATCTATGGGCTGTTTCATATGTGATTGATTCCAACGCCGAATGTCTCATGCTCAAGTCCTTTGATCGGCGCCCCAATTGTTCCGTAAAGCGAGACAGCGATCCAATCGCCTTCTGCTTCACTTTCATAAGGATTTCCCCTCAAAACGGCAAACCTCAAGCCCACCGTCCGAAGCAGCGATCCAAGCAGCATTTCACCTCTGGTCACGCCATGCAAAGCCTCCATCGTCGCATGATAAAGCGCATGTGACTCGCGATAACCCTCAGATTGAATGACACCGCTCTTTTTGGAAGCGGTTTCAATTGCGGCTACTACTTTATGTGCGTCCATTGATCCTACCTTGCCGAGACAGACCTTCCATCCATCTCGCTCCAGCTCCTCGACCTGTGTACTCTCTTCCGCCTCATTCAGCAGCAGAAGAACAGACAGCCGGCCGATCCGACGCTCTTTATGCAGTGTCATATGAATCACTCAATTCCTAAAAATTCTGATAACTATTAACTGAGTATTATATTAATTGGTTCAGCAGCAGAAGTCAAAAGGTTTTTTACAGTCTTTAACAAGTTAGATTGCTATTGTAATAGCGTGACGCAGAAAGCAGGACGGGTTTTCTTTCAGCACATTGCACACCGTAGCCAGACAGGAGTGCGGGCGGCTGCTGTCGTACTCTAGATATAAATTTCAATAAAAGAGGAGCGAAGTGCAGTGAAGAGCTTAAATTGGGGAATCATCGGACTTGGCGCAATCGCTTCAGATTTCGCCAAAGCACTGAGAGAAGTAAACGGAACGGTCTATGCCGCAGGGTCACGAAACTTAGACAAAGCAAAGAAGTTCGCCAAGGAGCATCATGTCGATAAAGCATACGGCAGCTATGAAGAACTGCTGCAAGATGAGAATGTCGATATTGTCTACATTGCCACTCCGCATTCCAATCACTATGAATATATGATGAAATGCCTTCAGCATCACAAGCATGTTCTTTGTGAGAAGGCCATTACCGTCAATGCGAGACAGCTAAAGGAGATCATCAGCATGGCTCAAGAAAAACAGCTGATTGTGTCTGAAGCGATGACCATCTACCATATGCCGCTATACAAAAAACTCCGTGAGATTGTGAAGGCGGGTCGCATCGGGCCTCTTAAAATGGTTCAAGTCTCCTTTGGAACGCGCAAGCCATACGACGTCACAAATCGGTTCTTTAATAAAGAACTGGCTGGCGGCGCACTACTAGACACGGGAGCCTATGCGCTCGCTTTCGCAAGGTACTTTCTCACGAGCCAGCCAAATGAGATCCTCAGCACGGCCAAGCCGACTGACACAGGTGTAGACGAGCAGTCAGGCATGATTCTAAAAAACGCAGACAACGAAATGGCTGTCATATCACTGACAATGAGGGCGAAAATGCCAAAAAGAGGCGTAGTTGCCGGAGAAAATGGCTTTATCACAGTCGACGACTTGACAAGGCCGGACAAAGCGTTCATTACGTACGCAAATGGAAAAACAGAGATGATGAAAGAAGGAGAAACGGCAAAAGGGTTGAACTATGAAGTAGAGGATATGCAAGCAGCAGTCCTGCATCAAACAGACAGCCAGACCATCAGTCTCTCCCTGGATGTCATGAGCATCATGGACAATGTAAGAGAACAGTGGGGAATTACCTACCCGTTTGAATATGAAAACATCCGGCTTTTGTGACGGGCCGGGGTTCCTTCATAGAAAAATGTAAGCGTTTAAAAATTTAATGAAAAAGAGAGGCGAATTGTGTAGATGTTGAATCGATTGTTCCGTGTATGTTTTCTTGCAGCCCTTATCATGGCCTTCACCCTGCCAAACCCCGTCTATGCACAAAAGGCAGAAAAACCCGTATTTACAGAAGTCAGCGTCCATGACCCTTCCATCATTGAGACAAACGGCACCTTTTATGTATTTGGATCTCATCTCGCTTCAGCAAAAACAAATGACCTCATGCAATGGCAGCAGCTGACCACCAGTGTAAGCAACGACAATCCTCTGATTCCGAATGTCTACGAAGAATTAAAAGATACCTTCGAATGGGCGCAATCTGATACCCTGTGGGCGGCTGACGTCACACAGCTGGCGGATGGCAAATACTACATGTACTACAACGCCTGCCGCGGCGACTCGCCTAGATCCGCCATGGGTGTCGCCGTCGCAGATAACATCGAAGGCCCATACAAAAACAAAGGCATCTTTTTGAAATCAGGCATGGAAGGAACAAGCGATGATGGAACACCGTATGACGCGACCAAACATCCGAATGTCGTAGACCCGCATACCTTCTTTGATAAAAACGGCAAGCTGTGGATGGTGTATGGATCATACTCAGGCGGCATTTTCATTCTTGAAATGAATCCGAAAACGGGCTTCCCGCTTCCTGGGCAGGGATACGGGAAAAAACTGCTCGGCGGCAACCACAGCAGAATTGAAGGCCCATATGTTCTCTACAATCCAGACACCCAATACTACTATTTATACCTATCATATGGCGGTCTCGACGCAACAGGCGGCTACAACCTCCGTGTGGCCCGCTCCAAAAAACCGGACGGCCCTTACTATGACGCAGAAGGCAACTCGATGCTTGACGTCCGCGGAAAAGAAGGAACATTCTTCGACGACCGTTCCATTGAACCGTACGGCGTCAAACTCATGGGCAGCTATTCATTTGAGACAGAAAAAGAAAAAGGAACCGGTTACGTCTCACCAGGCCACAATTCCGCATATTATGACGAAAAAACCGGACGCTCCTATTTAATCTTCCACACCCGCTTCCCGGGCAGAGGTGAAGAACACGAAGTCAGAGTCCACCAAATGTTCATGAACAAAGACGGCTGGCCGGTAACAGCGCCATATCGTTACGCAGGAGAAACACTGAAAGAAGTTAAACAAAAAGACATCACAGGAACATACAAACTCATCCAGCACGGAAAAGACATCTCAGCCGACATCAAAAAAACCATTAACATCCAGCTCAACAAAAACCATACCATTTCCGGGGAAATGACTGGAACATGGAAGAAAACCGGAAAAAATACAGCTGAACTTACGTTAGCCGGCAAGAAGTATAGCGGAGTGTTTTTACAGCAGTGGGATTCGGTGAGAGAGAAGAACGTGATGACGTTTAGTGTATTGAATGGCAGCGGTGAGACTGTTTGGGGATCTAAATAAGATGGGGAAGCGCCTTCGAGAGAAGGCGTTTTTTATGATCTTTATTGACTATAAGTAACGGTTAAGAGTGAGAAAAAACTAGAAATGGTAGTGAGGTTGAAGGCCTAAACAAAAAGACCCCCTTTATGATTATCATCCCCCTTATAAAATCATATAAATCGAATTTTTAGCAATTTAGAACCGGGATAACTCTCCTTAAGACAGACCCTTTTACCTATTTATCCAATATGACCCATCATGTAATATGAAAATAGTCTGTATTGTAAAGAATTGACACAGTTTGATAGAAACATGAGGTGTTGCGGCATGCATAGTGAAATGTTGTTACATTCGGTAAAAGCCGACTTACATGAAAAGCAGGAACAGATCCATCAGTTAAAACGAGTGCTGCACGAAATCAGGCAAATCAAACACGATTTTTCTGAGGCCCAGCATCTCATTCACCGGCCTCATCTCACCCCGGATGCATGGAGAGGAACACATGCTGAGCGGTTTGAAGATATTCGTGAAGGAATGAACAAAGCATATCATCAAATTAAAAGCGAACAGGTCAGTGGAATTATCGAAAGCATCGAAGGGAAAATCCACTCATTAGAGGGCGATGTCTATTCCATAAGACGCCAAATTACGAGGATAGAGCATGAAATAGAGAAGGACAAACATAAAAAGTGAGGTGAGCACAAATGGCACAGGAAATTAAAATGATCTATGGCACAGTGAAGCAAGGGCTCTCTCAGCTCAAGAATTCAGCTGAACTCAAATCCTCCTTGCCCGGCCATATCTCAGGCAGAAATCATTTGAATGTTGTGAAGTCCATCGAGCAATTAAATGAGGACATCAAAGAGCTCACTGAAGCATATGCGTCCGTTCTGGCCAAGCATATTGCACAAACTGAAAGTGCAGTAAATGCCATGAAGGAAACGGATAAAAACATATCATCTTCCATGAAATAAAGCGCGGGAGGACAAGGGATTGAAAACATTAGATGTCCACGCTCTTCACGAGGGCATTCAGCATACGATTGAGAAACTGGACAAGCAAAAACAGCAGCTGGAGAAGCTGGAAAAAAGCGTTGAGCATCTGGCAGGCATGAAGGATGCGTTAAAAGGAAAAGGCGGAGATGCGATCCGGACTTTTTACGAGGAGTGCCACAAGCCTTTTCTCCTTTTCTTTGGCATATTTATCGACGAATATAAAAAAGTGCTGAAACAAACACAGCATGCGATTTCCTCTGTAGAATCTGACTCCCATGGCATGATCGCAGAGGCTTTTCTCTCACACGATGCGAGACACGGGGTCAAGCATGCACGAGAAGTGACAGAGCAGCTCACTGACGCAGTCAATCGCCAGACATCAGCCATCGACCACATCGTCAGCCTGCCGACAGTCAATGATACCTTTTTCCGAGTGGAAACAGAACAGGCTGAGCGACTGATTTCGGACACCCTGAACAAGCTCTTTCAATTTGACGGCCAGCAAACCCAAGCACTAGAAACCGCAAAATCAGATTTTCAAACGATGAAAAAGTATATCGATCAGCTCGAAACGATGTACACAGGGCCGAAAATTGAAATTACAGGGTACAAAAGCGGCTCCATCTTGAAATCACAGGAAGAAGAAAACATCAACCAAACCTTCGGCGGCATAAACTCGCAAATGAAGCAGGCGGATGATTCACCGATGGAGTTGATGTTGAAGAAGCTGGAGAAACATAAGCAGCCCAACGTTGATACCGTGATGAAGGATGGCAAACAACAGAAGATCGAGCGTGAGATTCATGCTGATGATAGTAACTTAACTGTATTACAGAAAGAAGCAGCAGCCCATCCGAAAGTCTATGGAGACATACGGGTGATAAATGATAAACTATATAATCATAAAGGATTAAAAAAGATAGATACGATAGAAGTGATTGACGAACTAACTCGTGATACTGCAAGCATCGACTACGTCGGCGGCAAATATTTTGTATATGAAAACGGCCAAATTGTGAGAGAATTCTACGCTGGAGGGAAAAAGCGGCTAGAAGAAGTTTCTTACATACCAGAGGATAAAGTAGGCGGAGCCGAGTCACTTGATTCATTTCTGGCTGGAACGCAATATGAATTTATTGAGTGGGTAAGTCCTCAGGGCGCTGTTAAAAAATTGGCGGTTCGAGGCGGGAAGCGTGTTGTCACAGATGTGGCTAAACATGTTGCGGAGAAGGAAATTAAGGGTGAGGTTAATAAGGTTGCTTCTAAGGTTACAGGTAATATCCAGACTGGTGGCCGAGAACTTTCAATTGATGAATATCTTAAACAATTAGACAAAGCAGATGAGATGTACAAAGTATTTAGAAAATCAAAAACTGATGTTCAGTCTATCGCTAATAATACAGGAATGACTAAACAGAGAGTACAGAGAATTAAAGAGCATTTGTTTATCAGAGAGCACAAGAAGGAACACGGAATAGGTCGATTCGATCCAGATTATGAAATCGCAAAAGCATGGGATAGACTTCAAAGAGGGACTTACCATAAAAATGATATTGATTTATTAAATCATGAACTTTTTGAATCGAAATTTGAAGGGATATTCAAGACGGATTATAGGACGGCACACGATAAAACAGTAAAGTCCGGACGACCTTGGTATCCACCAGAGGAGGAGTAAAAATTGGCTTCATACGTTTTATTACTAAAAGAATATGAAGATGATGAAACTGTGGTTTACAAATTTGGACCTAATGAAAATACTATGGGCAAAATTAAATTAAATAAAATAACTAGGAAGTTTTCAGAGTTAGAAGAAATTCCTGATAAAGATCTCCCGTCAACATTTTATTTTGATCGAGCTGCACAAAGATTAGCTGTTTGTTTAGTAAGAGAAGGAGGTGTATTTCCAGAAAAAACAGCTTTTGAGTCTTAGCATATAATAAAACCTTGATTGGCAAAACGTCTTTCAAGGTTTTAATCTGCATTCAATATAATAAAAAACAAAGAGGTTCTCCTATGATATATAAAGCACTTGTTAAAGGACTTGATCCACATATAGAAGAGGAAGTGATACTCGAAATTGATGGTATTGAATTCACAGGTTTTTCTTCTGTCTGTCCCAATATTATATTAGGGGAATTTTGCAAGAGGATTCAATTGATGCAGGAATCGTTCTTACTGATGAAGATGAGTATTTTTCTGAATATCCTCATTTAATTGGGGAAAATGTTGAGATGAAGGTTGACAGGATAAGCATAGAATTTTTAAGAGAGTCTGTTTAAATATAAAAAGTAAAATGATTATAAAAGTTAGAAACTTAAATTCTTTTAATAGAGAGTGAAGAAGATAGGTGAAGAATTTTTTATTAAGAAAAATAAATCAATCACTATTAATCATTCAGACTGTTTTCTCTTTAGCAGGAATATTTCTAACTATCATGACAATCTGGTTAGCAAATGTCTATAAGTAAACGATTTAGAGTTGTATGTGATTTCTGGTTTTTCATTTGGCATATTTTTCTTTGCAATCCCTCTAGGTATTTATATATTCAGGAAAAGAATACTGATATAAAAATCAAATATATTGGCGGCTATAAATAGAGTTGCTAAAGGTGAACGTGCAGCTATAAGAGTATTGGTTGAAAGAAATCCATTCAAGAAAGTGTTTGGGAAAGGAACTATAATTAGAAGATAATTTGAAATCATGTTAAAAACATTAGAATATAGAGATAAAAAGCCTATGAAAATAGAATTTGATGTCTATACACCCATTAATATAGAATTTGGAAACTGGAATATATCAGAAGATAAAACGGTATACTGGAGAACCGGTGATTTTAAAAAATCATTAATCGAAATAGGATTTGCACAAAAAACAGGAGAAATTCGTTCTATTACATTAACGCTGTGTGAAAGTGTTTATAAATCTAAAGAATGGAATATAGAAAACATTGAACCAATTAAAGGAGCTCCTGTTTTTAACGTAGACCTGCAACAGAATGAAACGTATATTGATGAAAAAGGAATATTAAACGTATATATAACAGATAAGATAGTTTATATTCAATTTTCAGCTCATGAGATAGAATCTCTTATAGAAAATAATCACGTGTTATTTTGTTTAGATAGTGATGACAACTTTTGTGGCATTATTATAAACGATGTAGGAGATAATGAAGTCAATATATTAGAAGAGGCATTAAAATAATCATAATGAAAAAACCTTGAAGGGCGAACTTTTCAAGGTTTTTACAATTGTAATATTTTTCTATCAAAAACAAATAAAGTAAAGTCCTGGTTTATAATGTTCACTATTTACAATGAATATGATTTATTAGAACTGTTTGATAGTGAGCCAATAAGTGTGTCGAACGATCTCTTTGCAGAAGTATTCATATACTCTATCAATGATAAGAGAGGCTTTAAATTGATTCTATCAATGGATGTATACGCTTTGGAATGCAATTTAAGTCTAACTTTCAATGAGTTGCTCGTTTTGGAATCTAAGTTTGTAAATGTAACTCAATTAAAGAGGTGTTATTCTGATCTATTCATTTATATTCATAACGTTCCAAAGGTAAAAGTTAAATTTAACAAGCAACTTGGGGTTATTTTTATTTAATAGAGAAATATATGGGGATAAAATAAAAAATTCAAGGATGTTAAAAATTGAAAATCACCTTTAAAACCTTTAAAGTGCATCATATAAATTATGCACTCTTTACGTTGGTTTGAAGCAGGGATGGATAAACAAAATTGAAGTAATGAATAATGCTGTTGAATATGTGATGAACCATCCGGGTGTACAACAAGAAGAAATTCTAGAACTGGCTTGGAGAGACAAGAATAATATTGAAGAAGCCATTTTGAATATAATACGAGTAGAAGAAAATAGATTTTATGCTATCGAAAAAAGAAAATGGAGATATGTTATTCTTCTTGAAATAAAATTAAAGTACACAGAACATGTAGAGCTTTTGAGCAAGCTTGCAGAAGTTTACGCAGTTATGAATTCCTCTGAGGATATGGAGGATTTCATTCATTATCAGCCGTCTTATAACGGATGCAACCTGCGCTTATATTCCTATGAACAAAATATAAATAGATTATGCAATTTGTTTCAAGACTTTTTAGTAAAAGAAAAACAAAATATACAAAATGGCTTATCGCTATAAACAAAAATAGTACTTAAAAAGTAATTTCCCTTAGTCAAAAACCAAAAATGAAAGCGTTGACATCCTCTAAATCTAGTGCTAAAGTATATCTACAAACAAATACAGCGACCCGTCAGGATTGTTACTGCGAAAGCAGGCAAAACCTAAATGGTGCAGGTGCAGGAGGAGACTCTGGCAATCTGCGTCATTTAGGTTTTTTTTATTCTCATTTAGGAGGTGATGCGTTTTTTGATACAAAAAAAGCTGGTGAAAGGCGGCCACCTTTCATCCAGCAGTCCCCCCCATAAAAAGGAGGTATACACATGGATTATGATAAATTATCGAAAGACATATTACAACTCGTAGGCGGTGAAGACAACGTTCAGCGCGTGATTCACTGTATGACGAGGCTGCGTTTTAATCTTCATGACAACTCAAAGGCGGATCGCAGTCAGTTGGAGCAGCTGCCGGGTGTGATGGGCACCAACATCAGCGGCGAGCAGTTTCAAATCATTATCGGAAACGATGTGCCAAAGGTGTATCAGGCGATGCTGCAGCATAGCAATCTCAGTGATGAGAAGAGCGCTGGTTCATCCTCTCAGAAAAAGAATGTGCTGAGTGCGGTCTTTGATGTGATTTCTGGTGTGTTTACCCCGATTCTGCCTGCGATTGCGGGAGCGGGGATGATCAAAGGGCTTGTTGCGCTAGCGGTCACGTTTGGCTGGATGGCTGAGAACAGTCAGGTTCATGTCATTTTAACGGCTGTCGGTGACGGCGCGTTCTACTTCCTGCCGCTTCTGCTTGCGATGAGTGCGGCGAGAAAATTCGGAAGCAATCCGTATGTAGCGGCAGCCATTGCGGCGGCGATTTTGCACCCGGATTTGACGGCACTGCTTGGTGCGGGGAAACCGATTTCCTTTATCGGGCTTCCTGTAACCGCTGCCACTTATTCGTCAACAGTCATTCCGATTTTGCTGGCGATTTGGATTGCTTCATACGTGGAAAAGTGGATTGACCGTTTTACTCACTCGTCTCTCAAATTGATTGTGGTTCCGACATTCACATTATTGATTGTCGTGCCGCTAACATTGATTACTGTCGGTCCGCTTGGCGCTATTTTAGGAGAATACTTGTCTGCTGGGGTCAATTATTTATTTGATCATGCAGGGCTGGTAGCGATGATTTTGCTGGCGGGAACGTTCTCTTTAATCATTATGACAGGCATGCATTATGCCTTTGTGCCGATTATGATCAACAACATCGCTCAAAACGGCCACGATTATTTACTGCCGGCTATGTTTTTGGCGAATATGGGGCAGGCCGGGGCATCATTTGCCGTCTTCCTTCGCTCCAGAAACAAAAAGTTTAAATCACTCGCGCTTACCACAAGCATAACGGCGCTGATGGGAATTACAGAACCTGCGATGTACGGCGTGAATATGCGTTTGAAGAAACCGTTTGCGGCCGCTTTGATTGGCGGTGCGGCCGGTGGCGCTTTTTACGGGATGACGGGTGTTGCTTCCTATATTGTCGGGGGGAATGCGGGTCTGCCGAGTATCCCTGTCTTTATCGGCCCAACGTTTATTTACGCGATGATCGGTCTTGTGATTGCTTTCGCAGCAGGAACAGCAGCTGCGTATTTGCTTGGATTCGAGGATGTACCGTCTGACGGCAGCCAGCAGCCGGCTGCAGGAAAAAGCTATGAGAGCAGCGGAGAAATCATTCACAGCCCTATTAAAGGGGAAGTGAAAGCATTAAGCGAAGTCAATGACGGGGTGTTTTCTGCCGGGATCATGGGAAAAGGATTTGCCATTGAGCCTGAAGAAGGAGAAGTTGTTTCACCTGTTCATGGAAGCGTTGCCACCATTTTTAAAACAAAACATGCAATTGGCATTACGAGTGATCAGGGGGCTGAAATCCTCATACACATTGGATTGGACACGGTGAAACTCGAGGGACAATGGTTCACAGCTCACGTCAAAGAAGGCGACAAGGTCGCGCCGGGAGATCCGCTCGTGTCCTTTGATCTGGAACAAATCAAAGCCGCGGGATATGACGTCATTACCCCGGTGATCGTGACCAACACAGACCAATATTCGTTTTCACCGGTGAAAGAAATCGGCAAAGTGCAGACAAAAGAAGCGCTGCTTGCTTTATCTTAAAAAACTGATGGGGTGATCAATATGAGTTCAAATGCAAAACGATTTCCAGAAGGATTTTTATGGGGCGGCGCAGTTGCTGCCAACCAAGTTGAGGGTGCTTATAATGAGGGCGGTAAGGGGCTTTCGACAGCTGATGTATCGCCGAATGGCATCATGTCTCCATTTGATGAATCAATGACTTCCTTGAATCTGTATCACACCGGAATTGATTTTTACCACCGTTATAAAGAGGACATCGCCTTGTTTGCGGAAATGGGTTTTAAAGCGTTCCGTACATCGATTGCGTGGACAAGAATTTTTCCAAATGGCGATGAAGAGGAACCAAATGAAGAAGGCCTCAAATTTTATGATGATCTGTTTGATGAACTGTTAAAGCATCAGATTGAGCCTGTCGTAACCATCTCTCATTATGAAATGCCGCTCGGTTTAGTGAAACATTATGGCGGCTGGAAGAACCGCAAAGTCATAGAGTTCTATGAACGCTATGCCAAAACTGTATTCCAACGCTATCAACACAAAGTGAAGTATTGGATGACGTTCAATGAAATTAACGTGGTGCTCCATGCGCCGTTTACCGGAGGCGGCCTTGTCTTTGAAGAAGGAGAAAACAAACGAAACGCAATGTATCAGGCGGCACACCACCAGTTTGTGGCCAGTGCTCTTGCCGTCAAAGCGGGTCACGAGATCATCCCTGATTCGAAAATCGGCTGTATGATAGCGGCAACGACAACCTATCCGATGACCTCTAAGCCGGAGGATGTCTTCGCGGCAATGGAGAATGAGCGCAAAACACTTTTCTTCTCAGATGTGCAGGCAAGAGGTGCGTACCCGGGATATATGAAACGCTATCTGGCAGAAAACAATATTGAAATTGAAATGGCTGAAGGCGATGAAGAGATCTTGAAAGAACATACGGTAGATTACATTGGATTCAGCTACTACATGTCGATGGCGGCGAGCACTGATCCGGAAGAGCTTGCAAAATCAGGGGGCAACCTGCTGGGCGGAGTCAAAAATCCTTATTTGAAATCATCAGAATGGGGCTGGCAGATTGATCCGAAAGGCTTGCGCATCACGCTCAATACCCTATACGACCGCTATCAGAAGCCGCTGTTTATCGTGGAAAACGGCCTGGGCGCTGTCGACAAAGTTGAGGAGGACGGCACGATCCAGGACGATTACAGAATCAACTATCTGCGTGATCATTTAATTGAAGCGCGCGAAGCGATTGCGGACGGCGTTGAATTAATCGGATACACATCATGGGGGCCAATTGACCTTGTCAGCGCATCTACTGCGGAAATGAAAAAACGCTACGGCTTCATTTATGTGGACCGGGACAATGAAGGAAACGGAACATTAAACCGCATCAAGAAAAAAAGCTTCAACTGGTATCAGCAGGTCATCGCCACAAACGGGGAGAGTCTCTGACAAATTTTTGAAAACTTATGCGCTTCAATTGACAATAACTAAAAGCAGGCGGACAATAAAAGAGAAAGATGAACCACCCACAGTCCGAAAGGCGGGAAGAGCATGTTTAACAAAATGTTAGTTGCGATTGACGGATCAGACATGAGTGAAAAAGCGCTTGATGCCGCAGTGCATTTGGCCAAAGAGCAGCAGGCGGAACTAAGCATTCTTCATGTGGGGAGAGAAGCCGTCGTCACGACTTCTTCTCTGACGGGAATTGTCTATGTGCCTGAACATTTTATTGATGAAATCAGGAACGAGGTTAAAAAAGAGGGTCTCAAAATCCTTGAGAATGCAAAAGAAAAAGCAGCCGAGAACGGTGTTCAAGCTGAAATATTTTACGCGCAGGGCGAGCCGGCTCATGAGATACTAAATACCGCAAAAGAGAGAGGCGTCGGCCTGATCGTAGTCGGCAGCCGGGGCATCAGCGGCCTGAAAGAAATGATGCTGGGAAGCGTCAGCCATAAAGTGTCTCAATTATCAACTTGCCCGGTTTTAATTGTTCGATAGATTTGTTAAAAAAGCGCCTCTCGGGCGCTTTTTTCTATTTAGAATAGAAGTGTTATAATATCTACATGTAAAAAAGAGGAATTCCATGTGTAGATTTCTGAATTTATAAAAAAATGCTATGGGTACTGGAGGTAGAATACGCTTGATGCAACAGGATCTTTCCATATCGTCAAAACAAAAATCAACAGCCGTGCTGAAAATGGTCATCTCCATGGTGATTTTCGGTTCCATCGGCTTTTTCTCAGAGCATGCCAATCTGCCGTCATTTGAATTGGTCTTTGTCCGCTGCCTTTGCGCGACGCTATTTTTAAGCTTTTGCTGGCTGGCGTCCGGCCAGTATAAAACTGAAAAGTGGAGCAAGAGAGAAGTGCTGCAAACATTAGCGTGCGGTTTCTTTCTTGTATTCAACTGGGTGTTCTTATTTAAGTCTTTTGAAGAAACATCTGTCACGATCGCCATCTCCGTTTATCACCTTGCACCGGTGCTTGTTCTTCTTCTGGGGAGCATCATCTACAGAGAGAAATTAAATGTGATCTCCGTCAGCTCCATTATCATCTGCTTTCTGGGAACTGCGCTGATTTCCGGAATTAACGGCAGCACTTCATTGACACAGCTGATGGGATCAGGGATCATATGGGCCGTTCTCGCCGCACTGTTTTATGCGTTCACCACTTTATTGGGAAAAGGCATTCAAAACCTCAGTCCTTACACGACAACCTTCTTGCAAACGGGTTTAGGGGTTATCATCCTGATTCCATTTATTCACTTCGGCGCTTTTGCTGACCTGTCACAAGGAAACTGGATTATGGTGGTATCTACCGGTATCATCCATACGGGTATTGTATATTTACTGTTTTTTGACAGTTTACGATTTTTATCAACGAAATTCATTTCAATCATTGTCTTCCTCGACCCGGCTGTTGCGATCGTACTCGATACCGTCTTCACAGGTTTCCGCCCAGACCTCTATCAAACACTAGGTATCGTGATGATCTTTGCGGGCATGGCTTTGACGCTTGTCAGGAGGCAGAGAAAAGCGGATGTGGTTGCTGAGGGTAAGGATATGGAACAAATTCAATAATGATAGAAAGAATGTAAAAAGGCCTAATTGGCCTTTTTTGTTTTAGGTCAATTTACTCTCGCTAATCCTTAAAATAAGATAAACTTTCTAGAAAAATATTGTAATAATATTTCAGTCTAGTTAAGATTATTGAGTAAATATTACTTTTATTACAAAAGGAGAGAGGGAATGAAAAAAAGAAAGAGGCGGACCTTTAAAAGGTTCATTGCAGCATTTTTAGTGTTGTCTTTAATGATTTCATTATTGCCGGCAGATGTACTGGCAAAAACCACAGAAGAAGAGGCTGGAAATCGTATCGTTTCTGATGATCCAGAAGAAACTCCTCGGAATGAACAAACTGAGGAAGCCGTACCTTTTGATCCGAAAGATATAAACAAAGAGGGAGAGATCACCTCAGAAAGAACAGAAAATACAAAGCTTTATTATAAAGGAGACGGTGTCTATAAACAGGAAGTATATCTTGACCCTATTCATACAAAGGAAACACCGAATGCTGACTGGGAAGACATTTCTCCTGAGTTAAAAGAGTCGACCAGCAAACAAGTCGAGACAGAGAATGCTATTTTGAATTCAGATTTTCAAAAGCAAATGAAGAACGGGCTTTATGCGACTTTTGAGCACAATGACCACAAGGTTACATATTCACTTGTAGAAGCGAAAGGCCCAAATAAAACTTCACTTACTCCGAAAGATACCTCAGCAGATTATAAGACTGACAGTAATGAGATTGTATATCCGGATGTGTTTCCGAATATTGATCTTCAGACTTTCACATTCAACGAAAACATAAAAGAAGATTTAGTCCTTCATCAGTATGATGGATACAATACATTTACATTTCAGGTAAAAACCGATTTGCAGGCTAAAGAACAAGAGGATGGATCCATTGATTTTTCTGATGAAAAAGGAAAAGTTGTTTTTTCTGTGCCTAAACCTTTTATGACGGATTCAAAGTTAGATGAGCTTTCTGGCGAGGTTGAACGGTCAGACAAAGTCAGCTATAAGCTGGAAAAGAATGAAGAAGGGTATTTGCTTCACCTCACAGCAGACGAGAACTGGCTGAAAGACCCGGAACGCGTATATCCAGTATCTATCGACCCATCAACATCTTTATCTGTTTCATCGGACACGTTTGTCATGAGTGCCTACCCGACGACGAACTATTCGGCCTCCTCACAAAAATGGGATGCTAATTTAAAGTCTTATGTGCTGAAAACGGGATACTATGACAAAACAACAGGCACAAACTATGCGTTCATGAAATTTAATAACCTAAAACCGATTCAAAATATGACTGTCACCAAGGCTACATTAAAAACTTATGTTGCCCATTCCTATTATGGAACAAAGGCAACCGGTCTTTGGCTGGATACGGTCAACAGCAATTATGATAATGCAAAAGTGACATGGAACACCAAACCGGCATCTAAAAATATCGGAAAAGCCGACGTCCATAAAGGACAGTGGGCGAGTTATGATGTGACCGCTGCTGTAAAGTCATGGAACTCCGGCGGGGCCAACTATGGGTTTAAGCTTCATACAAACGGAAACGGTAAGGAATACTGGAAAAAACTAATTTCTTCAGCGAACTCCGCCAATAAACCGTATATTGAAGTGACGTATACCATACCAAAGGGAAACACCCCTTCCATTAAAGCGTATCACAACGGAGACTCCACTGGTTATTTTGATATCAGCTGGAAAAAGGTTGAAGGTGCGAAAGGATATAAAGTATGGATTTACAATGGTAAAGAGTATCAAGCGATCTCTGCAGGCAACGTCACATCGTGGAGCACTAAAGGAAAAAAGATCTGGCCTACGAGCGCAGAAATTGCTTCCAAGCGATATAAACTGCATGTGGACGGCAAGGACGGAGCCGAATTGGCACTAGACCCATCCCCGGTCTATAAGAATTCCGGCGGAAGCTATGCCACAAGCAAAAACTATTGGATCGGCGTCAGTGCGATATTTGACCAAGGTGAAGGAGCGATGTCCGCACCGGCAAAGCCCGTTATCCCTAATGTAGGAAAAGCACAAGCACCGTCAACCAAGGGCTATAATAATGGAAATGCCACAGGATATTTTGATCTTTCTTGGAAAGCTGTATCAGGAGCCACCGGCTATAAAATTCAGGTATTCAATGGGAAAGGCTTTGAGACACTTGATCTGGGAAATCAGACATCTTGGACCACCAAGGGGAAAAAGATCTGGCCGACAAGTGCAGAAATCAAAGCGGGAAAATATGCTCTTCATCTAAAGGACGGAAACGGAGCAGAGCTGCCGATCAATCCTGGCCCAACTTATAAAAACGCCGGAGGAGACGGAGCCAAAAAAAATTACTCATTTAAAATAATCGCCTATAACAAAGACGGCGAAGCCATTGCATCACCGGCTGCTAATCCGACACTTCCTGATATCGCTAAGCCAAAGAATTTAACTGGCTATTTGTATACAAACACAAAATCGAGTCAAACGGGCTATGTGAATTTGATATGGGAAAAGGTTCAAAATGCGAAAGGCTATAAAGTTAACATCTATAACGGGAAAGAATATCAGTCCTATGATGTTGGTGACGTGGATCATTGGACAACCCAAAATAAAAACATCTGGCCGACGCCTGAGGAAATAAAAGCCGGAAGCTATAAGCTGCATACAGACGGAAAGGGCCGTGAATTGGCACTCGATCCATCACCTGTCTATAACAATGCAAATGGGAATTACAAAGGGAAGAAGAATTATTCTTTCACGCTTTCCGCCTATAATGCAAATGGTGAAACGATTCCGACGGCACCCTTTAACCCAACGTTCCATGAAGGCGCAGAATTCCTTGGAACAGAAGAATACTGGTCTATCATTGATATCCCAAGCGGCCAGTTAAATGGTGCGACAGGCAATGTTATTGTGAATGAAGAAGACCTGTCAATTGACGGACGCGGACCGGGACTTGGCTTATCGAGAACCTACAACAGTCTTGACACCTCTGATCATTTATTTGGGCAAGGCTGGTATGCTGATGCAGAAACATCTGTCATCTCGACGGATGGCGGGGCAATGTACATCGATGAAGACGCTACGACCCATCGATTTACGAAAAAAGCCGATGGCACATATCAGCCGCCGACCGGTGTATATCTTGAATTAACAGAAACAGCTGATCAGTTCATATTAAAAACAAAGGATCAAACCAACGCTTATTTCAATAAAAAAGGCGGCAAACTCCAAAAGGTAGTGGATGGCCACAACAATGCAACTGTCTATACTTACAATGACAAAAATCAACTGACAGCCATTACAGACGCATCAGGCCGCAAGCTCACATTCACATATGACGAAAATGGCCATGTGACCTCCATCACCGGACCTAAGAATAAGAAAGTAACCTACTCATATGAGAGTGATTTGCTGAAGAAAGTCACGGATACAGATGGGACTGTCACAAGCTTTGACTATGATGCGGAAGGGCGTCTTGTCAAACAATATTCAGCCAACAGCAACGAAGCAAAGCCTGTCTTTACCGAATATCAGTATAGCGGACACCGTCTCGAAAAAGCGATCAACGCTAAAAAAGAAACATATGTCTATAGCTATGATGCTGATAAAAAGACGCTTCTTATGACACAGCCAAATGGCCGGAAAGTACAGTATGGCTATAATGAAGCGGGAAATCCCATTCAGGTTATTGATGATGCGGAAGGGCTAAAAATTACAACAAATACAAAATATGAAGGCAATAATGTCGTAGAAGATGTAGATCCAAACGACGTCGGAACCGGAAAAGCAACGGAAAGCTATCAATATGACAAAGATGGCAACGTTACATCCGTTAAAGACGCGTATGGAACTGAGACATACGAATACAACAAAAACAACGACGTCACAAAGATGAAGGATACCGAGGGCAATGTCACGGATATTGCTTATGACGGACTGGATGCTGTATCCGAAACCGATCAGAGCGGAAAATCATCTTCAGCAGCTGTTTATGATAAATATGGAAACCAGATTCAATCCAGTAAAGATTTATCAGCTTCAACTAATATTTTGAAAGACGGAAGCTTTGAAGCGCAAAAATCCGGCTGGAATCTGACTGCATCTAAAGACAGCGGCAAAATCTCAGTGATTGCCGATAAAAGCGGGGTTCTTTCCGGATCAAAGGCATTGGAAGTCTTGAGCCAATCAACGTCTGCCGGAACAGATCACGGATATTCCTCAGCGACACAAACAGTTGAGCTGGAGCCGAATACAACCTATACATTAAGTGGGAAAATCAAAACAGATCTAGCGAAATCAAGAGCTTACTTTAACATTGATTTGCGAGACAAAGATCAAAAACGAATTCAATGGATTCACAATGAATACAGTGCATTAGCCGGAAAAAATGACTGGACAAAACGGCAAATCACTTTTACGACTCCGGCAAATGCAGGAAAAGCTGTTGTGTACATGGAAGTCGATCATAGAGATAAAGATGGCAAAGGAAAAGCATGGTTTGATGAAGTCCAGCTGGAAAAAGGCGAAGTTTCGTCAAGCTATAACCCAGTTCAAAACAGCAGTTTCACAGCAGCAACGGAAAACTGGAATGTAAGCGGGGCCTCCGTTGATTCTGAGGAAGGCTTTAATGATGACATATCATTAAAAGCTGCCCGGACCAGTGCGTCCCAAGCCGGATCAGTAACAAAACAAACCGTTGTCTTAGGGCAAAGCGCAAACGACAAACCAGTTTATCTCACACTGACAGGAATGTCGAAAGCCAGCAGCGTCAAATTTACAGATGAAAAAGACTATTCTCTGCAGGCTAATGTCACTTACGCGGACGGCAGCACAGGTGTATACAATGCCAAATTCCCTTCTGGAACACAGGAATGGAACCGGGCAGCTGTCGTTATACCAAAAACAAAGCCGATCAATAAAGTCGATATCAGCATTCTGTTCCAAAAGAGTGCGACAGGAACAGTCTGGTTTGATGATATCCGCCTGATTGAAGGAAGCCTTCTGACAAAAAGCACGTATGACAGTAATGGTAACTATGTGACCAAGGAAGAGGACGAACTAGGTTACGCCACTTCAACTGATTACGATGAAACTGGTAAGAAAACAGCTGAAACGGATGCAAAAGGTGAAAAAACAACCTATACGTATGATCAGGCAGACCAATTGACAAACATGACGCTCTCCAACGGCACTTCTATCCTTCACAGCTATGATAAGGAAGGCAATGAGGTAAGCAAAACCATCCGGGCGGGAGCAGATCAAACCTATAAATACGAATATGATGTCATGGGCAAGCTTGTCAAAACAACTGACCCTCTGGGCAATGTGTTAGCAAGCGAATATGATGCCAACAGCAACCTGACCAAAACCATTTCACCAAATGGCAACGAAGTGTCTCTTTCCTATGATGGAACAGACCGGGTGAAATCAAAGTCGTATAACGGTACAGAAAAGTACAATTTCACGTATGACAAAAATGGAAATGAAACATCGGTCGTCAATAAAGAGCAGAACACCACAAAGAAACGGACATTTGACAACAAAAACCGTTTAACCGAATTGACCGACCGCGGCGGCAGCCAAACTTGGACATATCCTAGTGACTCCGATAAGCTGAAAACCTTCTCGTGGAGCCATGGGGATCAAAAAGGAACGAATCAATTTACGTATAACAAGCTGGATCAAATGATTGAGATGAAAGACACTACATCTTCTTATTCATTTGATTATGATGAAAATGGCAACGTCCAAACCTTTATTACGGGCAACGGCGGCGGAACAAGTTTTTCTTATGACGAAAGAAACCTTGTAAGCTCGCTGCATATCGGCGACAAAAACGGCGGAAGCATTCTGACGGAAAGCTATGAATACGACGCCAACGGAAACCGCACAACGATTAACAGCTCAGCAAGCGGTAAGGTGAAGTATGAGTATGGAAAGCTGAATCAGCTTGTCAAAGAAACCCACGAAGACGGCACTGTCATTGAATACACATACGATGGATTCGGAAACCGGAAAACCGTTACAACTGTAAAAAACGGTTCAAGCAAAACGGTGAATGCTTCCTTCAACATCATGAATCAGCTGACAAAAGTCAATGATGAAAGCATCTCTTACGATAAAAACGGCAACCGTACATCCGACGGCAAATTCACATATACGTGGGATGCAGAAGATAACCTGACCGCCGTTACAAAAAAGGGCGAAGACAAGCCATTCGCAACATATAAGTATGACGAAAAAGGAAACAGAATCCAAAAAACCGTCAACGGAAACGTCACGAACTACTTCTATGACGGAGACAGTTTGAACGTCTTGTATGAAACAGACGCGGACAACAATGTCACAAAATCGTACACGTACGGGGACAGCGGCCAGCTGTTATCCTACACAGAAAATGGCAAGAAATATTTCTATCACTACAACGCACACGGCGACGTCATCGCGATCTCAGACAGCACTGGAAAAACCGTTGCCAAGTATCAATATGACGCATGGGGAAATCCAACAAAAACCGAAGCAAGCGATGAAGTAAAAGATAACCGCTACCGATACGCAGGCTACCAATACGACGAAGAAACCGGCCTGTACTATCTCATGGCCCGCTACTACGAGCCAAGAAACGGCGTGTTCCTATCGCTCGACCCAGACCCGGGCAGCGACGGAGACTCATTGGATCAGAATGGCTATGCTTATGGAAATAATAACCCGGTGATGAATGTTGATCCGGATGGTCATTGGGTTTGGCTTGTGGTAAATGCCGGGTTTGCAGCCTATGATGGGTACAAGGCATATAAATCAGGTAAAGGATGGAAAGGTGCTGCTTGGGCGGCTGCTTCTAACTTTGGGCCTGGGAAGATATTTAAGGGTGCTAAGAGAGTTTATAGATTTGCTAAAAAAGTTAAAGGAACCAAAGGTTACTATAAACAAACAAAAAGTCATAATCTTTCTCCTAAGGGGGCAGGGAGAAGAGGCGCTTTTCGTGAAGCGAAAAGAAGAATGGGTATTCCAGTGAGTGCACAGCCAACTAAAGTGACAAGGGCAAGAGATAAGAGAGGTAAAATTATACCTGGAAAGACTTATATATATGGGAAAGGAAAGTATGCTAGAAAAATACTTTGGCACCCGGCAGGACACTATTATGGTAAAGGCTCACCACAAAATAGAGGTAGACATTATAATGACGATAGAAAAAATCATTATAATTATTAACTAATGGGAGGAATTCCTTGAAGGAGGAAATGCATTGCCGATTTGGACTAGCAGGCTCCATGAACGCAAAAACAATTTAATCTGTTTACATGGGACGAGAATTTTTGATAACAATGACAAAGAGAAATATATGGGGGAAGCCGAGCGTTTAATTGAAAATTTAGTTCCTTCTCATTATCACTGCTACTTTCTCTGCATCGTCAGTTATGAGTCGCCCATTTCTAGAGTACAGCAATACCGTAAATTATGGAGAGTGGTGCAGAGTGAGTTTGAATGTATGACGGGTGAAAAAGGAAGAGAACATAAGTTTCAATCTATCAATACTTGTGAATTTTATGGTGTGATGAAGATAAAACAGGCAGATATTAAGCAATTTCTGTATTTCCTAGAAGAGTTTCCATCACAATTTCGGATGATTTTCAGTGAGCATGATATTGGGAAAATTGATGAAGTATTAAGTCAAGTAGACGGCAATGAAGAAGGAGCTGATTTCTCATCTATTAACCTTAACCAATCAGTGTATATTGAATTAGAATCGTATGAATGCGACTACGAATTCACTTTTTATGTAAACGATGAAATCAATCAAAGTACCAAAAATTCCCTTATTATTGATACTGATCGGTTTACGGAAGTCCTGAAAACGTATTGCCATTTGAATATTGGAGCAGCACTTTCTATGAAGCTGCCTAGGCAGTGGAAAGAAGAATCTATAGACAATTGGATTTTCGTAGAAGAAACTAAAAAAGAAGTTACAGTCGCAAATATCGCTGAACATCACTTTCCTTGTTTTAAACTCAGAAAGTTTGATGATTTTAGTTCGGGGAGGTATATAGGGAATCTCGAAGAATATTTGCAAAATTAAATGCTGCTGGGATCAATTGATCAGGAAATGACAATGTACAAAACAATTGAACAATGGATAGATTATATTGACGGGGGTTGCAATGTTTTAAAGGTCGATTATCAGTTCTTTAAAAAAGAACTCTTACTTGAGATTCAGGTTGTTCAAAATAAAGCTGAATATACACATAATATTATATTTCAAAATGTAGCTTCTGTTTATTTTAATGGAGGTGATGGGGATATTCGATTGGAAAGGGCTATTCCGGAGGAGTTCAATTGGCAAATTTTCGAGATTAGTTATCATCCGGAAGGAATCGGAAACCTATCAAATCCTGTAATTCCAGAGTATCAATCAAATGCAAATTTTCTCATTGACATAAACAGAAGATTGATAGCTGTAGAGGCTGAGTCTGTTTCTTTTGATTCAAAACAATTTTATGCGTATAAGGTTAACGAGTAAGAAAACATATCTCACCCTTTCTAATCTGGGAGCATAACCAATGAAAAAATTAAAAATGAATAAAATCATCAACACGGACACCCAAGGTTGTTTTTTCCATGCTGATACACAGGGGCGTGTCTACATTGGAAAAGGTGAGAAAGGTGATATCACTGTTTCAATCTATGATCCTTCCGGTGATGTTCGGGATTTTAAAGTGAAAGAGCAGATTGCATATAGCGATATTCAGCTCTTCCAACAATGTGCAGATGGCTATGTCTTTGTTTATTACGAATCGTACGAGCCAAAGGTAAAGGTTTTTTCAGAAGAGGGAAGAGTGAAAAGTGATTATTACTTGCCTTCAGGGACTTCATGCAGCCTTCTGGATGAGAAACAAAACCTATGGGTCGGTTTAAGTGATGAAGGTATTTATGATGATGAAAACCCCAGTGGACAAAGTGTGCTGTGCTTCACTTTAGACGGACAACTAAAGGAAACTCACATTGATCAACAGCTTTCAGAAATATATGCGCCCGTGGTAGATGACTGCTATGCACTTGCAGAAAAAGATGGACTGATATACATGCTGTATTACTCTTATACAGTCATTGCCGCATTTGATGAGACCGACGTGAAACGAGTGTGGATTGTTTCTGATAAAGAATGTTCGGGGGTATATGACCAGCTAGCGATTTCAGATGACGGGTTTTGGATATGCAAAGATGAACATTCACTGTCCCTCCTTCCGGCTGATGTGAGTATGCCGGTGCAAGAGATGAAATGCTGTGATCAAGACGGGCGGGAGCTCTCCATACAACAGCTGAAACTAACAAGTAATGCTATTTATGCACTATCAGACTCAGGGATCTATAAGAGGGATATCAGAGGGGGGAAAAACAAATGAATGAAACATCTTTTTGGCAGCTTATTGACCAAGCTGGCAGCCAGGAAGAACCTAATGAGTGGCTGCGTGATGCATTATTGAAAAAAGAAATCAATGAGATCGTTGATTTTGAATTTATGCTTCAGACATTCATGCAAAAAAGCTATCTGTCCTCACTATGGGCGGCAGCATACATCCTAATGGACGGTTGTTCGGACGATACATTTGATTATTTCCGCGGATGGCTGATTGCCCAGGGCAAAGAGACATTCGAAAAAGTGCTGGATGATCACGAGTATTTGGCAGCATACATCACGGAGGAAACGCTTGACGAGGAAGGCTATCCACAAAATGAAGACTTGCTGTCAGTGGCAATTGAGGCGTTGATGAAGACTGGCGACGATGAATGGGATGATGAAGTACACGACGAGCTTTTAGATGCGCTTGAACAAAAGGGACTTGCCGAATCGGACGGTATTGAATTGGATTGGGAAGAGGAAGATTTGCCTCAAAGGTTTCCAAAACTGTGGGAGCGTTTTGAGGATAATCCGATTTTTTAAATTGTAGAAATGAAGCTTGTATCAATAAGCGATACAAGCTTTTTTTAGAACAAATCTGAATGATAAATGACAAAGAAACAATAGAATGATGAATCAATTTAAAAGAACTTGGGAAATTGACGGCGGAGGGAATGCGGCTCATGCAAAAAAGATTAATCGAAAAACTCGCCGAGAATAAAAGACGTTTGTTGAAGAGCGAAATCAAAGAAAAACTAATCCCTTGTGCAGAAAGGGGCTTCACTTATCGCTTTGCTGATCTGGCGCAAAGCAAGCAGTTGCTTGAGCTGGTTTTATCAATTTCAATATCAGCCAACATCCGTGAGGTTGATGCTCCCGAAAAAACGGAAGCGAAACAGCTGATCTTGAAAACATCTCAGTCCTATGTTGCTTATGATGACCGGGACGTTCTTCTGTATCATCAATACAGCAGCGAAATTGGTGCGTTAGTTTGTTCTTTTGGAAAATGTCTCGAGCACCTTGACGGCTTATTGGAATGTATTGAGTTCGACGAAGGGCTTCTCCATCATAGTTTTATTTTGGTTGAGCCTGAGTGCCAGTTTGGATTATGTGTATTGCACACGGAATATGGCTGTGAGCTTGTTTATTGGTAGATTGGAAACCTTTTGGAACATATCTTTTACTGAAAAAGCTTCAATATCTAAATATCAGTACGGTGCTTTGCATACTAATAACAAATCATTTAGTACTTGAATCCGTGGTGATCAAATTGAGCGAGCCAAAGCTAATAGAATGTATAAATAAAATCAAAAGTGTCTTAAATGGACAAACAACAAGAGAAGAAGTGTCGGATTGGGCGGGCACTTATGTTTATGCGGATGACTCCGAAGTAGAAGATGATAGAGTCTGGGATATGTTAATCCTTCTTTGTGGGATCGACTTGAAAGATTCTCCTGAAACTTATTTGCATTCAACAGATGATTTAAATGATTGGATCAAACAATATATGGGGTAATTTGTTTATTCTGCTTGGTGGTAAGGCGTTATTGATTAAAAAGAGGTAGGAGATGACAATGTACAAAACAATTAATGAATGGGTAGATTACATAGATGGGGGATGCAGTGTCCTTCTTTTTAGATTTTAATGTGTTTAAAAAAGAACTCTCACTTATATTAAGGTTTTTGAAGGTGAAGGAGAATATACGCATAAAATTTTATTTCAAAATGTTGCTTCTGTTTATTTTAGTGCAGATATTGGCGACATGAGATTAGAAAAAATTGTTCCAGAAGAATATAATTGGCAAATATTTGAGTTCAGTTATCACCCAGAAGGGATCGGAAACCTTTCGAATTCTAAAATTGAACACTACTATTCAAACGCTAATTTTCTTATAAATATGAACAGCATGCTGATTGCTATAGAAGCTGAAACTGTTTGCTTTGACGATCAATCGTTTTATGCATACCATTCAAATCATAAATATATCATCACATAAGAAAGGTTATAAGCCTAACAGGAGCCATACGATTTGTAAACAGCGATGGTATTACGATTTCAGACAGCAGTACTGGAAAGGAAATTTTATTAAATAATTCTCATATAAAACAAGGAGGCAGCATGGCCAAAATTAGAGACGATTGTCTTGAACTTGAACTAACACCGAGAAGGTATCAAGAAATGGATGATGATCCATTTATTTTATCCATATTTGAGTTGTTGGAAAATAAAAAAGCGATCGTTCGCGATTTTTCCGCTGTTTTATTAGAGAGTGAATATAAATTGCTGATATCTGGAATTGAAACGTTGATAATGGGAAATCAAGATATGATAAATTTAGAAACCATTGATCCACTTTTAATTCTCAGTATTAATGAAGAAAACGGAAACTACAGCTTTAAGATTAAAATTATACTTGAAGATGATAGTAAGTTTAATTCTAATTTGTTTGAGATTACCTGTAATAAAGAGAAGCTAGAATGCTTTGCAGAGACATTAAAATCAAATCTGGAAAATGCCTTCAAAACTTCCCTAACTATTACGCGGACTTATCGAAATAATAATCTGATGTTATATCCAGAGGGGTATTAGATAAGGTCAAGGACTAGCCGATTTCCCTCTTATGCTGCTTACAAGGAAGAGTGAAAAATGAATGAAAAAGAACTTGAGATGACATTAAAGTTAGATCCTGATAAAAGATATCGTTATTTTATTAAGAAAGTTGTTGACTATGAAGAAGTCTGGTCATTAAGTAATGATAAAGGGTGGGTTACATCTGAAGACGATAATGGAACAATACAATTTCATTTTTGGCCGACTGAAGGGCATGCAAAACAATGTTCAATTGAGAAATGGAAGAGTACATATCCAGAGTCAATAAGTTTAGAGGATTTTGTAGAGAACTGGCTTCCCGGTATGCTTGAAGATAAAGTTGGTATATCCATTTTTTTTAATAATATAGATTCAGTTTCGATACCAATTTCTCAAGTTCTCTCTGACATCGAGGATGAATTAGAAAACTATTAAAGAGATAATCTTCTTTCTCCATATTCAGAGGCACTCGGAAAGGAGTTTCCTTTTTTAAAAAGTCGACTTGCAAAAGGGAATATTTATGAGATTTTGTAGATAGCTTCTTGAAAGGTGGCATATATGTCTGATTTATTTTTTAAAGGATTACACACAGTAACAGAAAAAGGCCAAATTTTATTATCAATGAATGATTCAGAATTCATTGTGCTGACCCAGCAGGAACGTAATGATCATGGATACATCATCAATCATCTTTCTCTTTATTCAAACACTGATGGCCGATTCTTAAACAGCTATAGCGTACAAACCAAAAAGCAAGTTATAAATATACAAAAAGTTGATGATTCATTTTTGTTTTTAATTGATAAAGAGTACGAGGATGAAATAAGTAACGTTGAACCTAACATATATGTGTGGAGTCCGCTCAAAGGATTCTATCAATCTTTTTATGCGGGGCGATATATAAATTCAATGATGATCGACCAGAATAAGTGTCTATGGGTCGGGTATGATGAAACAGGCATATTTTCATGCGTTGATCAGGAAATAAGCTCAAGAGGAATGAATAAATTCATTTTGAAAAATGGGAAATATGAATTGGACTCCGATGATGTTAGTTCATATGTGATTGACCAATATTATTCTACTTTTGTAAGTGAAGATGCCATCTATTTGCATTACAGTTCGATGGGAGAAGACTATTTACAAAAACTGAAATTATCGGGAGAAACGTTAGGGCGGTATAAGGCTGAAATAGAGTTTCATTCCTGTATCCAAAACGGCTCGTATCTTTACCTATTCATTTGGGATGACTCATATCATATAAAAAAAGCAGTTAAGACAGATGATATGCAAAGCTTTGTAGAACATAAGATGTTGAATGAAAGTGCTGGAGAAGATCTATGTTTTGCCCAAGTAGCTGTATATAAAGATAAGTGTGTAGGAATTGATCATCATCATAATCTTTTTCTGTTAAATACAAACAGCTTATAAATGTGCCCCTTTAAATTTCTATTCATTCGATATTCAGATTTTTGAAAACCTGGGAGCATAACCAATGAAAAAATTAAAAATGAATAAAATCATCAACACGGACACCCAAGATTGTTTTTTCCATGCTGATCCACAGGGGCGTGTCTACATTGGAAAAGGGTTGAAAGGTGATATCACCATTACAATCTATGATCCTTCCGGTGATGTTCGGGTTTTTAAAGTGAAAGAGCAGATTTCATACAGTGATATTCTGCTCTTTCAACAATGTGCAGATGGCTATGTCTTCGTTTATTATGAATCGTACGTGCCGAAGGTAAAGGTTTTTTCAGAAGAGGGAAGAGTGAAAAGTGCTTTTCACTTGCCTTCAGGGGTTTCCTGCTGTCTTTTGGATGAGAAACAAAACCTTTGGGTCGGTTTAAATGATGAAGGGATTTATGATGATGAAAATCCTGACGGCCATAGTGTTTGGTGTTTTACTTTGGATGGTAAGCAGAAGGAAATACACATAGATAGAAAGCTTGAAGAAAAGGAAGCGCCGGGTGTAGTTGATTGTTATGGACTTGCAGAAAAAGACGGATTGATTTATCTGCTGTATTACGGAGATGCAGTCATTTCCGCATTTGATGAAACGGATGTGAGACGGGTGTGGATTCTGTCGGATAAAGAGCCGGACTCAGAAGCATTTGATCAGCTCGCGATATCTGAAGAAGGTTTTTTGGTTGGGACATTCAATTGTTACAGTGCAAACCTTAAGTCGTCTCTTTATTTGATTTCTACCGATGTGAGTCAAGAGATGGAAGAGATAACATGCTGTGACTTGAACGGTGAAGCTCTAGACGTTCAACAGCTGAAACTGACAAGTAACGCTGTTTACGCAGTGAACTCTTCTGGTATTTATAAGAAGGATATCCAATAAGGTGTTGATGAGATTATGATGAATTGACGCGCTTTAAGTCAGACAAAACTAGACCGCATCTGGTCAGAAGTGAATCAGCTCATAAAATGGAAGCCCGGAAGCAGATGTCATCACATCATCCCGCCTGATCCATATCGAGTGTTTGATATCTCAAGCGGGATGAGCAGTAAAGCTGGTCATAATGATGTGAGCGAAGTGCTGAGTGATTTAGAGACTTCTATTTTAAAAGCATTTCAATCGTGTACGGGAAAGCACGATGTGATATACGCATTAGATTGGCAGCATGATGGATATATCTTTAGTCCTCATCTAACAATGCCTAAGGATGAATTTGGCGAATGGCCTGTTCCGGTATTTCCAAACGGAGACTATTATTTCTTCTTTCATCAGGACATCTCTTGGGGACTTTTGGGAGACCCGTGGAAACGTACAATCACTGTATTTGGTGAAGAGCTGTTGGAGGCGATAGATAACTATCCGCCTATCCTGTTTCAAGATAGATGAGTTTGTCATTGAACATGTGTCTTTCATAATGTAAGTGAGTATGAAGCATAGGGAAGCCATCAACGGAGGAATCGAAATTGGCAGATGAGTGAGTATTTCAGGAGCTACTCCTATTTTGTTTCAGCATATCAAGAAATGGCGTTTTTATCGGGAAACAGATAACGTTCTTGGTGCCATTTATACGATTGAGTTAGCAGCTGTTTATCATTCACGTACGATTGTTGTCATATTCAAAGACGTTTCAGCCATTACGATACGAGAAATCGAAACCCTATCGGATCTATCAGATGGACTTCTCCATATTGAAACGCAACCACAAGGCACGTACCTTGTGGAAGAATGGGAAGAGCAGACATTCCGCTTTTATTGCCGGCAATATAAGGTGGTGGAAGATGAGTAGGGAAAGGGGAGGATCAGCGTGCTTCAAAAGCTGAGAAAGAGGCAGCGAGAGCTTGAGGACAAGCCGTACCCTGATGAAATGTACGGCTTTGAAGCGGAAATACATGAGTTTTTTATGCTTGTTGCCGGCAGTTTGGATTATGTGCTGGCGAATAAAAGGATGCCCCGGCATCAGCGGCGTTCGTTGGAGAAAAGTTTTTTTGAGTTGTATCCTGAAATACCACCGGACATGATCGAAAACGATAACGAACTGTATCATCACATTTTCTTGTATGAACAAATCAGACAAGAGATTTACGTTGCGCTATCCAAGATAAGGGGGAAGGTTTTATGGAAAAAACCTCTATAAGCAGTATCGGCAATTTGGACATGGTTGATCTTAAACCTGACCAAATCGTTACGTCATGCGAACTTAAAGATGCAGAGTCGTTTTATCGTTTTTGGCAAGGGCTTACCTATGAGCGAATCATGATACAGGTGATAACGACTGGTTCATTTATAGAAGACCTGTCAGAGTTTTTCAAAGGCTATGCTTACAAGGTGACGAAGCTGGCGAAAAGGCAATTTCATTTCCAATGCGTAGTACATGAAGCAGACCGGGACATTGCAGATTTTCTCTTTCTGTTAGCTTCCATCAATGATGATGTTTTTCTGATCACTGATCCTCAACCGGATAAAAACTATTTTTCCGAAGGCAAACTCCAATGCCTAACGGACTCAGGCGAACGGATCATGTGGTTTGATTTCGATGCTGTGGACATTTATATGGTTAGCCATCACTCATAAAAATAGGGGGAATCCATTTGAATATCACACAATATGAGAAAGTGAAAAAGCATCTTTCTCATTCGGATACAGGCCCATTTACATTAAACGAATTTACTTTCTATATGAAAGCAGATGAACGTTATATTCAAATTCCTGTGTTTGAATTAAAACTATCAACTCAAACCTGTGACATTCATCTGCAGTTTGAAGACATCAGTGCATCGAAGCTGGATGATCTTGAATCCATCGATGGGATTGAATTGGACATTTTACCGACTGACGATCAATGGGAAAGACTCCGTTATTATGTGTATGATCAAGAAAACCAAATGAGTTTCTATTGCGGAGGATGGGATGTGATCAAGTGTGACAAGAAGTCACACTGATTTTCCCCTTTTTTGCTTGAGACCCCCCTTTTTAAATATGGCACATCAATTTTATTTTCAACGCCATTTTTTTCTGCATTCAGTCATCATAAAGAAACAATCACCGAGTATGCATTATTGTATACGTTTTCATAGAGGGGGAATCTTAATGAAAAAATGGATGGCTGCGGGTTTTGTGATGATGCTGATGCTGTGTTTCGGCGGGATTGAGAGTGTGAAGGCGGCGGAGCCGAAGGTGTATCAGTTTGACTTTGGGAGCGGTTCGGTTGAGCCTGGTTACATTGGTGTCAGGGCGTCTGAGCGTTATGACCCGTCAAAGGGCTACGGTTTTCAGACGCCGGAGAATATGAAGGATGTGGCGGCATCCGGGACTGGTGTGAAGAGTGATGCGGTTCAGTTTTTGGCGTATGGGACGAAAAGCGACAACACGTTTCATGTGGATCTTCCGAACGGCCTTTATGAGGTAAAGGTGACACTTGGCAATACGGCAAGGGCCAGTGTGGCGGCGGAGGGTGTGTTTCAGGTCATCAATATGACGGGGGACGGTGCGGAGGATACGTTCCAAATTCCTGTCACCGACGGGCAGCTGAATCTGCTGGTGACAGAGGGGAAGGCAGGCACCTCTTTTACGCTCAGCGCCTTGAAAATCAAGAAATTGTCTGATCAGCCTGTGACGAATCGAACCATTTATGTCGGCGGCGATTCGACGGTGTGCAATTATTATCCGCTCAACAGCAGCAAGCAGGCGGGCTGGGGGCAGATGCTGCCTCATTATATCGACAAACACACCTTCCAAGTGAGAAACATGGCGTCCGGCGGGCAGATTGCGAGAGGGTTTCGAAATGATGGACAGCTGGAGGCGATCTTGAAGTATATTAAGCCGGGGGATTATTTTATGTTGCAGCTTGGCATTAATGACACAAATCCGAAGCATAATGAATCGGAAGCGGAGTTTAAGGAGATTATGCGTGATATGATCCGCCAGGTGAAAGCAAAGGGTGCGGAAGTCATTCTTTCAACACCCCAGGGACGGGCGACAGATTTTACTTCTGAAGGCATCCATTCGTCTGTAAACCGATGGTACAGGGCTTCTATTTTGGCTTTGGCCGAAGAGGAAAAAACACACCTCATTGACTTAAATGTTCTCAGCTCGGCTTACTTTACATCAATCGGCCCGGAAAAAACACTCGCATTATATATGGACGGAGATACGCTGCATCCAAACCGCGCGGGAGCCGACGCACTGGCGCGACTAGCTGTTCAGGAGTTAAAACGCCTGGGAATCGATGGCTTTTAATACGTCATTTTTCGACAAAACACATATGCCTTCGCCAATTAGAGTATAATGAGAACATCTGCAAGAGACAGGAGTTTATACATGAGTCATTTTAAAAACTATCAAATCAGTCATGACATTTTACGAGCATTAGAAGGGCTAGGATATACAGAACCGACCAAGGTGCAGCAGAGCGTGATCCCCGCCGCCCTTGAACGAAAAGATCTTGTCGTCAAATCACAGACGGGAAGCGGGAAAACGGCTTCGTTTGGGATTCCTCTCTGTGAGCTGGCGGATTGGGATGAAAACAAGCCGCAGGCGCTTATTTTAACACCGACCCGTGAGCTTGCCGTACAAGTAAAAGAGGATATCACGAACATCGGACGATTTAAACGAATCAAAGCGACAGCTGTGTTTGGAAAATCATCCTTTGACAAACAAAAGGCTGAGCTTAAACAAAAAAGCCACATTGTTGTCGGCACGCCGGGACGTGTACTGGATCATATCGAAAAGGGCACGCTGCCGTTAGACCGTCTCTCCTATTTGGTCATTGATGAAGCCGATGAGATGCTGAATATGGGTTTTATCGAGCAAGTGGAGGCGATTATCAAGCATCTGCCGACTGAGCGCACGACGATGCTGTTTTCGGCGACGCTGCCGGAGGATATTGAGAAATTGAGCCGTCAATATATGCAAAACCCGGAGCATATCGAAATCAAAGCGGCCGGCCTAACCACAAGGAATATTGATCATGCGGTGATTCAAGTAAGAGAAGAGAATAAGTTTTCTTTGCTGAAAGATGTACTGATGACGGAGAATCCCGACAGCTCCATCATTTTCTGCCGGACGAAAGAGCATGTCAATCAGCTGACCGATGAATTGGATGACTTAGGATATCCATGCGATAAAATTCACGGCGGAATGATTCAGGAAGACCGTTTCGACGTTATGAATGAATTTAAACGGGGCGAGTATCGGTACCTCGTCGCGACAGATGTCGCCGCGCGCGGGATTGATATTGAAAATATATCCCTCGTCATTAACTATGATCTGCCGCTTGAAAAGGAAAGCTACGTCCACCGCACGGGCCGGACCGGGCGCGCAGGTAAGAAAGGAAAGGCCATTTCGTTTGTCACGGCCTTCGAAAAACGGTTTTTAGCCGACATTGAAGAATATATCGGGTTTGAGATTCAAAAAATAGAAGCCCCTTCTCAAGAAGAAGTGGCCAAGAAGAAACCTGATTTTCTATCTAAATTGAATGACCGTCCGGAATTCAAAAAGGACAAAAGCGAAGAGCTGAATAAAGACATTATGAAGCTGTATTTTAACGGCGGAAAGAAAAAGAAAATCAGAGCCATTGATTTTGTAGGAACGATTGCCAAAATTGACGGTGTGTCAGCTGATGACATCGGCATTATCACGATCATGGATAACGCCTCTTACGTGGAGATTTTAAACGGAAAGGGCCCTCATGTTCTCAAAGTGATGAAGAATACAACCGTCAAAGGGAAAAAGCTGAAGGTGAATAAAGCGAATAAATGATGAATGACCTGCTCCAATTAAAGGGGCAGGTCATTTTGGTGTTTACTGACATCGGCACGGTTTTCCTCCGGAACGAACGCGAGAATCACAATGCCGATTATAAAAAGAACAATCAGGCTGAACACTGCAGTCGAGGATTTCCCGGTCAGCTGGGCGGTAACGGCGATGAGCAGCGGTCCCATAATCGAAGCGAATTTCCCAAAAATGTTGTAGAAGCCGAAGAATTCATTGGCGTGGCGCTTTGGCACGAGCTTGGCGAAATAAGAACGGCTGAGGGCTTGAATGCCGCCCTGCGAGGTAGCGACAAGCATAGCCAGTATCCAGAAATCAAGCGTTGTCTCCAGAAAATAGGCGTATACACAGACAATCATATAAATAACGATCCCGACGTACAGCATTGTCTTCCCCGTAAAGCGTTCTGCCAGTTTTCCGTATACAATGGAAAACGGCGCGGCGACGACCTGGGTGACAAACAGGATGATCAGGAGGCTTGTGGGGCTGATCCCTAAATCAGATCCATAGGATGTCGACATCGTAATAATAGTGCCGACTCCGTCGATATAAAAGAAATAAGCAAGCAAAAAGAGGAACAGCGCCCGGTACTGCCTAATCCGTTTCACCGTTTGGCCGAGCCGTTTGAAGCTGTTGATGACGATATGAGGTTCTCTTTTGATGTAATAGCGCTGATGGACATGTTTCAGCATCGGGATGGTAAACAGCCCCCACCAGGCAGCCGTTATGAAAAAGGACAGCTGGCTTGCGGCCGATACAGACATCGGAATCGTTTCAGCTTGTGCAAGCAGGATGGCTGCAATGCTGATGATAAATGGAATCGTGCTTCCAATGTACCCTAAGCCAAAACCCCGTGCAGAGACGATATTCATCCGTTTTTCTGAAGTGACGTCAACGAGAAAGGCATCATAAAACACGTTGGCGCCGGAAAAACCGATAGCCGATATGGTATAAAACAGCAATAAAAGCAGCCAATGTTCACTCGGGATAAAGGCAAGCATCGCGGTGCTGGCGACACCGGCTGACACAAAGAAACCAAAGAACCGTTTTTTGCACCCTTCATAGTCGGCGATCGTGCCTAAAATCGGCCCGAGCATGGCAAGGATAAACGTTGAAATCGCAATGGTATAGCCTAAATAGGCAGTCGATTGAGCGGCGCCGATACCGCTTTCCGCAACCGCTGATTTATAAAATAACGGAAATACCGCGGTGGTTACGACAATCGAGTAAGCAGAATTTGCCCAGTCATATAAAACCCAGCTGTTTTCTTGTTTCGTAAAACGTTTCATCATCAGCGCCCTCCTCCGGTAACGATACTTCTATTGTACGAGAAATGGGCCTGAAAAGAATGGAATGAACGTCAATTTTTACAAAATATTTATGTTTTTGTGCTTCAAATCATACTTTTGGTTTATTGATGGGCATAGGTGTATCTGGTACCATTTATCTATATTTTGCCGTATTTTCCAGAAGAGGTGCAGCGGAGAGGAGACTGAGCATGAGGCGAATAGGCTTGTGTATAAGCCTGCTGGTCACAGTTTTTGTGATGAGCGCATGCGAAAGTGAAGATGAGGCTCAGACGTTTGCAGATCGTGATCAAGAGACAGTAAAACAAACCACAGTCAAACCGATGAGCAATAAGAATAAGCAGGACTTCCAGACACTCCCAAACGATATGCAGCTGGCCATTGTATTCAGTTCCATGATACGTGTAAGCGAAGCATTTGATTATGGAATCGGCAATCCTGAATACTTCGTCCGGAGCAGCATGACTGAAGGAGAAGCAGACATTGCGAAGGAGAACCTTGAATCGATTCAATTTGAAAATAAACAGCTCAAAAAGCAAAACAACGAGGCAGTTGCTTTGCTCCAAAAAACCCACAATCAAGAAATGAGCCACAACGAAATGCAACAGCTGAAAGAGAATAGAACCGCTTTTTTTGAGGTCACAGAAAGCATGATCAAACTTATCAGCCAAGTCACATCGAAAAACGCGAAGAAGACAAGACAGCAGCTGGATCAGCTGAAAAAACAATATACGCAATACAGCGCCGAAAGCGTCAAAATCATGAACAGCATTGTCAAGAAGCAGGGGGCTGACAAGGCATCATTTGAACGCCATCTGGAGACAATGCTTCAAAAACAGCCCGGGCAGCCGATGCTGAGTGAATTGTATTAACCTGTTCCCGTCTTTCCCTGATGATATTGACCTAGTACAAAAAGAATGTACAATCAAGGTGTAGTCTGTTCTTAGTTGATTGGAGGGACATGTCATGAAAATTGCGAAGGTGATCAACAATAATGTGATCAGCGTGGTCAATGAACAGGGAAAAGAATTGGTCATCATGGGCAGGGGGCTCGCGTTCCAGAAAAAGACCGGCGATGATGTCGATGAAGACCGCATTGAGAAGGTGTTCACGCTCGATAACAAGGATGTATCAGAAAAATTCAAAACCCTTTTGTATGATATACCGATCGAGTGTATGGAAGTATCCGAAGAGATTATCAGCTATGCGAAATTACAGCTCGGCAAAAAGCTCAACGACAGCATCTATGTATCGCTGACCGACCATATTAACTTTGCCATCCAGCGCAATCAGAAGGGGCTTGATATCAAAAACGCCTTGCTGTGGGAAACAAAGCGGCTGTACAAAGATGAGTTTGCGATCGGCAAAGAAGCGTTGGAGATGGTGAAAAACAAGACTGGCGTGTCTCTGCCGGAGGATGAAGCAGGCTTTATTGCCCTGCATATCGTAAATGCCGAGCTCAACGAAGAGATGCCTAATATCATCAACATTACAAAAGTCATGCAAGAGATTTTGAGTATTGTAAAATACCATTTTAAAATTGAATTCAACGAAGAATCGCTTCACTATTATCGGTTCGTCACCCACTTAAAGTTTTTCGCGCAGCGTCTATTTAACGGCACACATATGGAAAGCCAGGACGATTTTTTGCTGGAGACGGTGAAAGAAAAGTATCATCGCGCGTATGTATGCACGAAGAAAATCCAAACTTATATTGAGCAGGAGTATGAACACAAGCTCACCAGTGACGAGCTGCTGTATTTAACGATTCACATAGAAAGGGTCGTCAAACAAACATAATGAAAGCGTTGACATATTCATTTCCTTGTGTTAATTTTTTCTTACATTCATATATGATGATGTTAGGATTGTTACTGATAAGCAGGCAAAACCTAAATTACAATGAGTGCGGATGATCTCTGTCTGTGCTGATGGTAATTTAGGTTTTTATTTTTTCAGAGGGATGGTGATGATGGCGTTTCGCAGAAAAAACCGAATGATGGCGTTTCATAGGATTGTTACTGGTCAGGCAGGCAAAACCTAAACTACTTGTTCCTATTGCGATAGGGGTAGTTTAGGTTTTTTATTTTTTAACAGAAGGGATGAGAGGAAAATGGGGGTTCAAGCAGCGGCAAAAGAGATTTTACAGCTGGTCGGCGGGGAAGAAAATGTGCGTTCTCTAGTACATTGTGCGACACGCCTGCGTTTTACGCTGAACGATCGGTCGAAATCGGATAAAGATAAAATCGAAGCTTTGGATGATGTCGTAACTGTAGTGGAAAGCGGCGGGCAGTTTCAAGTCGTGATCGGCAATCACGTTTCAGAGGTATATCAAGAGATTGGGAGAATGTCTAATCTGCTGAATGATGACCAAGCTGAACGGTCTGCCCAAAAAGGGAATCTGTTCGGACGGCTTGTTGATATCGTATCGAGCATTTTTACACCTTTACTTGGCGTGATGGCGGGAGCGGGAATTTTAAAGGGCCTGCTGATGATATGTACAAATGCCGGCTGGCTCAAAACAGAGGAAACCACTTATACGATACTGTATGCCGCTGCGGACAGCCTGTTTTACTTTCTTCCGCTCTTGCTGGCCATTACTGCTGCCCGGAAATTTGGCGCGAATCTATTTGTTTCTGTCACAGTTGCGGGTGCGCTTATCTATCCAACGATCATTGAGTTGAAGAATGGTAATGCAGAAACGGACTTTTTCGGCATTCCAGTCGTGTTAATGAACTATACGTCAACTGTGATCCCGATCATTCTGGCGATTTTTGTGATGAGTTACGTTGAGAAGTATTTGAACCGGGTGATTCATGACAGTGTGAAAACCTTCATCACTCCGCTAATTTGTCTGGTAACCATTGTGCCGCTCACATTAATTGTATTCGGCCCGCTTGGTGTAAACGCGGGAAATGCCATTGCGTCTGCGATTCTGGCAATCTTCAGCTTTAACCCGATGCTGGCCGGCGCCGTGATCGCGGCACTCTGGCAGATTCTTGTCATCTTCGGCATCCACTGGGGGATTGTGCCGGTCATTTTAAATAACATTGCGGTCAATGGGCAGGATTCGATCAAACCGGCTACAGCGGCAGCCGTGTTTGCACAAACAGGAGCTGCTGTGGGTGTCATGCTGAAAACGAAAAACAAAAAATTAAAGGCGCT
Source organism: Bacillus sp. VA15 (assembly GCF_055721145.1). NCBI lineage: Bacteria > Bacillati > Bacillota > Bacilli > Caryophanales > Bacillaceae > Bacillus > Bacillus sp. VA15. The sequence continues at coordinate 191,329 of NZ_JBVQPQ010000004.1, read as the reverse complement.
TGCCGGTTCCGCCGCTGTCACAGGGATTTTTGGCATTACAGAACCAGCCGTTTACGGCGTGACGCTCAGGCTGAAAAAACCTTTTGTATGCGGTGTCATTAGTGCTGCTGTTGGCGGGGCGATTATCGGACAGGCTCACAGCGTGGCCATCGCTTCTGGCGCACCCGGTCTATTGACGATCCCGATTTTCTACGGACAGGGCTTTGCCGGTTTTATCTTGGGAATCTCGGTATCTTTTATTCTATCAATCATCTTAACGTACATTGTCGGGTTTGAAGATCCCGCGGAACAAATAGAAATAAAAGCAGAACCACCTGTACCCTCAGTCCGGCGTGAAGAGATCAGCAGTCCGTTAGAAGGAAAAGTGGTTCCGCTAACAGAAGTGAAGGATAAAGTGTTTGCATCTGAGACACTTGGAAAGGGAATAGCGATTTTTCCGGAGAAAGGCAGACTCGTCGCACCAGCTGATGGCGTGATATCAACCGTTTTTCCGACGGGCCATGCATTCGGCATGGTCACCGATCAGGAAACGGAAATCCTCATTCACCTCGGATTTGATACGGTGAAGCTGGAAGGAAAACACTTTTATCCTAAAGTAGTGCAAGGACAAGCAGTCAAACAAGGTGATTTGCTTGCTGAATTTGACCTGGATGACTTACTAAAGGCGGGGTTTGATATGAACACACCGATCGTCATCACAAACGCAGATCAATATACCGACGTCATTCAAACAGATCAAAAGCAAGTCAAAATAGAAGAAAGAATCTTTTCTTTAATCTAAAACCATTGGAGGAACAGACGATGAACTATAAAACACTTGCAGCATTTCCGGAGAATTTTTTGTGGGGGGCATCGACTTCTGCCTATCAAGTTGAAGGCGCGTGGAACGAAGATGGAAAAGGCCCGTCAGTGATTGACGCACGTGACAGCTATCCTGAGGGAACGACTGATTTTAAAGTCGCCAGCGACCATTACCATCGCTATAAAGAAGACGTTGCCTTGTTTGCTGAAATGGGCTTTAAAGCGTACCGGTTTTCTATCGCATGGACGCGGATTATTCCTGATGGCGACGGAGACATCAATCAAAAGGGAATTGAGTTTTACAGCAATCTGATTGATGAGTTGCTCAAATATAAGATTGAGCCGATCGTCACGATGTATCACTTTGATCTGCCGAATGCTCTGCAGAAAAAAGGCGGCTGGTCGCAAAGAGCCACAATAGATGCGTTTGAACGGTATTCCAAAGTGTTGTTTGAGCACTTCGGCGACCGTGTGAAGTACTGGCTGACCATCAACGAACAAAACATGATGATCCTTCACGGAAGCGCTTTAGGTACACTTGATCCGAATCTTAAAAATCCGAAAAAAGAGCTGTATCAGCAAAACCACCACATGCTGGTGGCGCAGGCAAAAGCCATGAACCTCTGCCACGACATACTGCCGGGCGCAAAAATCGGCCCTGCTCCGAATATCGCGCTCATCTACCCGTCGTCTTCTAAACCGGAGGATATTGTGGCGGCTTTTAACTATAATGCGATTCGGAACTGGCTCTATTTAGACATGGCAGTTCATGGGCGCTACAATACGACGGCGTGGGCTTATATGAAAGAAAAAGGCTATACGCCAGTTATTGAAGATGGTGACATGGAGATTCTGCAATCCGCGAAACCTGATTTTATCGCCTTTAACTACTATACCTCTCAAACAGCGGCAGCGAGCCAAGGCGACGGATCGGACGAAGTGGCGCGCGGAGGTGACCAGCATTTGAAAACGGGAGAAGCTGGCGTCTACCGCGGAAGCAGCAACCCGCATTTGAAGAAAAATGACTTCGGCTGGGAGATTGATCCGGTCGGTTTCCGCTCCACGCTAAGAGAAATCTATGACCGTTACCAGCTGCCACTGATCATCACAGAAAACGGGCTTGGTGCCTTCGATCAACTAGAAGAAAACGATACGGTCAATGACGATTACCGCATTGATTATGTAAAACAGCACATCGAACAAATTCAGTGGGCCATCACAGACGGCGTCGATGTGTTCGGCTACTCCCCATGGTCAGCCATTGACTTGATTTCTACACACCAAGGCTGCTCGAAACGCTACGGCTTCATTTACGTCAATCGTGATGAATTTGATCTGAAGGATCTGCGCCGTATCCGGAAGAAAAGCTTTTATTGGTATAAAGAGCTGATTGCTTCAAATGGTGAAATTTCGAATGAGTAGTTAAATATATACAAATTATGAACATTGAGTCATAAATGTAAACTGGTTGGAGTTTCCTGCCGATATGTACAGTATAAAACCTGGAAGGAGTTTGTATATGAAGAACAAAAAAATATTTTCATTACCCCTATTGTGTGTTGTCTTGATTGTGGCCTTTAGCTTTTGTCTGAATTCAAATGCTGCTGCAGCGCAAAATGTGCCAAAAGAGAAAGCAATCACGAAACAGCAGGAAACATTGAAAAACCATAAGGAAATGGAGGATGTTTCTTTAAAGCAAGCAGATGCAGGGAGCCTTAAAAAGGATAAAAAAGCAGAAACAATAAAAGTGAAGAAGCCTGCCAATGAGAATGTTTTTAAAACAACTTCCATGTACAACTCCGAAGACCAAGTATTCGATACTTCATCTGTACTTAACGATAATAACCCTGACGATATGTATTTCTTCAGCACTGCGTCAGATCGAACTCTGATCACACGGATTTTGTCTGGCAACAGTCAGTACTATTTAAAACTGTATGTTGTCAATTGGGATACGGGTGAAGCACAGCCGACTAATATTACAATGGATGCGGGGAACTTAGTGCTTTTAAAAGAGCTTCCGGCCGGCGATTATATGATTCGGGTCTATTCTGAAGGAACGCTGGGAGATTCATACAACATTCAGTTAAATGCAAAAAACCCTTCAAATTACACAAGTGTGAAGTCGATCACCTCTAATTTGCAAGCCTTTGTTGCTGAGTACGCAGACGGTTCTGTCTATGCAAACGGAACATTGTTGTACAATACCAGCACAAAAACATCTTCATTAAGCTGGGAAAGAGAATATTATTTTTCGTATGGCGGCGGGTATAATCAGCGCACCCATTCTATTTCCGATGTGAAGGTGAAAAATGTTTCTGATCCTGTTACTTATCGTTCAAGTTATGCGAGCTCAAATGCGGCAGTGATGGTTTACTTAGATACAGGGACGCTGTTTATGCATCATGTATCAGCGTATCAATCAGGGGTAGGTTACGATGACTCTTTTCTTGATACATTAGGCAAAAAAACACCTAGAAGACTTGATGCAGATGATCAAAACTATGGTGATCACATTTTAATTGTTGATGTAAAAACCGGCAAAGCAATCGACTTTTTCAGTGTTTTAAATTACTACTATGCATCAGGCGTTGAGAGCTTGCCAGTCATTTCGTATATTCAATAAGAATTCACTTAGGCTATTTCATTACAATGAAATAGCCTATTTTAATTGGCTAGCGGAATGACTAGAGTTTTTTAACTCTTCAAAAATGTTATCTTGCTTATCAGGTTCAGGCCGATTCATTGTATTTGCATCAGGAACATTCATCATTTTCTTAAAATCACCCATGTTTAGCGGCTTCTTGTCATCATGTAATTCATATCCTAATTGGCCGTTTGCCTCAATCGTTGCATTCTTAACGTCCTTTATGCTGGAGATTCCGTGAAGCCTCATTCGCATTTCAAGCTGATCAACTGTCAGCCTCAATTTTTTCATATTTTCTATATTGAGTTTGCCATCTTCAATGACTAACTTTGCTTTGCCTGTTATGAACTTTTCCATCCAATTGGCTTTTATCTGGAACCATTCCATGAGTATTAGCGCCAGAGTAAAAATACTGGCTGCCACAAGGGTTTTCCATAAACTTGTCTCTATAATCGGCTGGACAATAATTGTTCCAATTGAAATCATCACCACAGTTTGTGCTAACGTCATCTGAGAGATCGATTTTCTGCCAGAAATTCTGAGCAATATAATACCGGATATAATTAAAATGAGTGCTTCCCAAGCAAAATTCATGCAATCACCTTTTTGTGTTGGTTTTCCATAGTATGATCTTGGGTTTTCGGATTATACAGAACAAAAGGATTTCCGCCAGCGGAAATCCTCTTCTCATTAAAACGAAATAATCCCAATCAAAAGCGCCGCAATCGTCATCACAATCGTTGTCCCCACTGCCCATTTGATGGTGAATTTTTGATGATCGCCAAAGCTGACGCCTGCCATTCCGACCAAAAGATAGGTGGAAGGCACAAGCGGACTTAGAAGATGCACTGGCTGTCCCAGCAGGGAGGCCCTTCCGATTTCAGCGGCATCTATTCCGTAAGCGGATGCGGCTTCGGCGATGATGGGAAGGACACCGAAGTAAAAGGCGTCATTTGACATGAAAAAGGTGAATGGCATGCTGACGATGGCGGTGATCAATGGCAGGTGCGGGCCCATGGCATCAGGGATAAGTGAAACGAGAGAATGCGCCATCGCATCCACCATTTTTGTGCCGGAGAGAATGCCTGTGAATATGCCTGCAGCAAACACCATTGAGACAACGTTTAACGCATTTCCTGCATGCGCCGAGATCCGTTTCTGCTGCTCTTTGACATTTGGATAGTTGACCATCAAGGCAATGGCGAATGCGGTCATAAAAAGAACAGGGAGCGGCAGCAGGCTGGTGATCAGAGCGGCCATCAGAGCAACAGTCAGCAGCAGATTAAACCATTGGAGGGCGGGACGCTTGAGCGGCGCTGCCTCCGGATCAGAGGACGGTGCGTGTTCAATCGAAATGACGCCGAGACGCTTCCGCTCTTTTTTTCCAAGGAAATAAGCAACGGCGATCACCCAGAGAATGCCGGCGACCATAGCGGGAATCAGCGGCGTGAAGACCTCCGACGTGTCCAATTTTAAGGAAGCCAAAACCCTCGCCGTCGGTCCGCCCCACGGTATAATGTTCATGACCCCGGAACCGAGCATCGCAATTCCCGCTAGCACCAAACGGTTCATGCCGAGCCGTTTGTAAAGAGGCAGCATCGCCGCAATGGTAATCATATAGGTTGTTGTCCCATCTCCGTCCAGCGAAATGGTCATCGTCAGAACCGCTGTGCCGACGGCGATTTTTAACGGATCTCCTTTGACAAGTGATAAAATTTTTGCGATGAGAGGATCAAACAAACCTGAGTCAATCATAATGCCGAAATACAGGATGGCGAATAACAGCATGATACCGGTAGGAGCGAGGTCTGTAACGCCCTGAATCATCATCTCGCCGAGATCTTTGCCAAATCCGCTGATCAGGGCAAACACAACAGGAACGACAATTAAAGCAATAAGAGCGGAAAGCCGGTTAGACATAATAAGGTACATGAAGACAATAATCATCACAAAACCGAGTATGGCAAGCACGATATGACCTCCCCCATTCAATAGCATATTTTTCAGTAAGCGCTTCCACTTTTTCTTTCTGAAAAGAAGGCTTATTTCAAATATGTATGACCACATATGTATATGTAGACCTAAAATCCTATTGAGCGGATTAGCAGTTTATATGAAGGATGCCACGGGTAAATGTGCTGTAGAATGTTTCGTTTGAAAAGGGGGAGCAGACATGAATGATGATCAAAACAAACGTGTAAATGAACACGCAAAGCACGAGCAGCTTGAGCAGTACAGGGCCGATAACAGCGGGAAGAAAATGACGACAAACCAAGGCGTGCGGGTGTCAGAGGATGAGCACTCGTTAAAGGCCGGGGTCCGGGGCCCGACGCTGATGGAGGATTTTCACTTCCGGGAGAAAATGACGCACTTTGACCATGAGAGGATTCCGGAGCGTGTTGTGCATGCGCGTGGGTATGGCGTGCATGGTTTTTTTCAGGTTTACGAACCGATGACCGAGTATACACGGGCCAAATTTCTTCAGAATCCTTCGGTGAAGACGCCGGTATTTGTCCGGTTTTCTACAGTCGCGGGTTCTAAAGGCTCCGCAGACACGGTGCGGGATGCCAGAGGCTTTGCGACGAAATTTTATACTGAAGAAGGAAACTATGATCTTGTGGGAAATAATATCCCAGTGTTTTTCATTCAGGATGCGATCAAATTTCCGGATCTGGTTCACGCGTTTAAGCCTGAACCTCATAATGAAATGCCCCAAGCCGCGACTGCTCATGATACGTTTTGGGATTTTGTCGCCAATAACCCTGAGTCGGCACATATGGTGATGTGGACGATGTCTGACAGAGGCATCCCTCGCAGCTACAGAATGATGGAAGGTTTCGGCGTTCACACGTTCCGTTTTGTCAATGAACAAGGAAAGGCACGTTTCGTGAAATTCCACTGGAAGCCTGTGCTCGGCGTGCATTCTCTTGTATGGGATGAAGCGCAGAAAATTGCCGGGAAAGATCCCGATTTCCACCGCCGCGACTTGTGGGAAACGATTGAAAACGGCGGCACGGTTGAATATGAGCTCGGCGTGCAGATGATTGATGAAGAAGACGAATTCAAATTTGATTTTGATATTCTTGACCCAACCAAGCTATGGCCGGAAGAGCTTGTACCGGTGAAAGTCATTGGGAAAATGACGCTGAACCGCAACCAGGATAATGTATTTGCGGAAACAGAGCAAGTCGCATTCCACCCGGGAAATGTTGTGCCAGGCATCGATTTTACAAATGATCCGCTATTGCAGGGACGGCTTTTCTCTTATACCGACACACAGCTCATCCGTCTTGGCGGCCCGAACTTCCATGAGATTCCGATTAACCGGCCGGTATGTCCATTCCATAACAACCAATACGACGGCTATCACCGGATGACAATTAATAAAGGGCCGGTCGCTTATCATAAAAACTCTCTGCAAAACAATGACCCGTCGCCTGCGACAGCTGAAGAAGGCGGCTACGTCCACTATCAGGAGAAAGTCGAGGGCAAAAAAATCCGCCAGCGGAGCGACAGCTTCAACGATTATTACTCACAGGCGAAGCTTTTCTGGAACAGCATGTCTCCTGTCGAAAAACAGCATATCATCTCTGCTTTCTGCTTCGAGGTCGGAAAGGTCAAAAGCAAGGACGTGCAGCGGCAGGTTGTTGACGTCTTCAGCAATGTCGATACAGGCTTAGCGGAAGAAATCGCCAATGGAGTAGGTGTGGCGCCGCCGGCGAAACGAAAAGCATCAAAAGAAATTCTTACCTCACCTGCGTTAAGCCAGGCCCGCACTGTGAAAACAGCGTCAACGAGAAAAGTCGCCGTTCTCGCCGGAAACGGATTTCATGAAGAAGAGCTGCAAACAGTGCTGAACGCCTTAAAGCATGAAGGGATCACAGCAGATATCATCAGCCAAACGCTGGGGTACATCACAAGCGGCACCGGACAGCAGCTTGAGGCCAGCGGCACGTTCCTGACGGCTGATTCAGTTCTGTATGATTCCGTCTATGTCGCGGGAGGATCAGAGTTAAAAGACAACAAACAAGCGATATCATTTATCAGAGAAGCCTATAATCACTATAAGGCGATCGGTGCGGCAAATAAAGGAATTGATCTTCTTCAATCCTCTGTCGGGACAACAGAAGGACCGGGCATCGTGACTGCTAAAGATGAAGCTGACTACACCGCCTTCAGCAAGGCGTTTATTGAGGCGGTCGCCGCTCACCGCCATTGGGATAGACGAATTTGATCCGCTCCTGTATCTTAAAGGAAGATACTTTTCATAAGGAGCATGACAGATGAACGAAAAACAGCTCGCTGAAGCTTACGAACGCGATGAAAATATGATGATTTTGGTGTTTGCCCAATGGTGCGTGAACCATGATCTTGATCCGCTGGAGCTGTACGCCAAAGCGTATCCGCAGCAAAAGCTCAATGAAAGCTTGAAAAAAACCATGGACGAACTGGTCGTGGCGAAACACGAATCAGAGCACATTCCGGACCAGACCGTCATTGCAGTATTAGAAATGTTTGGAAATATAGATTTAGCACAAGCGGTTCACGAAGCCATTGCTGATCGTAAACAATAAAAAGGAGACATGTGTTGATTCTTTTTTTATTGGGGAAATCGAGCTGTTAGACCTAGAAACTTCTTTTGATTTTATCAGTCTATAAAAGTGTGTATTGCTTAAAAGAGGGAATGATAAACAACGACATCAAAGGAGGAGATCGTATGAAATGGAATCACATGCTGAAAGCCGCGGGGATTGCTGTTTTGCTTTTTTCTGTATTGGCATATGCGGCCCCATCTTTAAAAGCGGTTCAAGCGAAAACACCGACTGTCAGCAGCCATACGTACAAAAAGATCAAGGAGCTAAAGTATCCTCAGGTGCATCACATCGGGAATGCCGCGTTTGAAAAGAAAATCAATCAAGAGCTGAAAGCCTACATTGAACAATCATATCAGGAATACCTGAAAAACAAAAAAGCAGGCGAACAGCAGGGATTCAAAGCGGAATACCAAACATCCTTCAGCGTCAAATACAATGCGGCGGGCAAGCTCAGCATTCAAACACTCAATTATATATATTCAGGCGGCGCCCATGGTTTAACGTCTGTTCAGTCCTTCAACTATGACTTGAAAACACAAAAGCGGGTGACACTGAACCAGATTCTGAATACCAAAACAAAAGTCAGCAAAACGCAAGATTATCTGTATAGCTATATCAAAAAACATGATGAGCTGTTTTTCCCTGATGTAAAGAAGGAGGATATTACCCTTAATCAAGACACAACGTTTTACTTTACGAAAAACGGAATCGCCATCGTCTTCGGCCAGTATGACTTAGGACCATATGCAGCCGGAATCCGGGATGTGCAGGTGCCTTCCTCTATTTATCAATAATCAAAAGAGCCATATCCGCAAAGGGATATGGCTCAATGTTTCTACCATACAAACAGGCCGACAATCGCAGCACTCAGTAAAGATACCGCAATTCCGCTGACAAGCAATTTCCACACGTTTTTCCCGATGACCGTTGACTTTTCGCCGTCAAGGATCGAGTTGTACGTTCCGTAAATCATGCCGACTGTACTGAAGTTGGCAAATGACGTCAGGAATGTCGTCGCCACCGCAACTGTGTGAGGCGGAAGTGATTTGAGATTGTTTTTCAAGTCAAGCATCGCAACAAACTCGTTCGTTGCCAATTTCATGCCCATCAGTTGAGCAACATACATTGCATCATGTACTGGCAGCCCAAGCAGGAAAGCGAAAGGACTGAAGAGATAAGCGAAAATCGTCTGGATGGTCAGGCCGTGTACGAAAACGCCAAGAATGCCATTGACTGCAGACGTTAATGCGACATATCCGATCACCATTGCCAAAATAACGATAACCATGTTCATGCCGACAAGCATACTGTTAGAAATCGTAGAGAAAAAGTCTTTCTTCTCTTCTTTAGGCGGTGTATAGATGATATCTTCATCCTCCGGCACATGAACAGGGTTCAGCAGGTTTGCGATAATCAGCGCGTTTAAGCAGTTCAACGGAATCGCTGTAAACACGTATGTCGCCGGCACCATTGACAGGTAAGATCCAATAATGGAGCCGCTGATGCTGCTCATGCTCATTAAGCCGAATGTAAGCAGGCGGTTGTTATTTAATACCGTAAGCTGCTGGCGGATGACCGCAAGTGCTTCAGTATTTCCCAAGAACATCATTTGAATAGAGAAAAAGCTTTCTAATTTCGGCAAGCGGGAAGCCTTTGAAATCACCCATCCGATTTTATCAATCAGCCAAGGCAAAATGCCGAAATATGTTAAAATATCAAAGAATGTGACGATAAAGATAATTGGAAGAAGTGCACTAAAGAAAAAGTCTACTGTTTCATTCGCCATGACTGACGGGAAGGCAAACGCGATACCGTCACTGGCGCAAGCAATCAGCCAAGTGAAGAAATCACCAATTTTACCGATGGCCCAGCTCCCGACTTTTGTTCCCAGCATAAACCAAGTAATCAGCAATTCCAGAACAATTAACGTAATGATCGGGCGCCACTTGATTTTCTTTTTCTGCGGAGAACATAGGAATACAACTGCCATAATCACAATGAGACCGACAAGGTTTAATAAAAAGTACATGATAGCAACTCCTATGAGGTTTATTATGGAAACAAAAAAAGCCCCTATCCTTCACAAATTCTGGAAGTGCAGAAAGTGTGAAAAATAAGAGCAAACAGAAAAGAACTTGTCCTTTTCAACTCGTTCAAATTTATTCAAACTTTCTTGTAGTCTAGTTTTTTACGGTTACTAGGTAGAAACAATCAGACCATATTACTGATCATATACAAGAATGTCTATTTTCTAAGTTGATAGCAGTATTTTATCCTTTCAATTTTTGAAAATCAACCTTTTTAACTATTTTCACAATAATAAAATTTATATTTTGAATTTGAGAAAATAAAGGTAAAACATGTTGGATTGCTATGTTGATATGATGTTGATGAGGACAACAGCAGTACGGCATTGATTTTTCTTCAACCTATGCTTTCAGCTCCTAGAGGTTTGTTGTATGATGTACATGGGGAAACCCATACAGCAAAAAAGGGAGTTTTTTTCATGATTATCCAATTCATTCGTTATAGATAATGAGAGGTATAGACAATCTGCCAGACCTGGCCAATTTTTGTGAAAGGCCCAGGTTTATTTGTCTATGCCTTTTTCATTTATCTAAAAATGAATGAATGAGGTGTTTTTTTCATGAAACGAACAGCTGATGTCAGCCAATTCGCACCCATGTTTCGATGCCCGCTCTGCGGCTCTTCCATGGATGCGGCTTCAGGAAAAAGTTTGATTTGTACAGAACGAGGGCACACATTTGATAGATCTCGGCACGGATATGTGAACTTCCTGACGAAGCCGGTCAAAACCGGTTACGATGCCGGGCTTTTTGAGGCGAGGAGCAGGCTGATTGGGGAATGCCGGTTTTTTGAACCGCTCCATCATGCAATGGCAGATCTCATCAGTCACCTCAAATCTGGTGAAGAAGCTTTCACCATCTTGGACAGCGGATGCGGTGAGGGATCTCATTTGAATTCGCTTTGCGGCTTTGATTATGCAGGGAAAACAGCGATGGGAGCAGGCATCGATCTTTCAAAGGATGGGATTGTAAAAGCTTCTAAGACATTCAAAGATCAAATGTGGGCGGTTGCCGATGTGGCTTGTGCCCCCTTTCATGACCGCCAATTCGATGTTGTCCTGTCGATTTTTTCACCATCCAATTATGCAGAGTTTCATAGGCTGCTGAAGGATGATGGCATGCTCATAAAAGTAGTGCCGCGAAAAGATTATTTAATAGAATTAAGGCAATTTTTATATACTGATTCACCAAGGCGTACGTATTCCAATATGGCAGCTGTTGAGCGTTTTACAGCGAATGTTGAACACAGCCATCATGTGAGGCTGCGTTATGTCAAAACGCTTGACCGCCAAGCGATACATTGGCTGCTCCAGATGACGCCGCTCGTCTGGTCTGCGCCGGAAGACAGAGTCAGGCTGCTGAAAGAGATGAAATCAGCCGATATTACGGTTGATGTTGATATCTTAATAGGAATGAAATGAATGGCAGAGGAAAGCTCCGAAAAAAGGAGCTTTCCTTTTTTAATCGGAATAGTTGGCCCCCGCTTCCCGTACATATGGAAAGGGGACGGGAAAGGCCGATGCGGAGAGTCTTTGTAAACGCTTTCCTATCAGTGGAAATGGGGGATGTGTGTGGAACTGATCATCATTCTATTGGCGTTAGGCTTGCTGATGTTTACGGCGTATCGGGGATTTTCTGTCATTTTGTTTGCGCCGATTTGCGCGTTATTTGCGGTGCTGCTGACAGATCCAAGCCATGTGCTTCCTTTTTTCTCATCGATTTTTATGGAGAAGATGGCGGGTTTTATTAAGCTGTATTTCCCGGTATTTTTACTCGGTGCGATTTTTGGAAAAGTCGTTGAAATGTCCGGGCTTGCGGCATCGATTGCGAAAACGATTGTCAGGCTTGTCGGGGCAAAAAGAGCGATACTTGCCATTGTGCTGATGGGCGCTATCTTGACGTACAGCGGCGTCAGCCTATTTGTTGTCGTGTTTGCCGTATATCCGTTTGCGAAAAATCTGTTCCGAGAAGCTAACATACCGAAACGCCTCATCCCGGGAACGATTGCTTTAGGGGCTTTTACGTTTACAATGGACGCACTTCCGGGGACGCCGCAAATTCAAAATGTCATCCCGACGACGTTTTTCAAAACAGACATTTATGCCGCTCCTTGGCTTGGCTTGTTCGGCGCAGTGATTGTGCTGGCAGCGGGCATGATGTATTTGGAATCGAGGCGAAAAAAAGCGCAGACATCCGGCGAAGGCTACGGCGGTTTTGATTCGGAGAATACTGCTGCTCTTGAATCGCCTGAGTTCACGGCCGAACCGGACAAAAGCCCGGTGCAGCATGCGCTTGCCTTTGTCCCGCTTATACTCGTAGGTGCAGTGAATAAATGTTTCACCATATACCTTCCAAAGTGGTATCCGAATGGATTTGATTTTTCATCGATCGGATTAAAGGAGTTCGGCAAGCTTGATATTTCTTCAGCGGCTGCCATTTGGTCGGTGGAGCTCGCTCTGGTGATTGGCATCATTACAACGATTTTATTTGATTGGAGAAGGGTGTTTGCCCAAATGAAGGAAGGGCTGAATGAAGGGATCGGCGGTGCCTTGCTGGCATCTATGAATACTGGTGCCGAGTATGGTTTCGGCGGCGTTATCGCCGCGCTGCCGGGGTTTCACAAGCTGAGCAGCGGAATCTAGCACACCTTTACCGATCCGCTTGTGAACGGGGCCGTCACGACAACTGCACTGGCGGGGATCACCGGGTCGGCTTCAGGAGGTATGGGCATTGCACTAAGCGCGATGTCGGATCAATACTTGCAGGCGATTCAGGCTTACAACATTCCGCCGGAAGTGATGCATCGAGTCATATCGATGGCATCAGGCGGCATGGATACGCTGCCGCATAATGGCGCTGTCATCACGCTTCTGGCCGTGACAGGACTGACTCACCGGCAATCGTATCGGGATATTTTTGCGATCACGCTCATCAAAACGGCTGCCGTATTTGCTGTGATCGCGATTTACAGCCTGACCGGTCTAGTGTAAGAGAAAACGAAAGGGGCATCAATATGGGAAAAGTACTGTCATCAAGTAAGGAAGCTGCGGAACTGATTCATGATGGAGATACACTGATCGCAGGAGGATTCGGGCTGTGCGGTATTCCTGAACAGCTCATTTTGGCGATAAGAGATCAGGGAGTAAAGGATTTAACCGTTGTCAGCAACAATTGCGGAGTTGATGACTGGGGGCTTGGTTTGCTTTTGGCTAACAGGCAAATCAAGAAAATGATCGCATCCTATGTCGGTGAAAATAAAATTTTTGAGCGGCAGTTTTTAAGCGGAGAGCTTGAGGTTGAACTTGTTCCCCAAGGAACGCTCGCTGAGAGAATTCGTGCAGGCGGCGCGGGCATACCGGGATTTTACACGGCGACAGGCGTTGGTACTTCAATAGCAGAGGGAAAAGAACATAAAACGTTCGGCGGCCGGACATATGTACTGGAGCGAGGCATCACCGGCGACGTGGCGATTGTCAAAGCGTGGAAAGCGGACACCATGGGGAATTTGGTTTTTCGGAAAACGGCGAGAAATTTCAATCCCGTTGCCGCCATGGCAGGGAAGATTACGATTGCCGAGGCAGAAGAAATCGTGGAAGCGGGAGAGCTCGATCCAGATCATATCCATACGCCGGGAATTTACGTACAGCATGTGGTGCTTGGCGCGAGCCATGAAAAACGGATTGAAAAGCGAACAGTCCGACAAGCGGCGGGAAAGGGTGAGGCGAAATGAAAGAAGCGAGAAAACGAATGGTCAAACGGGCTGTACAAGAAATCAAGGATGGCATGAACGTCAATCTTGGGATTGGAATGCCAACGCTTGTCGCAAATGAGATACCCGATGGCGTTCACGTCATGCTTCAGTCAGAAAACGGCTTGCTCGGGATCGGTCCGTATCCTGTGGAAGGAACGGAAGATGCGGATTTGATCAATGCAGGAAAGGAAACAATCACTGAAGTGACGGGGGCTTCCTATTTTGACAGCGCTGAGTCATTCGCAATGATAAGAGGCGGGCATATCGATTTGGCTATCCTCGGCGGCATGGAAGTTTCTGAGCAGGGCGATTTGGCCAATTGGATGATCCCAGGGAAAATGGTAAAAGGGATGGGCGGCGCCATGGATCTCGTCAACGGGGCGAAACGGATCGTTGTCATCATGGAACATGTCAATAAACATGGCGAGTCAAAGGTGAAAAAAACATGCTCGCTTCCGCTGACAGGCCAGAAAGTCGTACACAGGCTGATTACGGATTTGGCTGTTTTTGATTTTGATAACGGCCGCATGACACTGACGGAGCTTCAGGAAGGTGTCACAATTGAAGAGGTTTATGAAAAAACAGAAGCCGATTTCGCTGTAAGCCAGTCTGTGATCAAACAAAATTCTTAATGGGAAGGTGTTTGACATGAAAAAACAAGTCGCCTTGGTGACTGGGGCAGCCGGCGGAATCGGATTCGAAATCGCGAGGGAATTCGCCCGTGAAGGAGCTAGTGTCATCGTTTCGGACCTTCATCAGGAAGCGTGCGAAAAGGCCGCTTCCAAGCTTGCAGAAGAAGGTTTTGACGCAGCAGCCATTCCGTGTGATGTGACAAAGGAAGCGCAAGTCGCTGATACGGTAAACGCCATCCAAAAACGATACGGCAGCTTGGATATTTTGGTGAACAATGCCGGTATTCAGCACGTCGCCCCGATTGAAGAGTTTCCGACAGAAACCTTTGAACAGCTGATCAAGGTTATGCTGACGGCGCCCTTCATCGCGATGAAGCATGTTTTTCCGATCATGAAAAAACAGCGGTTTGGCAGAATTATTAATATCGCATCTGTTAATGGTTTAGTCGGCTTTGCGGGGAAATCCGCTTATAATAGCGCCAAGCACGGCGTCATTGGACTGACAAAGGTCGGGGCGCTGGAAGGCGCGCCCCACGGCATTACAGTCAACGCGCTTTGTCCGGGTTATGTCGATACACAGCTTGTCCGCAATCAGCTGAGCGATCTTTCGAAAACGAGAAATGTCCCTTACGACTCCGTGCTTGAACAGGTCATTTTTCCGCTTGTGCCGCAAAAACGATTGCTTTCCGTCAAGGAAATCGCGGATTATGCGGCGTTTTTGGCAAGCGAGAAAGCGAAGGGTGTCACCGGGCAGGCTGTCGTCCTTGATGGAGGCTATACCGCTCAATAACATAAAAAACACACTTGCTCCGCCAGGGAATCAAGTGTGTTTTTTCTTTGCTTATTTCCAAACATCGTTAGCGATCTCAACCACATGGCGCAGCTTCGCCCATTGCTGTTCTTCAGTCAGCTTGTTGCCTTCCTCAGTTGAAGCGAATCCGCATTGAGGGCTGAGGCAAAGCTGGTCTAAGCTCACATAGCGGGACGCTTCTTCGATACGGCGTTTTACATCGTCTGGATGTTCAAGCTCACCGAATTTAGATGTCACTAAGCCAAGGACAAGCTGAAGATCAGAGCGCTTCACATAACGGAGTGGTTCAAATCCGCCTGAGCGTGAATCATCATACTCTAGGAAAAGCCCGTCCAGGTTCAAGCCGTCAAAAATGGTTTCGGCTGCTGCGTCATAGCCGCCTTCCGCTGTCCAAGTGGACTGGAAGTTGCCGCGGCAAATGTGCATTGTTACGGTCAAGTCATCCGGACGGTCTGCAATCGCGTCGTTAATGGATTTCGCAAACAGCTGGCGAAGCTCATCAGGCGTTGTTCCGAACGCTTCGATTTGTTTTAAGCCTTTTTCAGATAAGAAAACAGCCCATGCTGTATCATCAAGCTGGAGGTAGCGGCAGCCTCTGTCATAAAACGCTTGAATCGCTTTTTTATATGCTTTGGATACATCGTGCTGGAAAAGGTGATAGTCGTTTTTGTATGCATCCTTTTCCAGCTTTCCGCGGAAAAACAACATATTCGGGCTTGGGATCGTCATCTTTGGTGTCGCGTCACCGGCAATGCTATGGAGAAAGGAGTAATCTTCAAGCATAGGGTGAGTCGAAAAGTCGATATCGCCGGTCACTTTTATGCCGCGTGCTTTTGTCTGTACGTTATGGAATTGAATGCCCTGCTCAGGAGTAAACGGCTCAACGCCATCTAAGTTTTCAAGGAAATCAAAGTGCCACCACGCTCTGCGGAATTCACCGTCTGTCACGACGTTCAGGCCGGTGTCCTTCTGTTTTTCCACAATGCGGGTGATTTCATCGTTTTCGATTTGGCGAAGCTGCTCAGCCGTAATCTCGCCGGCCGCTTTTTGCAGCCGCGCTTTTTTAACGGGCTCAGATCTCAGCAGGCTTCCGACTTGATCCGCGCGAAACGGCGGTTTTTTTCTTTGAAGTGATTTTTGTTCTGCGGGTGTTGTTTGTTGTGGCATGTTGTCCATTCCTTCTTTCCATTCGAATATAAAAAAGCTCTTCCTTTGGATAAGGAAGAGCTTGTGTGACAATCTCAACCTTATCTTCAAGAGCAATCATTGCTCTAAAGGATTTAGCACCATTCTGTTAAACAGCGGTTGCCGGGTATCGCAGGGCCAGTCCCTCCACCTCTCTTGATAAGGAAAACCTTTTTATGAAATTTTCTGATAGTATATATTATTCACACATTTTATGTTTCTGTCAATGATAGATTATCTCCACACATCGTTGGCGATGTCGATCACATGGCGCAGCTTCGCCCATTGCTGCTCCTCTGTCAAAAGATTGCCTTCTTCTGTAGAGGCGAAACCGCACTGCGGGCTGAGGCACAGCTGATCCAGGCTGACAAAGCGCGCCGCTTCATTGATTCGGCGCTTCACATCCTCAGGATTTTCAAGCTCGCCGTATTTCGATGTAATCAAACCGAGTACAATTTGCAGATCCTTGCGTTTCACGAAACGGAGCGGATCAAAGTTACCGGAGCGGTCATCATCGTATTCCAAGAACAGGCCGTCCAAATGTAAGCCATCCAAAATCGTTTCCGCTACAGCGTCATAGCCTCCTGATGCCGCCCAAGTTGAACGGAAGTTGCCGCGGCAAATGTGCATCGTGATTGCTAAATCATCAGGTCGGTCTGCCACTGCATCGTTAATCGTTTTGGCGAATAAGGCAGGCAATGTTTCTGGATCGCCGCCAAGCGCTCGGACGACCTCTCTGCCTTTTTCCTCAAAGAAGAGAGACCATGACGTATCATCAAGCTGAAGATAGCGGCATCCAGCGTCATAGAAGGCTTTGATTGCTTTTTTGTACGCTTGGGCCAGATCATGAAAGTATTCCTCTTGGTCGTCATAAATCCCTTTATCGGCTTTTTCACCGAAAAACAGCATATTCGGGCTCGGAATCGTCAGCTTTGGTGTCGCGTCACCGGCAATCTCATGTAAAAATTGATAATCGGCAAGCGCGGGGTGGCTCGTAAAATCGAGTTTTCCCGTCACTTTGATGCTGCGTGCTTTTGTTTTCGCATGATGGAACTGAATCCCTTCAGCCGGGATGAACGGTTCCACACCGTCAAGCCCTTCCAGGAAATCATAATGCCACCAGGAACGTCGGAATTCCCCGTCTGTTACCACATCGAGACCGATTTCTTTTTGTTTTTCCACAATGCGGGTGATCTCTTGATTTTCGATATCACGAAGCTGTTCCGCAGTGATCTCGCCAGCCGCTTTTTTTTGCCGGGCTTCTTTCACCGGAGCAGATCGCAGTAAACTGCCAACATGATCGGCACGAAAAGGAGCTTTGATTTGTTTTTCTGTTTTTTGTCCTGCAACATTTGTTTGTTGAGCCATGTCATTCGCCTCTTTTCTGAAATGTGTTGTGCATGAAAAAAGCTCTTCCTTTGAGTAAGGAAGAGCTTGAATGATCAAATCTCCGCCTCATCTGCAAGAACGCAATGTTCTAAAGGATTTAGCACCATTCTGTTTGAAACAGCGGTTGCCGGGTATCATAGGGCCAGTCCCTCCACCTCTCTTGATAAGGTACATCTTCATATTCAGATTTTAATTATCTTAATATTATTACTTTTGGATCAATTGTCAACACCTTTTTAGAAAATACTTTCATCTTCGTCGTCATATAATACCATATCCAGCACGATAGCAATGGCTGTGCAGATCAGCACATCTTCCTCGTTTGCAATTTGCAAATGATAGGAATCACCCCAGCTAAGCCACTTTTTGCTCACTGACATCCGGACATTTTCCCCGTCCGTCAGTTGAAATTCATCCTTCCACAAGTCACCGTCAATTTCCCAGTTGAGCTTGGAAATTTCAAATTTTGGTTTAAAAAACGTTAATTTCTTTGCCACCTCACAAACTGTTTTCCCGCCAATTGAAATCTCGTATCGCGGCAATACAGACATTACTTTTTGTTCTATGGAAACGAGTGTTTTTCCGGATGAATCTGTCATTTGTAGCGAGTCTCCTAACGAAAAGAACCGGCCCTCGACCTTGAATGTCTCTTGTTCATCTCGGTCATAAATGTGAAATGCATCTTTAAACGAGAACATTTTTTGTTTCATAAATAATTCGATCATTGCTGAAGTCTCCTTTTGGATTTGCCTTGTAAGAGATTACGGACAGGCGGCAAAAAGGTTTCAAGTTCCAAATCTAGTGATCAGAAACCCTGCTGATTGTTTTTCCCGAGTAATAAATGTTTCTAAAATTGAAAAAGGCTGCATGATTCAGCAGCCTTTTCGTTTGAAATATAGGATTAGGAAAGAGGCATCCGGCGTTTTTGGCGGATGGCGTCAAGGTCGATTAGGTTGTTGTGATGAGGTGCGGCTGCTGGCAGAGGGCTTGTCTTTTGCGGTTTGCGGCGATTGTCCTTGCTGAAAGAAAAAAGAAGATAGCCGCATAATGCGATGATAATAAATAGGATCATTTTACATACCTCCCAAAAAAAGTTTTGGTATTCTCTATTGTACGGATAAAATGTCAAAAAGTATTCAAAAAATTCTAAATCCATTTAAAAATAAATAACTGCCCCTCAAAAACAGTCTAACCTGATGACCTGAAAATAGTCTTACAACATGATGATTGTTCTGGTTGGTGATTGGTTCTATAGTTACTATCGACGATAAAATAAATTCCTTTATATAACTTTTAACCTAAAAATTAATAATTCAAATTACCTGTTTTTGGTTGCTGTTTTCTTGCTTGTTTGGTTTATACCCTATTTTGCGGAATCAAACACAAAAAACCCAAATTACGGAGCATTTGGGCGGTACGAGTGAATGCGGATTATGTTTTGGGGATTTGAATGTTTTATTTGAAGAAGCGTTTGAACATTTTTCTGATTTTTTGAAAGGGGCTGGATTTCTTTTGCATGTTAAGCGGCCTTGTCATCATCCATTTTTTCAATAGACTCTTTGCAGCTATTGCATGTTTTGTCATTGTTTTTCCTCCTCAACTGTTGATACTTGTTTTACGGAGGACGTATTCAAAATGTTTCGTTTTCACAAAAAAAAACCAGTCTTTTTTTAAGACTGGCTTTTGGTATTATGCCTGTTCTTCAAACAGTTTTGCAATCTCAACGATGACATTTACGGCTTTCACCATGTTATCGGCTGAGATGTATTCAAACTTGCCGTGGAAGTTTTCCCCGCCGGTAAAGATGTTTGGCGTTGGGAGTCCCATGTAGGACAACTGGGATCCGTCCGTGCCGCCGCGGATTGGAGAAATCTTCGGTTCGATGCCGAGGTTTTCCATCGCTTGCTTGGCAATGTTGACAATTTCGATGACAGGTTCAATTTTCTCTCTCATGTTGTAGTATTGATCGTTCATATCAATCTGAATCCGGTCTTGCCCGTATTCGTTTTGAAGTTCTTCAACGACACGCTTCATTGTTTCTTTTCTGCTTTGGAAGTTGCCTTTGTCAAAGTCTCTGATAATGTAGTGGAGTTTTGTTTCCTCTACATCTCCTTGAATCGACAGCAGGTGGTAGAAGCCTTCGTACCCTTCTGTATATTCAGGCGCTTCGTCTGCCGGTAGCAGGCTGTTCAGCTTCATTGCGATTTTCGCAGAGTTGATCATTTTCCCTTTTGCCGTTCCGGGATGTACGTTGTTGCCTTTGATCGTGATTTTTGCGGCAGCGGCATTGAAGCTTTCGTATTCAAGCTCGCCGAGCGGGCCGCCGTCAACTGTGTAGGCAAAAGACGCATTAAACCGTTTTACATCAAATTTGTGCGGCCCTCTTCCGATTTCTTCATCTGGCGTAAAGGCGACTCTGATTGTGCCATGCTTGATTTCAGGGTGTTTGATGAGGTAATCCATGGCTGTCATGATTTCGGCGATACCGGCCTTATTGTCTGCGCCGAGAAGGGTTGTGCCGTCTGTGGTGATGAGTGTATGGCCCTTATAGCCGGGCAGTTCAGGGAATTGATCAGGTGACAGGATGACCTGCAGCTGTTCATTAAGAACAATGTCTTTTCCATCGTAGCTTTCAATGATTTGCGGATTCACGTTTTTGCCGGTAAAGTCTGTGGCAGTATCGACATGAGCGAGAAAGCCGATAGTCGGCACGTCTTTTTCAGTATTGGAGGGAAGAGTCGCCATGACATAGCCGTTTTCATCAATGGCTACATCCTGCATGCCAATGGATTTCAATTCATCAACGAGCATGTTTCCTAACGTCAATTGGCCGGGTGTGGAAGGGCAGGTGTCGACGGATTCATCGGACTGTGTGTCCACTTTTACATATGTAGTAAACCGTTCAATGATTTCTTCTTTCATTTCCAATCATCTCCTTTGTCTTATTTTATCATGACGGGATGAGAGTTTTCTATTGCACAATACCGTTTCGAATAGCAAAAACGACTGCTTGTGTCCGGTCTTGGGCATTGCATTTTTGCAGAATGCGGTGCACGTGAGTTTTCACAGTGCTTTCGCTGACGAAAAGCTTTTCAGCAATGTCTTCATTTCTCAACCCATAGGCCATTTGCTGAAGAACTTCGAGCTCTCTTTTTGTAAACGGATCTGCCAGTTCTTCGGCTTGAGTTTGTTGCTTTGAGCGAAATGTCTCGCTGATAATTTTAGCAGCTGTGGCTGTACGGAAAATCGCTTCGCCTCTGGCCGCGGCGCGAATGGCGTCAATCAATTCTTCAGGAAGCGTATCTTTCAGCAGATAGCCGACTGCGCCCGCGCGAATGCCTTCAAATACATATTCCTCGGTATCAAAGGTAGTTAAAATGACAATCTTTGTATCTGGCAGTGCGGACATAATGTCTTTTGCCGCTTCGATACCTGAGCAATGTGGCATTTGGACATCCATCAGGATGACGTGGGGTTTTGTTTGCTTTGCCAGTGCAATAATGCCGTGCCCGTCGCCTGCCTCACCAGATACGGCCATATCCGGCTGTGCGTTGATGACATAGCGGAAGCCTTCACGCACAAGCGGCTGATCATCGGCAAGTGCGACGCGTATTTTATCTTTGTTCATCTTTTTGCTCCTTATTCGTTGTCGTGAGCGGCAATGCCAGCTCAATTTGCAGGCCGCTCGGCTGCACGGCGCTGAAAGAAAGGGAACCGCCTGCTTTTTCAGCGCGGTCTTTCATTCCTGTCAGCCCAAATCCGCAAGTAAGATTGCCGGTGAAATGTCCGTTGTCGGTGATTGTGACATAGAGGTGGGTCTCGTCGTTAGAAATGACGGCAGCCGCATGGGTAGCGTGAGCGTGACGGATGATATTGGTCAGCGCTTCTTGCAAGGTGCGGTAGATCGTTTCACTTACGTTTTGAGGCCAAGACTCTTCTGAAAGGCCGGCAGTGTCTAAAGAAACGTGCAAGCCGCTTCGTTCCTCCACTTGGTGGATAAGCCCCCGCAAAGCGGTAAGGCCAACCATCGATTCACTTCGGCCCATTTGGTGAACGACAGACCGTACTTCCTGAAGACATTCTCTGGCGACAGTCAGTACATTTTGAATGACTTTTTCTGAATCATCCTTGCTGCTTTTCAGGATATAGGGAAGAGATTGAAGCTGAACAATCACAGAAGTCAGCTCGTGGCCGATACTGTCATGAATGTCTCGGGCAATTCTTGTACGCTCCTCAAGGACCGCGTACCTTAAAGAAAGAACAGAAGCCTCCTGCAGCTCTGCATGTGCTTTCTGGAGTTCTTCGTGGGCTTGCTCCAGCTGCAAGTGCATTTTTGCCAATTCAGCATGATTTCGTTCAGCCTCTCTTCTCGCTTCTCGCCTGAAACGCATGGAGGAGAAGAAGACGTACAGTCCGATCATGATAGAGATGTTACTAATGATATCATCCAAGCTGCTGTCAAAAAGGGTGTATAGAAAGAAAACGTTGCCCCCAATTAGGCATATTGTAAAAATCAAGGACAGCCGTGCAGGAAGCTTTATGGCTGCGAAAACCATTAAAAATACGATTAAGAAAAAGGCGGCTCCCTGCTCTTGGCCGGAAATAGCCCAAAGGAAAACGGTCAGGAGCCAAAGCCCGATGAATATGCCCAAATTGACAGCAGCGGATGCCACAAAGGGAATGATCCAAATGAATGCTAGATACACCGCAAATACAAACGCTAACAAAATGGGGTCAGCTTTGGCTGGGTGAGATAAAAATTGTATGCAATTCAAAATGAGAATAAGGCTCGGCACAAGCTTCTTGTAGTGCCGAGCCGGAGATTGTTGGTTCATGCTGGTCCTTCTTTCAGTTATTGAATGGATACTTTGCCAGAGGCCAGCCGTCTGTATGCTTTGTAAAGCATGATGTTACGGGCTGTGATAGTGCCGAGGGGAATGAAGAACATAGAATGTATAATGGCAATAAAAATCTCGTTGCTCTCAGGCAGCCATGTTCTCGCAGCCATGCGCAAAGAAAGTATCACTAGAATGAGGATAACACTTCCAAGGGAGCCGCGTGAAGTGACCTTTCCGGTTTCCGGGTGAATCCGTACGTTTACCATCTTCCCAATGCCAAACCCGCAGGCCAGCCCGATCAGTAATAAAATGCCGCTGATCGCCACATGTAAAACAGAATGAAAATACACCGGCTGAAATGATGCTGATACACCCCATAAGAGCAGCAGCGGAATGATCAGCAATTTCGCGGGCTTTACCGTTCTTTCTCGATACATCGATAAAATAATAAGAATAAATACAATAAAAATGTAGGGGCTCATCGCCATGTCATCAAATCCTTTCAGCATTAAGCATAGCGAAAATTGGAAAAGAAAACGTCAACCGGCAGATTGATTTTTCAGCTGCCATACTTGTTTGCGCTGCATAAAGTCATGTAATATGGCGTGAAAATGCTGAAAACCTGTATCGGATAGCCCGCAAAAATATGAAAAAACCATTAATAAACTATTAAACTTCTTAAAAATGGATGTAGCCCGGTTCCAAACACTATATAATAATAGCAGGTCATTTTTTAGGAGGGTTTACATCATGGCAATACTTGTTACTGGCGGTGCCGGGTACATCGGAAGCCACACATGTGTTGAATTATTGAACAGCGGCTATGAGATTGTCGTTCTTGATAATTTGTCCAACAGTTCAGCTGAGGCACTGAACCGCGTCAAGGAGATTACGGGAAAAGATTTAACGTTCTATGAAGCGGATCTATTGGATCGGGAAGCGGTAGATTCGGTTTTTGCAGAAAACGAGATTGAAGCTGTGATTCATTTTGCGGGGTTAAAAGCAGTCGGTGAGTCTGTTGCGATTCCGCTCAAATATTATCATAATAATCTCACAGGAACGTTTATTTTATGTGAGGTCATGGAGAAATACGGCGTCAAAAAAATCGTATTCAGTTCTTCTGCGACGGTATACGGCGTTCCGGAAACGTCACCGATCACGGAGGACTTTCCATTAGGTGCGACTAACCCTTATGGGCAGACGAAACTCATGCTTGAACAAATATTGCGTGACTTGCATACGGCCGATAATGAGTGGAGCGTTGCCCTACTGCGCTACTTTAATCCATTCGGCGCGCATCCAAGCGGACGGATCGGTGAAGACCCGAATGGCATTCCGAATAACCTTATGCCATATGTGGCGCAAGTCGCCGTCGGCAAGCTGGAACAGTTAAGCGTATTCGGCAATGACTATCCGACAAAAGACGGGACAGGCGTACGCGATTATATTCACGTTGTTGATCTCGCAGAAGGCCACGTCAAGGCGCTGGAAAAAGTATTGAACTCCACAGGAGCAGATGCATACAACCTCGGAACAGGCACAGGCTACAGCGTGCTTGAAATGGTCAAAGCCTTTGAAAAAGTGTCAGGGAAAGAGGTTCCGTACCGTTTTGCGGACCGCCGCCCGGGAGACATCGCCACATGCTTTGCAGATCCTGCAAAAGCCAAGCGGGAACTAGGCTGGGAAGCAAAACGAGGCCTCGAGGAAATGTGTGCTGATTCCTGGAGATGGCAGTCTTCTAATGTGAATGGGTATAAGAGTGTAAAATTATAAACAAAAGGGCTGGTGGTTTTCCCCAGCCCTTCTTTCTATTGATCTAAGTTCACTTCAAATGTAAATGGATTGATTGTTATATCGTAGTTTTCGGAAGATCCTTCTAAAATAATTTTTGCTGTTTTGCTTTCGATTTTAGGGAAAACAATAACCCCTTCAGTGTTAACTCCTGGTAAGATTTCACTTTGGATTTTAGGATAACTTGATAGGTCGTCTTTACGCTCAAGCTGTTTATTATCAGCGATGATTTTGGCATTGAAGTCATAAAAATTGATTTCATCTTGTGATTTGTTTTCTATCTTTACATATAGGCGAGTTTCTTTTTCAGCAAGTTCAACTTTTTGAAGCGTGAGTGCAAATCCGTGCTGGTTCTGTGTTTTATCCACGTTAATTGTTTTTTGAGCTGGGGCAAAAGCTGTTGCATAGTCGCTTTTTTCAATAGAATCGGCAATGATTCTCGGCGCTGAAACAGATCCGCCCAATGCGTTTTCACCATCATATTTGTCTTTCACCGTACCGACTACATGAATAATATCGTCATCTTTAATATCTAAATCAGAGTCGTCGCTCATAATAAGTGTATTCTTGCTTAACTTTTCTGGATTATTATAGCCCTGAAGATATGTACCATCATCGTCTTGTTCAACGTCAAAAACTTTTACATACAGATCAACTTTATAATTTTTAAATTGATTGGCATTGGTATATAGTTTTTCTATATCAGCCTTTTGTACTGTTTTTGTCGACTTTTTAGAGTCGGAGCTGGTTGTTGCTGTAGAAGCTTGAGAATCTCCGCTGTTTCCGATGTTCGCAATAATGATAATGACGACTATCGCTAGAATAAACGTAATGATTTTATGTCTCATAAAAAAGTTACGTTGGTCTTTACCGCAATTCGGGCATTTTTTAACACCTTTTGCAATCTCTTGACCGCAAGTTTTACAGTGTTGCATCTTTCCTGACATTATATTTCCTCCTATGTAATTAAATGTTTGAAATATATGTTCTATTTTGCCTATATATTTTCGCGTAGTCAATGATAAATTGATACTAATATTTAATTTATATTTTCTTTTAAAAGGTACTTTGTATCATATCGGTCAAATCTTTCATTTATTAACAGCTGATGCTCTTTTTTTGTTTCTCTTTATTTACTGATTAAATCTCCGCAAATACCTCTTGAACCAATTCAAACCGTCCCTTATAATGCTAATATTGGAAAGTAAAAATGATATGATAAAAACAGTGGTTTTCTAGGGTTCCGCAATGCAAATTGGACTGTGACCGAGAGAAAACACATAGCAGCCCGGCTGTTATGACACGGTGGGATAAAAGCCCAGGAGTTTCTGCTCTTTTGCGAGAGCGTACTCCTGGGTTTTTTTGTTGATACTATTTGGAGAAGGAGTGTTTTGTGATGAAAAAGAAAATGCTTGATGTGCTGATGCTTGTGATTGGCGCTTTTTTCTTTGCGCTTGCAGTGAATTTGTTTGCGATTCCCAATGACCTTGGGGAAGGCGGGGTCACTGGGATTACGCTGATTTTGTATTATGTGTTTCAATGGTCTCCCGGGGTAACGAACTTTATCTTAAATGCATTTCTGCTTTTAATCGGCTACAAGTTTCTAGACGGTAAGACCACTGTCTATACAATCATTGCCGTAGCGGCGAATTCGCTTTTCCTCCACCTGACACACGGGTGGAGCACTCCGTCTGATGAATTGATCATTAATACGATTTTCGCGGGTGTATTTGCGGGAGTCGGTATTGGCATGATTATTCGTGTCGGCGGAACGACAGCCGGTTCTGCGATTCTGGCCAGAATTGCTAATAAATATTTAGACTGGAATATCAGCTACGCGCTCTTGTTTTTTGATTTAATCGTGGTATTTAGCTCTTATTTTATTATTGGTGCGGAAAAAATGATGTTTACGATCGTGATGCTGTATATCGGAACGAAGGTGATGGACTTCATTATTGAAGGCTTGAACACGAAAAAAGCGATTACCGTCATTTCAGAAAATAAGAGTGAGATTGCAGAGCAGGTAAATACCTTGATGGATCGGGGCGTGACGATTTTATCAGGGAAGGGAAACTATACGGGCCAGTCAAAAGAGATTTTGTATATCGTCATTAACAAACAGGAACTGTCCATGCTGAAGAAAATCATCAGAAGCTGTGACAAAAAAGCGTTTGTGATCGTTCATGACGTACGCGATGTGTTTGGCGAAGGCTTTGTTGATATATCTAAATAATGAAAATCCCTCTGCACTTGAAGCAGAGGGATTTGTTCGTTTAGAACGGATATTTGCGGTATTGTTTCTGGATTGATATCCATTTCGTCACAGTAAATTCCTCGACCACCCATGGATTTCCGAAGCGGCCGACACCGCTTGCTTTGTTTCCGCCAAAGGCGATATTTGGCGAGTCATTAACGGACTGGTCGTTGACATGGGTCATGCCGCTGTCAATTTGCAGGGCAAACGTTTCGCCTTTTTCTAAATCAGAAGTGAAAACCGCTGAGCTGAGGCCGTATTCGGTATCATTAGCCATGTCGATCGCTTCCTGATCACTGGAGGCTTTGATAATGGTGGCAATCGGGGCAAACAGCTCCGTTTGGGCAATTTTGCTGTTGTTGTCTGCACCTACAAAGACATAAGGTGTGAGCACGTTTCCGACGCGTTTTCCTTCAACCGCAAGCTCAATGCCGTCTGCCTTTGCCTGCTCAATGATCTCCAGCGCTTTTTCGATTTGGCGCTCGTTGATCAGCGGGCCGACAACGGTTTTCGGATCAGTTTGATCGCCGTACGGAAGCTGTTTGACACGTGAGGTGAATTTTTCAACAAACGCATCGTACACATCTTGATGAACGATGATTCTGTTGATAATCATGCAGATTTGTCCCTGGTGAATAAATTTCCCGAAAATCGCGGCGTCTACAGCACGATCGACATCCGCGTCTGAAAGGACGGCAAAGGGGTTGTTGCCGCCGAGCTCAAGGGCCATTCGCTTAAAGTCACGCCCGGCGATTTCACCAATATGGCGCCCGACTGCGGTTGATCCCGTAAAGCTGATTAATTTCGGAATTGGATTGGTCAGCATGCCGTCCCCGATTTCCTTTAGGTCCGTCAACATGACGTTGAGGACACCCGCAGGAAGACCGGCGTGTTCAAATGCTTTTGCAATGATGGTTCCGCCGGAAAGAGCGGTTTGAATATCAGGCTTGTGAACAACACTGTTTCCCAGCGCAATAGCAGGTGCAATCGTTCTCATTGATAAGTTCATCGGAAAATTAAATGGAGAAATCGATGAAATAACACCGAGCGGAAGGCGGTAAATCTTATTGATTTTCCCTTCAATGTCGGATGGAACCTCTTTGACGCCGCCTAATTCTCCGGTATATGTCATGGCTTCATCTAAAATCGCAATTGTTTGTTCAAGCTCGATCGTTGCTTTAATGATGGTTCCGCCGGTTTCGCGGGAGATCATCATGATGATGTCATCACGGTTTTCCTGTAGGTAGTCGCGTGCTTTTTGCAGGACTGCTTTTCGTTCTTCTGCTGTGCTCTTGGCCCACTCTTTTTGCGCCTGCTGTGCAATGTCAAATGCATCCTCCAGTTGTTTGTTTGTTGCCAAAGATGCTGTTGTCATCACAGACTGGTCATACGGATTCAAAATGTCCTCCGTACGTCCGCTTTCCCCTTCTGTCCATTTTCCGTTGATAAAACTTTTGTTTAACGCTTCTAAACCCATTAATGATCGTCCTCCTTTGGTCGTGCATATCCTCTTCTATTTCCGCTGAAGCCAATATGTAAACGAACGAGGTTTCCCTTTCAGTTTCCCGTCTATCTATGCCGGATATACTCTTTTTTATTGGAGAACATGTGCATTTCGCCTTATACTGAATATACAGATCCTTACATGAGAGAGGAGACCCTATGAAATCGCTGCTGGCTATTTATCCCGGTTCGATTGTGTCTGAGGAGCTTTGCGTAAAGGAAGGCTGTCTATGTTTTTTTGATGAGAACAGTCAGAGATATATCACCATTCCGAAAACGGAGATTAGCGAAAAAGAGACGTTGCTGCTGCGGTCATTTTTGACACCTGCAGATGAGGCCAATCAAATGTCTTTGAAGTCGCCGGAGGAGAACAAGTGGTTTGCGTTTCTTTTTTCGAGAGGGGAAGTGCCGGCGAGCATAAAGAAGCGAACGAGATTTGTTCATTTTCATTTGCTCGGTAAAATAGAGCGTGCGTCTTTTGCGGAAGCGGTTCGCCATTTCTGGCCGGTGCCTTTTGTGATTGTGTGGATGCATGAAGACAGAGGCGTGATTGTCGAGCAGGAAAGTGAAGCGGCGGCGGGGAAGGACGAACTGGAATCACTCGCCAAGGTTCTTGAAAGTGATTTCTACTTCAGTGTCCGTTTTTACGCCGGGAGATTTTACGAGCCCGATGAGAGTCTGCGAACACATTATGCCCGTGAACAGACGTATTTCCTCTTTGCTGAAAAACGGCTGCCTCAGATGCAGAGTGTGACCTTTGAGATGATCTTTCCTTTTTTATTATTAGAAGCAGAAAAAGAAAAGCTTGAAACGCTGCTCTCTGAAGAAGCTGAGCTTTTATTCGGAGATGAATCTGAGCTGAGGAAGACAATCAAGCTCTTTATTGAAAACAACTCAAACGTGACGTTAACGGCGAAAACGCTGCATCTGCACCGCAACAGCCTGCAATATCGAATTGATAAATTTATTGAGCGGTCAGGGATAGACATTAAAACGTATAAAGGCGCGCTGCTCGCCTATTTTATCTGCCTGCAAAGCGAAGTTTCAGAATAAATTGGAAATATGCACGAAAAATGGTTGCTGATTTTATGAACGCTGCCCATTTTAGCGATAGGGAAATGCTGTTACACTCAATTTAGGAAAGCGTTTACAATGACAAAGGGGGAAATTACATGGCTGAATTGCGGATGGAGCACATTTATAAATATTATGATCAGAAGGAAGCGGCTGTTGATGACTTTAACCTTCATATTGACGATAAGGAATTTATCGTATTCGTAGGCCCGTCTGGCTGCGGGAAATCAACGACGCTGCGGATGGTCGCAGGGCTTGAGGAAATTTCGAAAGGCGATTTTTATATTGAGGGAAAACGTGTAAATGATGTAGCGCCAAAGGACAGGGATATCGCGATGGTATTTCAAAACTACGCGCTCTATCCGCATATGACTGTCTACGATAATATTGCATTCGGGCTGAAGCTTCGGAAAATGCCGAAGCCTGAAATCAAAAAAAGGGTAGAGGAAGCCGCTAAAATTCTCGGGCTGGAGGAATATTTGCACCGCAAACCGAAAGCGCTGTCAGGCGGGCAGAGACAGCGGGTCGCGCTTGGACGGGCAATCGTGCGGGATGCAAAGGTGTTCCTGATGGATGAGCCTTTGTCAAACCTAGACGCGAAGCTGAGGGTGCAAATGCGGGCGGAAATCATTAAGCTCCACCAGAGACTGCAAACCACAACAATTTACGTGACGCATGACCAGACAGAAGCGCTGACGATGGCGACACGGATCGTGGTCATGAAAGACGGAAAAATCCAGCAGATCGGGACGCCGAAGGACGTATACGAATTCCCTGAAAACGTCTTTGTCGGCGGTTTTATCGGCTCACCGGCGATGAATTTTTTCAAAGGAAAGCTGACGGACGGTCTCATCAAAATTGGTTCTGCGGCATTAACCGTGCCGGAAGGAAAAATGAAGGTGCTGCGTGAAAAGGGCTACATCGGCAAAGAGGTCATCTTCGGCATCCGTCCTGAGGATATTCATGATGAATTGATTGTCGTGGAGTCATATAAGAATTCTTCGATTAAAGCGAAAATCAATGTCGCAGAGCTGCTCGGTTCTGAAATCATGATTTATTCGCAGATTGATAATCAAGACTTTATTGCGCGGATCGACGCCCGTCTCGATATTCAATCAGGTGATGAGCTGACGGTTGCGTTTGATATGAATAAAGGCCATTTCTTTGACAGTGAGACAGAAGTGAGAATTCGTTAAGCACAAAAGCCGGACATGGAGACATGTCCGGTTTTTTTGTGTTCTTTTTAAGGTTTACAGAAAAAAACGCAGCGGGTAGTGGTTGGTAAGGAAGGGGAGATAGAGATGTGGCATGCGGCAATGTGGGGCGGGATCTCAGGCTCTGCTGTATTGCTGGGCGCGCTGGCGTCCATGTTTTTTTCGATTCGCAAACAGATCATCGGCTATATTATGGCTTTTGGCACAGGGGTATTAATTGGCGCGGCTGCTTACGAACTTCTCGGGGATGCAGTGTCAGAAGGCGGAATTGTAGCGACAGGCGCCGGATTTATTGCGGGAGCTGTCGTGTTTACGGTTTTTGATTATGCTGTTTCCAAAAGAGGCGCGTCGCAAAGAAAAAGATCGGGACAAGCAGCTGCCGGCGGCGGAGGAATAGCCATTTTTATCGGCACCATTATGGATGCTGTTCCGGAATCGATTATGGTTGGCGCAAGCCTTCTCGAAGAACAATCGGTCAGCTTCCTTTTGGTGATCGCCATTTTTATCAGCAACATACCTGAAGGGCTGTCCAGTACAGCAGGAATGAAAAACAGCGGATATTCGAGAACGAAAATTGTACTGCTTTGGGCTGCGGTACTCGTGATATCAATTCTCGCATCATGGTCAGGATACTTCCTTCTCGACGGTGCTTCAGAAGAAGTGATGTCAGCGATTGCAGCATTTGCAGGCGGGGGGATCATTGCGATGGTTGCTTCGACGATGATGCCTGAGGCGTACGACGACAGCGGTCCAATGACAGGTTTGATCGCTGCACTTGGCCTGTTAACCTCGCTGGTTTTGAATCAGTTTTCTTAAGTTATTTTTATTAAATGTATTGAAAAGAGAGTGGCTTATCCACTCTCTTTTTGTTCGCATTATCGATAAACTGAAACACTTAATTGTCCATAAAGTGAACCATTTTTAAAAACAGTAAGTTTTCCCTGACCAACACTTTGACCTGTTACGATCCCATAAGCATCTACAGTAAAAACAGCTTTGTTGTCACTGTGATATGAAAATCCTGACCCCAATAAATGGCTTGGTAGTGGTTTTGCATGACCCACCTGTATGTTAAAGTCGGCTAATTTCGCCTCAATAGGAGCGAGTGATGCAGGAGCAGTTTGACTTTCTGGAACCATTACAGAATTCTGAGTTGCCTCTTTAGCAGAAGCTTGACCTCCGATTGATAAAACAACAGCTGAAACAGAAAGTAAAGAAACAATCGTTTTCTTCATTTTCATATCAATTCCTCCTAATTCATTTTTTATTGCAAGTAAACTATTCGATTTACATAATTAATTACCCTTGTAAATATATGTAAACTATTTGTGAACTTTTGGAAGTGGTTTTTTTGTACTTGAAAAACCTACAAATCAACCGATGAAAAAGGAGGAAGAAATAGACAGAAAGCAGGGAACTGATGAAACGTTTTATCCTAAGCATTTTTCTTTTGGGAAGCTGCTTGGCTCTCGCGGCTTGCGCTGATAAAGAGGCGAACGCGGAGCAGCAGATGCCGAAAGCCGAACAAAAGAAACCGGAAGAAAAGACAGTACATGTTCAGAAAAAAGAAAACGATACATCCGCATGGATCAAAACAGAGAAACCGGCAAAGCTGCCGATTTTGATGTACCACAGCATTTCCTCTGGAAACAGCCTCCGTGTCCCGAAGGAAGAATTCGAAGCGCATATGAAGTGGCTGCACGAAAACGGCTATCAGACATTAACGCCGAAAGAGGCGCATCTCATGCTGACGCAGGATAAAAAGCCGAGTGAGAAATGCGTGCTGATTACGTTTGATGACGGATACACCGACAATTATCAAGACGCGTATCCAGTGCTAAAAAAGTACGGGATGAAGGCGACGATTTTTATGATCGGCAAATCGATCGGACATAAACACCATCTGACAGAGGACCAAATGAAAGAAATGGCGAAGCATGGCATATCCATTGAAAGCCATACGATTGACCACCTTGAGCTGAACGGGTTAACGCCTGAACAGCAGCACAGTGAGATGGCTGATTCGAAAAAGCTGTTTGACGGCATGTTTCATCAGCAAACCTCTATCATCAGCTATCCGGTAGGACGCTACAATGAGGAGACGCTGAAGGCTGCCAAAGAAACGGGCTATCAAATGGGCGTGACGACAGAACTGGGCGCGGCATCGAGAGACCAGGGAATGTACGCCCTCCATCGCGTGCGCGTGTCCCCGGGCATGTCAGGATCGGCTTTTGGCGCGTACATCGAATCAATGAAATAAAAAAAGGCGGCGCTCAATCGCCGCCCCCTCCGCCGCCACAGCCGGAATCGCTGAAACCTCCGTCACTGCCGCATCCATCATGGTGCGAGCCATGATCTGAGTAACCGAAAAAACCGCTGTCCGCATGCTGGCGGCTTTTGTTTTCCGACGGCTGCGGCTGAATGACTGAAAGAAAAACAATAATAGCTATAATCAATAAGATGATCACAATCACTTCTGATCACTCCCTTTTTTCACCATATCTGTTATACGGGTGAAACGCAGATCGGTTTCACTTCAAAGAGATCGATTCTTTCAGACGGTCTCTGAGCCAGCGTTTCAGTACCCCGTGTCCTTTGTTTGACAATAGAGTGCTAACACGCCAATACATAGGGGGATGAGGAGCGAACTGAAAATCAATCAATCTGAAAAGCCAGCTTTTATCGCGGGTGAGAGAGTCAATTTGAAGCTCGTCTTCATCTGCTTCGGAACTGTAGGCACTTTGTTTCTGTATGTCCTCATCCTGCCGAACCGCCAAGATCCTCAAAGCTTCGGCCATTTGTTTGTACCCGCCTTCCAGCAGTGATGCGCCAAGGTTGTCAGCGCGCACCTCCATCCATTGTGAACAAAAGGATTGATAGAGCTGAAACAGGATGATGATCGCCATGATGAAGACCCAAAGCACAATTTTGTGGGCCCCGGAATGGACGATATGCTGTTCAAATAAGAGGATGATCCCAACGACGGCTCCAAGATATAGAAAACGTAAAAACTGTGATGACAGAACATCACGTTTTTTAATGTGAATCGCCTCATGAGCCAGAATGCCTTCGATGACACGCAGCGGAAGGGTTAGTGTGGCACTTGTCAGAATGACCATCGACCTTCCGACATTCATGCCGACTGCCATTCCGTTGTAATCATCACTTTCCGTTTCGTATATGCGGACATGGGAAATGCCGGCCTTGCGGAAAATCTTGTCGGCCGCTGCCTGTACATGCGGATGATGACAAGGCTTGGCATCCATTGCCGCCCGCAAAACACGGTCTGACAGATACATGTTGAGTATCCAGTACAGCATCACGGCAACGGCCATGGCCCATGGAGAGGCATGTAATGCGTATAACGCGAGCACCAATAAGGCGTAAGCTGATACGCCCTTTACGCTGGCGGCAAAATATAGCTTCCCAAGCAGCCGCTTCAGATTTTTTCTATGATAAAACGGTAAAACAGAAATCACAGTGTCATCGTTGTTTTCCGATTCTGTGTATTCACGGAGGATCGCTTTCCATCTTTGCGGTTCCTTCACCGTCAGAAACAGCGTTTCACCGGGAAGAGACAGTTTGATGACTTGCTGAAAGCTTGTTGTCAGATCTAAACGGGACGAATACATCGCCAGAAGCGGATGAAGCTTTAAGAGATCAGCCGTTGATTCAAGCTGAATATCTTTCAAATCAGAAAGTGGGTATGTACGGGTTTCATAACGTGAGCTGATGTGCAATTTTTCTAAGGATGCTGAATACAAAACGTTCACGCTGAAAACATTCAATATTCGTTTCACCATTGCCCCTCCGCCGGAGATCATGCCGAAAAGGATCACATATTTGAGGGGGCTTGGGTCAGGTCCATAGATCAAAAAGATGACGGCGCCCGCAAACACAACGGCGGTCAGCGTGATGTCTGACAGGAGGCGTGTTTTGTTTCTGGCAAGCTCGATTTCCTGCCAGTCTCCCGAAGGTTTTGCCACACGTTCGGAGACAGTGAGATCCATTGCTGTCCAGTAGCAGTAGAACATTGTCGCGATCGAGACAATGCCGTCCATAAATGATTGATGAGAGAAGATATAAACAGCAGCGCCAACCCAAAGAACGATATCAATCCAGAAGTCTATGATTGGAATGAGTTTTGCTGTCAGGGCTGATATAAAATAAAGTCCCAGCCCGAGAATCATAAAGAGAAATAGATCTGTTCCCATAGGCATGCTAGAGTCCTTTCTATCTGGTATTTCCAACTATTACTATAGCATGTTGCGGGAACTTGCAAAAACACGGACATGCAAAAAAGCAAGCCCTTTCGTTTTACGAAGAACTTGCTTGCGGTGTATCAATAAAACTGGTGAAGCAGCAATAAGGTTAAGGACACTGTAATCGCTCCCCCGATTCGGGTAGACACCTGGGCGAATGGCATTAACTCAAGCCTTTCTGCGGCGCTTAAAATGGCGACGTCTCCGGTGCCGCCTTGTCCTGAGTGGCACGCATTGATAATGGCGGTCTCAATCGGATACATGTTCAGCCACTTTCCAGTGAAGAAGCCGACGGCCATCATGGTCACAACGACAGACAGGATCGTAATGATATTGCTGAGGTTAAAGGCAGCGATAAGCTTGTCCCACGGGGTCATGGACACCCCGATCGCAAAGAGCAGCGGGTAAGTCACAGCGGTTGAAAAGAAGCGGGACACCCCAAACGCGCCATTTTCAATTGAGGCAGGCGCCAATTTGAACAGCTTAATCAGAACAGCCAGTAACAGCATGGCAACGGGTGCCGGAAATCCAAAAAAGTCGTGAGCGAGCATGCCGACTAAATATAAAGAAACAGCAAGGATACCGCCTGAAGCAAATAAGGAAAGGTTGAACATTTGCTGTCCGCTTTGCGATTCCTCCAGCGCAGGGGACTCCTCTTCAGAGCGGTCCACTTTGCCGTTGCCTGTCCATTCCGGTTTTTTCTTTCCGATTCTGTTCAGCAATCCCGCTAGAATGATCGCGCACAGGCTGCCCAGCATGATAGACGGCAGAACAAGTGCAAACGCTTCCCCTTGAGACATGGGCATGATGTCAGAATAACCGATGGACAGCGGAATAGCGCCTTCTCCGACTCCCCCTGCCATGATCGGGATGACAATGTACAGCAATGTATGCTGAAATCCGAGCCCGAGCAAAGTGCCGACAGCCAGTCCGACAATAGCGGCTGCGACAGAACCGGCAATAAGCGGAATAAAGATTTTCATGAATGCTTTTATGAGTGTTTCTCTTTTCATGCCAAGGATGCTTCCGACGACAATCCCAGCGATAAATAAGTATAGAAAGTTTGAGTTTTCTGTAAATTCTGTGGTGGATTTGACGATATCATTAGGCAGCAGGTGATAGTAGACGACAGCGGACGGAATAAAAGTAGCTAGGATGGCCGGGCCGCCGATAGAACGAACAATCGGTACCGATTTGCCGATTTGGGCAAAGGTGAACCCGAAAAACGCCATGACGGCAATGGATGTCAAGATGTCACTTTTTACATCGTGATGCATAACAAAAACAGTGATTAATATAAACAGCAAGACATACACAGGAAGCGGTATGATGCCTACTTTTATATTCATGGCTTTCGCAAACCAATTCTCTTTTCGAACCCCTTCGTGAATTGTATCCGTTTGCAATTGCATTTGTGTTTGAAGCTCTTCCATTGAAAAACCTCCCCCTATTCTTGATGCAGTGAAATTGTTCACTACGTTAAGTATACTAAAAAATTGAAATTATTAATATATTAAAAATTTACTATTCGGCTTTTCGAATTTTCCCGGTTCAAATGGAAAGAGGCATTCTGACTAAAAACGGTCTATGACGGAGTGCCGAGAAACGGGTGTTGGTGCCGGACAAGCATTTTATTCGCAAGGAACGATGTGTTGATGTACGATAATAAAGGGTCATTTATCCTAGGAGGCCGTCATAAATCAGCAACAAAATAGACAATAATTCGTCACATAGTGTGGGGCTTTTTAGGTATTTTAGGCTTTATTTTTAAAATGAATCGTTGTAAAGTACTTAATATGAACCAGTCAGAGAATGTGTCATTTGGTCAGTCTGGCAATCTAGCATCATATTGAACGACTTATTGACACATTTGTGAAATATTGAACAATATTTTTTTCGTCTATTTTGTGAATTACTGATCAAAGTCTCGGTTCTATTTGTGAAGTAGTGAGCAAATTAACAGTTTTAACCGGAAATGGAGGAGAAAGCATGAGTGAATTGGTATTAGCCCGCATACAATTTGCATCAACAACGTTGTTTCACTTCTTGTTTGTGCCGATGTCTATCGGGCTTGTGTTTATGGTTGCGTTGATGGAGACTCTTTATCTTGTGAAGAAAAATGAGCTGTACCTCAAAATGGCAAAGTTTTGGGGGCACTTATTCTTAATAAATTTCGCAGTCGGTGTTGTAACGGGGATTTTGCAAGAATTCCAGTTTGGGTTGAACTGGTCTGATTACTCCCGTTTTGTCGGAGATGTATTTGGCGCTCCGCTTGCGATTGAAGCATTATTGGCGTTTTTCATGGAATCTATCTTTATCGGATTATGGATTTTCGGCTGGGACCGCCTGCCGAAAAAAATTCACGCTCTCTGCATTTGGCTCGTGTCATTCGGAACGATTATGTCATCTTTCTGGATTTTAACAGCGAACTCCTTTATGCAGGAGCCGGTCGGCTTTACGATCAAAAACGGCCGCGCGGAAATGAACGACTTTGCCGCGCTGATTACAAATCCTCAGCTTTGGGTTGAATTCCCGCACGTCATTTTTGGTGCGCTTGCCACCGGGGCTTTCTTTATTGCTGGAGTGAGTGCTTTTAAACTATTGAAGAAAAAAGAAGTGCCGTTCTTTAAACAATCTTTTAAACTCGCAATGATCGTCGGCCTTTGTGCCGGTCTTGGCGTCGGCCTAAGCGGACACATGCAGGCTGAGCACTTGATGGAATCACAGCCGATGAAAATGGCTGCCAGTGAAGGACTTTGGGAAGACAGCGGCGACCCTGCTGCTTGGACGGCTTTTGCTACGATTGATACAAAAAATGAAAAAAGCTCAAACGAAATCAAAGTTCCTTATGCATTGAGCTACTTGGCTTATCAGAAATTCAGCGGAAGTGTCAAAGGGATGAAAACACTTCAGGCTGAGTACGAAAAAATATACGGAAAAGGCGACTACATTCCGCCTGTCAAAACGACTTTCTGGAGCTTCCGCATCATGGTTGGCGCAGGTGTTGTCATGATTCTTGCTGCGTTAGGCGGCCTTTGGTTAAACCGGCGCAAAAAGCTTGAAAACAGCAAATGGTATTTGCGCATTATGATCGCATTGATTTCCTTCCCGTTTCTTGCGAACTCCGCGGGCTGGATTATGACAGAAATCGGGCGTCAGCCGTGGACGGTCATGGGCTTGATGACAACCGCTCAATCCGTGTCGCCTAACGTAACGGCGGGCTCCCTGTTATTCTCAATCATCGCATTCGGTGTGATGTACTTGATTCTTGGTGCACTGCTTGTCTTCTTGTTCATCCGTGAGATTAAAAAAGGTGCGGAGCATAGTGATCATCACGATGTTCCTGTAACAACAGATCCATTTAGTCAGGAGGTATACCATGGCATCTCTTCATGATCTTTGGTTTATACTCGTTGCTGTATTGTTTGTAGGATTTTTCTTTTTGGAAGGCTTTGATTTCGGGGTCGGCATGGCGACCCGTTTTCTTGGCCATAATGAGTTAGAACGCAGAGTGCTGATCAACACGATCGGGCCGTTTTGGGACGCGAATGAAGTATGGCTTTTGACTGGTGCAGGCGCCATTTTCGCGGCGTTTCCGAACTGGTATGCAACGATGCTGAGCGGTTATTACATTCCGTTTGTCATTGTGCTGCTTGCGTTAATGGGCCGCGGGGTTGCGTTTGAGTTTCGCGGCAAGGTTGATCATTTAAAATGGGTAAAGGTTTGGGACTGGGTCGTTTTCTTCGGCAGTCTGATTCCTCCATTTGTGCTTGGTGTGCTGTTCACGACATTATTCCGCGGGATGCCGATTGATGCCGATATGAACATTCACGCACATC
Organism: Bacillus sp. VA15; assembly: GCF_055721145.1. Lineage (NCBI taxonomy): Bacteria > Bacillati > Bacillota > Bacilli > Caryophanales > Bacillaceae > Bacillus > Bacillus sp. VA15. The sequence continues at coordinate 152,656 of NZ_JBVQPQ010000004.1, read as the reverse complement.
TATCCGATTATATCAATGTATACTCTGTACTTGGCGGTGTGACTGTAACACTTCTTTGCTTCCAGCATGGATTAATGTTTATCACGCTGCGTACGATTGGTGATTTGCAAAATCGCGCCCGGAAAATGGCGCAAAAGATAATGGGTGTTGTTTTTGTAGCGGTTCTTGCCTTCGCGGCCCTTTCTGCCTATCAGACAGACATGTTTACTCGCCGCGGCGAGATTACCATTCCGCTCGTTGTTTTGATTGTCATCTGCTTTATGCTCGCGGCTGTATTTATCCGTAAGAAAAAAGACGGCTGGACATTTGGGATGACAGGCGCGGGGCTGGCGCTGACTGTAGGAATGATCTTTATTTCATTATTCCCTCGGGTGATGGTCAGCTCGCTTCAAAGCGCGTACGATTTAACAGTAGCTAACGCTTCTTCCGGTGATTATTCGCTTAAAGTCATGTCAATTGCAGCATTAACGCTATTGCCGTTTGTCATCGGCAGTCAGATCTGGAGCTATTATGTCTTCCGGAAGCGCGTCAGCCATAAGGAGCCTATGACTTATTAATGGGAAAAGACCTGTTTCGATATAAAGGAATGAAGCGGATTCTCACCGTGATTACTTGTTTAACGCTGATTCAGACAGCCGCTATTATTATGCAGGCAGAGTGGCTGAGTGAAGCCGTAACCGGACTGTTCAACGGGAAGAGCATTGCCTCCCTGTTTCCGGTGATCGGCTTTTTCCTCATCGCTTTTGCCGCCCGGCACGGGGTGACGGTGGCGCGCCAGAAAATCGTCTATCAATATGCCGCCCGGACGGGAGCAGATTTGAGAAAAAGTTTTCTTGATCAGCTGTTCCGATTAGGCCCCCGCTTTGCAAAGAAAGAGGGGACGGGGCAAATGGTGACGTTGGCGATGGAAGGCATCAGCCAGTTCCGCCGTTACCTTGAGCTGTTTTTGCCGAAAATGGTCAGCATGGCGATTGTGCCTGCGGCGGTTGTCATTTATGTGTTTTTTCAGGATCGCACATCAGCCGTCATTTTAGTTGCTGCTATGCCGATTCTGATCATCTTTATGGTTCTCCTCGGTCTTGTTGCACAGAGAAAAGCGGATCGTCAGTGGAAGTCCTATCAGAGACTTTCCAATCATTTTGTTGATTCTCTTCGCGGGCTGGAGACATTGCGTTTCTTAGGTTTGAGCAAGTCACACAGCAAAAATATTTTCTACGTTAGTGAGCGGTATCGGAAAGCAACGATGAGCACGCTTCGGGTGGCATTTTTATCTTCATTCGCCCTTGATTTTTTCACGATGCTGTCGGTGGCGACAGTCGCAGTGTTTCTGGGCCTGCGCCTCATTGACGGCGATATTTTGCTTGGCCCGGCTTTAACGGCGCTTATTCTCGCACCTGAATATTTTCTGCCGGTGCGGGAAGTGGGGAATGATTATCATGCAACGCTGAACGGACAGGAAGCAGGCAAAACCATTCAAGAGATTTTGTCGCAGCCTGGTTTTAAAGAAGAGGCGCCGCTTCAGCTTGAGGCTTGGTCCGATCAGGATGAGCTGAAGCTGTCAGGTGTGTCAGTCGGCCGGTCGGTGTCCGATATTGATCTGTCATTCAAAGGCAAGAAAAAAATCGGCATCATTGGTGCAAGCGGTGCGGGAAAATCAACTTTAATTGATATCCTCGGCGGTTTTTTGGAGCCGAATGGCGGTACGATAGAGGTCAATGGTTCAGAACGGTCCCACTTGCAGGACGGCAGCTGGCAGAAAAACCTCCTTTATATCCCGCAGCATCCGTACATTTTTGATGATACACTGGCGAACAACATTCGCTTCTATCATCCAAGCGCTTCGGCTGAGGATACTGCCCGCGCAGCTGCCGCGGCGGGACTGGCGGAGCTGGTGGACAACCTTCCGGACGGATTAGAGGGACGGATCGGGGAAGGCGGCCGGGCGCTCAGCGGCGGCCAAGCCCAGCGTGTCGCGTTGGCCCGCGCCTTCTTGGGAAACCGCCCGATCCTGCTGCTGGATGAGCCGACCGCCCATCTAGATATCGAAACAGAATATGAAATAAAAGAAACGATGTTGGATTTATTTGAGGATAAGCTCGTCTTTCTCGCGACTCACCGCCTTCACTGGATGCTCGATATGGATGAAATTATCGTGCTGGACGGGGGTAGGATTGCGGAAATCGGGACTCACGATGAATTGCTGGAGAAAAACGGTGTGTACACCAAACTCGTGGAGGCACAACTGGGGGAAAGAGCATGAAGAAAGAAGAATGGATTCTGCCGTATATCAAGCAAAATGCCCGCCTGTTCGTTCTGGTTATCTTTTTGGGCGCGGTGACAATTTTTTCTGCTGCTTTTCTCATGTTCACCTCAGGGTTTTTGATCTCTAAGGCGGCGACAAGACCGGAAAACATCCTGCTTATTTATGTGCCGATTGTCGCTGTGCGCACCTTTGGGATTGCACGGTCTGTGTCACGGTATGTGGAACGCCTCGTAGGCCATCACATCATTTTGAAAATCGTGTCCGACATGCGCGTCCGCCTCTACAACATGCTTGAGCCGGGTGCCTTGCTGCTGCGTTCCCGTTTTCGCACGGGGGATATGCTCGGCATTTTGTCTGAGGATATTGAGCATTTGCAGGATGCCTTCTTAAAAACAATTTTTCCTGCCATCTCGGCCTTGCTCCTGTATGCTGTTTCAGTGATTGCGCTCGGCTTCTTCTCTTGGCCGTTTGCCATATTGCTTGCGCTTTATTTGTTTGTTCTTGTTGTACTGTTTCCGGTTGTGTCTTTGCTCGTGACGAGAGCGAAGAATGCGAAGCTGAAAAGCAGACGGAATGTGCTGTACAGTCGTCTGACAGATGCTGTGATGGGTGTCAGCGACTGGATGTTCAGCGGACGCCGGCATGCGTTTATTGATTCCTATGAAAAAGAGGAACATGATTGGTTTGAGCTTGAACGGAAAAAACAACGCTTTACAAGATGGAGGGACTTTGCTGCGCAATGCCTTGTCGCCGGCCTAATTTTGTTGATGCTGTTTTGGACGGCGGGGCAGCATGCAGATGGCGAACTCGCCAAAACGATGATTGCGGCTTTTGTCCTTGTGGTGTTCCCGCTGACGGAAGCCTTTCTGCCGCTTTCAGATGCTTTGGGCGAAGTGCCTGGCTATCAGGATTCCATCAGACGCATGAACAAGGTGGCTCCTCAACCGGAGGCGTCACAAACAGAATCAGCGGCTGAAACGCTCGATCTCCATGATGTCACACTGTCATTTCGTGATGTGGCGTTTTCTTATGACAACAGCAGCCAAGTGCTGCACAACTTTTCCTTTACGTTGCGCCAAGGAGAAAAGATGGCGCTGCTCGGCCGGAGTGGGTCCGGGAAATCTACATCGCTCGCATTAATCGAGGGCGCTTTGAAACCGGGCTCAGGATCTGTGACGTTAAACGGTGTGGAGACATCGCTGTTAAAGGATCAGATTGCTGATGCGGTGGCCGTGTTAAACCAAAAACCGCACCTGTTCGATACAAGCATTCTGAACAACATCAGGCTTGGAAACGGAGAGGCAAGCGACGAGGATGTGCGCCGCGCCGCAAAACAGGTAAAGCTGCATGACTACATTGAGTCACTGCCTGACGGATATCATACTTCTGTTCAGGAAACCGGAATTAGGTTTTCCGGAGGAGAGCGCCAGCGGATCGCACTTGCGCGGATTTTGCTGCAGGATACGCCGATCATCATCCTTGATGAGCCAACGGTCGGACTCGATCCTATTACCGAACGTGAATTGATGGAAACGGTGTTTGAGGTGCTGAAAGGAAAAACGATTCTATGGATTACGCACCACCTCGCGGGAGTGGAAGCGGCCGATAAAATCGTGTTTCTCGAAAATGGCAAAACAGAAATGGAAGGAACGCATGAAGAACTGCTGGCGGCAAACGAACGATATCGCCGACTGTATCATCTCGACGTTCCTGTAAAATAGAAGACAGCCCCTAAGGCTGTCTTTTTTTGTTTGAAATAGAAAAGGTGCAGGAAAAATAGGAAGAGAAAGCAGAGGAGGGATAGAGATGAATATTCCAATTTGGACGGAGGAGCATGTGAGGGCCTCGCTCCCTGAAAGAGAGACGGAAAGCCATAAAGGCACGTACGGTACTGCATTGCTGCTGGCGGGAAGCGACGACATGCCGGGCGCAGCGCTTCTTGCGGGGCTTGGGGCCATGCGGAGCGGGCTCGGAAAGCTTGTCATCGGTACGTCTGAAAGCGTGATCCCGCTGATTGTTCCTGTTCTGCCGGAGGCGACCTATTGGCGTGACGGCTGGCAAAAAGCGGCTGACGCTCAGCTTGAAGAGACGTACCGGGCCATTGCCATCGGACCGGGGCTTCCGCAAACCGAAAGTGTTCAGCAGGCAGTTGATCATGTGCTTGCGGCGGATTGCCCCGTTATTTTGGATGCCGGAGCGCTGGCGAAGCGTACATATCCGAAACGGGAGGCGCCCGTCATCCTCACGCCGCACCCGGGCGAGTTTTCCCGCATGACAGGGGTACCGGTGAAGGAATTGCAAAACAAAAGAGCGGAATATGCAAAGGAATGGGCGGCTCAGCTGCAGGCTGTCATTGTGTTAAAAGGGAATCAAACCGTTATCGCATTTCCCGATGGTGACTGCTGGCGCAACCCAACCGGAAACGGGGCACTCGCCAAAGGCGGAACCGGTGACACGCTGACGGGCATGATATTGGGCATGCTTTGCTGCCACGAAGACCCGAAGCATGCCATATTAAACGCAGTCTATCTGCACGGTGCGTGCGCTGAGCTCTGGACGGACGAGCACTCCGCTCATACGCTGCTCGCTCACGAGCTTTCTGATGTGCTGCCTCGTGTGTGGAAGCGATTTGAATGATAAAAAGCTGTCTTCATAGAGAAGACAGCTTTTCTTGATAACTCCGTTTTTTCAGACGCGGTTTCATCAATACATAATAAAGAACAGAAGGCACGGCCAAGCCGACAATCCATGCGATATCTCCGCCTCCAAACATTTTGGCAAGCGGTCCAATGTAAAAGGACGTATTGATAAACGGGATTTCAAGCAAGATGGACAGGACGAACGCAATCGTGGTAATCCAATTGACTTTTCCATACGGCCCGTTCACATCAAACATGGCTTTGACTTGATAGTTACCGTGGCGGACGAAGTAGTAATCGACTAAATTGATTGCCGTCCAAGGTATTAAGAAATAACTGATGAAAAAGATAAAATTCAAAAACAGCTCCATAAAATTGCTTTGCCCGAGAAGGCTTAAGACTGTGCCGACAATCGTGACGCCGAGGATCATGATGATTCTGACTTTGGGCGTGACTTTTAACTTCAGAAAAGGCTCAAGCGTTGTTGTTGTAGACATGAAAGCTCCATACAGGTTAAAGACATTGATCGCCATTTGCCCAAATAACACAATGATTAGCATAATAAACGAGAAGGGGCCAAACAATTGGACAATCTGGCTGCCTGAGTTTGCCGTAAAGTCAGGAAGTGCTGTCGTCAGCAAAGCGCCGAGCAGCATCATCCAGATGGAGCTGACAGATGTACCTGCATAGCTGTACCAAAATGTTTGAGAAGCCGGTGTTTTAACTGGCAGATATCTAGAATAATCGGCAACATACGGTGCGTATGCAAGCTGCCACGTCGCGACTGCGCTGACCGCCACCAAGAAAATTGGCAGATCAACCGCTCCGGGAATCCAGCTGCCTGCCGGAATCGGCAATTGGAAAATGAGTATCGTTGCAGCAAAAAATACAGCAAAAGAGGTCCAAGAAAGGATTTTTTGCATTTTGTGAATCAAATCATGGCCGAAAATGGTGAGTAAAAAACATACGGCGCTTAAGCCTATAATGCTCCATGATCCCGGGATGGGAACAAAGCTGCTTAGGGTTCCAGCCGCCAGAATCGTGCTGCTTGCGAAGAAACCAAGGTAGATAAACATAACTAAGAAGAGGGGAAGAATCGCTCCAATTACGCCGAATTGGGCACGGCTTTGAATCATTTGCGGGATGCCAAGCTGAGGGCCTTGCGCGGAATGAGACGCCATAAATATGGCACCGATTAAGGTTCCGCAAATAATAGCGGCAACACTCCAAAACAGATTAAGTCCCATTGCAACGGGAATCGTGCCAGTCACTAACGTGGTGATATGCATATTAGCCCCGAACCATACGGGAAATAAATCTTTCGCTTTACCATGTCTTTCTTCATTCGGAATATATTCAATCGTTCGCCTTTCTACTTTCAATGCATCGTCCTCCATATATAATGAAATTTTGAAATTGACATAAAAACATAGCTTAACAGACTGTACCTTGCTTTACAAATTTAGATGTTCACGAAAACCGATGAGAAGCCAGTGAAGTCAATAGATCAAAAGAATTATAAAAAAAATGAACGCTTTTGAATCCGGTGTCGTCTCATAAGGCAGAAAAACAAAAAAGGGGGGATCGCGGCTATTGGATACACATGAAGAACACCAGCTGATTCAACAGGCAAAAGAGGGAGACGACGCGGCGTTTACAGCCCTTTTCCATTATCATTATTCTTTTTTATATAAATATTTGTTGAAGCTCTCCCTTCACCCTGATCTCAGCGAGGAACTTGTTCAGGAAACCTTTCTCAAAGGATACATTCATTTAAGAAGCTTCCAAGGCCGTTCCAAATTCTCCACGTGGCTGATTTCTATTGCTTCGAGGCTCTATCTCGATCACCAGAAAAAGAGAAAGAGAGAATGGAAACGGAATCAGGCGGTTACGGAGGAAGCAATCCGCAAGATCAAGTGGGACGTGTCAGCGAAAGGGGAAGAATGGAGCGAAGCGCTTGATCTGTTTTCAAAGCTGGACCCTAAACTGCGCACGCCAGTTTTATTAAGGCATTACTACGGCTATACCTATGCAGAAATCGGGCTGATGCTGCAGATCAGAGAAGGCACGGTAAAGTCTAGAGTCCATAAAGGGCTCCAGCAAATCAGAAAGGAGTGGGACGATGAATAAAGAAAAGCTTTCTATTCATTTAAAATCAGAATTGCAGAAAATTGATCAAACAGCCAATCCCTCTATACCAGATCAAAAAGAACTGCTTTACCAGCTATTACAAATGAAAGCTGAACGTAGAAAAAAACTGCTGAAAGAGATCATCTTATTTGTATTCTGCGCGCTGATGGTTGTGAGTGCGGCAATCCTGACATTCACTCAAGCTCCCGCTGTATTTATCGTAATTCAGGTTTGTGTGTTTGCGGTGCTGCCGATTTTGATTGTGACCGAGAAAAAAAGACAGCTCGGGGAATGCGAGGTGGAGCGCCGATGACACAAACAGAAATGATCATAACGGCTGCGGCTTATCTCATCGTATTGGCGCAGGGAATCTTTTTATTTATTGATGCGAAAAAACGAAATCGCATGGCATGGGTTTGGGGGATTGTCGGACTAATCACAGCACCGATGCCTCTGGTTTGCTATTACTTTTTTGTTATTAGGCCGGACCGGAAGAAAAGGGGGATCAAGCAATGAATATTTCTTGGGAAATGATTTTGCCGCTAATTGTATTGCAGCTTGTGCTGGCGGTGTTCGCTCTCATCAGCTGTATAAAGGAAGAGCGGACAAACGGGCCAAAGTGGATGTGGGCTGCAATTATTGTATGTATCAATATTATCGGGCCGATTTTATTTTTTACCGTCGGCAGAAAGCAAAGGTGAGAGGGCATGCTGTCTATTGAGTCATTATGCAAGTCGTATCGGCATCATCAAGCTGTAAAGAATGTCAGTTTTCACGTGAATGAAAACGAGTGTGTGGCACTATTAGGTCCCAATGGAGCCGGTAAAACCACAACGCTGCAAATGCTGGCCGGGCTGCTTTCGCCAACCTCTGGAACCATCAAGCTGTTAGGGGAGAAAAAAACCGACCGGCGTTTGATTGGGTACCTCCCGCAGTATCCTGCTTTTTATTCGTGGATGACCGCAAATGAATTTTTAACCTTTGCCGGGAGACTGTCCGGGCTTTCGAAGAAAAAATGCCAAGAGGAGATCGGCGGGATGCTGGAATTTGTCGGCTTGCAGGAATCGGCGCACAAAAGAATCGGCGGCTATTCAGGCGGCATGAAGCAAAGACTCGGGCTGGCACAGGCGCTGCTCCATAAACCGAAGCTGTTGATATTGGATGAACCGGTGTCTGCTCTTGATCCATCAGGACGGTTTGAGGTGCTGGACATGATGCGGGAGCTGAAGAAGCATATGGCTGTTCTGTTTTCTACACATGTTTTGCACGATGCGGAGCAGGTGTGTGATCAGGTGGTGATCATGAAAAACGGGGAGATTTCATGGAAAGGCGAATTACAGCAGCTGAAGAAACAGCATCAAACGAACGTTTTCACCCTTACAGTGAAAGAGAAGCTGAAGGGCTGGCTTGAAGAGAAGCCTTACGTCTCAGCTATTGTCTATATGAATCCGTCTCAAGCTGTTTTCGAGCTGCCTGATATACAGGCTGGCCGGACATTGCTGAGTGATTGTATCCGAACGGGCTTGACTGTCACTCATTTTGAACAGAAAACGGAGTCGCTTGAAGACGTCTATCTAAAGGTGGTGCACGCATGAAGGTGATGATAACGCTATTGCAGAAAGAATGGCTCGATGGGTGGAAAAGCGGCAAGCTGATCTGGCTGCCGATCGCAATGATGATTGTCGGGTTGACACAGCCGCTGACCATTTATTATATGCCGGAAATCATTGAACACGGAGGAAACCTTCCTGACGGCATGAAAATCAGTTTTACGATGCCTTCAGGGTCTGAAGTGATGGTCAGCACGCTTTCTCAATTCAACACGCTTGGCATGGCTCTGGTCATCTTCAGCGTCATGGGCAGCGTGGCGAATGAAAGAAATCAAGGCGTAACGTCGCTGATCATGTCACGGCCTGTGACGGCAGCCCATTATATCGTGAGCAAATGGCTGACCCAAAGCGTGATCGGCATTGCGTCATTTGCAGCTGGATACGGGCTTGCTTATTATTACGTCCGGCTGCTGTTTGAGGACACATCATTCAGCCGTTTTGCCGTAAGCCTTGGCCTCTACGCTCTTTGGATCATGTTTATTGTGACTGCCGGCCTTGCCGGAAGCACGATGTTTCGGTCTCTCGGAGCAGCCGCGGCTGTCGGGATCGGGCTGACAGCTGCAGTTTCCTTTGCTGTTTCGCTATTTCCTGATGGTGCGAAATGGCTTCCGGCTGCGCTTTGCAAGCAGGCGGAGCATATCCTTCTTCATGGAGAGCGGGCGGATTTTTTCGGATGGTCGCTCACATTCTCCATTTTGTGCATCGTGCTTCTGGCCATGTTTTCAGTATGGCGCTTCCGGCGGTATGAAAGCTATTAATTGATCATGTTACGCTTTTGCACAAGCATTACAAGAAAGGCGGCAAATGCCAGCGACCCGGCTCCATAAAAAACCTCGGCCAGCCCGAAAAGCTGTGCGGTTTTTCCTGCAAGAAGGGGACCGAGGAAGATACCCAGCGCATAAAACGATTGATAAAACCCCATAACCGACATTTTCAAACGGGCAGAACTGATATCGACGACAAGGCTTAGCAGCAGAGGAAATACGAAACCGAGCGCCAGCCCGATGCAGGCGTGTGTGATGCAAACTGTGAACAATGTAGCTGAAAAAGGAACGAATAGCAAACAGACTCCTGTGACAGCAAAACTGATGAGCATCACCGAGTAAGCGATTCGGCTTGTGAAACGCAGAAACACGAAGCTTAATGTGGCGGCTGCGTGAGGGAGGAAAAAGGCGCTCATCACCCAAAGCAGCTCCGCGTCGCCCATTCCGAGCTGATTAATGAAAAGCGGCGTAAATCCAAACACTGTCATAAATAATACCGCATGGGCCGTCATGGATAGAATGGTGAAAAGCTTCAGCTTCGGCAGCTGGAATGTGTCTTTGATGTATTGCGGCACACGGATTGTATCACGGTTCGCGGGAGGAGCCGACGGATCTTTAATAAAACAGCAGATCACCAGACCGGCGGCAGAGGCTGCGAGCGCCATCCAAAATGGAACCTGCCTGCCTAAGTGGGCTGCCGCAAGCCCGCAGAACACAATACTGACAAACTGAGGCATGACGGTGAAAAACTGCATGATGCCCATTGCTTTTGATGCATTGTCATTGTTGAAATAATGCGCGTATAAAATGGTCGCCATTACCCACATGGAAGCGGTTATCCCTGCAAACAGCCGGGCGGCCAGCACGAAGAAGAAAGAATCAAACATCAGAAAAAGCAGGCTGCTGAGGACAGAAAACCCAAACCCGGCAATTAACAATTGCTTGCGCAGAGAAAACAGAATGTCTGACAGAAGGCCGAGCGGGAATCGCAGAAGGATTTGCGTAACGCCGTAGCTGCCGAGAATGATGCCGATTGCGCCGTATGAAAAGTGCAGATCCTCCAAATACAGGCTGAATACAGGAACATAAATATAACCTGAGAACCAAAAACAAAATACCATGCATAAAAAAACGGCGTGATCTAAAGCGCCGATTGTTTTTTTCTGAGGAATCATGTCCTGCTGTAATTCCATCGTTTCTCTCCACCCCTTTCCTTCCAGTACAACACAATTGCTGAAAGCGTTTCAATAGAAAAATAAAAAACAGGACTTCAAAAAAGCCCTGTTTGTTGTTTTTAATACGGATCAGACGGATGGCTTTCCTGTTCAGCCTGCTTTGCAGCCTGTTCAGTCTCTGTTGTGCCGATCGGTCCGTTGCTGTTGTTTTCTGAGACTTTTTTCAGGCCTTCCGCCACGCGTTTTCCGTAGTCCGGATCAGCTTTTGTGAAATTTTCAATCATCTGATCCTGGATTTCTTTTCGGCATGTAGAAAGCGTATTAACTAGATTCGTGATCAATTCGTTCCGTTCAAATTCGGTAAATCTCCGGTACGTTTCTCCGGCCTGTCCGAAGTTGTTCGTTCTGTCGATCGCTTCACGTTTTACATCACCTTCGACATGCGGCGTATGATCTTTTCCATCCTGCTTCGCTTCCTTTAGCCCGCCCATAATCGATGGCTCATAGTTGACGTGCGGATTTTGGCCTTCTGCTCTATCGACCCGATATTGCATTTGCCCGCCTTCCTGGTTGGTGGCAACATGCTTTTTCGGCGAGTTGATCGGAAGCTGCAGGTAATTTGCACCTACACGGTAGCGCTGCGTATCTGAGTAGGCAAACGTCCGTCCCTGAAGCAGCTTGTCATCTGAGAAATCAAGTCCGTCAACAAGCACTCCCGTTCCGAATGAAGCTTGTTCCACTTCTGCATGGTAGTTTTCCGGGTTTTTGTTAAGCACCAATTTGCCGATCGGTTTCCATGGGAAATCGTCTTTATACCACAGCTTTGTCGGATCGAGTGGATCAAAGTCCAGTTCAGGATGCTCATCATCGCTCATGATTTGAGCATACACTTCCCATTCCGGATAATCTCCATTTTCAATCGCTTCATACAAATCCTGTGTAGCATGGTTAAAGTTTTTCCCTTGAATCTCTTCCGCTTCCTTCTGTGTCAGGTTGCGGATGCCCTGCTTCGGTTCGAAATGATATTTCACGAGAACGGCTTTGCCTTCCTCATTCACCCATTTATAGGCGTGTACGCCCGAACCCTGCATTTGCCGGTAGTTGGCTGGGATGCCCCAAGGCGAAAACAAGAAGGTGATCATATGTGTCGCTTCAGGAGACTGAGAAATGAAGTCGAAAATACGTTCACCATCTTGGATGTTGGTCACTGGGTCAGGCTGAAACGCGTGCACAAGATCCGGAAATTTAAGCGGGTCGCGGATAAAAAAGATTTTCAGATTGTTCCCGACTAAATCCCAGTTTCCGTCTTCGGTATAAAGCTTAAGGGCAAAACCGCGCGGGTCTCTCAATGTTTCTGGTGAATGTTTTCCATGATTTACCGTAGAAAAACGGACAAATGCCGGCGTTTTCTTGCCTTTTTCCTGAAAAAGCTTGGCCCGGGTGTACTTTGAAATCGGCTCGTCTCCAAAGCTTCCGTAAGCTTCAAAATACCCGTGTGCACCCGCTCCTCTGGCATGAACAACCCGCTCAGGGATGCGTTCACGGTCAAAGTGGCTGATTTTTTCGAGAAAATCGTAGTTCTCAAGTGTTGTAGGTCCTCTGTTCCCGACAGTTCTCACATTTTGGTTGTCAGTGACAGGGTGCCCCTGTCTATTCGTTAAGGTATCCTCTGATTCGTTTTCCCCGGATGTCTTATGAGAAAGCGCATCCTCGCTGCTTTGGGCATTTGTTCCGTGATGTTTGTTTTGATGATTATCTTTCATTGGTTGACCCTCCTTTTTAGAACGGTAATAATATTCCCTTAATGGAAAGATTTTAAAACAGCCGTTTTTTTTTATCGGGGTCGGGAATGGTACAATGTACAAAAATCGGTAAAAGGAGAGGTCGATTCGTGACGAGAGAAACAAATCCGCTGCCCATCACGTTTTACCAAAGAACCGCCCTTGAGCTTGCCCCGGCGCTTCTCGGCTGCCTTCTGGTAAAAGAAACAGACGAAGGCACAGCGTCAGGCTATATTGTGGAAACAGAAGCCTATATGGGCGCCGGAGACAGAGCGGCCCACAGCTTTAATAACCGCCGGACGAAACGGACTGAGATTATGTTTGCAGAAGCTGGGCGGGTGTATACATACGTGATGCACACCCATACATTGCTGAATGTCGTTGCCGCAGAAGCAGATGTCCCGCAAGCGGTCTTAATCAGGGCCATTGAGCCTCATGAAGGCCAGCTGTTAATGGAGGAGAGGAGGACGGGCCGGCATCCGAGGGAATGGACAAACGGGCCCGGAAAGCTGACGAAAGCGCTTGGCGTCACGATGAATGACTACGGACGCTGGATCACGGAACAGCCGCTTTACATCGAAGGCGGGTATACACCGGAAGAAATTTCAACCGGCCCGCGTATCGGCATCGACAACAGCGGAGAGGCGCGCGATTATCCGTGGCGTTTCTGGGTGACGGGAAACAGGTACGTGTCGCGGTAGCATGTTTAAGCAAAAGGCAATCAGGGGAATGGTTGAGAAAAAAGAAGGGAGAATCGGAGCTTTGAAAAAGATGATCAAAACCGTTATCAAATGGGCGCCGGTCATTTACCCGATTGTGCGAAAAATCATGAAGGATCGCAAGGCGTCTAAACGAAAGAATATGTCCGCATCCCGAACAGCCGGCTGACCCCGGCTGTTTTTTATAGGTCAGTTTTCCCTCCAGGCCTCCCGATGTTCATTGACTTGCCATTCCCGCCATTATAGAATTTATATACATTTCGCATTCCTTCATCATCCTTTCTGCCTATTCACTTATCCCTGCATCTACTTGATAGGAGGTTTTTCTCATGCTTCATGGGCGACTTCGTGATATTCTGCGCTTGCTGATGGCGGCTGAAGCCCCGGTGACAAGCTCGTTTTTTGCCGCGCAATTAAATGTGACGACGCGGACGGTCCGCAATGATATAAAGGAACTGCAAGGTGCGCTAAGCGGCTATGGCGCCTATGTCCAATCGGTAAGAGGCTCAGGTTACAAACTCCGCATTCATGACGAGCAGACATTCAGAACGCTGCTGCAAGATGTGTTTCAGCAAAAAAAAAGCCTGCCGGTATTGCCGGAGGAGAGAATGGCCTATCTCACGAAACGGCTGCTGCTGGCGGAGCATTACCTCAAGCTCGATGAACTGGCTGAAGAACTATTTATCTCAAAATCTACACTCCAAACGGATTTAAAAGAAGTAAAGAAACGGTTGCTGCCGTACCGCATCGTCATGGAAACACGCCCAAATTACGGCTTCAAGCTGCGCGGGGACGAGGTGCAGATGAGGTACTGTATGGCGGAGTACATTGTCGATGAAAGAGAAATGGAGATTGATATTCTGAATGAAAAGGCTGATATTTTGCCAAATGAAGAAATCGAGATCATCCGTTCCGCCATCCTGAAAAAAATGAAAAACGACCGCATCCCTCTGTCCAACTTGGGACTGAATAACCTCATCATCCATATCGCCATTGCCTGTAAACGGATCAGAACGGAAAACTATGTATCTCTTTTCCCGGAAGATATGGATCACATCCTGCATCAAAAAGAATATCAGGCTGCCGAAGCCATTGTAAAAGAGCTGGAATCAGCACTTGCCGTTACATTTCCGAAAGACGAGACGGCCTATATTGCCATGCATCTCCTTGGCACAAAACGAATGACACAACCACAATGCGGGGAGGACACATTTTCAATAGACGAGGAAACTGATCAGCTGACATTTGCGATGATTGAAGCCGTTGATCGCGAAATGAAGCTCGGCATCCTGCATGACAAAGAGCTGAAAATCGGCTTGGCGCTACATGTGAAGCCGGCGGTCAGCCGCAACCGATACGGCATGAACCTTCGAAATCCGATGCTGGCAGCGATCAAGGAACATTATCCTCTCGCTTTTGAAGCCGGGATCATTGCGGGGATGGTCATAAAGGAACAGACGGGCATCGATATTCATGAAAACGAAATTGGGTATCTGGCTCTCCACTTTGGCGCTGCGATTGAACGGAAAAAAACAGAAAGCCCGCCGAAACGCTGTATCATTGTGTGCGCATCAGGTGCCGGAAGCGCCCAGCTACTGCGTGAAAAACTCCGCTCCCATTTCGGCAAGCGGCTCGATATTCTTGGAACGGCTGAGTATTACAGTCTTGACCAAATGTCCTATGAATCCATTGATTTTGTCATCAGCACCATCCCGATCAAAAAAGAGCTCCCTGTACCAGTGCTAAAGGTCAACACACTCTTAGGCGGGACTGACTTTACAAAAATCGAATCCATTCTGAGTGATGAAAAAGAAAAAGCCGCCCGCTATCTGAAAAAAGAACTCGTTTTTTTCCAGGAGGATCTGCGCTCAAAAGAAGAAGTGATTCAATTTTTAGGGCAGAAAGCGGTTGATTGCGGCTATGCCGACAAAGAAATCATAGATTCCATTTTTGAAAGAGAAGACATGTCGCCAACGTGCTTTGGCAATCTGGTTGCCATCCCGCATCCGCTCGTTCCGCAGACAAAAACAACGTTTTGGGCCGTCTGTACGCTCAAAAAACCGATAGATTGGGAGGACCAGCGTGTTCAATTTGTCTGTTTGCTTTGTGTCGAAAAGGAGAACAAAGCGGATTTGCAAAGCATGTATAAACTGCTTGGCAGCATTTTGGATGACCCGGCAGCGGTGAACCAGCTGATCAAATGCCGTTCATATCAAGAGCTTTCGGACGTGTTTGACCAAAAAATGCTGAGCTGACAGCCTGTATATACCTTTTTTCCGTTTCCTGCGGAAAAACCTTGAGTGTTTATGAAAGCGATTTCATAATATGATGATATCAACAGCAGGACATTACAAAATTGATCAAACTCTAGGGGGTCTTTTACATGAATATATTACTCGTATGTGCAGCAGGCATGTCTACTAGCTTATTGGTGAGCAAGATGGAAAAAAGTGCGCAGGAACAAGGAAAAGACTATACCATTTGGGCAGTTTCAGGCGATTCTGTACAAAGTCATATTGATAAAGCGGATGTATTGCTTCTCGGCCCGCAAGTCCGTTATATGCTTCCGCAGCTGAAAAAATTAGGAGAGTCAAAGGGGGTACCAGTAGACGTCATTAATACCGTCCATTATGGCACATGCAACGGGGCGGAAGTGCTGAAATCAGCTGAACAGCTTGGACATGTGTCATAGAGAGGGGCGGGCTATGTGAATAAAGTCAATCAGATCTTAGAAGAAAAGGTCATGCCTATAGCGGGAAGAATTGCGGGGCAGCGTCATTTGCAGGCGTTGCGTGACGGTATCATCCTCACGATGCCGCTGATTATCATCGGTTCCTTTTTCCTCATCATCGGCAACCTCCCGATCCCGGGATACGCTGAGTTTATGGCAAAAACGTTTGGCAGCTCCTGGTCTGAAAAGCTGGCCTATCCAGTTGACGCCACCTTTGAAATTATGGGTCTTGTCGCCGCGTTCGGCATCGCCTACCGGCTCGCCGAGAAATACGGCGTTGATGCCTTGTCGGCCGGAGCCATTTCACTAGCGGCATTTTTGCTAGCGACACCGTATCAAGTGCCGTTTACGCCGGATGGTTCGACGAAAGAGATTATGGTCGGGGGCGGAATTCCGCTCTCGCTGATGGGAAGCAAAGGCCTGTTTGTCGCCATGATTATTGCCATGGTGTCGACAGAGATTTACCGTCTCATTATCCAGCGCAACTTGGTCTTCAAAATGCCGGATGGTGTTCCGCCGGCAGTCAGCAAGTCATTTGTCGCGTTAATCCCCGGCTTTGCCGTCATCTTTCTGATTTGGGCAGCCCGGCTGATTGTTGAAGCGACGCCGTTTGAAAGCCTTCATAATATTGTAAGCGTTTTACTGGGAACCCCGCTTTCCATTCTGGGAGGAAGCCTCGGGGGAAGCCTTGTCGCAGAAGCCGTGAAAATGCTTTTATGGGCCTGCGGCCTTCACGGCGCCAACATTGTCGGCGGCGTCATGGCACCGATTTGGTATGGCGCAATGGATGCCAACCGGATCGCATTCCAAGCCGGTGAGGAGCTTCCTAAGATTTTCACCCAGCAATTTTTCGATATCTGGGTCAATATCGGCGGAAGCGGCGCCACATTGGCGCTGGTTGTCACGATGTTCCTGCGCGCCCGAAGCAAACAAATGAAGCAGCTCGGGAAGCTTGCGATCGGCCCGGCCATCTTCAATATTAACGAACCGATTATTTTCGGAATGCCGATCGTCATGAACCCGATGCTTTTACTTCCGTTTATCATCACGCCGCTTATCACACTGACACTCACTTACATCGGAATGAGTACCGGCCTTGTCGCCAAACCGGCGGGGATCGCAGTGCCGTGGACCATGCCGCCAATCTTTTCAGGCTATTTGGCGACAGGGGGGAAAGTTTCAGGCGCGGTCATGCAAGCCATTAATATCGCCGTATCCTTTGTTGTCTACTATCCGTTCTTCAGAATGTGGGATAAACAGAAGCTGAAAGAAGAAAACGATTTGGAACTGGTCCAAACGCCTGCAGCATCAGATGACAAAGAAGCGGCTCTGTAGAGAAAGGAAGTGAATCGCGTGAATGAAAAAATGGAGCAAATCATTTTTCAAATTATCCTTCACGGAGGAAACGGAAGGAGCTCCGCAATGGAGGCCATTGCCGCTGCCAAAAGCGGTGACGCAGAAGAAGCGCGGAAAAAGCTTCAAGACGCGGCAGAAGAATTATCAAAAGCCCATCATTATCAGACAGAGCTGATCCAAAATGAAGCGGGCGGAGAAAAAACAGAAATGACGCTTCTGATGGTGCATGCACAGGATCATTTAATGAATGCAATGACAGTGAAGGATCTGGCGGCGGAGATCATTGAGTTATATGAAAAAATCACCGAGCAAAGGGGAGCAAGCATATGACAAAAGGATTAAAGATTGTAACGATTGGCGGAGGTTCAAGTTATACGCCCGAGTTAGTGGAAGGGTTGATTAAACGGTATGATGAGCTGCCTGTCCGTGAATTATGGCTCGTCGATATCCCTGAGGGCGAAGAAAAGCTGAATATTGTCGGCACGCTCGCCAAACGGATGGTTGAAAAAGCCGGCGTCCCGATCGATATTCACCTTACGCTCGACCGGAGAAAAGCGCTGAAAGACGCAGACTTTGTCACGACTCAGTTCCGTGTCGGACTTCTGCAGGCAAGAGCCAAGGATGAGCGCATCCCATTAAAATACGGCGTCATCGGCCAAGAAACGAACGGCCCGGGAGGCCTGTTTAAAGGATTGCGCACGATTCCAGTTATCCTGGAGATCGCAAAGGACATTGAAGAACTCTGCCCGAACGCGTGGCTCGTTAACTTCACAAACCCTGCCGGCATGGTGACAGAAGCTTTGCTTCGCTACTCCAACCTGAAGAAAGTCGTCGGTCTCTGTAACGTTCCAATCGGCATCAAAATGGGTGTAGCCAAAGCGCTTGATGTAGATGTGGACCGCGTAGAAGTCCAATTCGCCGGACTGAATCATATGGTGTTCGGGCTGGATGTTTTCTTGGATGGCGTAAGTGTGAAGGATCAAGTCATCGAAGCGATGGGTGACCCGAAAAACGCGATGACGATGAAAAACATCTCAGGCGCAGAGTGGGAGCCAGAATTTTTAAAAGCACTCGATATCATCCCTTGCGGCTACCACCGTTACTATTTCAAAACAAAAGAGATGCTGGAGCACGAACTGGAAGCATCACAAACGGAGGGCACCCGTGCTGAAGTTGTGCAGAAGGTTGAAAAAGAACTGTTCGAGCTCTATAAAGATCCGAACCTTGCGATCAAACCGCCGCAGCTGGAAAAACGGGGCGGTGCGTATTACAGCGATGCAGCGTGTAATTTAATCAGCTCTATTTACAATGATAAACACGACATTCAGCCGGTGAACACGATGAATAACGGGGCAATCGCCAGCATTCCAGACGATTCCGCGGTTGAAGTGAACTGCGTGATGACGAAAAACGGCCCTCAGCCAATTGCTGTCGGCGACTTGCCGGTGTCTGTCCGGGGCCTCGTTCAGCAAATCAAATCCTTTGAACGTGTCGCGGCAGAAGCGGCGGTCACAGGCGACTACCAAACAGCGCTCCTCGCCATGACGATTAACCCGCTCGTTCCGTCCGACACTGTGGCTAAACAGATTTTAGACGAAATGCTGGAGGCGCACAAAGCGTATCTGCCGCAGTTCTTTAACAAAATTGAAGCGTAAAAAAAGCCGGCCATTGAAGGCCGGCTTTTTTCTTACTTATTTGCTTTCAGTCAGCGCTGCAACTTCGGTCGTCCATCCGAATTCGTCTGCGACAGCGCCTTTTTGAATGCCTGTAATCGTGTCATATAGTTTTTTGGCGATTTCACCTGTTTCACCGTTGTTGATCGAAAGTGTTTCATCCTGCCAGATCAGCTCGCCGACTGGGGAAATAACAGCTGCTGTACCAGTTCCGAAGGCTTCTTCCAGGATGCCGTCTTTATGGGCTTGGATGACCTCATCGATCGCAATTTTCCGTTCTGAAACTTGAAGGCCCCAATGCTTAAGCAAGGCGATGACTGAATTGCGCGTAATGCCTTCCAGTATGCTTCCGTTCAGCATCGGCGTTACGATTTCACCGTTGATTTTGAAGAAGATGTTCATGCTTCCGACTTCTTCGATGTATTTCTTCTCAATGCCGTCCAGCCAGAGTACTTGAGAAAATCCTTTCTCTTCGGCTACCTGCTGCGCTTTTAAGCTTGAAGCATAGTTCCCTGCGGTTTTGGCATTTCCCGTTCCGCCTTTTACCGCACGGACAAATTCACTTTCAACAGCGATTTTGACCGGCTTGATGCCTTCTTTGTAATAAGAGCCGACCGGAGAAAGAATGATAAAGAGCTTATACGTATGAGATGCCGCAACACCGAGGAAAGGCTCGGTTGCGATGATGAACGGACGGATATAAAGGGACGTGCCCTCCGCATTCGGAATCCAGTCTTTATCGATCGCGACAAGTTGTTTTAAGCCTTCCAGAACCTGTTCTTCATCAATTTGCGGGATGCAGAGGCGGTCGTTTGATTGATTCAGACGCTCCATATTTTTTTCCGGTCTAAAAAGCAGGACATGGTCATCCTCTGACACGTAGGCCTTTAACCCTTCAAACACGGTTTGGCCGTAGTGATAGACCATTGCGGCCGGGTCCATTGGAATGGGTTGGTAAGGAATGATTCTTGGATCGTACCATCCTTTATCCGCCGCATAGTCCATTACAAACATGTGGTCTGTAAACACTCTCCCGAACGAAAGCTGATTTGGATCTGGTTTTGGTTTTTTTGTTGATGTCAATTCAACGCGAATCGTTTGTTTAGTCATGGTCAATCTCCCTGCTGTTAAATTGTTTATATTATCAAACTTATTTGAAAATAATTTATATTCTATTGTATACCTTCAACAAATATTCGCAATAGGTTTGCTCAAATTTGTAAGAAATTCATAAGAAAAAAGCAGGAGAAATTAATTCTCCTGCGTGTTCATTTGCTCGAACACTCTGTCATAATCGGCCCGAGTGGCATTTCGAAGACCTTCAACACGTTCATTTGTAATCTCTTGTTTGCCTTCCTTCAAGCCGTCCAAGAAATACTGAACATATTCTTCAGCTGAAATGCCGCGGTACGTCAGGCCTTGTTTATCGCGTGATTTTTGGTTTAAGCCCGTGTCAACCATAGGCGGTGCCATTTCAATCACTTCCACGCTCGTGTCGCGGAGCTGGTGTCTCAGTGTAAGCGAGAACGAGTGAAGCGCCGCTTTCGTTGCGCAGTACACCGGATAAACAGCTAACGGGTTAAATGCAAGCCCGGATGTGACCTGAACGATTGCTGCCTCGGGCTGCTTCATCAAATGAGGCGTGAAAAGGGCTGATAAATGGACAGGCGCTTGAAAATTAAGTTCAATTTCATCTCCGTCCACAAAAAGCTCTTCCGTCCCTTTTTTGAAGTCAATTTCCTTTTGAATGCCAGCGTTGTTGACGAGAACATTCAGGTTCGGAAATTCCTTTAAAGCCCATTCATACAATGCTTCCCGCTGCGAACGGTCTGCAACATCACATTGCTTTGTATGGATGTTTGGGAGCTGCTGCTTCGCTTCTGTAAGCCGCGCTTCGCTGCGTCCGCAAATGATAACTTCATTGCCAAGTTCCAGCAGGCGCTTGGCAAGCTCAAGCCCGATGCCAGCGGACCCCCCTGTGATTAAAATCGTATTGCCTGTCATCTTCATTGATGTACCACCTCTTACTAGTTGGCTGTGATTCCTTTACTATTTCAAATCTTAGCAGGAAATATGCAGCCGCGTCCTATGAGATGCTCAGGATGACGTGACTTTTCCGGTTTTATAAAACTCGTCAATTGCTTTATCGACATACACCCAGCCTTTCCAGCCGATGTGGATGGTATCTTTCATGAAATATGGGTCATATTCATGTCCTGAAAAATCAGCAACCTGGAAGCCCTTCGCTCTAATCTGCTTATTTACTTTTTTGTAATAATCAGTGCGGCCTTTTTTCGGGAAGCCAGTGTAGTCGTACCATTTTCCATTGACAGGGATGGTGACAAACATAGGCTCTGCACCCGCATCCTTCAGGATATCAAGCATCATTTCAAAATCGCCGTATTCCGGTGACACCGCATACGATCTTCCTTTGTTTTTCCCTTTCAGCTTAGGCACTTTCGGCTTCAGCTTTTTATAAACTGGATTGTCAATATGAAAATCGTTAGATCCTGAGTGGCGTTTGCCTGATTGATCTGCGAGTTTATTCAATTCAGACCATGACTTATCTTTTACAGACTGAGAGATATAACGCTTTGGCCCGGATGATTCCGTCGTTGAATAATACAGGTCTTTCTTTTCGAGCATGCTGTAATATACTTTTGCGGCCGGCTTCAGCGCGTTCACTTTCCACGTCTGGCCGTTTACCATTGCTTTATACAGCTCGCAAAGAATCGCATCATTTTGTACGGCCTTAAAGCGCAGCATGCGTTTCATCATTTTCTTTTTCACATCAGGGTCGATCTGCTCGTTAAATGCCAAATCAAGCCCTTGCAGCGCAGAATAGTTCGGCGCGAAATGCTGTTCATCAGACCCGCGTTTAATAAACCATTGCGGAGACACGATGAATACGATTTTTTTGCCCTTCAGCTGATCCATATGGGCAGCGAAGTTTAAGGAATGAATCAATGACTGGGACCCGCCTTTGCCGACAAGGTATGGCGTGAACCCCTCATTGTTTACCTGAAAATAATTAGATGGGTGGAACTCGTCCAGCCGGGAAAGCTCAGAAGACCCGTAAATCGGAAGATATGCCGGATCTTTGAGCATTTGATCTTGTAAATATAGCCCTTGAAACATACTCGGGTTCAAGGCGGTTGCTGACTCTTTCACCTGCTTATCAGTGATGAAGCCTGTCAGCCATGAAGATGGAATTGCGATGGCGCCTGCGAATAGAATAAACGCCAAAATAATTGGACCGAAAAAACGCTTTTTCATTATTTCAACTCAGACAGCTGATTTACAATGTTGTTAGGCGTATTCCAAACATCCCGATCAAACTCAGTGATCGGCACTAAAATATCAAAACGGTTTTCAATCGCAAGCAGCAATTCTACTGTTCCAAAAGAATCAAGCAAACCTTCTTCAAAAATTTCAATATCAGGATTTTCCTTTACGATGTCATCCTGGCAAACCTCTGCTAAAACGTCTAATACCTCTTGTTTAAAATCCATAGCTTTCTAATCTCCTTTAATGGTGGTGATGAAATAGTTTTCCTGAGAAAATATAAAACCCGAAGCAAACGAAGTGGAACGTGATCACAATCGCAAGAATGGTTGTCCAGCGATTGGACGGAAGCCATTTGTATTTCTTATTCCACTTCTCGAAAAAGTTGTAACACGTCATCAGCACGGCGTGATAGAGGCCGTAGATGATATATTGCGGCGCGAGCCCGTGCCAAACCCCCATCAGCATAAACAGCAGGAAATACCCGATGTTTGAAACGGCCATACGGTTTTTGATCCACTTTTTCTTTGTCATCCAAAATACGAATCTCATGAACACATAATCTCTGAACCAGAATGACAGAGACATATGCCAGCGATTCCAGAAATCTTTAATATTTTTACTGATAAACGGTTTATTAAAGTTTTCCGGTGATTTAATGCCCATAATATAGCTGACCCCGACGGCAAACATCGTGTAGCCGGCGAAATCAAAGAATAAATACATGCTGTAGCCGTACATGTACAGCAGGTTCCCAAGAATCTTATTGTGCGTGATCGCGGGAAGATTCATGATGAAGTACGTATTGATTGCATAGCCGATAATAAACTTGTACAGGAAACCGATAAAGATCTTATGAATCCCTGTATACAATAGGTCGGCGTATTCTTCTTTCGTCCAAGCCTTCTGTTCATCCTTGACGAATCGGCGGTATCTGTCGATCGGACCGGAGGAAATCGTCGGGAAAAACAGGATGAAATACAGCAGGCGGTGCAGCGGCAGCTGTTCTTTCAGCAGGCCGTCTCTTGCTTCCATAATCAGCTGAACGCCTTTAAAGGTTAGATACGAAATCCCTAAAAAGCTGATCAGGTTTTCTGGCGGATGATGCGGCTGCGGGTGTGAAAGGAACGGCCATATTTTTGACAAAAATAAAGGCAGAATCGAAGCGATAACAGCTCCGCAAAAGACAAAGCCGCTGTTCGCTTTCTGCCGGTACGCCAGATAGCCGCTGATCAAAAGCACCTGCCATATCGTAAACAGACACAGTGCGATGACCCCGTGTAAGTCGTGCGAAAAAATTAAAGCCAATATAATGATAGATATGAACATGTTGTATGCTTGAAATCTTTTTCCGTTCAGGCCGAGAATGATCGTCGGCAGAAGAAGAATGCCAAGCAGTATAAAGAATAAAAACGAGCTGTAAGGCGTCATACAAGAACCTCTTCGCCGATGCGTTTCCGGTCGATTTTGCCGTTAGCCGTCATTTGGATGTGATCCTGATAAATGAATTTTCTCGGGATCATATACGCCGGAAGGGAAGCGGCAAGCTCTTTTTTAATGGCGCTTGTCAGCTGGAATTCCTTCTGGAACTCATGCTCCTCAGGCACAATAGCAGCGATCAGGTACTCAACTGTTCCGTTTGGCTGATACGGGATCACGACAGCAGAGCGAACGTACTGAGACTGTCTGACATGGACCTCAATTTCCTCCAGCTCCATTCGGTAGCCGTGAAGTTTAATTTGGAAATCCAAACGCCCTTGGCAGAAAATCTGACCATCTTGCATATAACCAGCATCACCCGTCCGGTATGCCCACTGGCCTTCATAAGAGAAAAACGCTTTTTCCGTCAGCTCAGGTTCACCAAGGTAGCCTCGGCTTACGCTCGGCCCTGCGATGACGATTTCTCCTTTTTCTCCTTCAGGAAGTGGCTGTCCCTGTTCATCCATAATGAAAATGTTCATATCAGGTTTGGCGAAGCCCACTGGAAGCGATTCGCTGCGGCTGATGACGTCACTTGTAATTTCAACGGATGTGACAGCCACTGTCGCTTCAGTCGGACCGTACGTATTAAAGATTTTTGCTTTCGGAAAACGCTCAAGCAGCGCTTTTGCAACAGAAACCGGAAGAACTTCTCCGCAAAACATAAATGTGTCCGCTTCAGGCAGCAGGTCCTGTGAAAAACCCGGGTCCATCAGGCACATCTGCACAAAGGAAGGTGTTGATGTCCACACATTCAGCCCGGACTTTTTCAGCTCTTCGAATAAGATTTTCGGCTTATTCACCGCATCCTTTGTCACGCAGTGTAAAGTCCCGCCTGATTGAAGGCACGGATAAAGATCCATGACTGATAAATCAAATGAAAACGGCGCTTGATTTAAAAATGTTTTTCCTCCGTTGACTGGAAAGTCTACACAAATCCAGTCTGTAAAGCTTTGAAGATTCGCAGCGGAAATCTGCACGCCTTTCGGATTTCCTGTGCTTCCGGAAGTGTAAATGATATAAAACGTCTCGTGTTCCTTGACCCATTGATCTTGGCTGACAGAGCCGTCTGCGTTTTCCAGCAGTTCTTCTGCTGATACCGTCTGAATCTGCTGGCTGACTGCGTCAATTGGATGTCCGGCTGTATGGATCAGCAATTCTGCTCCAGAGCTTTCGATAATTTTCGCAATCCGCTCGGACGGAATGGACAGATCAACCGGAATATAAGGATGACCCGCTTTGACGCTCCCTAAGAAGGAAACGATCATGTGCGGCTCCATATGGCCGTACACAAGGATAGGAGATTTCTTTTCTCCGGAAATGCGTTTTTGAATCGCGGCAGCCGCGCGGTCAGACTGCTCCCATAATTCCTGATACGTGAGCGACTGGCCTTGAGAGCGGAAGGCATCGGTTTGCGGATAAGATTCCGCATGTGTTTGAATAGCATGTAAAAGTTTCATCATTATTCTCTCTCCAATTAGAAATCGTTATAAATATATGAACCGGTATTCGCGGTGTGAAAACCATACATAAAAAACAAAACAAGCAGTATCATCAAATAAAATCCTGTATGACATGTCCACTTGACAGCGGGCTTTTCATACAGCTGTTTCATCAATTGCAGCATATCAAAAATTCCCTTCCCGTTTTTTCGACAATCACATGAGTATTTGACGATTAGATGCTCAAAAAGTTTCATTTTTTCCCTAATCTCCCTCAGATTAATATATCGGCGTCTTCTTTTGAAAATGAATCTTTATACCTGCAAGAGCTTGGGCTGATTCATAAAAAGGTAAAGATCAATGGAGACAAAAGATCTTTCTTAACTTTTAAAAAGCGTATTGCACTTAAAAAAATTTTTCTGTAGCTGTTTGTTCAGGTAAAAGCAGAAACCTCATGAAATCGGGGCAGAAAGCGTATAATAAGAAAGAAAACGCCTTCTTGCGGTATCTTGTGAAATGAGGGAGAAGTCATTATGATAGATAAGGAAGCAAAAGGAGTTTTTATCAAGCTGCCGGCTGAAAAAAAGTAAGCCTTTTAATAGAAAGGAAGAGGGAAGATGAACCAAACAAATAAGGGTGAGGGTCAGACAGCGCCGGAAAAAGAAAGCATGGGGCAGATCCTTTGGCAGTTAACCCGTCCTCATACGTTAACCGCATCGTTTGTGCCTGTGCTGCTCGGAACGGTTTTGGCGATGTTTTATGTGAAGGTTGATCTGCTGCTGTTTCTGGCTATGCTGTTTTCTTGCCTATGGATCCAGATCGCGACGAACTTATTTAATGAATACTATGATTTTAAACGCGGGTTAGATACAGCAGAATCTGTCGGAATCGGAGGTGCGATTGTACGCCACGGAATGAAGCCTAAGACGATTTTGCAATTAGCTCTCGCATCATACGGGATTGCCATTTTGCTCGGCGTCTATATTTGCGCAAGCAGCAGCTGGTGGCTCGCTCTAATCGGCCTTGTCGGCATGGCGATCGGATACCTGTATACAGGCGGGCCGCTGCCGATTGCGTACACGCCGTTCGGTGAGTTATTCTCAGGCATTTGCATGGGTTCGGTGTTTGTGCTGATTTCGTTTTTTATTCAGACAGATAAGATCAATATGCAAAGCATTTTGATTTCGATCCCGATTGCGATTCTTGTCGGCGCAATTAACCTGTCGAACAACATTCGTGATATTGAAGAGGACAAAAAAGGCGGACGCAAAACATTGGCGATTTTGATGGGGCATAAGGGTGCTGTCACTCTGTTAGCTGCGTCATTTGCCGTCGCTTATATCTGGGTTGTCGGCCTGGTTATTACCGGTGCTGTAAGCCCGTGGCTGTTTGTCGTCTTTTTGAGCGTGCCTAAGCCGGTTCAGGCAGTGAAGGGCTTCGTCCAAAAAGAAATGCCGATGAATATGATTGTCGCAATGAAATCAACAGCCCAAACGAATACATTTTTCGGATTCCTGCTCTCGATCGGATTATTGATCAGCTATTTCCGATAAAAAGAAAGACCGCTTATTTCTTGCGGTCTTTTTTTGTTACATTCGACCGCATTTTATAAAAAAATTCATAAAACCATGCTGCAGGCAGGCACGTCTAGTACATGGACAGCGGATAAAGATCCGTTAAAGGAGATGACGAAAATGGATTTATCTGTAACACATATGGACGATTTAAAAACAGTAATGGAAGATTGGAAAAATGAATTATTAGTTTATAAATTTGCGCTCGATGCCTTGGATACAAAGTTCTCAATTATCAGCCAGGAATATAACCTCATTCACGGACACAACCCGATTGAACATACGAAATCCCGTGTCAAAAGCTTTGAAAGCATCGTGAATAAGTTAATGAGAAAGGGCTGCGAGATTACGACGAAGGAAATGAAGGAGCACATCAATGACATTGCCGGTGTGCGTATCATTTGTTCCTTTATTTCTGATATTTATAATGTCGTTAACGTGCTAAAGCAGCATGAAGATTTGAGAATTGTAAAAGTGAAGGATTATATCCAGACGCCAAAACCGAACGGCTACCGAAGTCTGCATTTAATCATTGAGATGCCTGTGAATTTAACGAACCGTGTGGAATACGTCAAAGCAGAAATTCAAATCCGGACGATCGCGATGGATTTCTGGGCGAGCCTTGAACATAAAATTTACTATAAATTGAACAATGACGTTCCTAAGCAATTAACAGATGAGCTGAAGGAAGCGGCGGAGATTGCCCATTATCTAGATGAGAAAATGCTGGGGATTAAGAAAGAAGTGGATTAAAAAAAGACGGCAGCAATGCGCCGTCTTTTTTATTTGATATCTTCATAAATGTCGGAGGCCTTGACCTTCATTTGTTTCTTAATGGCTTTTGGTTTCTTCTCTTTTTTCACAGCTTGATAGACAGCGGCGGTTATAAGATCACCGGCTTGCTGAAGGCGTTCTTTGCTGATATGTTCGATCGAGTCTTCAGGGGTGTGGTACCACGGCTCAACTTCTTCTGTTTCTGGGTCTCCCCAAATAAAGTTGGCGGAATCAATGCCGGCTTCGTGGAACGGCACATGATCAGATGATCCTCCCTGTGTGAGAGACAGGCTGTCAAACCCAATTTTTTCAGCGGCCGTATGGCTGGATTCCCAAACATAGTTAGATTGGCCGTCCAATGTGTTGACATACAGCTCAGACGCATTCTCCCAGCTTGTGCCTACCATGTCTAAGTTAAAGTTCACTTCACTTCGTTTCAGCTCTTTATCCGATAGGTGATCTACATAATGAGAGGAGCCGAGCAGGCCGAGCTCTTCAGCGCCGAAAGCGATAAAGCGGATTTCTTTGTCAGAAGGAATGCTTTTTAAGACGCGCGCCATTTCCAGCATGACAGAGGTTCCTGAGCCGTTGTCATTTGCTCCGGGCGAAAAAGGAACACTGTCGTAATGGGCCGTCACGTACACAATGTCTGGATGTTTGATGTTCTTTGGTTTTTTGATTCCGATGATGTTCTGGGAGGTTTGGTTTGTGATTGCGTTTAGTTTTAAAGTTGCTTCTTTTTGCTGAGTAAGGGTTTCACCGTCTTCTTTCTTAATTCCGACGACAGGAACGCCGACTTTATTTCCCGACAGGTTTGGCGTCACAGGCACGAGGCTTTCTTTGTTGTTATAAATGATGACAGCCTTGGCTCCGGCGGCTTCGGCATTTTTGGCTTTCTCGTAAAATGTAAGATCTCCTCTGGAAATCAAGGCAATTTTGCCCTTAACGTCAGCGGTGAAGTCCTCTGGATAGCCCAAGCCGGCATTGTAAAGCGGAGCCGTCAGCCCTTGTTCTTCAGTCGGGGCAGAGCCGGATGCCGCTCGGAGAAGAATATCGCGTCCTGCTGAAGACAGCGTTCCCTCAAGCCGGTCAGGGATACCGAAACGTTGAACCTTCACATCAAGTTTTAATTTTTTCAAGGATGAAGCGATTAACAGGGCACTCTTTTTTTCAGCGGCAGTTCCGGCTATTCTGGGACCGATTGTTTCACTAAGCTGAGAAATGGTTGAATACGCACGCTTTGCTTTGAATGGGAGCTCTCGCTCGCTATCTGATATTTGAACAGCGCGCGCGGCAGGGGTGACGCTCTGTGCCGGCATGATGATCGTGCCAGCAGTTAAAACGGCCATCGTCATTACAGTCAAAAGCTTTTTCATCAGAATTAAACCTCCCCTAAATGTATGGATGGGGAATATTTCGGGATGCTAAAGGAATTTCCTGCAAAAGGGAGAGCGTTTTTGAAAAGACAGTGCTTTATACCTGCAAAAAAACGCTTATGAAAGACAGGTCATAAGCGCGTCGGGATATCAGACTATTGGAGTTTTAAAAACTTGCGTTTGCCGACTTGGATGATCATATTTTCCTTTATCACTGCATCAGCGTGGATATCTGTTATTTTCTCTCCGTTAATTCGGACACCTCCGTTTTGAATCATGCGGCGCGCCTCGCTCTTCGAAGAGAGGAGCTCTAGCTTGACGAGCAGATCAATAATCGCTATCGTTTTCTCGCCTTTCCAGTTCACAGCCGGAATATCCTCTGGCAGGCTGTTTTCCTGAAAGACTGTTTTAAATGAGTGTTCGGCGGCTTCAGCGGCATCCGCTCCGTGATACATTCGGACGAGTGTTTTGGCTAAAAGCATTTTGGCATCCCTTGGATGAACGGCGCCGGTTTCTAAGTCTTTCACGAGTTGTTTTTTCTCTTCAAGCTCTAAGTCTGTTGCCAAGTGGATGTATTTTTTCATAAGGCTGTCGGGCAGTGACATCGTTTTCCCGTACATGTCGTTTGGATGTTCGTCAATGCCGATGTAGTTATGTTTCGATTTCGACATTTTCTCAACACCGTCCAAGCCTTCTAATAGCGGCATCAGGATGACGATTTGTTTTTCTTTGTTGTACCGTTCTTGGAAGTGCCGTCCCATCAGTACATTGAAATGCTGGTCTGTTCCGCCAAGTTCAATATCGCTTTCCAGAATGACGGAATCGTATCCCTGCATCAATGGGTAAAAGAATTCATGAAGCGAGATCGGTTTTTGCATAGCGATGCGTTCTTCAAAGTCGTCGCGCTCCATCAGGCGGGCTACGGTTATTTTGCCTGCCAATTCAATGACATCCTCCAGATTCAATGTTTTCAGCCATTTCGAGTTGTAGTGTAGCTCGACTTTTTCAGGATCCAGCACTTTTCCGAATTGCTGAAAATATGTTTTGGCGTTGTGCTGAACTTCTTCATCAGTCAGCTGCTTTCTGGCTGCTGACTTTCCGGTCGGATCACCGATTTTTCCTGTGAAATCCCCAATTAACAGCTGGACTATGTGGCCGTTTTCTTGAAATTGGCGAAGCTTGTTTAACACAACCGTATGGCCCAAATGTACATCCGGTGCAGACGGATCTAATCCGAGCTTAATTTTAAGCGGTGTGCCTGTCGAAATCGATTTAACGAGCTTCGCCCTTAATTCCTCCGGCGGTATGACTTCTTGGGCGCCTGTCATGTATAGCTGTAGCTGTCTTTCGACTTCTTTTTGCTGTGCTGCTGTGAGCTGTTCAAATGTTTTCATCTTTCTTCCTCCTTTTTTAAAAACACAAAAAAGAGCCCATCCCGATAAGGGACGTGGCTCAATGCACGCGGTACCACCCTGGTTGAAGACATCGTCTTCCGCTCATTCGAATAACGGTTTCCCGTTCTTTGCTACTAAGGTTCACAAAGAAAGCTTGGGGAGGTAATTCACGTTTGCCTGTGCGCCGGCTCGCACCTGCCGCCGGCTCTCTGAAACAGGGAGACAAACCGCTACTGGATTCCCGTCAAAGCTTATGTTGTATGAAGATTGTCAGCTACCTTTCTAAGCAGCTCTGTCAATGTTTTTTGTTCGTCTATCGTCATGCCCGTAATAAGCTCAGTTTCCCCTTTGTGAAACTCCGGGTAGAGTTCTTCAATAGCTTGTTTGCCGGAATCAGTGATGGAGACAAAAACGAGTCGCCGATCTCTTGTATCGATGCTTTTACGGCAAAAATTCTTTTTTTCGAGCGTTTTGATTACGTTGCTTGCTGTAGCTGTTGAAATGTCTGACAGCTCAGCAGCTTTTCTCGTTTCGAGTGCTCCCCATACCCATAGATCATAAAGGATGGAGAAAGCTGTCCAAGAAAGGCCATAGGAAGAAAGAACCTTAGTCTCCATTTTGATACGGAGCTTTTGCGCAGATCGATACAGATTCGTCGCAATCGATATGGCTTCGAGGTTGAGTGACTCGATGGGCATTT
This sequence comes from Bacillus sp. VA15, assembly GCF_055721145.1. Taxonomy (NCBI): domain Bacteria; kingdom Bacillati; phylum Bacillota; class Bacilli; order Caryophanales; family Bacillaceae; genus Bacillus; species Bacillus sp. VA15. Next base: position 121,791 of record NZ_JBVQPQ010000004.1, on the reverse strand, counting down.
GTTTAAGCTTAGAAAGTGTGTCGTGTTCTTCTTTCCGAAGCTGTTGATGTTGATAGGAACGTTTCACTATTTATGCCTGCCTTAAATTATCAGAATCATTAGCTATGAAATGAATTGTAACAGAGTCTGATATTAAGTTCAAGTCATTTTAATTAGATATTTAGCAAACAAAAAAGTGGAAAAAAAGGATTTATTGTAAGTATATCTTTTAGCATCTATAAAATGCTGGAGTGGCTCTTTTAAATATTTGAAAGGGGGCAAGCCCTTTCTTTGACTTTATTTTTTAACTGCGGATCCCGTGGCAAATTCATTATTTAGGTAAGAACATACAAGCCGGCTAACTGCGTAAGCACTTTCTATAGCGCCGTCAATAAATCCTGCCCAGCCGTTGGCATAACTTGAACCTCCAATAAATATACCTTCCTCAGGCTCCTGAAGAGCAGACAAATAAGATGTTAGCTGTCCTTTCTTCTTCATGGTCCACGTCTCTCCAGAAAATGGGTCGTTAACCCAATTATGTCCGCAGGACTCAAGCACTTTAATGTCAGGCAAAAGGTGTCGAAGTGCAGATTCAACCTCAGTTCGATTATTCGGATCAAGCTTTTCAGCATCAGCCCCAAAACCGACAATAATCCCGTCAGCTCCTTGAACATATTCAAATTGGGCATAATGAATAGGATACCGTGAAGGGGCAAAAGCTGCAAAAGGTTCGGTAACTCCTTTTATTTTCGCCCAAAACTTAACTCCTTTGCTGCTTTGTTTTTCAGTACAAGCCATCGTTTTTTCTGCGGAAAGCGGAGGTGAGAACGTAATGCTGTTTAAAATGTTAACCGGGAGCGTATTAATTACGGCTTTTGCAGTATATTCATCACCTGCATATGTTATAGCTTTGTAACCGCTATCAATTTTATTGACTCGTTTTACTGGGGAGGAAAATAGGATATCTGTTTTGGCATCGTTGAAAATACATTCAATCAGTGTTTTTGTCCCTTTTGTCAGTTTATAGCTGGAACAGATGTCCATCATCAGTTTCCAATTATAATCTGACAACGCTGCCCAGTGGAGCGCTTGTGAAAATCCCGCTTCATCCAGAGGGCTGTTGAAATTCAAGGACCACATGCTGTCCATCATATCATGCTCTTCGTCTGATAGTTGTAACTCAGCAAGTTTTTCTTTCAATGTACTCTGATCAATGTCGTGAATCTCTTCTGAGGATAAAGGGATGTATGGAAGCGGAAAGCAACGGCGCGCGGGCTCTAAAAGTCTCTGGTTGGGCCCATCTATTTTTAAAAAAAATTCGTCTGGTTTCCCTTCATGTCGTTTGCCGTCCGCAATCCAATACAGCGTATTAGGAACAGGTGATGGAACAACGTCTAAACCGTATCTTCCAATTTCAGCCCAAACGTATGGTTGAAACCAATGGACCCAGGTTCCGCCCATTTCTAAATCAATTCCTAAACGTCTATCATGCCATGTGCGTCCACCTAAACGATCTCTTGCTTCCAAGATAAGCGTGCGAAAACCCTTATGGCTAAGTTCTCTAGCAGCTGTTACCCCTGTAAACCCTGCTCCGATAATGATAACGTCATACTGTTCTTGTCTTTTACTCAATGTGTTTTTGCCTCCTCTTCATGATAAATTGTTCAATTTGCGGAGCTGATAGTATAAAACTTTATAAATGGTGCGGTTGTCTTCCAAGTAGCGGAAAATCCATCTGAACCAGAAAACATATCGCCTTTTTTCAATTGAATGACTTCACCATCAGGCGTATACAATTCAGCGCTACCTTGTAAGACATAGAATGTTTCATTGCCATGTATCAAAAATGGCATGCCGTCTGGATGTTCTTCAGGTGAATGCTTCCATAAGCCGGACACTGTCCCTGTTTCGATATCAGTTCTTAGTACGTGAGCTTGTCCAAGTTCCATTCCTTCCACCACAAAAGGCTCCCATTTCGTTTCTTCCATATTTGAAATAAATACTTCGACTTGTTTTGAGTTCATGGTCTTCTGGTATGAGATAGACATTTTTTTCCTCCTTATTTAGGTCTGTAATTTTATCTTTATTAAAATATATCATGTATCGTAGAAAAGAATGCATATGCATTTTCTTGTCTTTTTATACAAAATAAATATATAAAAACTTTGCCATTTGCGCGATTAATAATCATCCGCCAAGTGTCGAGCCCATTGTATATTTTTTTAAGATCTAAAACCTATGTTATTTGTATTATTCAAAGCGAATCGTATATGATAAATTCATTTTTGTAAACGCTTTCAAAAAATAGAGGAGGGCTATGTTGTGAACCAAAGGAGACTGTTGACTGAGGATTACAAAACATTGATGCGTGCCAGAATGCGTTTTAACATTTCAGTTGCATTGTTTGCTCTGGCCTTTGCGCTGTTGCTTCCATTGCTTGCTTTTTATACTGATGTTTTAACTATTCAGGTATTTGGAGCCATTTCACTTGGATGGGTCTTCTTTTATGGCCAGTTTGTCCTGACTTGGCTGATCTGTTTCATGTACATCAGAAAGGCAAGGCAGTTTGACAGTATGGCGGAAGCGATAAGAAGTAGGGGTGAACATTTATGAATGTGTCGGTTATTTTAATGTTTACAGCAATACTGTTGTTATCATTATGGGTGACTTATTTTGCTTCAAAACGAACGAGTGGCGCAAAAAGCTTTTATACGGCTGGGGGCGGGCTCAGCGGATGGCAAAATGGCTTAGCCATTTCTGGAGATTTTATGTCAGCCTCGTCATTTTTAGGGTTAATTGGAGCGGTTTCCCTTATCGGGTTTGACGGAATATTTTTGGTGTATGGGGCACTTGTCTCTTATGTGATTGTGATGCTCCTTGTGGCGGAACCTCTCCGCAACTTAGGCACCTATACACTTGCTGACATGATAGATGTTCGTTTTAAGAGGAAACAAGTGCGAGGGGTGACAGCCTTTAATACGCTTTCAATTTCTATATTTTATATGATCGCTCAACTGGTGGCGGCAGGCACTTTATTTAGATTGCTGCTGAATGTTCCCTACGAACTGTCGGTAGGGGCGGTCGGGGTTATTATGCTGATGTTTGTCATCTTTGGAGGAATGACTGCAACGAGTATGGTTCAAATGATAAAAGCCGTACTGCTTTTTACAGGAACATTTATTATCTTTTTGCTTGTATTGGGAAAATTTGATTTTAATGTGATGGCGATTTTTGAGGAGATGAAGAGCGCCACATCATTAAAAGAGGCGTATTTACATCCAGGTGTAAAATATGGGAATGGACTTGATGCTATTTCACTTACTTTGGGGCTTGTACTGGGAACGGCTGGATTACCGCATTTGCTTATTCGCTTTTTAACTGTTCCTGATGCACAAACGGCACGAAAATCGGTGGTATATTCGGCCTGGATTATCGGATTGTTTTATCTCATGACCATTATACTCGGCTTTGGAGCAGCTAAATTTGTAGGGGAAAAAGCCATTAAAGCTGCTAACGGCGCCGGCAACATGGCGGCTCCGCTGCTGGCTGACTTTTTAGGCGGAGATCTTTTATTTTCTTTTATCGCCGCTGTGGCCTTTGCGACTATCTTGGCGGTGGTGGCAGGTATTGTAATGTCAGGCGCAACCGCGTTTTCACATGACTTTTATAATGAAATTGTAAAAGACGGAAAAGCGACAGAGCAACAGCAGGTAAGAATGGCGCGGGCTGCGTCTGTCGGAATTACGGTTATGGCCATTTTGATTGCGTTATTTGTTCAGTCTATGAACGTCGCATTTCTTTCCTCGTTGGCGTTAACCGTTGCTGCCAGCTCTAACTTCCCTGTCATTTTGTTTACCCTTTTTTGGAAAACATTTAACCATATTGGCGCTATTACTGGAATGCTGACGGGACTGCTCTCGACGATTGTTCTGGTAATGCTGAGCCCAAGTGTGTGGGATCCTGTGCCTGGCGCGGCTATTTTTACGGGAGAGGCGCTGTTCCCGCTGACATCCCCGGGAATTATCTCCATACCGCTTGGATTTTTAGGTTGCTATGTGGGGACCGTCTTGAGCCGCACTAGAGGAGTTAAGGGAAATTTTGATGATATTGTTGTGAAATCCATGATTGGAGAAAGCCATCTTCAGACGAAAACCGAAGGAGTGAAGGACGATGTTTACATTTAACATCTCGAGCAAGATTTATTTTGGCAGCGGAGTATCAAAAGATACGGGACGGATTGCGGCTGATCTAGGAATGGAAAAGGTATTATGTGTATATGACCCTGGGATCAAAGCGGCAGGAATTGCGGATGATATTATGTCAAGCCTAGAAGCTTCCGGCCTGACATGCTCGGAGTACGGCGGTGTCATTCCCAATCCAGATGAAGCATCAATTGAAGAAGCTGCTGAGGCGGCAAGAAGCACACAGGTTGACGGAATTGTTGCTGTAGGAGGGGGAAGCAGTATAGATACGGCAAAGGCCGTTAATATATTGCTGACAAACCCTTCGCCGATTCGTCAATATGAAGGCTCTGATCTCGTTTTTCATAACACAAAGCCCTTGATTGCTATTCCAACAACGGCCGGCACAGCAAGTGAAGCCACAGACTTCACTGTTGTGACCGATCTTGCGCGCAAGAAAAAAATGGTCATACATGGAAAAAACTGCAGTGCGGATATTGCCTTATTAGACCCAGTGCTGACTAAAAAGCTTCCGCCTAATGTGACAGCATTTACAGGTATGGATGCTCTTACTCATGCAATAGAGGCTTTTTTGTCTAAGGCCTCATCTCCGATTTCTGACCACAATGCTTTAAAAGGGATCAGTCTCATTTATCAGAATCTTGAGCAGGCAGTGAAAAACGGAAACGAAGTGGAAGTGAGGAGCAACATGCTGTTGGGAAGCTTGTTTGCCGGGTTTGCTTTTAATTCGGCAGTTCTCGGTTTAGTCCATGCGATCGCACACCCTTTGAGCGCGCATTGCGGCCTGCCTCATGGTTTGGCAAATGCGGCAGTGCTTCCCTATGTCATGAGCTATAACGCAGGCGACGCATCGGTTCGAAAGAAATATCGGCAAATCGCCGCTTCAATGGGTATAGAAACAGCACAAGATTCAGATGAAGAAGCAGCATGCAGAGTGATTAAAGCTGTGGCTGAGCTTTGCAAGAAAGTAAAAATCCCGCCTTTGCGTGAGACTGGCGTAGCAAAGGAGGACTTTGAAACGATTGCGATAGATGCGTTAAATGAACACAGCATTCAATTCAATCCAAGAAAAGCGAATGTTCAAGATGTGATGGCTATTTTGAAGCAGGCATATTAGAGAGACCGAGGAAGCATGACATCTTCCTCGGTAAACGTATGTAAAAAATGACGGGCGTTTTTGGAAAGATAGCGATCTTTCAGCCAAATGACGACTGTTTCTGTATAAATATCGGCATCGGAAATGGGAACAGCTTTCACACCGGTAAGCGGCAATGCTGTCAGAGCGGATTGGGGAAGCAATGCCGCACCTACCCCCGCCCGCACAAGAGACAGAACCATAGCGGCGTCAGGTGTCCGGCACACGACTTCAGGTATAAGGCCTTTCTGCTTAAACTCATTCATGACTAAACTGTAAAGACCCGCTCCCTTCATCGTACTCAGCATAATGAGCGGCAGCCGCGCGGCTTCTTCCATGGAAATGCCATGTTCATAGTGCCATCGATCAGGTATCACAGCAACAAAACAGTCTGAGTGAAGAGGTAAATGGGAGAAAAGGTCGAGATTGAAGGGCAGCCTTATAATCGCTAATTCAATTGTTCTGTTTTTCAACTCCTCTGCCAAAGTAAAAGTATCACCTTCTTTAATCGTAAAACTAACACGGGGATAATACTTTCGAAAATAGCTGATTCGTTCAGGAATAAGAGAAAAGCTGGTCTTGACTGAGCCAATTGCAAGGTTGCCTTTCAAGCCGTTACCAATCTCTTTAACTTCTTTTTTAGTTTCTTCGAGATAGATTAATAAATCCTTCGCTTTTTGATACAGCACCTCGCCTGCTTGGGTCAGTTCCAAAGATCGGCCGTTTCTGTCGATCAGCTTAACGCCGAGTTCTTCCTCCAGTAATTTCAGCTGCTGGCTGAGCGGCGGCTGAGCCATGTGCAGTTTTTTAGCCGCTTTTGTGATCTGTTTTTCCTCTGCAATGACAGAAAAATATCGGAGCTGTCTTACGTCCATCAACATCACCCTTTCACATATATATGTTTTTCATATAGAAAAGCAACTTTTTCAATATTTTTCATATGGGAATCTACATGATACATTGATGACAAGGCATTCACTTCAGAATTATTTATATATTCTGAATTGTAAACACTTACATTTGTAAAGTAAAGGAGATTATCACAATGAAGAACTATGAAGAAAGCAAACAAAAATTAAGAGGTTCTATTGCACCAATTGTAACACCTTTTCAAACGGATGGTTCTGTTGACTTCAACAAACTGGAAGAATTAATTCATTGGCATATTGAAAGCGGAAGCCACGGTATTTCAGTCACCGGAACGACAGGTGAGCCAAGCTCGCTGACAATTGAAGAACGAGTGAAGGTAATGGAACATGCATGCCAAGCAGTAAACGGAAGGGTTCCTTTTGTTCCTGGAACGGGTTCAACGAATCATAAAGAAGCCCTTTATTTAACGAAAAAGGCAGAAGAGATGGGTGCTGATGCTGCCCTTGTTATTGTCCCTTATTACAATAAACCGTCTCAGCACGCTTTGTATAAACACTTCAAGGCTATTGCAGATTCTGTGCAAATTCCAATTATCGTTTATAACATCCCTGGCAGAACAGCCGTGAACCTTGAAGTAGGAACGCTGGCAAAATTACATCGCGATTGTCCGAATATTATCGGCGCTAAGGAATCTAATAAAGATTTTGAACATATTAACCGCGTGCTTAAAGAATGCGGGCGAGATTTTCTCTTATATTCCGGAATTGAGTTGCTTTGTTATCCAATGCTTGCGATTGGCGGAGCCGGCCACATATCGGCCACCGCAAATGTCGCGCCAAAACAGGTCGCTGATGTCTACAATGCTTGGGCTGAAGGTGATGTCAAACGGGCGCAAGATCTTCACTATGATCTGATGGAGCTAAACGATGTGCTCTTTAAAGATACAAACCCGGCTCCTTTAAAAGCGGCGCTCGGCATGATGAACAAAATAGAGCCAGTCCTGCGTCTCCCAATGGATCTCCCTTCAGAAGAACTGCAAGCGGAAATTAAGTCTGTATTGCAAAAGTATGTCAATCTATCTGATGTCACAGCCGTAAAGTGAAAATGTTGAAAGGTGGGATAAGATGAAACAATATCAATACACAGCGCAAGCTAGGAAAGGACATCAAACAGCAGATGATATCAAACTATACATCAATGGGGAATTTGCAGAAGCAAATGATGGAGAGACATTTGAAAATATCAATCCCTTTACAAATGAAGTGATAAACAGAGTCGCTTCCGGAAAAGAAGCGGATATTCAAAATGCGGTTGCGGCTGCAAGGGAAGCATTTGTTTCCGGTCCATGGGGATCAATGAAACTTGCGGAACGTATGGCGTATATCAACCGCATTGCGGATGTCATCGACGAAGAAATTGAAGAAATAGCTGTGCTGGAAGCGCTTGATACCGGGCTGCCAATCAGCCAGACCAAAAAAATGACGGCACGAGCTGCTGAGAATTTCCGCTTTTATGCACGGATGGTGCAGACAAAGCTGCACGGAGAGGCTTACCCGGTTGATGGAGAGTTCCTTAACTACACAGTATATCAACCTCTCGGAGTAGTGGGTCTGATTACGCCGTGGAACGCGCCTTTCATGCTGGAAACATGGAAGGTGGCCCCGGCACTGGCTACTGGCAATACAGTCGTCTTAAAACCGGCTGAACTATCACCGCTGACCGCCAATAAATTAGCTCAGGTCATTCATAAAGCAGGCTTGCCAAAAGGTGTATTCAATATTGTTCATGGGTTCGGTGAAACGGCGGGCGCATCTCTTGTAGCGCATCCTGATGTCGAAGCAGTTTCCTTTACGGGTGAAACAACAACAGGATCAATCATTATCAAAAATGCCGCTGATACGTTAAAGAAAACATCAATGGAGCTGGGCGGGAAGTCACCGCTGATTGTGTTTGACGACGCTGATGTGGAACGGGCGCTGGACGCCGCTGTATGGGGAATCTTTTCATTCAATGGAGAGCGCTGCACCGCGAATTCCCGTGTTTTTCTTCATAAGGCCATAAAAGATGACTTCATTCAAGCATTGAAAGAACGCGTGAACAACATTGTCATCGGGGATCCGATGGATGCGGCTACACAGCTTGGCCCGCTGATTGGCAAAGAACATTATGAGAAAGTCGCATCATATATCAAACTGGCACAGGAAGAAGGATGTGAAGTTGTGCAAGGAGAGATTCCTGTTGATTGTCAATCAGGCTATTTTATCCCGCCGACTCTGCTCCTGAATGCGAATAATAACATGCAAATTGCACAGGAAGAAATTTTCGGGCCTGTCATGACTGTGATTGAATTTGAAACGGAAGAAGAAGTAATTGAAATGGCCAATGATATCAAATACGGACTCGCAGGCTATGTATGGACCAATGATATCAAAAAAGGCCACCGGGTCGCTCAAGCTGTTGATGCGGGCATGTTATGGGTGAATGCCCAAAACGTCCGCGATCTTAGAATTCCTTTCGGCGGCACAAAAGCAAGCGGAATCGGCAGAGAGGGCGGACATTATGCCATCTTTGAATTTTATACAGAGCCTAAAGTCATCCATGTCTCCATAAGTGATCATCACATTCCGCAATTCGGAAAGAAACAATCATAAGGAGGAAACCTGCATGCCCGCAAAAACAGGAAAAGAGTATATTGAACGCTTAAAAAAAGCGAAAAACAACATCTATCTGCACGGAGAAAAAGTCGAGGATGTCACTGAGCATCCCGGCTTAAAAGGAGTCGTCAAGTCAATGGCTTCTTTATACGATCTCCAATACGAAAAGCCAGAGAAAATGCTTTATACATCACCAAGCACCGGAAAAAAAGTCGGAATGACTTTTCTTCAGCCAAAAACGATAGAGGATTTACAAAAGAGGCGAGGAGCGATTCAGGAATGGGCCCGGATGACAGGCGGAATGATGGGACGATCGCCGGATTACTTAAATGCCGAAGTGATGGCAATGGGGATAGCGAATGACTTATTTGCCGAGGGAGACAAACGGTTTGCTGAAAATGCATACAACTACTATGAATTCGCGCGTGAACATGACATTAGCCTCACGCATACTCTGATTCACCCTCAAGTGAACCGCTCCAAAGCGCAGCATGAACAAAAAGACGCAAACGTTGCGCTTCACCTTGTCGAGAAACGAGAAGATGGAATCATTGTGGATGGTATCCGTCTGTTAGCGACACAAGGGGGAATTACGGACGAAATACTAGTGTTTCCTTCGACGGTTAAAAAAGCGGGTGAGGAGGATGATCCGTATTCTCTTGCATTCGCGATTCCGAACAATACAGAGGGCTTAAAGTTCATTAGCCGTGAGTCTTTCGATTACGGCAAAAACAGTTGGGATCATCCGCTGTCCTCAAGGTTTGAAGAAGGTGATGCCATTGTTTCGTTCGAAAACGTATTTGTTCCGTGGGAGCGTGTCTTCGTCTGTGGAAACTCTTCGTTCTGCAACCGAACGTTCAGAGAAACAAATGCCGTCATCCATATGTCGCATCAGGTGGTTTCTAAAAACATTGTAAAAACAGAATTTTTACTTGGTGTCGCGCTCCGTATGATGGATGCCATCGGTATTGATGGATTTCAACATGTCAAAGACAAAGGCACTGAGATTATGCTTGTGCTGGAAACAATGCGCTCACACCTTTTCCGGGCGGAACAAAACGCGAAACTGGATAAATGGGGAACAATGACACCTGATTACGATGCTCTTGATGCGGCAAGAACATGGTACCCGCGTATTTATCCTCGGCTTGTAGAAATTTTACGCGTACTAGGGGCTTCTGGACTGATGGGAATCCCGACTGAGGCTGATTTCCAAAACGAAGAAATTGGAGAACTCATTCATCGGGGCCTTCAAGGGAAAAACATCGAGGGGTATGAACGTGTTCAGCTTTTCAGGCTTGCATGGGATATGACGATGAGTGCTTTTGGCAGCAGGCAGATGCATTATGAATATTATTTCTTCGGAGATCCGGTCAGGATGGGGATGTCTTATTTCGATCAATACGATAAGGAAACGTATACAGGTTACGTTGATGAGTTTCTAAAGAAAGCCAAAGCTGACGCAGTACATTACACAGAAGTATAGGGGGAAACGGTATGGATTTTAATATTATTCGCTGTGCGAGAGCGGTTCTGCATGTGACCGATCTAGATAAATCAAGGGAATTTTACGTGAAAGCACTGGGTTTTATTGAAACAGACGCAGATGACCAGCACATTTATTTGCGCGGGCTGGAGGAGTGCGGACATCACAGCCTTTTACTGAAAAAGTCAGATGAAGCTCACGTGGAAGCCATCAGCTATAAAGTCTCTTCAGAAGAAGATCTTGATCGCTTAGAACAGTTTTTCACTTTAAAAGGAATGAAAACCATTTGGATGGAAAAAGGGACTCAAAAGGGAGTCGGCAGGGCGCTACGCGTTCAGGATATTTCCGGACTCCCGATCGAGTATTTTGCTTCTATGGATCAGGTCGACCGCATGCTTCAGCGCTATGATTTGTACACGGGTTCAAGAGTCCAGCGGATCGACCACTTTAACTGCATGGTGAAAGATGTGGAAACAGCGTATGACTTCTATATGAAAGAGTTGGGATTTGCTTGTTCGGAATATACCGAAGACGAACAGAAGAAAATTTGGGCAGCTTGGCTACACCGTAAGCATACGGTTCATGATCAAGCGTTTATGAATGGGGAGGGGCCTAGGGTTCACCATATCGGATTCTGGCTGCCAGATCCGTTGGCACTCATCCATGCGTGTGATGTTTTAGCTGCTTCAGGCTTCGGCAAGAGCATAGAAAGAGGGCCGGGCAGACATGGATTATCAAATGCGTTTTTCCTTTATTTAAGAGACCCAGACGGACACCGTATTGAATTGTATAACGGGGATTATCTCACCAGTGACCCTGACTTTAACCCGGTGTGCTGGGATTTGGATGACCCGCAGCGGCAAACATTCTGGGGGCATGAAGCGCCGGACAGCTGGTTTAACGAAGCTTCCAGCGTGCTGGATATAGAGACACGGAAGCCCCTAAAAACAGGAGAGCCTACATTGAAAAAGAGAAAACCTACGTTTGTCATTTGATAAATGTCAGAACTTGCCGGTCTCTCAGCCGGCATTTCTGATGTAAGGGAGGAAAAAACATGGCGCTCGTTAAGGATGAACTACAAAAGAAGCTATATATAAACGGGGAATGGAGAACGGCCAGTCATTATCAAACCTTAAAGGCTCCGTTTGATCAAAGCATTCTAGCTGAAATACCTCAAGCAACAACAGAAGAAACAAAAGAAGCCATAGATGCCGCGCATCGGGCAATCCCGGTAATGAAAAAGCTCTCACGGTACAGACGCTCAAACATTTTAGCGGATCTCGTACGTTTATTGCAAGAGCGTAGGGATGAAGCGGCGCGTTTGATCGCGCTAGAAGCGGCTAAACCGCTGAAAGTGGCGGAAGCGGAAGTGGAACGGACCATTCAAACGTATCAATTTGCCGCGGAAGAAGCGAAACGTCTGCAAGGTGAAATCATCCCGATTGATGCTGCACCTGGCGGGGAAGGGCGTATGGCATTTACGAATCGAGAGCCTTTAGGCGTTGTCGGAGCGATTACCCCGTTTAATTTTCCTATGAATCTGGTGGCACACAAAGTCGGGCCAGCGATTGCGGCGGGAAACCCAATTGTGTTAAAGCCTGCCAGTCAAACGCCGTTGTCAGCGTTATTTTTAGCTGAACTGCTCGCTGAAACCGATTTGCCGAAAGGCGCCCTGAATGTTGTGACAGGCAGCGGTAAAATTGTAGGAGATCAGCTTGTCACCGATGAAAGAGTTAAAATGATTACCTTCACAGGAAGCCCGGAAGTGGGAGTGCAAATTCGGAGTAAAGCGGGGCTGAAAAAAGTCACACTTGAGCTGGGGTCAAATTCGGCCGTTATCATAGACAAAGAGACTGATATCGAAAAAATTGCTGAACGTTGTGTGAGCGGGGCATTTTCCTACCAAGGACAGGTCTGTATTTCCCTTCAAAGAATGTTTATTCATGAAAGCTTGTATCAGCCATTTATGAAGCTGTTTGTAGAGGGGGCAAAAAATTTGAAAATGGGTGATCCACTTGATCCGGACACCGATCTATCAGCTATGATTTCAGCCGAGGATGTGAAGCGTGCGAAGGAATGGGTTGATGAAGCCAGGCAAATGGGGGCTTCTGTGCATGGCGGAAATGTGCAAGGGCAAATACTTGCTCCGACTGTCATTGAGCAAGCGCATCAAGAAATGAAAGTAAGCTGCCAGGAAGCGTTTGCGCCGATTGTGACGGCATCCTCTTTTACTGATTTAAAAGAAGCCATCGAACGAGTGAACGATTCACGCTATGGCTTGCAGGCGGGAATTTATACGAATCGCATAAATGACGCTTTGGATGCGGCAGACCAATTGGAAGTCGGTGGTGTGATCATTAATGATTTTCCGACATTCCGAGTAGATCAAATGCCTTACGGCGGTGTGAAAGAAAGCGGAACCGGACGCGAGGGAATCAAATATGCGATCGAAGAAATGACAGAATCAAAGTTAGTGGTGATAAACCGGCAATAAGCTTACGGACTGGAGTTCGATCATGACGATATCAATTATGCTGAAAGGAGACTGACGTAATGGAAGTCATTGAATTGGGCATCCCTTCCTCACCCGGACAAAACGTCCATCAGCCCTGTGTCATGGCTCTCGGTTTTTTCGATGGCGTCCACCTTGGGCATAAACAGTTGCTGCGCCAAGCGAGAGCATTGGCCCGCCAAAAAGGGTTGGCTTTTAAGGTGATGACATTTGACAGGCATCCGAGCCAAATCATTACACCGCATAAAGCCATCAGACATTATTTAACGCCGCTTCCGGAAAAATTAGAGACCTTTGAGGCTGAAGGGGCAGATGCAACGTATGTCATTCGTTTTGATCAAGCCTTCGCAGACATCGCCCCAGATCAATTTATTGAACAATTTATTTATGGACTAAACTGCAAACAGGTGGTTGCTGGATTTGATTTCTCTTTTGGAAAAGGAGGAACTGGAAATACAGATACATTAAGAGAGGCTTCCAAAGGGAGATATGACCTCACGATTGTCCCCAAGCTGGCCTTCCAAATGAATAAAATCAGTTCGTCGAAAATCCGGGAGCTTCTGATGTCAGGCTGTGTCAGTCATATCCCGGAGTATTTAGGAGACTTTTATCAAGTCAACTGCACGGTTCTAGCTTCCCAAAAATTCGGGAAGGGCAATCAGCTTATATTGATGCTCAGATATTCAAGCTATTTTCTGCCTCAGGAGGGAATGTACCGAGTCAGGATTTCTCAAGAGAACACGTCGATAGAGGGATGGTGCAGGGTGGAAAAAGGCAGCAGCGTTCTTCGTGTTAACGGATGCGGCAATCATACATGCTCTCTGGGACAATCAGCGTCACTTCAATGGATTGAACAAATACGTGAGGAAACTGTCGGTTTGAAAGGAGCATACCTATGACGGAGATTTTTGTGAAGTTTCGAGATAACAGCTTCATGACAGCAGCGGCTTTACAGGAAAATGGCCAGACAATCATAAGGGACAGCAAGAAATATGACTTGAAGAACACTGCCATTGACGTCCCTGAGGTCGGTACAGTTTACGGAGTTGCGTTAAATATGGAGCAGGATCTTAGTGAGCTTGGTGACGCTTTATATGAAAAACCTTATCAAAAGCCGCCGAAAGCCCCGGTGTTGTATATGAAACCCCAAAATACAGTGACAGGGCCAAATGCTTTCGTTCCAATGCCGCCAGACACAGATTCCCTTAGCATGGGACCCGGACTCGGTGTTGTAATTGGAAAAACGGCGTGCAGGGTTCAGCAAGAAGACGCGCTTGATTATGTATCAGGCTATACAATTGTCAATGATATCAGCATTCCGAATGATAGTGTATTCAGGCCGGCAGTCAGCCAAAAATGCCGGGATTCGTTTTGCCCGATTGGCCCTTGGATTACGAGCAAATCCGCTATTCAAGATCCTAATCAACTGACGGTTTCGCTGTTTATCAATGGAACACTTGAGCAGGAGTACAATACATCCGGGGTAATAAGGTCGGTTCCTAAGCTAATTGCTGATGTGACTGAATTTATGACACTCTCACCTGGCGATGTGCTGATTGCATGTGTACCATTACGGTCGCCTTCTGCCAAAAGAGGGGACAGCATTACAATACAAATCCCCGACATTGGTTCGTTGCACCACACTATCATAGAGGAAGGAGAGGAACAGCCGTGAAAAAAGCGCGCATTGCTTATAAAGGAGCAATTCATGAAGCGAGTGTGTCAGGTGAGGGAATAATGACTCTGACTGATGGCCGTACAATAAAAGAAAATGAGGCTGTTTGGCTGCCACCAGTCGCCCCCAGAACGGTTTTTGCCTTAGGACTGAATTTTGCTGATCATGCAAACGAATTGGCGTTTAAAGCGCCGAAAGAACCGCTCATTTTTTTAAAAGGGCCAAACACACTCGTGGGACATCGAGCTGAAACTCGGAGACCCGCTGATGTGACTTACATGCATTATGAGTGCGAATTGGCGGTTGTGATCGGTAAATCAGGAAAGCACATTAAAAAAGAAGAAGCCTATGACTATGTACAAGGGTATACCATCGCAAATGATTACGCGCTTCGCGACTACCTTGAAAACTATTACCGCCCGAATCTAAGAGTGAAAAACAGAGATACATGCACACCGATCGGCCCTTGGCTAGTCGATAAGGAAGACATTGCCGACCCTATGAATCTGGCAATGAGAACCTATGTTAATGGCGTGAAAACCCAAGAAGGCACAACCAAAGACATGGTCTTTGGTATTCCATTCTTAATAGAGTATATCTCATCCTTTATGACCCTTGGAGAAGGCGATATCATCCTGACAGGAACGCCAAAGGGAACAGTAGACACAAAGGTTGGGGATGAGGTTGTGACTGAAATAGAGGGCATCGGAAAGCTTGTCAATTACATTGTCGGGGATGAGGCATTTGAAACAACAAAGAGCATGGAAGTAAAATCATCTTCGAATCTGTAAGGAGTGAGGAACAGTTGCCTCATATTACTGTTGAATACACAGATAATATAAAAAAAGAAGCGAATATCACTGAGCTTTTGCGTGATATCAATCAGGCGATCATAGCCCAAGGCGGAGTGTTTCCTATCGGTGGAATCAGAGCAAGGGCTATTGAGCTGACAGACTATGTTGTTGCCGATGGGACAGAGGATGATGCTTTTGTTCACGCGGCGCTGAAGATAGGGGCCGGCCGTACGATAGAGGAGAAGAGAGCGGTGGGGGATGCTATCTTTTCTGCGATGACAGAACATTTTTCAGAACTTTTTTACACACGTTATTTAGCTTTATCACTGGAGATAATAGAATTCAGTGAAGCAGGGACATATAAAAAAAATAATATTCATCAGAGATATAAAAACAAGAATTGATCAACTTAGCTGTGTCTAACTTTGCCGGCAATCTTGCTCATGCGATTGCGATACAAAATTAACCATAGAGGAGCGTTTTGACATGGGGACTGCTTTAAAAACAAACGATTTTATCGAGATTATGAAAGGCCGTCGTTCCATCCGCAGCTATGATCCAACCGTCAAAATCAGCAAAGAAGAGATGACTCTTATATTAGAGGAAGCGACTACTGCACCATCGTCAGTTAACGCACAGCCTTGGCGATTCCTTGTCATTGAAAGCCAAAAGGGCAAAGAAAGGCTTTCAGCTCTTGCCAAATTCAATCAAACACAAGTTAACTCGTCTTCTGCTGTCATAGCAATATTTGCAGATATGAATAATGCCGACTATTTAGAAGAAATTTATTCAAAAGCCGTAGAGATGGGTTATATGCCGCAAGAGGTAAAGGACAGACAATTGAAAGGATTGACAGCGCATTTCGAAAAACTTCCAACACAGGAGAATCGGGAAACCATCTTGATTGACGCAGGTCTTGTTTCCATGCAAATAATGCTGACAGCACGTGCACACGGGTATGATACAAACCCAATCGGGGGATACGATAAAGAAAATATCGCTGAAGCATTCGGACTTGAAAAAGAACGCTATGTACCGGTTATGCTTCTTTCCATCGGCAAAGCAGCTGAAGAGGGATTTGCTTCGTACCGTCTCCCAGTTGAAAAAATTGCACAGTGGAAGTAACACAAAAGCCTAAGAAATCGTTTCTTAGGCTTTTTGTTTCGTTTGCGTGAGATATACGCGGGAAATCTGAATGCCCAGAAGATAGCGGAGCCGAATCAAGCAGTTATTTGGTGTGTTCTATTGAAATTCATCGATGTGGATCTCTTTCACTTTAATACCATTTTTAGTCATTCCAAGTATCACCAAACCGAAAATGAGCCATAAAACCCCAACTGTTTTTCCGATTACGTCCATACTGAAAAGAATAAACGTGCTAATCAGAAACCCGATGGCAGGAAATAAAAAGTAACTAAAAAAGCCAAGACCCTTCATTTTTCTCCTCTTTATTGAGAATTCAGAAATAACAGATAAATTTACGCATATGAATCCAATTAATCCGCCAAATACCATAATCGTATAGACTATGCTTAACGGAATACACACAGCACCCAAGTAACCGAGAACGGCTAATGTTAAAATGCTGATATATGGTGTTTTAAATCTTGGATGCAATTTGGCGAAGCTAGCAGGAAGGCGTTTGTCTCGAGCCATACTGAAGATAATCCGTGATGATGAAGCTTGCCCGGCCAATGCTGTAGAAATTCCAGAAACAGAAATAACGAGTGTGATCAAGAGTGCCAGACTGTTCCCTCCGACTGTTTGTGCGATTTCGAAAAAAGCGGTGTCAGGAGATTTTAAAGTGCCGATTGTTTGCGTAATCAGTGTTGCAAAGTAAGCTTGGATACAATACAAAAACGCGCTCATAAATAAAGCAATAACTGCTGCCCTCCCGACCATCTTACCCTTTACAGCGGAATCTTCTGCCATTGTTGTCACTGCATCAAACCCTAAGTAAGATAGTACTGCAATAGAAGCACCCGACATCATCGTCTGAAAGGAGAAAGTATCAGCTTGATATAAACCTTTGAAGGTAAAAAGGCCCTGCATTCCGTCTGTTGCAGATATATGTTTGATAGCGAAGCCCACGAACAGGAACAGACTGATTAACATAATAGCTGTCATGAAGATGTTTACAATAGACGAAACAGCGGCACCCAGAAAATTGCTGATGGTAACTGGGAGGAAAAAAACTAGCAGCATGAACCAAAATGGAACACCAGGAAACAGCTCTAATGCGTAAACAGCGCTCAACTTACAGAGCAAGATTGGCATTAGCAGATAATCAAGCAATATGCCCCATCCGGCAATGAAGCCCGCAACCGGATGAATGGCTTTTGACGTATAACTGTAAGTAGACCCTGATGAAGGGAATGTACCCGCCATCTTACCATAGCTCAATGCCGTAAAAAGCATCGCAGCTAGTGCGACCAAATACGAGAGCACCGCATGATTGGTTGATACCCTTGACAGTTCGCTGAATAAGGTTTGAGCAGAAACTGGAGCCATAAACACCATTCCGAAGATAACTAGATCTCTCGTTTTCATTACTTTTCTTAATCCGCTGTTGTCCGGTATATTTTTGGTTCTCATTCCCATAGAATGCCTCCTTTGAAAAGAAGCCATGGCTTTTGAGGCTCATGGCTCCATACTTAGTCAGTCTTTAACATGTTTTTTCAAAAGTAGTCAAAGCATCAGACATGATGTTGATGATGTCTTCCACTTGTTCTTTCGTAATGATCAGAGGCGGGGCAATAGCCACGGTATTGGTGCCTCTCCAGTCAAAGTAGCGAAGCTGAAGCCCTTTTTCAAAGCAGATATCAACATATTTTGCCGCCGCATGTGTAGACACATCAAATGGTGTGCCTTTATCCGGGTCCTGGAACAATTCAAAACCGCCGAGTAATCCTAGTCCTCTTACTTTTGTTACGTGTTTGTGTGTGCGTTCCAGGTGCTGGAGACCTTTTAGCATTTCTTCTCCGCGAAGTCTGCTGTTTTCAACAAGCTGGTCTCGTTCCATAATTTCTAATGTTTTCAATCCGACTGCGCAAGCTGAAGGGTGTCCACTGTAAGTAAAGCCATGAAACATCATTTCATCTGAATTGACAAACGCTTCGCGGACATGCTCTCGCATGACAACTCCCCCGAGATGAGCATAGCCGCTTGAGATCCCTTTGGCTATACAAAGGAAATCTGGAACAATATTAGAATGGTCAACACCAAACATCTTTCCTGTCCGCCCGAATCCGCAAATGACTTCATCTGCGATCAGCAAGATGCCATACTCGTCACATAGCTTGCGAACAGCCTGCAAATAACCATCCGGCGGGAAGATCACGCCGCCGGCCCCCTGGATTGGCTCTAAAATGACGGCAGCGATTGTATCTGCACCTTCTGATTCGATAAGGCCGCGGATTGAACGGCCGAAGTGAGGATCTTTTCGATCCCCGAGTTCACAATTAAGCTGATGGGCAGCAGCTGTGAGGAAGTTTTGCGAATTGGACGTCGTGAATTTTTGGAAGCCCTCAATGCCTGTGGCACTCGTTGCTCCCATTGTTACGCCATGAAATCCTTGTTCGAGCCCGATAATTTTAGTGCGTTCCGGTTTGCCTTGGAGCTTCCAATAGAACCGTGCAAGCTTAAAGGCTGTATCATTTGATTCTGATCCGCCAGAGGTAAAAAAAGTAACGTTTAAATCGCCAGGTGTAAGAGAAGCTACTTTTTCTGCTAAATAAATAGCAGGTTTATTGGATTGGCCTGAAAATGAAGAGGCATATGAAAGAGTAAGCATTTGTTGCTTTGCGGCCTCTGCCAGTTCTTCATTTCCATAGCCAAGGTTGACATTCCATAGCATGGAAACGCCATCAATTCGTTCCTTTCCTTCTATATCTTTTAAATAGATGCCTTTTGCTTCAGAGAAAATGACAGAGGGACCGTTTTGAAAATGATGTTTTGGCGGTGTTGTCGGATGCAGATAATGTCTCTTATCCATTTCTGCTAATTCTTTAATGCCAGCTGTTTGTTGGTTAAAGATCGGGTTCATATTTTATTCCTCCCTATATATAGTTAAAGCTGAAACCAGTTAAGACCTTCGCCTTTTTTATTGAGATCAACCCAAACGTGTTTCAAATTGGTATACATGTCAATTGCTTGAATCCCAAGTTCTCTGCCGAATCCGCTTTGTTTTACGCCCCCGAACGGTGCTGTGCTGTCCAGCATGTTGTATGTGTTAACATACACAGTGCCTGCTTTTATGCCCTTTGCCATCCTCATTGCACGTTTAATATCATTTGTCCATACACCTGACGCAAGGCCGTAAACAGTGTCATTCGCCTTTTGCAGAGCGTCTTCCTCATCTTTAAAGCGAATAACTGAAACGACAGGGCCGAAAATTTCCTCTCTTGCAATTTTCATTTGGTTCGTTACATTCTCAAAAACAGTCGGCGTATAAAAATTTCCGTTTCCTGCGGCGGTGAATCGTTCCCCGCCAGTGACAATACGGGCTCCTTCTTCTAAACCAGCTGCTACATAATGTTCTATCGTTTCCAGATGCTCCTGCGAAATTTGAGGGCCCATTTGTGAGGCTGGATCCAATGCTTGGCCGACTTGAATGGATTGCACTTTTCTCACAAAATGATCCATAAATTCGTCATACACAGAATCTTGAACAAACAATCGGGAACCAGAAGCGCAAACTTGACCTTGAGCAAAATAAATTCCGAACATTGAGCCATTAACAGCCGCTTCAATTTCTGCATCTTCGAACACGATGTTCGGTGATTTTCCGCCAAGCTCTACAGTGACCGGCTTTAACGTTTTACTGGCACCCTGGAGAATCAGCTGTCCTGTAGAAGTTGACCCTGTAAAAGCAATTTTTGCTACATCTGGATTTGAAACGAGGGCTTCGCCGGCATCGCCGAAACCTGTCACAACGTTCACCACACCGTCTGGAATGCCGACTTCTTCACATAGCGACATTAGTTCGAGAATGCTGACAGGTGTCTGCTCTGCTGGTTTAATAACAATGGTATTACCGGCTGCGAGAGCGGGAGCCAGCTTCCACATGGTAAGCATTAATGGAAAATTCCAAGGAACAATGGCTCCGACGACTCCTATAGGCTCTCTTAAAGTAAAATTAAGCCGGTTCTCCGGTGAAGATAACGTGTCTCCCTGCACTTTATTCGCAAGCCCCGCATAAAACTCTAGAACATCAATCGTGGCAGGTATTGCAATATGTTTTGTTTCAGTGATCAGCAATCCATTATCATTGGATTCTATTTCCGCGAGGGAGTCTGCATGTTCTGCCATTTTTTGAGCGAGCTTATATAATAAACGCCCTCTGTCGCTTGGACTCATCTGACGCCAGCTTCCGCCCTCAAATGCATGTTTAGCAGCCTGTACTGCGCGATTGACATCCTCTTTCTCTGCTTTTTGCACAATCGCATTTACTTCGCCTGTACTGGGGTTCAGGGATTCAAAGGTCTGTCCTCCAACAGCATTTACCCACCGCCCGCCAATGTATAGCTGGTACGTTTTTTTCATCATTCCGCCCCTTTCATCATGATCGCCTTTAGAAGAGATTTATGTCTTCATCACTAGTAAATGCAAGAACTATGCCAAGCGGAAAACAGCGTCATAAACGGTTTTTGTAAAGGAAGGGGTGTTCCGTTTTATAGCAAAGTGCGTCAAAATAGAACAATATAAGGCTGAATGTTATTTTTATTCAGATAATTTAGTATAATAGTCAGATGAATACGAATGGAGGAGGCGATTATTTTGACATATTCGGTCATGCCGAATAGAAACAGTTTAATCAGTGAGTCTTATTTCCGTTGTGAAAAAGCAAATTTAAAAAGGACCAGGCCGATTGATCAAAAGCCTTATGATAAAAATAAGCTGTATCAAGAAAATCAATTGTTTTTAGATTACTCCATTAAAGTATTTGAGGAGCACCTGAGTTTTTATCTTCAGAATACAGGGCATTCGGTCTCTCTTATGGATGCAAATGGGCGGGTTTTATATGTGTATCAGG
Source organism: Bacillus sp. VA15 (assembly GCF_055721145.1). Taxonomy (NCBI): domain Bacteria; kingdom Bacillati; phylum Bacillota; class Bacilli; order Caryophanales; family Bacillaceae; genus Bacillus; species Bacillus sp. VA15. The sequence goes on along the minus strand of NZ_JBVQPQ010000004.1, from coordinate 100,450 downwards.
AACCAGGCTGTATTCGAAATAATACTGTATCAGAAATCGGTGTGAATTGGAGTGAGTCCTACAGGGGGACGAACGCTGTCGGCATCGTATTAATGGAAAAAACACCAATCATAGTAAAAGGATCCGAGCATTTTTACCCGGAACATTCAACACTTAATTGCGCAGCCAGCCCCATTTTTACAAAAAAGGAGGGCTTTAGAGGAGTAGTTAATGTTTACAGGCATTCGGGAGCTTTTGATCCTGTATCATTTTCAATGGCAACAATGGCTGCCAAATTGATTCAAAACAAATTAGATGAACAATTTCAGCAGCAACAATACTCGTATCTAGAACAAGAACTGGAAAAAATATTCGATAAATATCAAGCTCCCATTGTGTCTACAAGTCCTTCTCACCGCATTTTGAAAGCAAATCGGGCGGCTAAGCATATCCTCGGTCATGACTGTGTGGGGGAAGATTTTTTTCCTGATCAGTCATTAAAAACTGAGACAATCAGCAGTCGTTCTAATCCGAATTGGAAAACCAAAATCCTTTATCAGACACAGCGAAGCAATCATCAATATACATTCTCCGATATCAAAGGCAGCTGTCCAAAACTGAAAGAACAGATCTCTCTAGCAAAGAAAGCGGCCGAATTTGATTTGCCCGTTTTAATTTTGGGAGAAAGCGGAACCGGAAAAGAATTGGTTTCACAATCCATTCACTCCATAAGCAGTCGATCAGATAAACCTTTTATTGCGGTAAATTGCGCGGCGATACCTGAAAATCTTGTGGAGAGTGAGATGTTTGGATATAAAAAGGGTGCTTTTACAGGAGCAGACCAAAAAGGGAGTGAAGGGAAGTTTTTGGCTGCAAACGGAGGTACGATCTTTTTAGATGAGATTGGTGATATGACTTTAAGCGCCCAAAGTGTGCTTCTACGGGTTTTGCAAGAAAAAATGGTTACACCGATTGGAGGCACAAAGCCTATTCACATTGACATCAGAATTATCGCAGCAACACACAAAAACCTCATAGAAGAGATAGAGAAGGGAAAGTTTCGTGCGGATTTATACTATCGGATAAAAGGTATAACACTAAGATTACCGTCCCTTTCAGAAAGAAGTGATGTATTAGAACTTGCAGAAGAATATTTACAAACTGCCAGTATTTCTAAAAAAGTTCTTTCCGCAGAGGCGAAGAGGAAAATTGAACAGTATCATTGGCCGGGGAATATTAGAGAATTGCATAGTGTTTTGGCTCAAGCTGTTGTTTTATCTGACGGCAATGTTATCGGCGGTAAAGACATTCAAATAGACGTCATGAATAAACTGGAAAAACGCTTGCCCCTTTCACTTGAGGAATCTGAAAAGAGAACAATTGCAGATGTATTAAACTATTGTAATTGGAATATACAGAGATCTGCCAAGCTGCTCGGAATCACAAGAAACAGGCTATACAGAAAAATTGAGTTATATGACATAAAAAAAGAGAATTGAGTTTACGATGCGGTTCGCGTACAACTAGCGATCCGCTTTTTTTGAATAAAAAAAGCCCATACAACACCACAATAAACAAAAAGCCGCAAACGGGGGTGTCATCTTGCAAAAATATGTTCAATCCGTCTATAAACATGATCCGTTTCACCTTTTTTCAGCAGAGCATGTGGTGACGTTAGCAATCATTGCTCTTTTGGCCATTCTGTTGTTTCTGTTCCGCGAGGCGGTCAAGCGGCCTAAGGTCAGCCAGTTTTTGCGTTATTTGTTTGTGTTTCTGTTGCTTGGTTCGCAAATCGGCTATCAAATATGGATGATTGCCACGGGCAGATGGTCGGTGCGTACTTCATTGCCTCTCCAGCTTAGTGACCTGTCGGTGTATTTGTCGGCCATCATGCTGGTGACCAAAAGCAGGAAGCTGTTTGTATTTTTATATTTTGTCGGCATCGGCAGTTCGATTCAGGCGCTTGCCACTCCTGATCTCGGTATGTTTTCATTTCCGCATGTGCGATATATCCTCTTTTTTATTTCGCATGGGTCTGTGTTTTTATCCTGCCTGCTGATGGCGGTGGTCGGCACTTACAGAATGGGCCAGCGCTCTTTATGGGTGACAGTCCTGATTGTCAATGTGTACGGCATCTGCATTTATCTGCTTGATCGGTGGCTTGGCGCGAATTATATGTATTTGACGAAAAAACCGGGCGGCTCTTCTCTTTTAGATGTTCTCGGGCCTTGGCCGTGGTACATCGCTTCGGCTGAAGCCATAACGATCGCCAGCTTTTACATCCTTTATTGGCTTTATCGCATGTTCAAAAAATGACACCTTTTTTGTTGTATAGCACATTCTGTCTAAAAAAATATTGAAGAATAGTGTTTAATTTTCTGAAATCGGGAATGTAATTTGTACAACACAAAGGGAGATGAATATCATTGAAGAAAGATGAAGTTATGCATATCGTATCATGCGCAGATGATAATTATGCTCGTCATTTAGGTGGGATGTTCGTTTCTTTATTGACAAATATGGATCAGGAGAGAGAGATAAAATTATACGTCATTGATGGCGGAATTAAGCCTGATAACAAAAAAAGACTGGAAGAAACCACATTGAAATTCGGCGTGCCGATTGAGTTTTTAGAAGTGGATACCAATATGTATGAACATGCGGTAGAGAGCAGCCATATTACAAAAGCGGCGTATTACCGCATTTCGATTCCTGACTTAATTAAGGATGAGAGCATCAAACGAATGATTTATATCGATTGTGATGCGATTATTCTTGAGGATATTTCGAAACTGTGGGACTTGGATATTGCTCCATATACGGTTGCTGCTGTTGAGGATGCTGGGCAGCATGAACGCCTGAAAGAAATGAACGTCACTGATACAGGGAAGTATTTTAACTCAGGTATCATGATTATTGATTTTGAACCTTGGAGAAAGCAAAACATCACAGAAAAAGTCATCAACTTTATCAATGAAAACCCGTCTGAAGACTTTCTTGTGCTGCACGACCAAGATGCACTGAATGCGATCTTATATGATAAGTGGTATGAGCTTCATCCGCGCTGGAACGCTCAAACATATATCATGTTAAAACTGAAAACACCTCCGACACTGTTAGGACGGAAGCAATATAATGAAACGAGAGAAAACCCGGCAATCGTGCACTTCTGCGGCGGAGAAAAGCCTTGGAACTCCAATACAAAACATCCGTATCGCGATGAGTATTTCCATTACATGTCCTATACGAAGTGGAATACGATCGGGAACCCGGCCATCAACCAATAAATTGAATATAAAAAACGCTTTTGATCATCTCAAAAGCGTTTTTTTGTTTGCCTCAGCGTGCGACTGACCGCTGGTAAAACCGCTGAATATGCATGGCAATGTAGCACAATTCTTTATCAGGAAACTCAAAGCCGTATTCCTTCTTCACAAATGTGCCGATGCTTAGGGCACACAGGAAGGCATCCTTAAACTTCTCTTTAATAATGTCGATCATTTCTGCATCCAGCTCGTAAATGGATTCGCCCGCTTTGATATGCTGAATGGCAAAGCGGAGATGGGTCACAAGCCGTTCATAAGAGATGGTATCTTCAACAATATTGATCGCCAGCTGAATTTCAATAATCTCGATAATATCACGGATCATTGTTGTAATATCAAGCGTCTGTGTCATATCACCGGCATTGTTTCTTGCTGTGTGGATGTGCATGGCGATATTGCCGATTTCATCATCAGGAATGTGAATCCCCAGTTTCTCTTTAATCAGCGCTCTGGCCCACAAGCCGATCTGGAATTCCTTCGGATAAAGGACTTTGATCTCATTCAGCAGCGGATTTTTGATGACCATCCCATTGCTCAGGCGTTCAATCGCAAAAGAAAGATGGTCTGAAAAAGCGACGTGAATGCGCTCGTTGATTTTAATGTTCAGCTCTTTTTCGGCATGGGAGATAATTTGCTCAGAAATCTGAATATGGTCTTCCGGCAATGTTTCTAAAATCTCTTCGAATTGCTTATAGTCAGCTGTATCTTTTCTGACAAAGGTTTTTTCTATTTTTGATGGATCGACAATATCATTCTTCTTTTTGTCGAACGCAATTCCTGCACCTAAGAGAATCTTCTCTTCATTTTGATCCTTTACGACGATAGCATTATGATTTAAGATTCTTTTAATTTTCATAGCTTTTTTGTCCTTTCATCCCCCGTTTTATGAATGAAAACGAATAAATCCATTTATTCTGTCTCTTCTTTAAACCCGAGAAACAATGTAGCTATAAAAGCAGAGACGGCCGCGATCAAAAAACCGATCATATAATGAACAAAATTGGCGGCGCCGAACGGCAGTACGATTGAAATCATCGGAATGCCTGTCAGCCCGTAGGAATTCGACACGACATGTACCGCAACCACGTATGCTCCGCCAATAGCGCCGCCGATGGCAGCTCCGATAAAGGGACGGATCAGTTTGACATTAACCCCGAATACAATCGGCTCTACAATGCCTAAAAACGCGGTCAGGGAAGCGGGGAGCGCAATTTTCTTCAGGCTTGATTGTTTTGTTTTGAAGAAAACCGCAAGCCCCGCTCCGCCTTGGGCCACATTCGCCATCGACCATATCGGCACTAAAAAGTTCACGCCGACATGCGGATCTGCAAGCAGCGTTGCTTCAATCGCATAAAAGCTATGATGCAAGCCGGATAGAACGATAGTGGAGTAGATGCCGCCGAACAGGGCTCCGGCAGCAATGCCGGCGTGATCATAAATATAGACAATCGACTGTGTCATGATTTGGCCGATGATGGACGCGGCGGGATTCATCACAATCAGCGCGAGGCACCCTGTCACCATGACCGTAATAAAAGGAATGATGACGACATCAAGCGACTTCGGCACAATTGATTTTAATAGCTTCTCGATTTGGCTCATGACATACACGGAGAGAAGAATTGGTATAATGGAGCCCTGATAGCCCATCATTGGAATATGCAGCCCCCAGATGTCTAAGGAAGCGGGGGTTTTGCTGCCAAGCATAGACGGGTCCAGCAGATCAGGATGCGTCAGGAGCCCTGCTATGACTGCCCCTAAATATGGGTTGCTGCCAAATTGCCGTGCGGCACTGAAACCGACCAAAATCGGCAGCAAAATAAAGGCTGTGCTGGACACGAGGTCGAGCACTTTGATCCATGGGCTGTCGGCTGCGAACCAGTGAAACACCTTAATCATTCCGATCAGCCCCATAAGCAGGCCGCTTGCTGTTATCGCCGGGATAATCGGCACAAAAATATCGGACAGTGTTTTCGCAAATACGGCGACAGGGCTCAGCTTCCGGCTGGCCTTTTTCTGCTGAACAGGCTTTTCAGAAGGCGCGGCCTCCCACACGTGAACGACTTCTTTATATATTTTGTTGACGACGCCTGCTCCGAAGATAATCTGGAATAACCCATATCGGAAAAAGGTACCCTGCACACCTTGCAGATTTTCAATAGCATGTATATCGATTTTCGTCTCGTCCTTTACCTCAAAACGAAGACGGGTTGTACAATGGCTGATGCTGATAATATTGCTTTTTCCTCCTGCGAGGAGCAATAGTTCTTTTGCAATCTCTTTTTGCAAGCAATCAAAACCTCCTTTGCTGAAGAAAAGTCGGCTTGTTCATCGTATCAAATGAAAAGTTGACAATCAAAATGAAAAAAGTGAGAAATACCGGCTGAAAATGACAAAACGTGCAAGGACAACAAAAAATGCCCGCGTCGGTGACGGAGCATTAGAATAGGGGGTTGTCCATGGCGCCGTTATGAGCCCAACACGAAAAGAAGAGTTAAAATGCCCTGTTTTTTAGGCACTAATACTCCCTTTGCATCATTGGGTCTTGCCTGCCTGCCAGTCACAATCCCTCCATATGTGGTGATAACTGTAATAACGTTCATTTTATGCTGTTCATGGCCGGATAGCAATAGTAGGAAAAGCCTGTGCGTTGAATGGGAAAAAGGTTGTATGTGGTGTTTTTTGGAATGGAAAAAGCCTGTGAGACCCAGAATACAAGTCTTACAGGTTTTTTGGTTACTTTTTCGGTTTGACGGCATTCAGCCGTTTTTGCAGCTTTGTTTTTTCATTGGATGCTTTTAATTGATTCACTGCAGACTGAGCGGATGTCTTTGATTTTTTTGTTTTGTCTTTTTCCGCTTTTTTCACTTTTGCTTTGGCAGTTTCGACTTTTTTTGCTTCGGCTGCCGCCACTTTTTTCTTCACTTTATCTAACCGTTTTTGCAATGCCGTTTTGTCCTTGCCTGATTGAAGCTGGTTGACTGCTGATTGTGCTTTTGCCGCATTTGCATCAGTTGATTTCTTTTCAGCTGCAGATACGGATTGCTGCGCCGTTTTCAAATTGGTGCTTTTCACTTTGTTTAGGCGTTTTTGCAGGGACGTTTTTTCTGAACTTGCTGGCAGCTTGCTGACTGCTGATTGTGCGCTGTCGACATCTGTTTTCCTTTTGCTTTTTTCCGCCTTCGCTACTTTCTCTTTCGCCTGCTTTGATGCGATGTAGCGTTTTACTTGGTCTAAGCGTTTTTGCAGGTTCTTTTTGTCTGTTCCGTTCGGCAGCTTGTTAATGGCAGCTTGTGCTGTATCAACAGTTTGCTGTGTTTTATACTTTTCTGCCTTTGCGACTTTGTCTTTCGCATCCTTTACATTTCTGTATGACTGTACTTTATCCAGTCTTTTTTTCAGGGCTGTTTTGGCGTCAGAATTCGGCAGCTGGCTGACGAGTTCTCTCGCTTTGTCGATATCGGTTTGTGCTTTTGTTTGTTCTGCTTTTTTCACTGCTTGCTCTGCTGTCGCGTACGCTGAATCTGTTGCCTGCGCTTTATATTGGATTAAGCCGTAGCCAAATTGCTGATCGCGGCCTGCGGTTCCAAGATCAACGATATGTTTCTGCATATCTGCGCGAAGCTGCACGTTTGTCTCGGCAGGATCCCGCTGTTTTAACAAAGCAAACATGGCAGCGGCGTGCGGTGTCGCTTGGGATGTTCCGCTTCCAGTTGCATAATATTGGTTTAAATATGTGCTCGTGATGTTTGTTCCCGGCGCTGAAAATTCAACTTCATCTCCAGTTGTTGAGAAGGAGGCAAGCTGATTCTTTTCGTTTGTCGCTGAAACCGCAACGACACTGTTGTATGCTGCCGGATAGTTCACAGGCTTGCCGTTCCCGTCGTTACCGCTTGCGGCAACGAGCAGAATGCCTTGTTCATATGCTTTGTCTACGGCGTCATGAAGGATTTTGCTGTCTGACGTCGTGCCAAGGCTCATATTGATGATGTCAATCCCGTGGGTGATTGACCAGTCGATTCCTTGGAGAAGGCTTTGAAGATCCCCCGAGCCGTTCTGATCAAGCGCTTTAACCGCGTATACTTGTGCTTCCGGTGCGATGCCGTCAATTCCGTAGCCGTTATGCTTGGCTCCGATAATCCCTGCGACATGTGTTCCGTGGCCGTTATCATCTTTGTAAGAAGAGGTATAACTGACAGCTGAATACCCGCCGGCAATCGACAGGTCATCGTGGGGGGAGATCCCACTGTCAATGACTGCAATTTTGACATTTTTGCCTGTCAGTCCTGCCTTCCAAGCCTGTTTTGCCTGAATGGGCTCAAGGTTCCATTGCTCGAAGTTGCCAGAGGTGTCAGTGCCGTCTGACAGCACTTTGAAATCCGTACTGCCTGCTGCGGTGAATGAGACATTGTTTTCGACATACAAAATATCAGGATCCTGTTTTAATTCTTTCACTGTCTCCTGATCTGCTGTGACCGCTACCGCCGGAAGATGCGTATACTGCTGTTCAACCTCAGCATCGCTGTCCAGGACGGTTTCCTTTCCGGTCTTGTTTTTATAAACCACAATAACCTCTTTTTCGCTGCTGTTTTGCGCATGCGCGAGAGGGCCTATGGCGAGAAAACTGACAAACAGAGTGACTGATACAACAAGCTTGCATGACATGTTTTTCATGATTCATCTCCTTTTTCTATGATGTTTGATATATATATCGGAGGAAAAAAGAGAGTTTGACAGTAAGGAGGAAAAATATTTTCATGGACTGGATTGTTCAGCAGCATGTGGATTTTTTCCGCAGGAAGAGGAAATTTTCCAAATGAATTTGTAAGCGTTTTCAAAATAAGATAAAGAAAACATTGCGAAGGTTGTTCACAAAGCAATGAAAAAAGGGGGCTTTTCAGATGAGCGCATTCACTCGGGTGATGGAAGAAAAAATAATGCCTGTCGCTGGGAAAATTGCCGGGCAGCGGCATCTCAGCGCTTTGCGTGACGGAATTATCCTGACCATGCCGCTGATTATTATCGGGTCTGTCTTTTTGATTTTAACAAGCCTGCCGATTCCCGGTTATGCGGATTTCATGACGAGTGTGTTTGGGAAAGAGTGGGCGGATAAGCTCGGTTATCCCGTTAATGCTTCATTTGATATTATGGCGATGATCGCCGCTTTTGGAATCGCCTATCGTCTTGCGGAAAGCTATGGTGTCGATGCCCTTTCTGCCGGAGCGATATCAATTGCTGCATTTCTATTGGCAACGCCGTTCGAGGTGCCGTTTACGCCGGATGGCTCAACGGAATCCATCTTGGTCGGTGGCGGAATCCCGATTACACTGCTTGGCAGCAAGGGTTTATTTGTCGCCATGCTGATCGCTTTGTTTTCAACTGAAATGTATCGGTGCATTATTCAAAAAAATATCGTCTTCAAAATGCCAGACGGCGTGCCGCCGGCGGTAAGTAAATCATTTGTCGCGCTGATTCCCGGCTTTATCATTGTGTTTCTCGTGTGGCTGGCACGTCTTCTGATTGAAATGACGCCTTTTCAGAGCCTGCACAATGTCGTAGGAGACCTGCTTGGCACACCGCTTTCCATTCTTGGCGGCAGTCTCGGCGGGAGCCTGATTGCTGAATTTGTGCAGATGCTGCTATGGTCGTGCGGAATTCACGGAGCTTCAATCATTGGCGGAATCATGGCGCCGATTTGGTATGGCGCGATGGATGCCAACCGTCTCGCGTTCCAAGCGGGAGAGGCGCTGCCAAGTATTTTCACAACCCAGTTTTTTCAAATTTGGATTAATGTCGGCGGAAGCGGAGCGACGCTGGCGCTTGTCCTGACGATGCTTGTGCGTTCCCGGAGCAAACAAATGAAGCAGCTTGGCCGATTAGGGATTGGGCCTGCGCTATTTAATATCAACGAGCCGATCATTTTCGGCATGCCGATTGTCATGAACCCGCTCCTCATTGTTCCATTCATCATCGCACCACTCCTCACGATTACAGCAACTTATATCGGCATGAGCACTGGACTGGTAGCAAGGCCGGCCGGAATCGCCGTGCCATGGACGATGCCGCCGCTCATATCAGGCTACCTGGCGACAGGCGGAAAGGTATCGGGCGCCGTTATGCAGCTGGTGAATCTGCTGATCACCTGCGCCATCTACTATCCGTTTTTCAGAATATGGGACCATCAAAAATGGCGGGAAGAGAGTGCGGATGGATCTTGAGATAAAGTGTGTTGTTAAAGCTAATCAGCCTGGGCCGTAGGGATGATTAGCTTCTTTCAATTAAAAGCGGATGTTAGAATATGTAAAGGGGGTGCGTGATGCTAGAATACATATGGTTTGATGACGAATCACCAATCTTAAAACAAATACCAGCAGAATACACATCAGCAGCTATTTTATTTTCTCCTTTTATTCAAATGCCTGAAGGATGGGAGAAAGAAAAGAGAAAAAATGAGTATGAACATATCTATCCAAATGATGAGGAAGTAAGGGAAAAAGGCAAAGCCGTTTCATGGAAGAAGATCAAGTCCTCTTGCGGCTTTCAAACAAATGCCGAGCTGGCGCTGGCTTTAATGACGTCGATAGGCGCCTTAAGGGATGAGTGCGGGAGAGAGGATTTGGCTGAAGTTTTACATGCAAATATAAATGAAGGCCTCTTTTATCCCAGTGAGGACCATATTTCAAATTTTCATATTCCCAGTTTGGTAGAAGTGTTTCGTTCGAACGGGTCCAATCAGTTTTATTACTCAGAACCGATTTGGGAAAACAGCGGCTTTCTGGACATAACTGAGGCTAACTTGCGGACGGTTCTTGATGATGCCGCCGCAGAGCTCATTTTAACTGATAAGAAAATGGACTTTGTGTTTATGAGTGTATATGACTCATTTATTAATGTCTTTTTATCGAAAGGTGAAAATATCAATGAGTTGGTTCAGCGTATGGGCTGGGAAGCCATGATCTGCGATGAGTCAACGTATATCAGTTGGTATAGATAAAAAAGAACGTACATTACATAATGTACGTTCTTTATTTTTATCTCTGAAAGAACTCAATCCACTCACCGTCAGGACCTTCGATATAGAAGTAACGGTACCCGTTTGGAAGTGTTGTGATCTCCTCGTCGATAAATTTCGCGTTCATTCTTTCCGCTTTTGTATATTCAGCCGCGATGTCATCCGTCAGCAGGGCAATGTGGTGCACTTTTCCTTCGACAGGAAGCTCGCTGCTGTAACCTTGAATCAGTTCGATTTCCGTTTCCGGACCGTCTTCAAAACCGAGAAAAGCAAGCTCAATCACACCGTTCGTGTGTGTGATGCGATCCTTCAATTTCATGCCGAGAACCTCTTCATAAAATGTGATGGACGCGTTGATATCCCTTACCATAATGCCTGTATGATCAATTCGTTTTGCCATGCTGCTCCTCCTCGTAACTCTTATTTGTCTATCGTAGAAAAACCTTTCCTTTCTGTCAATGCAGACAACTTGGCGTTTTGTGGTACGATAAGAGAAAGCATACAGAAAGAGGACGAATAGATATGAAGCTACTCACCCTAAAAAAAGCGCATACTGCAAAAATCAAAAAAGGCTATCCGCTCATCGATAAGGAAGCTCTCGCAGGGAGTGCGGGGCACGTGAAAGAAGGAGACCTTGTTGATATCGTGTCAGAGAGCGGCGAGTTTCTCGCGCGAGGTTATTATGGCCTGCAAAACAAAGGGGTCGGCTGGACGCTTACCCGCAATAAACAAGAACAGATTGACCAAGCATTTTTTCTCAGCAAATTATCAAAAGCGGTCCAAGCACGCGCCAAACTATTCGCTGCCCAAGATACAACGGCTTTCCGCCTGTTCAACGGTGAGGGAGACGGCGTCGGCGGCGTCACGATCGACTATTATGACGGCTACCTGCTGGTTCAATGGTACAGCAAAGGCATTTACACCTTTAAAGACATGCTGCTTTCCGCTTTGGATGAGCTGGATCTTGATTATAAAGCGATTTACGAGAAAAAACGCTTCGACACGGCTGGACAATACGTTGAAGATGATGACTTCGTGAAAGGGAAAAGAGGCGAGTTCCCGATCATTATCCAGGAGAATGGCATTCAATACGCGGTGGACCTGAATGAAGGCGCTATGACGGGCATCTTTTTGGATCAAAGACATGTGCGCAAGGCCATTAGAGACCGCTATGCAAAAGGAAAAACAGTGTTAAATACGTTTTCTTATACGGGTGCATTTTCCGTGGCAGCGGCGCTTGGCGGAGCGGAGAAAACAACAAGCGTGGACGTGGCAAACCGAAGCCTGGCCAAAACGATCGAACAATTCAGCGTGAACAAGCTGGATTACGAGGCACACGACATTAAAGTGATGGACGTGTTTAAGTATTTTTCGTATGCGGCGAAAAAGGACCTGCTCTTTGATCTGATTATTCTCGATCCGCCTTCCTTTGCCCGCACAAAAAAACGCACCTTCAGCGCGGCCAAGGATTATAAAAACCTGCTGAAAGAAACGATCGCCATCACAGCTGACAAGGGCATCATCGTTGCTTCCACAAACAGCAGCGCCTTCAGCATGAAGAAATTCAAAGGCTTTATTGATGCCGCCTTTAAAGAAACAAATGAACGCTACACAATCATTGAGGAATTTACGCTGCCGGAGGATTTTAAAACAATTTCAGCGTTTCCGGAAGGCAACTACCTAAAAGTGGTCTTTCTGCAGAAAAAATAAAGCTGCCCTGTTCAGGAGCAGCTTTTTTCTATGTAGAAATGATTTTCTGGACGCGGCCGATGCGGCCATCTTCAAGCCGGACTTTAATGCCGTGCGGATGAAAGCTCGATTTCGTCAAAATATCCTTCACTGTCCCTCGCGTCAGTTTTCCTGTTTTTTGATCTGCTTTCAATACAATATCCACCTGTAATCCTTTTGAAATGCTGCTTCGCTCTTGCCCGTTCATAGCGCACATCCTTTCTTTTTTCATTATAGTCATTATGGTTTAAAAGTAACAGCCGGCTGATGAAGTGTATTTTTGTTTTTTTCTGCCTTCATTAAATATAATGTCAGCCCAAAGCCTGCTATGCTCAGCATGCCAAAAAGCAAGTAGACTGCGAAGATGGACACGTAGTCAAAAATGTAGCCGCCTGCAAATGTACAGAACCAGTTGCCGAATCCATTGCCGATGGCCGCGTACATGGTCAGCGCCGTCGCTTCAACGTGGCTAGGAGTAATCTTTTTTACGTATTGAAGCGCCGCGGGGATAAATAAACCGATGGCCACTCCCTGAAGAAAGACCGTCGCATAAATGAGCCATAATGAAGGCGCTGTGAAATAGAGCGCCCACCTGAATAATGAGACCCCGCCTGACAGCATAATGACGTTTAAAAGCCCCATTTTATCTATAAATGTTTGGGCAAATCGCATAAATGGAATTTCCGAAATCACGCCGATGAAAAATAAAATGCCGATAGCGGAAAGTGACGCGCCGCTTTTGTCCAGAAAAAGACTGAAATACGTATTGTTCGCTAAGTTTGGAGCAAATGTTGTAAAGGTGATGATCATAAAGATGAGGAACGTTTTGTTGCTGATAAGCTCCCGGAATCCTTTGCGGATATTGACCTTTGTTTTTGTTTTCTGCTGGCCGGGCATTTGTGAGGCCAATATGGCGGCAATGCACAGAAAGGCACAGCCAAAGATAAAGATCACGTGAATGGGATACAGCTGATTCGTCACTTGTCCCATGACAAACACTGCGACGCCGAAGCCGAGAGAACCAAACAGGCGGATTCCGCCGTAGTTGCCGTTTGTTTCTTGTGTGTACCTTAGTGAAATGCTGTCCGATAATGGAATAATCGTGCTTTGAAAGGCTGCAAAACAGGCTGCAATCAAAATAAACATAGGAAAGCCGTCAAATGCAATATAGCCTAATCCCATGATGCCTGTGATTGATGTGCAAACCGCCAGCAGGCTTTTCGTTTTTTGCGTATAGTCGCTCAGCATGCCCCAAAACGGCTGAAAGAAAATCATCACAATCGGGCCGAGTGACATGATCAAGCCGACCTGTGATCCGCTTACATGCTGTTCTTTCGTTAAATACATACTGAGTAAGGGAATAATGCTGCCCGTGCCAAGAAAAGCAAACAAATAAAAACCTTTTAACGCGGCGTAATGCCGTCTCACCTGCAAGTTGTGCATGGGGTGCCTCCTTTGGTATCCACAAATTACATTATATTGGAATCCGCCAGCTTTTCAATAAGGGGAAACACATAAAAAAAACTGCCCTTGAGAGGACAGTTTTTTCTTACATAAATGAAAGTAAAAACGGCGCTGCGCAAAGCGTCATAATCGCAGCTAAGATCATTGACACGCTGGAAATCGTACCGGACACAGAGCTGAGTTCAAATGCTTTTGACGTTCCCGCGCCGTGTGCGCTTGTGCCGAGCAGCACGCCCCGCGCAATTTCATTATCAATGCGGAAATAGCGGATGACCATCGGGCCGATCACTGTGCCGAACAGAGCGGTTAAAATCACAAACACGGCTGTAACGGCAGGCATTCCGCCGATCATTTCAGATACGTTCATTGCGATCGGCGTTGTCACTGATCTCGGGACGAGGCTGTCAATTAAGCCGGTGCCGAGGTGAAGCCATTTCGCAATAAGAGCGGTTGAAATAATCGCGATACATGAACCGACGGCCACATTCAAAATAATTTCCACTGCGTATTTCTTTAAAACAGGGAAATATTTATAAAGCGGGATCGCGAATGCCACGGTGGCCGGCTGAAGCATATCGGTCAGCAATCCGCCGCCGAGATTATATGACTCGTACGGGACATTCACCAGCAGCAGCAGACCGACTAACACAGCGGGCGTCACCAATAGCGGCGACGTATAGACACGCGGAAAGCGTTGATATACCTTTTTTGCTCCTAAATACACCAAAACCGTTAAAAACAAACTTACAATTCCGATGAACACGTATGTTTTTTCTCCTTTCTTTTTGCAATGATTTGTGTAAGCGTTCCTGTAGACACCATCACGACAAATGTGCTGATGATGACAACAAGCAGAATGCTGACACCAAATTTCGACATAATGTCTCCGTATTCAATCACTCCGACGGCAGACGGGATAAAAAATAAAAGCAGCTCCCCGAGAAGCCACGCCGCGCCAAGCTCTATCCATTCAAGCTTGATGATTTTAAAGTGTAATAATGTGAAGAGTATCACAATCCCAATTATACTGCCGGGAATATTTATATGAAGAAGGGCTGTCACCCAATTAATCAGCCGAGCAAATATAAATAACAGAGCGATTTGAATAACGGTTAGCAACAGTTTTTTCATATTGATGCCTCCCTTATATTCATATTGTACATAAGGTCTCTCTATAGGTAAAATATATATAAAGAATAATAAGTATTCCTTTTGTCTATAGAAAGGGTGAAACCCATGGATATCCGCCATTTAACATATTTCTTGGAAGTTGCCCGTTTAAAAAGCTTTACGAAGGCTTCCCAATCCCTTTATGTTTCTCAGCCGACGATATCAAAAATGATCAAAAATTTAGAAGAAGAACTCGGGATTGAACTGTTTTACCGAAACGGCAGGCAGGTGGATCTGACTGACGCCGGCCAGAGCATGTATGTGCAGGCGCAGGAAATTATTAAATCATTTCAAAACCTGACGTCAGAATTAAATGATATTATGGAGGTCAAGAAAGGGCATGTACGGATTGGACTGCCGCCGATGATTGGATCGGGATTTTTCCCGAGAGTGCTCGGCGATTTCCGTGAAAACTATCCGAATATCACCTTTCAGCTAGTCGAAGACGGTTCTATAAAAGTCCAAGAAGGTGTCGGGGACGGTTCACTTGATATCGGCGTTGTCGTTCTTCCTGCAAACGAAGACATCTTTCATTCGTTTACAATCGTAAAAGAAACCTTAATGCTTGTCGTTCACCCTTCCCACCGGCTGGCAGACGAAAAAGAATGCAGGCTGCGTGAGTTGAAGGACGAGCCTTTTATTTTCTTCAGGGAGGATTTTGTCCTGCACAATCGAATTATGACGGAATGTATCAAAGCTGGATTCCGGCCTCATATCATTTATGAAACCTCACAATGGGATTTTATCAGTGAGATGGTGTCAGCCAACCTTGGAATCGGGCTTTTGCCGGAACGAATCTGCCGCGGACTTGACCCGGAAAAAGTGAAAGTCATTCCGCTTGTCGATCCGGTCATCCCTTGGCACCTCGCCATTATTTGGAGAAAAGACCGCTACTTGTCCTTTGCGGCCAGAGCTTGGCTCGAACATACGAAATCGTATTTATGGGACCCGAAAAAAGAGAGTAAAGGATGATGCAAACATGGATGCACAATCAGCAGCAAAATGCCTTACTGCTGTCCGCCAGCATAGCCCTCTGGTGCACAGCATAACCAATAATGTCGTAACGAATTTTACAGCAAACGGCCTGCTCGCCCTCGGCGCATCGCCTGTTATGGCGTACGCGAAAGAAGAGGTCGCGGACATGGCGAAGATTGCGGGTGCACTTGTTTTAAATATCGGAACGCTGAGCAAGGAGTCTGTCGAAGCGATGATCATCGCGGGAAAATCAGCTAATGAACATGGTGTTCCTGTCATTCTTGACCCTGTCGGCGCCGGAGCAACACCGTTCCGTACTCAATCGGCGCGTGACATCATTCGTGAGGTGCGCCTCTCTGCGATCAGAGGAAATGCTGCGGAAATTGCCCATACCGTTGGTGTGACCGATTGGCTGATCAAAGGTGTTGATGCGGGAGGAGACGGAGGAGACATCATCCGGCTCGCCCAGCAGGCGGCACATAAGCTAAACACAGTCATTGCGATTACCGGTGAAGTGGATGTGATTGCCGACACGTCAAACGTATATACCCTTCATAACGGCCACAAGCTGCTGACGAAAGTGACAGGCGCCGGATGCCTGCTGACTTCTATTGTCGGTGCGTTTTGCGCTGTGGAAGAAAATCCAATGTTTGCTGCTATCGCTGCCATTTCTTCGTATGGGGTCGCAGCTCAGCTTGCCGCACAGCAGACAGCTGACAAAGGTCCGGGAAGCTTTCAGATTGAATTGCTGAACAAGCTTTCATCTGTTACTGAACAAGACGTCCAAGAACTGGCGACAATAGAAAGGGTGACTGTCTCATGACACGTATTTCTCGGGAAATGATGAAAGAGTTATTATCTGTTTACTTCATTATGGGGTCAAACAATACGAAAGCCGATCCTGTCACGGTCGTACAAAAAGCGTTAAAAGGCGGCGCCACTCTGTACCAGTTTCGTGAAAAGGGCGGGGATGCGCTGACAGGAGAGGCACGGATTGAATTTGCTAAAAAAGTGCAAGAAGCCTGCCGTGAAGCCGGTGCTCCTTTCATTGTCAATGATGATGTGGAGTTGGCTCTGAAACTGGAGGCTGACGGTATCCATATCGGCCAGGAAGACGCCAACGCAAAAGAAGTAAGAGACGCTATAGGGGATATGATTCTTGGCGTTTCCACCCATACAATGTCTGAGGTGAAGCAAGCCGAAGAAGATGGCGCAGATTATGTCGGACTCGGGCCAATCTACCCGACAGAAACGAAAAAGGATACGAGGGCTGTACAAGGTGTATCTCTCATCGAATCGGTCCGCCGTCAAGGTATCGACATTCCAATTGTGGGCATCGGCGGCATCACAATTGAAAATGCCGCACCTGTTATCCAAGCGGGAGCCGACGGTGTCAGTATGATCAGCGCCATCAGTCAGGCGGAGGATCCAGAGGGTGCCGCACGCAAGTTTCATGAAGAAATTCAAACGTATAAAACAAGAAGATAAACGTTCTTTTTCCTTCAAAAGGCTGTTCTATAAAGGACAGCCTTTTTGCTTTATATCAAGGTTTTCAGACCTTCAAATTTTAATTGACAAAGAACAGGAACTGGCTATGATTATGTTATACAATGATAATCATTTTCAATTATAGGAGGAGCATGATGACTCGGGGGCTGGCGCTTATTTTATTTAGCTTGTTGATGGTTTTCGGTTCTGCGGCACATGCGGAAGACGATCCGATTGCTGCGCTGATTCAATTAAACAAGCAAATGATCGAAGCCGTAAAAGGCGGAGATATGGACTCGGCACAACAAACGTTTGAAACATTCAAGGCAAAGTGGAAAAAAGAAGAACCTTCTATTAAGAAAGAAAATCTATCTTCCCACAGCAAAATGGACTCAAATATCGCGATAATTTCTCTTTCTTTTATTAATCAAGACGCAGACAAGCTCAAAACACAGCTTGAAGAGCTTTCTTCCCATTTAGAAACCTATCAGCAGGCTGTCGTGCTGGAAAAGGCATCCTCGGGTCAATCAAGGGCGTCCTTAACAGCCTATATACAAAGCCTGAAAGACACAAAACAGTTAATAGAAAAAAAACAATTGGATGAAGCGTCATCTGCAATCGACAATTTAATTACATCCTGGCTCGCTGTTGAGGGAGACGTCGTTTCCCAATCGAAAGAAGCCTATACGAGATCAGAGGAAAACCTGGCGCTGATGAAAGCTGAGATCGGCAGCCATCCCGAAAAGGTATCAAAGCAAATTGACGAAATGATTCAATTGCTCGAGCCGATCGCTTCAAGCAGCTACAGCTGGTGGGATGCTGCGCTGATCCCGATTCGTGAAGGGATGGAGGCCCTGCTAGTCATCGGGGCGCTTTTAACCATGACAAAGAAAGCCCGTGTCACGCGTTCCTCGGCATGGATCTGGGGCGGGGCGTCCGCCGGAATGGTTGTGTCCCTGGCAGCCGGCATCGGTGTCACGCTTTTATTCTCTTCCAGCGTATTCGGAGAAAACAACTTCTTGCTTGGCGGAATTACCGGCGTACTGTCGGCTGTCATGCTTTTATATGTCGGGGTGTGGCTGCACAGAAACGCCTCAATGGATAAATGGAGAGAAAAAATCAATATCCAGAAGTCACAGGCACTGAAAAAACGAAGCCTGCTTTCCTTTGCGCTCATTGCATTTCTGGCAGTTGTAAGAGAAGGGCTCGAAACAGTCATTTTTTTCATCGGGCTTGTCGGGAAGCTTCCGCTCACTGAACTGATCGGCGGAACTGCCGCGGGGCTTATTGTTCTCGTCATCGTCGGTGTTTTAATGATCAAGCTCGGAATGCGTATTCCATTAAAGCCGTTTTTCCTGCTGTCCATGTCGGTCGTCCTGTATATGTGCGTGAAATTTCTCGGAACAGGCGTTCACAGCCTTCAGCTGGCGGGCATTCTCCCGTCTGATGCGGAGAGCTGGCTGCCGTCTGTATCGGTGCTTGGAATTTATCCGTCCGTGTACAGTACGATTCCACAATTGCTGATTTTACTCTTTTTACTGATTGCACTTGTCTCAGAAGCGGCAAAACATTTTACAAACGGAAAGGAACTGACAAAATGAATTTCACAAAAATCGCTGTATCAGCCGGATGCATCCTTGCGCTGTGTGCAGGTTGCGGAGCCAATGACACATCTTCATCCAAAGAAAAAGCTTCATCTGAAAAAAGCGGGGTCACTAAAGAGATCACCGCATCCGTAGATAAAATGGAGACCATCATTTCCAAGCTGAATGATTCAGCGGAAAAAGGCGACCAAAAAGAGATTGAAAAGAAGGGGAAAGAGTTAAACAGCTACTGGCTTTCCTTTGAAAATGATATTCGCGGCGACTATCCGTTCGAATATACAGAGATCGAAAAGCACCTTCAGCCCATCTATACAGAAGCGCAGAAAGACAAACCGGATACAGACAAAATCAAGACAGAATCCGAGTCGCTGAAAGCGTCCTTAGAGGACTTGACAGAAGCGAAGAAGAGCAGCAAAAAGGCAAGCGATCAGCTGGCAAAAGCAGCGGACGAATATAAAGACTATGTCAAAGAGCAGAGCGATCAGCTTGTCAAAGCGACTGAAGCATTTACAAGCGCCGTCAAATCCGGCGATATCGAAAAATCTAAAACATTATATGGAAAAGCACGTGTTTATTACGAGCGAATCGAACCGATCGCTGAAAGCCTCGGAGATCTTGATCCAAAAATTGATGCCCGTGAAAACGACGTAGAAGAAGGGGACAAATGGACAGGTTTCCATAAGCTTGAGAAAGCCATTTGGAAGGATCAAGATATTTCCGGGGAAAAGGCAACAGCTGACCAGCTTCTCAAGGATGTAAAAGAGCTTGACGGTTCAATTGAATCACTGAAATTAACACCTGAACAAATTGTAGCAGGCGCGATGGAGCTTCTGAACGAAGCCGGCATTTCGAAAATCACGGGAGAAGAAGAGCGCTACTCACGAATCGATTTAGTCGACCTCATGGCGAATGTAGAAGGCTCCGAAGCTGTTTATCAAACAGTAAAAAGCGCGCTTGTTAAAGATCACTCTGACCTGACGGAAAAACTGGATACGGAGTTCAGCGAATTTGAAGTTTTAATGGCAAAATACAAAACAAATGATCAGTCCTATACGTCTTATGATAAATTAAGTGAAGATCAAATCAGAGAGCTGAGCACAAAGCTGACGACTCTTTCTGAAACCATGTCGAAGATTGCGAATGTGCTATAAAAGGAGTTTTGTAACAGCATGAGCGATGAACAAAAAAAGCCAGAACAAATTCATAGACGGGACATCCTAAAATGGGGGGCGATGGCAGGTGCAGCTGTTGCGATCGGCGCCAGCGGACTCGGCGGTCTGGCTCCGCTTGTGCAGACTGCGGCTAAGTCATCAAATAAGGATGAAAAAGAGGATGAGCAGGTCGTTCCGTTTTACGGAAAGCATCAGGCTGGCATCACAACTGCCCATCAAACGTATGTCTATTTTGCCGCGCTGGATGTAACAGCAAAAGAGAAAAGCGACATCATTACATTATTCAGAAACTGGACAAGTCTGACACAGATACTGACGTCTGGAAAGAAAATGTCGGCTGAGCAAAAAAATCAATATTTGCCGCCGCAGGATACAGGTGAATCTGCTGATTTATCCCCTTCGAACTTAACGGTTACATTCGGATTCGGGCCTGGCTTTTTTGAAAAAGACGGAAAGGACCGCTTTGGGCTGAAAAACAAAAAACCGAAGCACCTCGCTGCTCTTCCAGCAATGCCGAATGACAACCTGGATGAAAAACAGGGAGGCGGAGACATCTGCATTCAAGTATGCGCAGACGATGAACAAGTGGCGTTTCACGCGCTGAGAAATCTGCTGAATCAAGCGACCGGCACCTGTGAGGTCCGCTTTGTGAACAAAGGCTTTTTAAGCGGAGGAAAAAATGGCGAAACGCCGCGCAACCTCTTCGGGTTTAAAGATGGAACAGGCAACCAGAGCACGAAGGATGTCACCTTGATGAACTCCATTGTGTGGATTCAGTCCGGTGAGCCTGACTGGATGACGGGCGGCACCTATATGGCTTTTCGGAAAATCAAAATGTTCCTTGAGATATGGGACCGTTCTTCCCTCAAGGACCAAGAAGATACCTTCGGCCGCAGAAAAAGCTCGGGGGCGCCTTTCGGTCAGAAAAAGGAAACAGACCCCGTGAAGCTGAATCAAATCCCAGCAAATTCACACGTCAGCCTTGCGAAATCTACGGGAAAACAAATTTTGCGAAGAGCTTTCTCTTACACAGAAGGACTTGATCCGAAAACCGGCTATATGGATGCGGGTCTCCTGTTTATCAGCTTTCAAAAAAATCCCGACAATCAGTTCATCCCCATGCTTAAGGCCCTTTCGGCAAAGGATGCATTAAACGAATATACGCAAACAATCGGTTCTGCTTTATATGCATGCCCAGGAGGCTGCAAAAAAGGAGAATATATTGCCCAGCGTTTGCTGGAATCATAAAAGAAGCCTTTATCGGCTTCTTTTTAAAAAAATAGTTGTAACTTTTATTGTTACAGTTTAAAATCAACCTATACGAAAGGAGATTATCATGACAGTACACATCAAAGTTTATTCAGATTACGTCTGCCCATTTTGTTTCATTGGAAAAGCCGCTTTTGAAGAAGCGATAAAAGGAAAGGATGTTGAAGTCGAGTGGATGCCGTTTGAACTGCGCCCAAGCCCATCTCCACAGCTTGACCCGGTCAATGATCCTTCCAAACAGTACATGTGGCAGACGTCGATTCAGCCAATGGCGGACAAATTAGGAGTCGAGATCAATTTTCCAAACGTCTCGCCTCATCCATATACAGATCTGGCGTTTGAAGGCTTCCACTTTGCAAAGGAATACAATAAAGGACATGAATACAACACCCGTGTCTTTCAGGCATTTTTCCAAGAGGGCCAAAATATCGGTGATATTGACATCTTGACGAAGCTTGCCGAGGAAGTGGGGTTAGACGGAGCCTCATTCAAATCCGCACTTGAAACAAGAACATATCAGGACGTGCAGCGGCAAGCCTTGAAGCACGCCTATGAAGAGGCCGACATCACTGCAGTTCCAACCTTTATCATTGGCGACACTGTGATACCGGGTGCTGCCGGCAAGGATGTATTTGAAAAAGCGATTTCTGACGAACAGCAGAAAAAGTAAGGAAAGCTCTCTATACAAGAGAGCTTTTTTACTCCTACTCCTGTTCCATATGAATGCCAGTATGTGCCTTCACCTGTATTTCCGCAAACGTCTCTTCATCAACTGTTTTATTTGACGACAGCACCGTTCCGAGCCATGCACCGAGGAAGCCGAGCGGGATGGAAATAATGCCCGGATTAGAAAGCGGAATAAGCGGATCGCCGGTAAATATAGCTCCTCCGGACGGGTCCCACACACTAGGGCTCATCGATACAAGCACAAGCGCGCTGATCAGGCCTGTCAGGCTGCCCCACAAAGCGCCTGTAGCATTGAATCTCTTCCAGAAGACCGTAAACACAATCAGCGGGAGGTTTGCGCTGGCCGCCACCGCAAACGCAAGTGCGACAAGGAACGCCACATTTAAGGACTGTGCAAAAATCGCGAGGAGAATCGAGAGAACTGACACGGCGACAGAAGCCCATCTGGCCGCTTTCATCTGTTCTTTTTCAGTTGCTTCTCCCTTTCTGATAATCTGGCTGTAAATATCATGGGCAAATGCTGAGGCGGCAGACAGCACCAATCCTGTCACGACAGCTAAAATGGTAGCAAAGGCGATGGCTGATACAAAAGCAAACAGAAAATCTCCCCCGAGCGCTTTCGCTAAAAGCGGAGCCGCCATATTTCCCGCTTGATCAGCCGCCGTAATCGCGTCAAAACCGACAAACGCAGCGGCGCCAAAGCCGAGAAACACCGTCATAATGTAAAACACACCGATAATCCATGTCGCTGACACAACGGATGTCCGGGCAGTCTTGGCATCCTTAACAGTATAAAACCGGATCAAAATATGCGGGAGCCCGGCAGTTCCAAGCACGAGTGCCAGGTTTAACGACAAGGTCTCCAGCGGCACCTTGTACTTATTTCCGGGGTTTAAGAAATCAGCGCCAAGCGGAGTTGCCGTTTTCATCTGCTCAAACATGGTATTGAGGTTAAAGCCGAATTTCGAAAACACGATGATTGAAATGACGAGTGTTCCGGCCATCAGCAAAACGGCTTTAATAATTTGAACCCAGCTTGTCGCGATCATGCCGCCAAACACCACATAAATGGTCATCAATACTCCGACAATGAGGACCGCCGCTGTATAATCCAGCCCCAGCAGCAGTTTGATCAGCGCGCCCGCCCCCACGAGTTGGGCGATCATATAAAAAGTAGAGATGGCAATGGTATTAAGAGCCGCGACGCCGCGGATTTTCTTTTCTTTAAATCGAGCCGCAATCATGTCCGCCATCGTGTACTTCCCAAGATTCCGAAGCGGTTCCGCCACGATGTACAAGACAACGAGATAAGCCACCAGAAAACCGATGCTGTAAAAGAATCCATCAAATCCATATAAAGCAATCATTCCGGCAATCCCGAGAAACGAGGCCGCGGACATGTAGTCGCCGGCAATTGCCAGTCCATTCTGAACACCGGTGAGCCCGCCGCCCGCCGTATAAAACTCACTCGTCGTTTTCGTCTTCTTCGCGGCAAAATACGTGATGATAAGCGTCAGGCCGACAATCGCTAAAAATAATAGAAAAGCAGTCATATTCATGTCTGTTCACCCTTCAGATCTTCCTTTAAAGCGCTTACATACCGATCGAAATGCGCCGCCCTTCGGGAATACACTGTACTCAGTATCCAAGTCATGGCGAATTGGGCGATGGCAAACAGCCAAGCCCATGAAACAGCTCCAATGGCCGGTGCATTCAAAAAGGTGAAATAAGACGTCAAAACAGGAAGTGAAAAATAAAAGACAAAAAAGAAAATCGCTGAAGGAACAATAAAAGCGCGTTTCTGCTTTAAAAAAGCTTGAAAAGACGGCGTTGCAGCAATCTGTTTGTAATCAGCTTTGTACATGGCTTTCCTCCTTTTATTCGCTAAACGTAAGCAAAAAGGTACACCAATAGGTATGTACTGAAAGTCTGATTTATGCTGAATAACATCTGGAGGATGAAAAAAGAAGGAAGTCGTGAAGAGGTGAACATAGAGGTATAAAGACAGGCGAAGGTTTTCCAGCTCGGCAGCGTATAAAACGCGTTTGCTTTCAAAACCTCACCGAATGCAGCTTGTTCTCAGCAAAGCTGCTGTTTACCAGAGCCCGGTTAATAGATGTTCGCATCACCTCTTTATGACAATGCATGTGCCAAGAGGTGATCGCATCACCGGCTGTCTGTCGTACGTTAGCTGACACATCGTTTGTCCTCAAGCTCGGCGCAGCAATCGCTTTCGAATAGAGGAAATGGTGAAAACTCAGATCAGATGATAGAAAAGCCAGAGGTAATAGATCCGCCTGTTCGGATTAGTCTTGGCGGACGGTTTTTTTGTGATTATTCTTTCTCAATGCTGTCTCAGATTCTAAAAACTGCCTCACATCACGAATGCCTAACCCAATGGATCTAGCTTCTTGCATTAACATATGCCAATCTTTGTCCAAATCTTTTTTAACATGAGTTTTCATAGTAACCTCCAATTGTATAAAATGTTTTCCTGCAACATGCGGGCAATAAAGATGAGCCGGCGCGATGATGAGGCGAGTACAACAAATTTCACACATAGTTGCTCGGTGTTCACAAACTGAAGGAAAAACCACCTACCTATTCCCTAAAAAAATGACTAATATAACCAATGAATCTTATTTATAATAATAAACAATTAAATACTGACTGGATAGTATGTAAATGAAAATAAATCATTCAGCCTATTAAAAATGACCCCGGGAAAACCGAATAGCATAAGCGTCCAAAGAAATAAATACCGCTAAAGATTGATCCGTTGTAAGATAAGGGTAATCATACCGCCTGGAGAAAAATATGAAAAAAAACAAATTTCAAATGAAAAGAGAAGCAACATTTCAAAGTTTTATAGACGCTGGCTTGAATTTGTTGATTGACCGAGCGTATGATCCGGTTTCTGTAGAGGATATCAGCAGAGCAGCCGGGTACAGCAAAGGAGCGTTTTATGTTCATTTTGTCAGCAAGGAGGATTTTCTGCAGCATCTTCTCGAAAAACGACAGATGAAAAAAGAGATCATCATAGGGTATCTTGATCAAATGGAGCAGGTCTCAGTGAAACCGCTGACATTGGACGAGGCTGCAAAACATGCCGCAGAGCTGCTTTATTCCTATTACATAAATAAGCCGTCGTGGGAGATTACCTCATTTGCCATGAATATGCCGACATACAAAGTCCTTCAGAAATGCAAGGCCTATGTCCGGCTGTACGAATTGTGGGTGGAAGAAAACGCGTTATATATTAAGTGGCTGAAGGAGAGAAAGCTGATTGACGCCTGTATTGATCCGGAATATACGGCTAAAATAATATGTGCAGTGCTCGACGGAATCATCAAACAATCGTATGTATTGGGTCAGCCGGCCACATTCCGCAGCTTTTTAGACGCACTCTCTGTTTTTTTTACTCTGGACAGAGAGCAAGTGAGCCCAAGAATTTTGAAAAGTTATTCAGGAAGCGAGGAACATCAGTGAAGTATAGAGAAATGATTATGTATATCATTATGGGGGTTTTCACAACCATTGTGAATATCGCCAGCTTTTATATATTGGTAGAGATCATGAATATGGATTACAAAGCCGCTACTATAGCCGCTTGGATTTTGTCCGTGCTGTTTGCTTACATAACAAATAAATTATATGTATTTCAGCAAAAAACACATGACCTGCAGAGCCTGATAAAAGAGATCACTGCCTTTTTCAGCGTTCGGGTCCTGTCTCTTGGCATAGATTTAGGCATGATGATCATTCTTGTCGGCCAGTTCAATACAAATGAAACTCTTGCCAAAATACTCGACAACGCGGTGATTGTTGTCGTTAACTATGCCGCAAGCAAATGGCTCGTCTTTAAAAAGACAAAAGAGGAAGGGGTATAACAGGGGACAGCAGCGTATGATCTACAGTTTTCACTGAAGAAATAAGGGGAAATAAAAAAATAAAACAATGAAAGGTGATTGCACATGCGGGAAGAGCTAAAGGGGATATTTGCAAGTGTATTCGGAGAAAAAGAGGGGTTACGGTTTTTTTTCGCACCTGGAAGAGTGAATCTGATTGGGGAACATACAGATTATAACGGCGGGCATGTGTTTCCGTGCGCGCTGACAATGGGTACATATGCTGCTGTTGCAGAAAGAAACGACGGGGTTGTCCGGATGTATTCAGACAACTTTAAAGACGCAGGGATCAAGGAATGCTGCCTTGACGACATCCGCTATCAAAAAGAAGACGACTGGGCGAACTATCCGAAAGGCGTCATTTATGAATTTCAGCAAAGGGGCTATTCAATTCCTCATGGCTTTGACATTGTGTTTTCAGGGAATATTCCAAACGGAGCGGGACTGTCGTCCTCCGCTTCTATTGAATTGCTGATGGGAGTTGTGCTCCAAAGCTATTTTCATCCTGAAGTGGATGCGCTTGAGCTTGTGAAAATGGCGCAGCATGCGGAAAACACATTTATCGGTGTTAATTGCGGGATTATGGACCAATTTGCAATCGGAATGGGGAAAAAACACCATGCGATGCTGCTGAACTGCGACACGCTGGACTATGAATATAGCAAACTCGATGTCTCAGGCCTCGCGCTGGTCATCGCGAACACGAACAAAAAAAGGACATTGGCAGACTCAAGCTATAATACGAGACGCCAAGAGTGCCATGACGCCTTGCTTGATCTGCAAAAAGCACTTGATATTGCCTCGCTGGGCGACATCAAGCCCTCTGATTTCGACGCGCATTCCAGCTTGATCCAAAATGAAACGAACAGACGCCGGGCAAAGCACGCCGTATACGAAAATCACCGTGCTATCAAGACGGCTCATATGTTCAAGGAAAATAATGTAGATGAAATCGGGCGGTTAATGAAGGAATCCCACCTTTCACTGAAGGATGATTATGAAGTGACATGCCTTGAACTTGATGAGCTTGTGTTTGCGGCGTGGGAACACGAAGGTGTGATTGGCTCAAGAATGACGGGAGCGGGCTTCGGCGGCTGCACCATCAGCATTGTAAAAGATGCGTTTGTTGATGATTTTATCCAAAAGGTAGGAGACAGATATCAAGAAAAAACAGGGCTCAAAGCGGATTTTTATGTCGCTGATATCGGAGAGGGAGCGAGAGAGCTAAAGGGGGAATGACAAATGAGTATCATTGAACACCTGGAACAGCTGCTGGAGTATGGACTGGAACGAAAACTCATTTCGATCTGGGATCGGGAATATACGAGAAACCGCCTTTATGAAGTGTTGGACATCAAACACCCCGAGCCGGTCTCCCACACTTGCATCAAGCAGGCACAAAGCCTGCCGGATTTGCTTGCTCCTATTTACAAATGGGCTGCGGAAACCGGTCGGATGGAAGCGGATACAGACACATACCGTGACTTGCTCAGCGCAAAGCTGATGGGATGTTTCGTACCTGCTCCGTCTGAGGTCATACGCAAGTTTGAAGAGACAAAAGCATTATACGGCCCAAAACAGGCCACAAAGGAATTCTATCAATATTCAGAGGATGTCTATTATATCCGGTCTGACAGGATCGCCAAAAATGTTCATTGGACGGTGCCGACCGAATATGGCGAGTTGGAAATGACTATTAATCTATCAAAGCCCGAAAAAGACCCGAAAGCGATTGCAGCTGCAAAAGAACAGGCGCAGACAAATTACCCAATGTGTTTGCTTTGTAAAGAAAATGTTGGGTTTGAGGGAAGCGTGAATCATCCAGCCCGCCAAAACCACAGAATCATTCCGGTCATCCTTAAAGACGAACAATGGTACTTGCAGTTTTCGCCATACGTCTATTATCCGGAGCATTGCATTGTCTTAAAGGGTGAGCATGAACCGATGGAGATCAGCAGAAAAACATTTGAAAGGCTGCTGTCATTTCTCGGACAATATCCGCATTACTTTATTGGTTCAAACGCGGACCTGCCGATTGTCGGCGGCAGCATCCTAAGCCATGATCATTTCCAAGGCGGGGCACACGATTTTCCGATGGCGCGTGCAGAAGCGGAAGACGTTTATGAATTAAATGATTATCCCGGCGTGTCGCTGGGCTTAGTGAAGTGGCCAATGTCCGTGCTCAGGCTCCAAGGAGACAAACCGGATCATGTCGCCGAAGCTGCTGATCATCTATTCCGCACGTGGCAAACGTATTCCGATGAAAAAGCCGGCATAGCCGCCTATACAGGCGATACGCCCCATAATACGGTCACTCCGATTGCGCGACGCAGGGGAGACTTGTATGAACTCGATATCGTGCTGAGAAACAATCGGACGGATGAGGAGCATCCATTAGGAATATTTCATCCTCATCAGGAAGTTCACCATATCAAAAAAGAAAATATCGGCCTGATTGAGGTCATGGGATTGGCGATATTGCCGGGCCGTTTACAGAAAGAAATGAAAGAAACGGCAGCGGCGCTATGCTCTGCTGATCCGAAATCCGCTTTAGAACAAAATCCGCTCACAGCAAAGCATAAGGAGTGGGCTCTTCGGATGATGGAAAAAAGAACGATAACAAAAGAGAATGTGGATCTAGTCATAAAGGAAGAGCTTGGACATGTATTCGCGCGCATTCTTGAACACGCCGGTGTATTTAAACAGACAACGGAAGGAAAACAGGCCTTCAGAAGGTTTATCGATCATTTAGGCGTCAAACCAGTCAAAAGCCTCAACCGTTAGGGTTGAGGCTTTTCCGATTTTTTCGCAAAACAAATGCCCAAAGCGCTGATGCTTTGGGCACTGTTACTTTTATCCTCTTTTTCTGGCTAACAGGCTTACTAGAAATACAACAATGGCTGCGCCGATCACCGCTGGAATAATGGCAAATCCGGCTAGGTTCGGGCCCCATGTACCCAGCAGCCCGTGTCCGATCCACGCACCGATAAGACCCGCGATCATAGACCCGATAATTCCGCCCGGCATATCTCCTTTAACAAACAGGCTGCCAAGCCATCCGATAATAATTGCGACGATAAGGGAAATAATAAAACTCATCATACAACACATCCTATTTTATATTTATTTGCTTATATCATTCCTCTTTTTTGTATAAGATAAACAATTGGATGCTCTCATAAAAAATGGGAACAGTTCAGAACATATCGCCGCTTTAATAAGCCTTTTCTTTCAAAATTGGTTGCGTTAAAATGGTAGCCGTGTGAAAAGATGCTAGACAAGGAAAAAATAATTCCTTTCTAGAAAGTTTAACAAAATGAAACTTTTGATTGACCTAAGTTTTTTATTGTGGTAAACCTTTATTTGTCAGAATTAGTTCTTCATCATCTTTCTTTACTTATATGCGGAAATAACTAGAAACTTTTCATCTTAAGCGATAGATGTGAATAAAGTTGGAGCAATTTTTGTCGATTTTATGACATTTAAGCGAAAATGGGATGAAGTTTATAAAAAAATAAAGCTAATAAGTGAAGTTTTTGATAGCATAACAAAGTAGAGAAAAGATTTTGAGGAAGTATGCACTTCAGATTTATTACATCAATAGGAAGGATGGTGATCTTCTTGTTCAGAGCATTAAAACCGTTACTTGTATTAGCGCTGTTAACTGTGGTTTTCGTCCTTGGGGGATGCAGCAATGCTTCAGTACTAGATCCGAAAGGGCCTGTAGCTGAACAGCAAAGTGATTTAATCCTGTTATCTATCGGATTTATGCTGTTTATCGTCGGGGTTGTCTTTGTTCTATTTACCATTATTTTAGTAAAATACCGCGACCGTAAAGGCAAAGATAATGGATCTTATAACCCAAAAATTCACGGAAACACGTTCTTAGAAGTAGTCTGGACAGTGATCCCAATTTTAATCGTCATTGCACTTTCTGTGCCAACCGTACAGACGATATATTCGTTAGAAAAAGCTCCTGAAGCAACAAAAGACAAAGAACCTCTTGTTGTTTATGCTACTTCGGTAGACTGGAAATGGGTATTCAGCTACCCTGAACAGGATATTGAAACGGTCAACTACTTAAACATTCCTGTCGACCGCCCGATCTTGTTCAAAATTTCATCTGCAGATTCAATGGCTTCGCTTTGGATTCCTCAGCTTGGAGGACAAAAATACGCGATGGCAGGAATGCTGATGGATCAATACTTACAGGCTGATGAAGTGGGAACTTATGAAGGCCGCAACGCGAACTTCACAGGCGAACATTTTGCCGACCAAGAGTTTGATGTGAATGCTGTAACAGAAAAAGACTTTAACAGCTGGGTGAAAAAGACTCAAAATGAGGCTCCTAAGCTGACAAAAGAGAAGTATGATCAATTAATGCTTCCTGAAAATGTGGACGAATTAACGTTCTCTTCTACCCACTTAAAATACGTTGATCACGGACAAGATGCAGAATACGCGATGGAGGCCCGCAAACGCCTTGGCTACCAAGCCGTTTCACCTCACTCTAAAACAGATCCGTTTGAAAACGTAAAAGAAAATGAATTTAAGAAGTCTGATGATACAGAAGAATGATATTGATCAGGAAAGGAGGAAGCCCGCATGAAATTTAAATGGGATGAATTTTTTGTAACTGGTGACCCATTAATTCTGGGCGCACAAGTTTCCATTGCACTATCTACCATTGCCATCATTGTTGTTCTTACCTACTTCAAGAAATGGAAATGGCTCTGGTCTGAATGGATAACAACTGTTGACCATAAAAAACTCGGAATCATGTATATTATATCTGCTGTAATTATGCTATTCCGCGGCGGTGTCGACGGTCTGATGATGCGTGCCCAGCTAGCGCTTCCGAATAACAGTTTTTTAGACTCAAACCACTATAATGAAATTTTTACGACTCACGGTACGATCATGATCATCTTCATGGCGATGCCGTTTTTGATCGGTCTTATTAACGTTGTTGTACCTCTTCAAATCGGTGCTCGCGACGTTGCATTTCCTTACTTGAACAACCTGAGCTTCTGGACGTTCTTCGTAGGGGCGATGCTTTTCAATATTTCTTTCGTAATCGGAGGTTCTCCGAACGCAGGCTGGACAAGTTACATGCCGCTTGCAAGTAATGACATGAGCCCTGGACCGGGTGAGAACTACTATCTCCTCGGACTTCAGATTGCCGGTATCGGTACGCTGATGACAGGGATCAACTTTATGGTAACAATCTTAAAAATGAGAACAAAAGGCATGACACTGATGCGTATGCCGATGTTTACATGGACAACACTGATCACAATGGTTATTATCGTGTTTGCGTTCCCTGTACTTACAGTAGCTTTAGCACTTTTATCATTTGATCGTTTGTTCGGTGCTCACTTTTTCACATTGGAAGCAGGCGGTATGCCGATGCTTTGGGCAAACTTGTTCTGGATTTGGGGACATCCTGAAGTATATATCGTTATTCTTCCGGCATTCGGTATTTTCTCTGAGATTATCTCTAGCTTTGCAAGAAAACAATTGTTTGGTTACACAGCGATGGTTGGTTCTATTATCGCCATCTCCGTATTGAGTTTCCTAGTTTGGACTCACCACTTTTTCACAATGGGGAACAGTGCGTCCGTTAACTCTTTCTTCTCAATTACGACAATGGCTATCTCGATTCCGACCGGGGTTAAAATCTTTAACTGGCTCTTTACCATGTATAAAGGCCGAATCAGCTTTACAACGCCTATGCTGTGGGCGCTTGCGTTCATTCCTAACTTCGTAATCGGCGGAGTTACAGGGGTTATGCTTGCGATGGCAGCAGCGGATTATCAATACCATAATACGTACTTCCTTGTATCTCACTTCCACTATGTGCTGATCGCAGGTACTGTATTTGCTTGTTTCGCCGGATTTATTTTCTGGTATCCAAAAATGTTCGGCCACAAGCTGAACGAAAGAATCGGAAAATGGTTCTTCTGGATCTTTATGATCGGGTTCAATATTTGTTTCTTCCCGCAATATTTCTTGGGGCTTCAAGGCATGCCTCGCCGTATTTACACATACGGACCGAATGACGGCTGGACAACATTGAACTTTATTTCAACTGTCGGAGCTTTCATGATGGGTGTAGGATTCTTAATCCTTTGCTATAACATCTACTACAGCTTCCGCTACTCAACTCGTGAAATCAGCGGAGATTCATGGGGTGTGGGACGCAGTCTTGATTGGGCGACTTCTTCTGCGATTCCGCCGCATTACAACTTTGCGGTGCTTCCTGAAGTCAAATCTAAGGATGCATTCCATCATATGAAAGAAGAAAAAACCGAGTTATACCCTGAAAGCAAATTCAAGAAAATCCATATGCCAAGCAACTCAGGCAGACCGTTCTTTATGTCTGTTGCCTTCGGTATCGCCGGCTTTGGACTTGTCTTTGAATGGTACTGGATGGGCGTAGTCGGATTGATCGGAGTCCTGCTCTGCATGGTTCTGCGTTCATTCGAATACGACAACGGCTACTACATTAGTGTTGATGAAATAAAAGAGACGGAAAGAAAGATTTCCGAATAAGGAGGCGTGAGTTATGGAACATGCAGAACACGGCAATTCTAACGCGCCTATGGAATATCAATCTGAAACCGGCAGACTTAATATTCTCGGGTTTTGGATCTTTTTAGGGGCAGAAATTGTGTTGTTCTCAACACTATTTGCAACCTTCTTCGTTCTTCAAAACAGAACAGCAGGAGGTGTCTTACCGGACGAACTGTTTGAAGTGAATCTGGTAATGATTATGACGTTCTTGCTGCTTATCAGCAGCTTTACCTGCGGGATCGCTGTTCATGAAATGCGCCGCGGAAGTTTAAAAGGCGTAGTCATTTGGACAATTATCACTCTTCTTCTCGGCGCCGGCTTCGTCGGATGCGAGATCAACGAGTTTGTCCACTATGTACATGAAGGAGCATCTCTCGGTACAAGTGCGTTCTGGTCTGGATTCTTTGTTTTACTTGGAACTCACGGAACTCACGTAACAATCGGTATTTTCTGGATTACAGGAATTCTGATTCAGTTGAAGAAACGCGGCTTAACTCCGCAAACTTCATCTAAAATCTTTATCTCAAGCTTGTACTGGCACTTCTTAGATGTTGTATGGATTTTCATCTTTACAGGTGTCTATCTCATGGGATTGGGGGGTCTGTAAAATGGCAAACAAATCTGCTGAACACAGTCACTTTCCATGGAAGCACATTGTAGGTTTTGCACTGTCTATCGTTTTGACCCTGCTGGCTCTATGGGTTGCAGTGTATACTGACCTGAGCTCATCAGCAAAACTTTGGATCATTTTCGGCTTCGCCTTCATCCAGGCGGCGCTGCAGCTTCTCATGTTCATGCACATGACAGAGAGCGAAAACGGCGGTATCCAAGTCGGAAACACGCTGTTCGGATTCTTCGGCGCGATCGTTATCGTACTTGGTTCCATCTGGATTTTCGCAGCTCACTATCACCATGGTGACCATATGGACGGAAATCCTCCTGGAGGCGCTGAACACTCAGAGCATTCAGGCCACAACGAATAATACAAAAACCCTCTTCGTTAGAAGAGGGTTTTTTGCTGTCCTCAGCTGCTTCGCTTTCTGCGAAGATACGGAAGACCGTAAATGAGAAACGCGGCGATATGAGCGACAATGACGTTGACGGCAAACAAGATAATCATGAGAGTGTGTCCGAGTGGAGAAAGGCTTTCTGTTGCGTAAAAGAAGAAGAATACCCACATTAAGATGATTGGCGGAATAGCTGAGAGTGCGACTTTTTTGTTATCAAGCCATATAAAGAGAGGTGTTGCGCTGGCAACCAATAAATAAGCAAAAAACATGTCCATCATACCCGTCTCCTTTCATTTTGTGATAACGTTTACAAAAATGAAATAGAGGAACTGAGTTGTGTCTTTTTTGTGATTGTTTTTTGAACATTCTGTTACAATTATTATACCATGTTTTCCAGAAATTGATACAGGTTTTTGTGGAATTGGTCTGGACCTATCGTCTTATTTTTAAGTTCAATTCGCTAGGAGAATGTACGGAGCTTTTTTAAAAAAACAGGGGGGATGCTGATGTATCAGGTAGTCAAGCTTGAAAAAGAAGACTGGCGAGAAGTGATCCGCATGTCTGAATATGCTTTTCAGAAAGAACTCAGTGATGAGGAACGAGAAGAGAAAGTAAATGCTTTAGAGAACCATTACATCATCGGAATCAAAGAACAAGAGAAACTCCTCTCTAAGCTTCACATCATTCCCTTTTCTGTGATGTTGGAGGAACAGGAGATGAAGATGGGCGGTATTGCCGGGGTGGCAACCTGGCCTGAATACAGAAGAAAAGGTACAGTAAAGGAGCTTATTCGAAACGCTTTAACGGTCATGAAGAAAGAAAACCAAATCATCAGCTTTTTGCATCCGTTCCTGATCTCCTTTTACCGTAAATTTGGCTGGGAGCTCTGTTTCTATCAAAAACGCCTGAGCTACCTTAAAGAACAGTTTCAAAAGCTAGGCGATGTCTCTGGGTACGTGAAGAGGCTTCAAAAAGATGAAACAGATGCAGTGAATGCTATCTATAATCAGTACAGAACGAAGCATAATGGGCTGATGAAACGTTCAAAGGAGCATTGGACAGAGAAGGTCCATGGGATGAAAGCGATGTATATCTCTGAAGATGGGGTGCCCTGTGGATATCTTGTGTATGACATCAAAAATAAAACGATGCGAGTTAAGGAATTTGTTTATTTGAACAGAGAGGCACAGAGAGGCTTGTGGAATTTTATTTGCCAGCATGATTCGATGCTGAATGAAGTGGAACTGACTGTACGGATGGAGGAAGATCTTGATTTTTTAACTGTCGAACCCCGAGTCAAACAAGACATATATCCTTATAGTATGGCGCGCATTGTTGACGTTGAAGGTTTTTTTCGGGAATATCCAAAATCTCGCATGACAGCACCCTTTGACTTTAAGGTTACGGATCAATGGGCCCCATGGAATCAACAGACTTTCCGCGTCGACTCGGAGCAAGTGCAGATCATTCCAGAAGAGTCATCAGACCATCTAATAGAATGCAGCATATCTTCTTTAACCGCTTTCTTTCTAGGCGCCAGAAATGCCCGTTTCCTTTATGAAACAGGCATGATAAATGGGCCGGTATCGGAAATCAAACGGCTTGATGATGTTTTTCAGTCAAAACCTCCATTTCTTATGGATTTCTTTTAACCCCTTATTTAAAAGGGGTTTTTTTCATTTGAAAAGTTTTGTGTCAATCGAAACATTTCGGTTTATGATACGTCATATTTCGTGTAGCTGAAAAAGCGCCGCAAATGCGCAAAAAACAGAAAAGGAAGCGAGCTTCACGTGTCATCTTGAACTTGGTTCATGTATAATAAACATTAGTGATTTTCCGATGAAAATGTAAGGCGGGATAGAATGAGTCGATATAAGAAGCAGCAAAACCCCTTTTATCAGGGGGATTTGATTTTTATATTTGGTGTGTTTTTTATTATAAGCGTAGTATCAATTTATGCTGCCGGTCAATTTGGGCAGTATGGGAACACGGATTGGATACAGCAAATTGTCTTTTATCTTTTGGGAGCTATTGCGATTACAGTTCTGTTGTACTTTGATTTAGAGCAACTTGAAAAGTTAAGTTTATATATTTTTATCATAGGTATTTTATCTTTGATTATTCTTAAGATCAGTCCTGAGTCCATTGCACCGGTCATTAAAGGAGCAAAAAGTTGGTTTAGGATTGGGAGAATAACAATACAGCCCTCAGAGTTCATGAAGGTCGGTTTGATTATGATGCTTGCTTCAGTCATCGGAAAAGCCAATCCTAAAGGAGTTCGGACGCTTAGGGATGATATTCATCTCTTATTAAAGATTGCGGGTGTCGCAGTTATCCCTGTTGGCCTTATCCTGATGCAAGATGCGGGGACAGCAGGAATATGTATGTTTATCGTTCTTGTCATGATTTTCATGTCGGGTATAAATTGGAAACTGATAACGATCATTGCTGGTTCAGGTATCTTATTCATTTCACTTATTTTATTAGTCATAATAAACTTTCCTGACGTTGCTAAATCAGTTGGGATACAGGATTATCAAATTAAGCGGGTCACTTCTTGGGTTTCAGCTTCTAATGAGACGCAGGAAGATTCAAATGACAGCTGGCAAGTTGATCAAGCCATTATGGCAATAGGATCTGGCGGCATTATAGGAAATGGTATTTCTAATTTAAAGGTTTATGTTCCAGAAAGTACAACTGACTTTATCTTTTCTATAATAGGTGAGTCATTTGGCTTTTTAGGCTGTGCGATTGTCGTCATTATGTTCTTCTTCTTAATCTACAGGCTTGTCGTTCTGATTGACAAAATACATCCGTATAACCGTTTCGCATCTTTCTTTTGCGTTGGTTTTACGGCGTTAATAGTGATCCATACATTCCAGAATATCGGAATGAACATCGGTATTATGCCTGTTACCGGGATTCCGCTGCTGTTTGTCAGCTACGGGGGAAGCTCGACGCTTTCCACGCTAATCGGCTTCGGGATTGTGTATAACGCAAGTGTGCAGCTGACGAAATACAGAAGTTATCTCTTTAATTCTTAAGATGAAGACAGCCTTTACAGAGGCTGTCTTTTTTTGTGCAGAGCATTTCACTTTTGAGATCACTTTTTTTCGGATATGATAAATAGAGATAAGGAGGTTCTTGTGATGAATAACACAATCGAAACCATTTTAAATCATCGGTCGATCCGGTCTTTTACTGATCAGCTTTTGACTGCTGAAGAAATTGATATATTAGTGAAAAGTGCGCAGGCTGCGTCTACGTCCAGCTATGTCCAGGCGTATTCGATTATCGGGGTTTCCGATCCTGAGAAAAAACGTGAGCTGTCTGTGCTTGCCGGAAATCAGCCTTACGTTGAGAACAACGGGCACTTTTTTGTATTTTGCGCGGACTTACACCGCCACCAAAAACTGGCTGAGGAAAAAGGCGAAAATATTTCTGAGCTGCTCGAGAATACGGAAATGTTTATGGTCAGCTTGATTGATGCAGCGCTGGCAGCGCAAAATATGAGCATTGCCGCTGAATCTATGGGGCTTGGCATTTGCTATATCGGCGGCATTCGGAATGAACTGGACAAGGTGACAGAGGTGTTGCAAACGCCTGACCATGTGCTTCCGCTTTTCGGTCTGGCAGTAGGCCATCCTGCAAACCTATCCGGCAAAAAACCGAGATTGCCAAAGCAGGCTGTCTATCATGAGAATACGTATAATGTAAACACAGATGATTTCCGCGAAACCATGAATGCGTATGACCAAACCATTTCTGATTATTATAGAGAAAGAACAAACGGAAAGCGTAAAGAAACGTGGTCTGATCAGATTCTGAACTTTATGAAGCAGAAGCCGCGTACTTATTTAAATGACTATGTGAAAGAAAAAGGCTTTAATAAAAACTAAAGCAAACCTCTCCGCTTCGGAGGGGTTTTTATGTTTCACGTGTAACATATTCCGACAAATAG
Organism: Bacillus sp. VA15; assembly: GCF_055721145.1. Taxonomy (NCBI): domain Bacteria; kingdom Bacillati; phylum Bacillota; class Bacilli; order Caryophanales; family Bacillaceae; genus Bacillus; species Bacillus sp. VA15. Next base: position 63,121 of record NZ_JBVQPQ010000004.1, on the reverse strand, counting down.
AGACATGTTATCACAAATAAATGGCGAATGATCGGGAAACACTGATAAGCAGTGTGAGCGGCTTTGGAGAAAAAATAAGGGATCAGTGATACGATGAGGATGAGGTGGTAGGGATGATTTCATTGAGTATATTAGATCAATCTCCAGTATCAGAGGGCAGCAGTGCAGAAACAGCCTTACAGCAAACCGTTGCACTTGCACAGGCTGCTGAGGACCTTGGATATAAGAGATTTTGGGTTTCTGAGCATCACTTTTCAAGGCGGCTGGCAGGGTCAAGCCCTGAGGTGCTAATCAGTCATATAGCAGCGAAAACGAAGCGAATCCGTGTTGGATCAGGCGGAGTCATGCTGCCGCATTACAGCGCTTATAAAGTAGCTGAGAATTTCCGTGTGCTGGAGGGGCTGACACCGGGAAGAATTGATCTTGGGGTTGGCAGAGCACCGGGGGGAATGCCGATTGCATCATGGGCGCTGAATGACGGAGGAAAACGCAATGCTGATCAGTATCCGCAGCAAATCAAGGAACTGACTATGTATTTACATGATTTGGCGGATGACAAACACCGTTTTCCGAATCTGACGGCTGCGCCGCATATTTCCACCGCGCCGGATGTGTGGCTGCTCGGCTCATCTGGAGAAAGCGCACTGCTCGCCGCTGATTCAGGCGCTGGCTATATGTTTGCCCACTTTATCAATGGAGAGGGCGGAGAGGATACGGTTAGACAGTATAAGAGACGATTTAAACCGTCTGTGTTAGGAGACACAGCCCGAGCGGCAGTCGCTGTTTTTGTTCTTTGTGCTGACACGGAGGAGAAGGCAGAGGAGCTTGCAGCAGTGCTTGATTTTACGCTTTTGGCAGGGGAGCAGGGCATTCCTTTAGAAGGAGTTCCTTCGTATGAAGCTGTTCGGGAAAATACGTACTCCCCTTATGAACAGAGACGAATTGCGGATAACCGAAATCGAATGATTGTCGGCACGAAAGAACAGGTTAAGGAGCAGCTGTTAGCTTTGAGTAAGGCGTATGGAACTGAGGAAATCATGGCGGTGACCATTACGCATCATTTTGAAGATAAGCTCCGTTCTTACCGCTTGTTGCAGGAAGCATTTGCGAATTAATCTGAAAAAAGCCCTGCCGATTTGATATGATCCCCTCATAGTAGACAGAAAAAAGAAAGCATACTAATCTGGCTACTATGGAGGGGATTTTTTTATGGGGAAAACACGTAAAACTTATGACATTCACTTTAAGAAAAAAGTTGTTGATCTTCATCTCAATGATGGGATGGGTTATCAGACAATAGCCAGAGAAATGGACATTGATAAAAACCAAGTAAGGAGATGGGTTAACCATTTTCAGGAAGAGGGAATGAAAGGACTCGAAGAGAAACGAGGCAAGGCAAAAGGCACTGGTATAGGCAGGCCAAGAATTCGGCCTGAAGATCCTGAATCTAAAATGAAACGGCTGGAAGCTGAAAATAAAATGCTAAAAAAGTTTTTGGACATGTGAAAGGAGGAATTGTACCAACACAAAGGAAGTTTGAAGTGGTCAAAGAAATGTCCGCAGGGACCTATTCTCTCCAATTGTTATGTCAGGTAGCCGGAGTCTCGAAAAGTGGTTATTATAAATGGCTGAGAAAACAAAAATCGCCTTCTGAAAAACAGAAGGCGGATGAGAGTGTAAAGAAAAAAATCATGGATTGTCATCAAAAACTTAGAGGAATTTATGGTTATCGGAGAATACAGGTATGGTTGAAAAAAATATATCGATTACATATCAACCACAAGCGTGTTCAACGCCTTATGAATGAATTGGGGATCCGGGCAGTCATCCGAAAAAAGAAACCCTATTATGGCAAGAAAGAAACTTACGTCACTTCTGACAACCATCTAAACAGAGATTTTACAGCTTCTAAACCTAATGAAAAATGGGTAACGGATATTACCTATTTAATGTTCAACGGCCAAAAACTGTACATGTCTGTGATGAAAGACTTGTATAATAATGAAATCGTTGCTTACCAGATCAGTCGCAGGAATGACCTGAAACTTGTAGTAGACACTCTTAAAAAAGCAAAGAAAAAACGGAATGTAAAAGGAGTACTCCTGCATAGCGACCAGGGTTTCCAATATACATCCCGCCTCTACCACAACCTACTCAAAAAATATCAGATGAAAGCCAGTATGTCGAGAAAAGGAAACTGTTGGGATAATGCTTGCATGGAAAGTTTCTTTAGCCATTTTAAAACGGAATGTATGTACTTATATTCATTCAAAACAGTTGAAGCAGTTCAAGACGCAGTATGTAAATATATTCGTTTTTACAACCATCAACGGTTCCAAAAGAAGTTAAACAACCTGAGCCCATATCAATACAGGACTCAGGCTGCTTAGTGCCTTTTTAAAACTGTCTACTTGACAGGGGTCACTTCAATTCGGCAGGGCTTCTTATTATTCAACTGTAAAAGGCTCTTCAGTCAGAACCTGGCTTGATTTGCCTTTGTTTGCGGCATAGGCGAGCAAGTAATATTCTCCGGCAGGAAGCTTGGTTCCGCCATTGATCGTGCCGTCCCAGTCAAAGTATTGATAGCCCTTATCTTGATTTTTATAAATGCCGGCTTGGCCTGCAAAATCAAGGTTGCTGTCATAGACGAGGAATGCCAGCTCTTCTGCTCCTGAAGGAAGGTAGGTTTCAATTTGATAGGTGCCTTGTACAGACCCTTCGCTGACGGAGACAGATGTTACTCTCGGATAATCCGGCTCTTTAACAATTAGCAATGTAGGTACCTTAGCGACGGTTTTTCCGCCTTCTCTGACGATAACCGTTCCTTCATAGGTGCCAGCTTTTGTTTTCTTAGTATTGACTTTTACTTTTGCAGTGGCTTTTCCGGTTTTATGTGCCGGAATCACAACACGGCTTGTGCCGGATGTGGAGATGCCGCTGCCGTTAAATGAGTATTCAAGTGTGTATGACTTTCTAATGGAAGATTGGTTTTCAATCGTAAACGTTTCTTTTTTCGTTTCGTTTCCGCTTTCCTTCAAGAATGTACCGTATGAATAGCTTCCAGGTGAGACGAGCGAGTCGGCTTTGATCGCGTTCATGATTCTCGCGCTGCCTGCACCTTGGGCGTTATGAGGATACACTTCTCCGTCGCCATCCTTTAAGGTGACAGCGGTATTCATGATGGCGGCTTTGATCTGTTCAACGCTCCACTTTGGTTTGGCTTGTTTGATAACGGCAACCGCTCCGGCAATATGAGGCGATGCCATGCTGGTTCCTTGTTTTGATCCGTACCCGTATGGGTTGTTAGGATCGTGTGTCGGGATGGTGCTGACGATATTGACGCCTGGTGCGGAAATATCAGGTTTAATCATCCACGTATCCATAACAGGGCCGCGTGATGAGAAATCAGCCACTTGCTCACCGAGCGATTTTGAGACCGTCAACTTGAATGTTGTTTTTGTCTCACCAGCTTTTATGGCGCTGACGAGTTTCTCACCGTCTTCTAATGAAAGCTTAATCGTTGGCACAGACATGCCTGGCACATTGGATTCAATTTCTCCAGTGAGGTTGTTATACACAACCATGCCGATGGCGCCGGCTTTTTTAGCATGATCCGCTTTATCCACAAATGCAATGCTGCCTCGTTTGACAACGGCGACTTTTCCTGTCAGATCTTTTCCTTCAAAGTCCTTTGCTTCGCCGATTCCCGCTTCAACAAGCTCAATTTCTTTGTTATTGAGCGCCTTGACATCGTCCTCTTTGTTATAGCCCATCACTTTTGCTGAAGAGTAGGAGCCGAAAGTGACGGCATATTCGTTGAGCGGCAGCTGGGTCGCACCGACAGAAATCGCTTCTCTTGATGTGCCAGGTGATCCGACTGTCCAGCCGTTCGGTCCGCTGTTGCCGTTTGACGTAACAGCGACAACGCCTTCTGACATGGCCCAGTCAAGCGCTGTGCTTGTCGCCCAGTCCGGGTTGTTTAATGAGTTTCCGAGAGACAGGTTCATCACATCTGCTCCGTCCTGTACAGCACGTTCCACGCCGGCAATGACGTTTTCTGTTGTGCCGCTTCCGCCAGGACCTAACACGCGGTAAGCGAGAAGTGTGGCATCAGGCGCAACCCCTTTAATCGTTCCGTTTGCGGCCACAGTTCCGGCTACGTGTGTTCCGTGGTCAGTTGCTCCGCCTCTCGGATCACCTGTTGGTGTTTCTTTTGGATCGTAATCATTGTCTACAAAATCGTATCCTTTATATTGTCCGAAGTTTTTCTTCAGATCAGGGTGATTGTATTCAACCCCGGTATCAATAATGGCCACCTTGACGCCTTTTCCTGTGTAGCCTAAATCCCATGCATCGTTTGCTCCGATATACGGCGCGCTGTCATCCATTTGCGGAGATACGGCGTCCTCGGAGATCGTGACGTCTTTATCCTTTATATTGTCTGTTTTGTATGTGACGTTCGGGTATACTGCCTTAACGTCTTTTACCGCGAGAAGTTTTGGAATCTCATTAGCTGGGAGCTTCATAGAAAAGCCTGAGAATACCTGCTCATATTCCCGGTTAACTTTCCCGTTTTTCACCGCTTTGAGGGCTTTGTTTTTTGCTGTGGTGCGAGCGGTTTTTAGCTTGCTTTTCGTTTGGCTTTCTCCCGCTTCCTTCGCCTCTGCCAAGGATTTTTCTTTTAATTCCACGATAACGGTTGTTTTTTTGCTTGTTGTCGTGTCGATATCACCGAATACCTCGGCTTTTTCCAGGTCAGCCGACGTTTTTGAAGAAGCCGGAGCTGCCTGTACTCCTGTCATACCTGTGGATAACGCAAAAAATACAACAAAACTTAGAAGCAGAAAGCGAATGATCCCCTTTTTCAATGTGTTTCCCCCTTTGTGTTTAGAAAAAATGTTATAGATCTAGTATATATTTCTTGAAAATTCAAAAAAATCCTTGTGTCATTTGGACCATTTATTGGATTTTGTTTGTGTATAAGGAAGGAGTTATACACAGAACCCTGTGTATAAGTGAATAAACCTGTGTATATATATAGTTGGGAATATATGTTCTTATACAAAATATAGATAGGGTTTGTGGACATGTGGATATCTATTGTGATTAAGTTGTTCTTATCTTTGGGATAACTTGTGTATAAAGTTTTTAAAGCAGTTCTCCAATTTTCATTTCATTTCTTTCAGCTTTCAACAAAACTTCTAAAAACTAGTTGGTTTTTTCACTCATATTGTGACAAAGAATTCTCTTTCCGCAGTCTATTATAGAGTCATGAGTTTTGCTAGAGCCGCTAGTTTGCGAGAAAAGAAATCGGCCGTCTTTTCCCGTGGGCTGCGGCTGAGAAAACGGGCTGCTAAAAGGCTGCCTGCCAAAAAGAAGCGGAGGGATGTTTTTCTATGAAACGTTTGCTTGTATCTTTACGGGTGTGGATGGTCTTTTTGATGAACTGGGTGACGCCGGACAGAAAAACTGCGGCTGCCGCAGTCTATTCGGCTCAGCGTACATACCAAAGAAAAGCGGCGGTGCAGGCCGCGGGACTTGTTTCGTTTTATGAGTGGCGGATGGCTGTGAATGAGGAAGAAAAGCAGAAAGCGAAAGCCGCCGCGCTTTATAAAAGAAGATGTTTGCAAGCCTTCAAGGAATCGCCAAAGCAGGAGAGAGCTGGCCCGCATCTTTACATGGCGGTCAAAAGGAGGTAAAATCCCAGTCAAAAGCTAATTGGCGGGAGAGATAGCCTCTTGAAAATCTATAAAGTACTAAACAACAATGCGGCTTTGATAAAAGAGGATGATCAGGAAAAAATCGTGATGGGGCCAGGGATCGCTTTTCAAAAAAAGAAAAATGACCTCATCCCTATGAATAAAGTGGAAAAGATCTTTGTCGTGCACGACGAGAATGAAAAGTTTAAACAAATTCTGCAAACGCTGCCGGAGGAGCATATTGAAATAGCTGAGGATATCATCAGCCATGCGGAAGGAGAGCTCGTGGCGCCGCTGAGCGACCACATTCATATCGCGCTTTCTGACCATTTGTCCTTTGCGATCGAAAGGATTCAAAATGGGCTGCTTGTGCAGAATAAATTGCTGCATGAGATAAAAGCGCTCTATAAAAAAGAATACGAGATCGGCCTGTGGGCGATCGGACATGTAAAAGAGACATTGGGCGTGTCTCTTCCTGAAGATGAAGCGGGTTATATTGCCCTTCACATCCATACGGCGAAAATGGATGCGGAGAGCATGTATTCAGCGCTGAAGCATACGACCATGATCAAAGAAATGATAGAGAAAATAGAACAATACTTTAATCGAAAGGTGGATGAAAACAGCATTTCCTATCAACGCCTTGTCACGCATTTGCGATACGCGGTCAGCCGGTTGGAATCAAATGAAGCGCTCCATCGTATGGACGAGGAGATGCTTTATTTCATCCAAAAAAAGTATTCATTTGCCTATCAATGTGCGCTGGAGCTGGCGGAGTTTTTGAAAAGTGAATATCAATTACATTTGCCGGACTCCGAGGCCGGTTATATCACGCTGCATGTCCAGCGTCTTCAAGATCTCTCGGAATAACCGCTTTGACTTGCAGGGAGTGATCTCTGGAAGTTTTTTTATTTATCGGGATTGAGCGTGTAGTACATCCAGCCCATCATTACCATTCCCGCGGTCAGATTGCCGAGCGTAACGGGAATTAAGTTTCTGACTGCTCCCATTACTGTCACTGTATCAGGGTGCTCGATCAAAAGTGAGATGGCGAATGTGCACATATTGGCAATGCTGTGTTCAAAGCCGGAAATAAAGAAGCAGAAAACGAAAAGCATCATGGCAAACAGCTTTGCTCCTTCCCCTTTGAGAGACATCGGAATGAAAAAGGCGAGGCACACAAGCCAATTGCACAGCATTCCTCTGAAAAACAGTTCGGAAGCGGGCGGCTCCATTTTGTGCTCTGCCAGATGAATCAAAAAGGAATGAACAGAAGCCTCCTCAAAAAGTCCTGTCGCGCTGATCAGAATGGCAAATAGAATGGCGCCGATCAAATTGCCGGCATAGCTTGACATCCATAGGTACAGAGTGTCGCGCCAGCGGATTTTTTTTCGGAGCGCGGTATATGTGAAATAAAAGGTGTTGCCGGTAAATAAATCTCCGCCCCCGTAAGCAATCAGCAGAATAGCGGCCCCGAATGTGACGGCGGCTGCCGGAAAAGCAAACGGAGAATCCGCCATAAAGAAATAGCTGCCTGTTTTGCTTGCGGCTGTAATGCCGAATCCGATAAACATGCTGGCCAAAATGGATCTGAGCACATAACGGATTTTGCTAGAAACAAATATGTTTTGTTTGTTCAAAGCGTACTGTTCAACCTTTTGCAATGCTTGAGTTTCCATTGTCTTTTTCCTGCTTTCTCTGATGGTTGAGCATAGTATAACACGATATTGTGAAATGTTTCACAAATATTTTTTACGAATTTTTGTCTAAATGTTTTATCAAACTTTTTAACTAAAAAAATAGTTGACGAAAACGCTGTCATGATTTATGATGAAAGCGTATTCTCAATCTAAATAAGCGGGATTGTGACTGGTAAAGCAGGCAAGACCTAAAATTTGCGTAAATGAAAAAGGATCGCTGTGTCCTTTATTCGTTGGCGAATTTTAGGTCTTTTTTGTTTAAATAAAAGGGGGAGAAACAGATGGATTACAAAGAGACTGCCAAACGCCTCATTGAACTTCTCGGGGGGAAAGATAACATTATCAGCGCGGCTCATTGTGCAACAAGACTGCGTTTAGTGATGAAAGATGAATCAAAGATAGATCAAGCACAAGTAGAAGAGCTTGATGGCGTAAAAGGCGCTTTCAGCAGCTCTGGCCAGTACCAGATCATTTTCGGAACAGGCCTTGTCAATAAGGTGTACGATGCTTTTTCTAAGGAAGCCGATACTGAGCGTGAAGAACACGTAAATCATCAGGATGCAGCAAAAGAAAAACTGAATCCCGCTGCGAGATTTGCGAAAACGCTTTCTAATATTTTCGTTCCAATCATCCCGGCTATTGTGGCCAGCGGCCTATTAATGGGATTACTGGGTATGATCAATGCGTTTCATTGGATGAGCAAGGATTCTGCACTGCTGCAGCTGCTCGATATGTTCTCAAGTGCGGCATTTATTTTCTTGCCGATTTTAATCGGGGTCAGTGCTTCAAAAGAGTTTGGCAGCAACCCTTACTTGGGAGCGGTCATCGGGGGTATCATGATTCATCCGACGCTTTTGAATCCATGGGGTTTGGCGGAAGCAACACCTGATTATATGCATCTTTTCGGATTTGATATCGCGCTTCTCGGCTACCAGGGAACTGTTATCCCTGTCCTGTTGGCGGTTTATGTGATGAGCAAGGTAGAGAAATGGACAAGAAAAGTGGTTCCGCATGCGGTAGATTTGCTTGTTACACCTTTTGTTACAGTGATTGTCACCGGGTTTGTCGCTTTTATCGCGATTGGTCCTTTGGGCAGAGCACTTGGCTCCGGCATTACGGTTGCTTTAACTTATGTATATGACCATGCCGGTTTTGTTGCGGGTCTGATTTTCGGGGGCACGTATTCACTCATCGTTTTGACAGGTGTTCATCACAGCTTCCATGCGATTGAGGCAGGGCTTATTGCAGATATAGGCAAAAACTACTTGCTGCCGATCTGGTCAATGGCGAATGTCGCACAGGGCGGGGCGGGCCTTGCCGTTTTCTTTATGGCGAAAAAGGCAAAGACAAAAGAAATCGCGCTTCCGGCTGCATTTTCCGCTTTTCTCGGCATTACTGAGCCAGTTATATTCGGAGTCAATCTTCGCTACCGAAAACCATTTATCGCCGCGATGATCGGAGGCGCATTGGGCGGTGCATATGTCGTCTTTACACATGTTGCTGCAAACGCTTACGGGTTAACGGGTATTCCGATGATCGCTATTGCGGCGCCGTTTGGCTTTGGCAACTTGATCAACTATCTGATTGGAATGGCGATTGCGGCAGTGTCAGCGTTCATTGCAGCGTTTATCATGAAAATTAATGAGGATGAGGGGAGAAAAAAATGACAGCACATGATCAGGAGCTTCGTCGCCGGGCTTATGAAGAAGTGGAGAAAAATGAACCTATTGCTAATAGCGATCCGCACCGCCAGCATTTTCACATTATGCCGCCGGTTGGTCTGCTGAATGACCCGAATGGCGTGATATATTGGAAGGGCAGCTATCATGTGTTTTTCCAGTGGCAGCCGTTTCAGACGGGGCACGGCGCGAAATTCTGGGGACATTATACGAGTCAGGATGTTGTGAATTGGAAGCGGGAAGAGATTGCGCTCGCTCCGAGTGATTGGTTCGATAAAAACGGCTGCTACTCGGGCAGCGCTGTCACGAAAGACGATCAGCTCTATCTGTTTTACACAGGCAATGTCAGGGATCAGGATGGGAATCGGGAAACGTATCAGTGCCTTGCTGTATCTGACGACGGATTGTCCTTTGAGAAAAAAGGTGTCGTCGCCCGCCTCCCAGAGGGATACACGGCGCATTTTCGCGATCCGAAGGTATGGGAGCATGAAGGCACATGGTATATGGTGATCGGTGCGCAAACGGAGAATATGCAAGGACACGCTGTGTTGTTTGCTTCTGATAACCTGGCAGAGTGGAGATTTCTCGGCTCGATAACCGGCGCGGGCTTCAACGGGTTGGAACATTTTGGGTACATGTGGGAATGCCCTGACTTGTTTTCCCTTCAGGGGTCCGACGTGCTGATAGTCTCGCCTCAAGGGCTTGAGGCTGATGGTTTTCGTTATCAGAACGTGTATCAATCAGGTTATTTTGTCGGACGTCTCGATTATAACAAGCCTGAACTGAAGCATGGTGATTTTACGGAGCTTGATCAAGGCTTTGATTTTTACGCGCCGCAAACACTTGAAGATGATCAGGGAAGGCGGATTTTGTTTGCATGGATGGCTGTGCCTGATCAGGATGAAAGGTCTCATCCGACGATTGACTATCACTGGATCCACTGTATGACGCTGCCGAGACAGCTGACGCTATCAGGGCAGAAGCTGATTCAGCAGCCGCTGCCTGAGCTGAAAGCCATGCGCAGGAATGAGAAGAACATACAAATCAACATGCATGGATCATCTGGTACGCTTCCAGTTGAAAACCCTGAAAGAACTGAGATCTTGATCGAAGACATTGATACACAGTTCGGATTTTCAATCAGTATCCGTGGTACGGCTGCGTTTTCCTTTAAAAAGGAGGAGGGAATTGTTACGCTGGAGCGAACGAGCTTCGACGGAAAACGAACAGAAGCGAGACATTGCCGCATCAAGGATTTGCATACCGTGCATATGTTTATCGACGCGTCATCTATAGAAATCTTTATCAATAATGGAGAAGAGGTCTTTAGTGCAAGATATTTTCCTTTCCCGGGAAATCATGAAGTCACAGCCAGCTCGACCGGAAAATCTAAAATGAACGTCGGAATTTGGATACTTATGTAGAAAATCCTTCTATTTTCTTATGTGAAATCTGAGCCATCTGTGCTATTCTTCAACGATAACCTACTATTTTTTTCTGTAAAAGGAGTTGTTTTCTTGAATATACATGAACAGAAGATAACACCGGAATGTTTGGAAAAGGCTGCTAACCAAGTTGAAGATAAGCGGGAAGAATATAAGGATGTGCTGCTTCAGCTGAAAAAAATGCTTGGCGGAACAACGCCGCACAGTGAAACGGCGGAAATTCTTACGCGGGCATATGAACAAATGAAGGAATATGCACTTTTTGTTCAGTCGATAGAAACATTTTTGAGGAAATCTGCAAACAATTTAAAAATCAAATAAACAGGCTGCCGATGGGATCGGCAGTTTTTTCTGTGAAAAGTCTTCGGTGATTTAAAAAGGGCTGCCTCTCTGTAAGGCAGCCCTTTTTGTTTATGATTGTTGATTCAGGCGAAGTGCAGAATGCTTCGTAGGACCAACATATTGGTTGAGCGGGAAGGATTCTTTAATAGCAGCGGTAATGAATTCTTTCGCTGCGTAAATGGCTTCTTTGACTTCTGCACCTTTGGCGAGCTCCGCTGTCACGGCTGCTGAGAAGGTACAGCCTGCGCCGTGTGTATAAGGCGTATTGATCATTTCGCTTTCAAGGACTTCCGCTGTTTCTCCGTCGTAGAGAACATCAACGGCTTTTTCGTGTTTGAGTTTGCCTCCGCCTGTAATGACAACATATTGGGCGCCGAGTGCGTGTATTTTTTTCGCGGCTTCGATCATATCGTCAACTGTTTTTAATTCATCCATGCCGCTGAGCTGGCTGGCTTCAAACAGATTCGGCGTAATGACAGTGGCTAGCGGCGCTAATTGTTCACGCAGGGCTTGGGCGTGCTCCGGATAAAGGACTTCATTAGCTCCTTTGCAAACCATGACCGGGTCAATCACCACATTTTTTAATTGTTTTTCTTTGATCGTTTTTGCTGCAAGCTCGATAATGTCAACGGTTGGCAGCATTCCTGTTTTCATGGCGTCCACACCGATGCCGTCCGTAATCGTTGCAAGCTGGGCACGAATTGTATCAGTATCGATCGGAAACACTTGATGGTCCCAGCTGTTATTCGGGTCCATCGCAACGATCACCGTTAAGGCGGTCATCCCGTATACGTTTTTTTCTTGAAATGTTTTTAAATCAGCTTGAATCCCAGCACCGCCGCTGGAATCTGAGCCGGCAATGGTGAGTGCTTTATGCATAGACATGTCTTGAACCTCCATCATGTTTTGTCTTTCATTATAGTTAGATTTTCTCTGTATCACAATATAGAAGAACGATAGGAATCATTTGACAATATCAAGAGGCTTTCGTAAAATGCTACATAAGAATACTAGGTAGGGGTTTTGTGATGTTAAATCGTGAGCTGGTGAAGGGCAGCACTGTTATATTGGTATTGACGCTTCTGAACGAGCGGCCGATGTACGGTTATGAGCTTGTAAAAGAAATGGGAAGCCGCAGCGGAAATGAACTGCAGATGAAAGAAGGGACCTTGTATCCTTCTCTTCACAAGCTTGAACGCCAAGGGTTTATTTCTTCATATTGGGAAAAGCAGGAGAAAGGGCCGGACCGCAAATATTACCGGATTACAGATGAAGGAAAAGAGGTGCTGGCGGAACGTACGAAGGAATGGAGCGTATTTTCCGCTATGATGGACCGATTGCTGAAACGGAGCGGGCAGAATGGATAAAGAAACGTATTTATCTGAAATCAAAAACGGGCTTAAGGAGCTTCCTGAAGGCGAGGCAGTGATAGAAGAGATTGAGAGCCATATTGAACATCATCTGCTTCACTCTCTTCAAGAAGGGAAGAGTGAGGCGGAAGCTATGCAGACTTTATTACTGGCATTCGGGACGCCTGCTGACATTGTTTCTTCGTTTAAAAAAGAACAGCCTGTAACGTTCCGTGCGTTTTTGATGTTCCATCTTTTCTGTAACAGCTCACTATTCGCTGTCGGCATCGCCATTACGATGATGTATGCCTGGCTTGAATCACCCATTGTTCATGCTATATGGAAAGGCATTTCTGTTTCTGTGTGGCTGATCTTAGCTGCATATATGATCTACTGGGTCCTGATTGGGTATCAAGGGGTGAGGGAGTTTGGAAAACGCGGAGAAAAGCTTGTTTTACATACGATTCTGATCTCAATGGTGCCAAACGTCATTTTTATGCTTGTTTTTCTGTTCAATGTAATTCCTGCTACGCTGTTTCAATCCTTGCTGACACCTTGGTTTGTCGGAACTTGTGCTTGTGCAACGCTGTTATTTCCGTTATTCGGCCGAATGGGCTGTTATATTGGCAGGCGTCAGCTTGCCTGATTTTTTAGGTATATACATAGAATTTCTATGTAAGGGAGGTGTATGTCGTGAGGATTAGCTCTTGTTTATATGGCTTTGTCGCTCATGGGGCAGTATTTTTGTTTACTGGTGGCTGCATGCTCTTGGCTATGTTAGCCAGCTTGCCTTTTGTTTTTCTGCTTGATTGGCTGCCTGATGTCGTCTTTACAGCCGGTGCCATTCTTATGCTGTTATGTTCATATGCTTATGTCTGGTTTTGGGCGGTCCGATTTGCATATAACCAGAAAATGCGCCTGTTCGAGGTTCAATTGGGGTCCTTTGTGTTGCTTGCCTTCATGATATCTTTGTTTTTATTGGATGGATCTAGTATGAAAGACATCGTGATGAATTGGGACGATGCAGGCTGTGCTTTTGTTCCGCCGGCTTTTACTTTTTTGTGTCTTTCTTATGCGCTGGTGCTGCTTCCGGTCTATCAATCTAAGCTGTGGCATCTCATCCTTCCGAATGGCGTCCGCCTGAAAGATCTTTTTCCTGTCTTTGGAGATCTGATACTGATCATGGTGCTTCTGATCGGAGCCACATTACTGTTTCTATCATTCTAGTATCCCGTTTCAGTAGGATATTCCCACTGATCTCCTGTCCAATATATGTTTTAATAGTACATGACTATGAAAATGAGAAGGAGAGCATCATGAAGATTTCTATCGTAATTGTGACCTATAATCGGATTCCGGCTTTGTGTGAGCTTCTGGAGTCGATTTCGCAGCAGACCTTGAAGCCGTATGAAATTATTATTGTGAATGATGCCGGGGAATCGGTCGTGCCGGTCAAAGCACTGTATCCGGAGCTGCCGATTGCTGTCATCAATTTAGAAAAGAACTCGGGGCATGTGGCTGCGAGAAATGCCGGTGTAAAAGAGGCGTCCGGCGATTGCATTATGCTTTGTGATGACGATGATTTCTTTACGCCGGGTCATGTGGAGAGAATGGCGAAGGAAATAGAAACGGCAGATTTTGTTCATGCTGATGCGGAAATCGTCTCGTTTGAAGAGAAAAACGGAACAAGATATCCAGTTTCGCGGAAGCTATTTGCTTATACCGCTGACTACGAGGATATGAGAGTGTTCTCTACATACGTGCCGTCGGGCAGCATGTACAGACGTTTTCTGCATGATGAAATCGGGTATTTCGATGCTGATGTGCACAATTATTGGGACTGGGATTTTTATTTGCGTGCGGCGAAGGAGTACCGGGTGAAGCGTGTCCCTTGTGCGAGTGTGATTTATGCCTTCAGTGACGCGGGAGACAATCAGTCCGCGGACCTTGGCGCCAAGCGGAAACAATATTTGGATCGTTTAAGTGAAAAGCACGGACTCGGGGAACTGCCGACGAAGAACTTTGCCGTCCTGCTTGAAGAGCCTGAGATGAAAAGACGGGAAGCACAAAGTGAGATCGTTTGGGATGGCAAACCTGTCTATTCCAGACTTCATCGTTCGTAAGGGAGGCCTGAATCTTGAAACAGCTTTTACAAGACAGCTGGTGGAATCAGCTGAAGGAAGAGTTTGAGAAACCATATTATCAAGAGCTCAGAGAAATGCTGAAGCGTGAATACGCGGAGCAAACGGTTTATCCGGACAGCCGGGATATTTTTAATGCGCTGCATTATACCCCATACGATGATGTCAAGGTCGTCATACTCGGCCAAGATCCGTATCACGGGCCAGGACAGGCCCAAGGCTTAAGCTTCTCCGTAAAGCCAGGTGTGAAGCAGCCGCCTTCATTAAAAAATATCTTTCTTGAGCTGCAGCAGGACATCGGGTGCAGCATCCCGAATCACGGGTCGCTTGTGAGTTGGGCAAAGCAAGGGGTTCTTTTGCTGAATACTGTGCTGACAGTAAGGCGCGGACAGGCGAATTCTCATAAGGGAAAAGGCTGGGAGCGTCTGACGGATCGGGTTATTGACGTGCTGAATGAAAGAGAGCGGCCGATTGTCTTTATTTTGTGGGGGCGGCATGCTCAAATGAAAAAAGAACGGATCGACACGTCCAAGCATTTTATCATTGAATCCACGCATCCCAGCCCGTTCTCTGCAAGAAACGGATTTTTCGGGAGCAGGCCGTTTTCCCGGGCGAATGCGTGCTTGGAGAAAATGGGAGAGGCCCCGATTGATTGGTGTATACCGGATTTGTAAAAAAGAAGCGCAGATATTCTGCGCTTTTTATTTAAGTATTTTCCGAATTATTTGCAGTCCGTTTTTGGAGGAAGGATAACGAAATGCGAAGTCGAAGCGGTTCGTTTGTTTGACGACGCTTTTTTTGTGCGTAAATGTGTTGAAGCTGTCAAATCCGTGATAGCTGCCGATGCCGCTTTCTCCGACGCCGCCGAATGGCAAATACGGTGTCGCGACGTGCATTAATGTATCATTGACACAGCCTCCGCCAAACGACAGGTTTTCTAAAACTGCCCGCTCGATTTCTTTATTTATGGTGAAGACATACAGAGCGAGCGGCTTTGGGCGCGATTGGACTTTCTCAATGACTTCGCCGATATCGCCGTATGTAAAGAGTGGAAGAATCGGCCCGAAAATCTCCTCCTGCATCACTGGAGAGTCATCTTTCACTTGCTCAAGAATCGTCGGGGCTATTTTGTGGTGATCAGGATCAGACTGTCCGCCTGTGAGCGGAACGCCATCATTCAGAAAGCTGAGCAGCCGCTGATAGTGGCGTTCGCTGACGATTTTGCCGTACTGCGGATTACGTTCGGGCTGAGGGCCGTAAAATTTAATGATTGCACGCTTCATTTCTTCTATGAGCTTCATTTTGACGTCTTCGTGGACAAATAAATAATCTGGTGCGATGCAGGTTTGTCCCGCATTTGTAAATTTCCCGAAGACAATGCGTTTGGCGGCAAGCTGTATGTCAGCATCCTTATGGACAATGCAAGGGCTTTTGCCACCGAGCTCCAAGGTAACGGGAATTAATTGTTTGGCGGCAGCCTCCATGACGATTTTTCCCACGGCAACGCTGCCGGTAAAGAAAATGTAGTCAAAGGGCTGCTGTAATAATGCTGTGCTGACATCGGGCCCGCCTTCCGCCATAGCGACATAATCATTCGGAAAAACGCTGCTGATGAGTTTGGAAAGAACAGCGGAAACAGCCGGCGTATATTCTGACGGTTTGAGAACGACCGTGTTTCCGGCGGCAATAGCTCCAATCAAGGGAGAAAGCGCCAGTTGCAGGGGATAATTCCAAGGCGCAATCACCAAAACGGTTCCATACGGCTCAGGGATGATGATGCTCTTGGAGCCTAGATGAGTCAGCGGCGTTTTGACTCGTTTTGGCTTGATCCATCTCCTCAGCCGTTTCATCACAAAGCTGATTTCCTCCAACACAATTCCGATTTCTGTCGTGTACGCCTCCTGTTCAGATTTGTGGAGATCCTGATAGAGAGCGGCTGTTAAATCGGCTTCATGTATTTTGATGGCTTGTTTCAGCTTCTGCAAAATGTCCAGTCTCGATTCTAGCGGTCTCGTATGCCCCGCCGCAAAATAGGCTTTATGCTTGCTGACGATAGAGGGGATGCTGTTCATTCCGTCGCTCCTTTTTTGTAAGGTATGGTGATTTATTATGTGAAAAATCTCTTCTGCTTGTCAAATGCGCAAGGTTTGTCAGAAAAAATAACAAACTCATATCTGCGTTCGCGGCAGGAATTTGATAAAATGCAGGAAGACGACATTTATTTTTTGGAGGGTTCTTGATGAACATTCATATATCTGCTTTGATTCAAAAGATGGAAGAGGAGCTGAAAAAGGCAAAGACAGCTGAACGGGATGAGGAGCTGAAGCGTTACGTAGCAGTTGTCCGTTCGTTGTGTGACGTCGTGCTGGATCAGCCGGAGACCGCGAGCGCGCCCCGCATACAGCCGAGCAGCACGCCGATTCCTGCCGCACCGCCATCGACAGACCAGCTGATGATGGAAAAAATGATGGGAAGCACGGGATTAAACAAATATCGAAAGCAGGAAAAAGAGAAGCAGGAAGAGGACGGAAACGGAGAGTCTTTATTTGATTTTTAATGAGAAAGGTTGAGCTACGTGAAATTGGTTCTTGGTGCGCTGCAATGGACAGCGTTTATCATTGCTGCGGCGATTGTTGTTCCGGTGGCGGTTGCCCAGTCGTTTCATTTGGATCACTCAGATTCTGCGAGATTGATCCAAAGCACCTTTTTTGTGCTGGGAATTGCCGCCGTCATTCAGTGTTTGAAAGGCCACAGACTGCCGATCAATGAAAGCCCCGCGGGCTTGTGGTGGGGAGTGTATACAATCTACGCCGGGCTGACGGGAACTGTGTTTGCGACATATGGGGACACACTGCGCGGTTTGCAGGGAGCTCTTCTTGTAAGCGCTGTATGTTTCTTTTTGTTAAGTGTTTTCAAGGTCATTGACCGGCTTGCAAAATTGTTTACTCCGGTTGTCACGGGTGTCTATTTATTGCTGCTGGTGATGCAGCTGAGTCAGCCCATTATAAAAGGAATTCTCGGAATCGGCTATCGTAAGGACGGGGTGGACGGTCTTGTATTTGGCCTGGCACTTGTTGTGATCGCTGCCGCCTTTATGATGACAAATTCGAACAGCATGTTTTTCAAGCAATATTCTATTTTATTGGCCCTGTTCGGCGGGTGGGTGCTGTTTGCGGCTGCTGGAGCGGCAAAGCCGATTGAAATGCCGGATCGGCTGTTTCAGCTGCCTTCCTTGTTTCCTTTTGGCGCCCCGTTATTTAACAGCGGCCTGATCATCACCTCAATTTTTATTACCATCTTGCTGATCGTAAATATGCTGGCGAGCATGAAGGTTGTGGACATCGCTGTGAAGAAATTCGGCAAACAGCCGGATGAACAGCATCATGAACGACATGCCGGTTTTGCCGCCTCATTCAGCCATCTGCTGAGCGGTTTGACAGGAGCCATTGCTCCGGTTCCGATTTCGGGAGCCGCAGGTTTTATTGAGACGACGAAAATGTCTTCTAAAAAACCGTTTATGATCGGCAGTATTTTGGTTGTCGTGATCAGCGTGATCCCGTTTTTTATGAATGCGTTTGCGAGCCTGCCATCACCCGTTGGATTTGCGGTAAACTTTGTTGTGTTCTCCGCAATGGGAGGTCTGGCCTTTGCAGAATTTGATTCATATGAGAAAGCAGAATTAAAAAGGGTGCGGTCTGTCATCGGCATCTCGCTGCTGACAGGGGTCGGTATCATGTTTGTTCCTGAAACTGCATTAAAGGGATTGCATCCGGTATTGATTTCTCTGTTAAGCAACGGGCTCGTATTAGGGACACTTGCTGCAATAGCGGCAGACCAGTTTCAGCTTTGGCGCAGGAGAAAATCCGACAATCTCGTGTCATCGGAGAACAAACGTTGAATTTTGGTTCAGGTGCGATAAGATAAATGATATGAGTTTAACGAAAAGGCGGGAGAGATAGATGAAAGTTTTTATCATATTAGGGGCTATTAACGCTCTGCTTGCCGTGGGACTTGGGGCATTTGGCGCTCACGGATTAGAAGGGAAAATTCCTGATAAATATCTTCAGGTGTGGCACACAGGCGTCCAGTATCATATGTATCACGCCCTTGGGCTTTTCGTTGTCGCGTTTCTCGCCGATAAATTATCCGGCATCGGCAGTGTCACGACAGCCGGCTGGCTGATGTTCGCGGGAATTGTGCTGTTTTCCGGAAGCTTATATATTCTCAGTGTGACGCAAGTCTCCATTCTTGGGGCGATTACCCCGCTCGGCGGTGTGGCGTTTATTATTTCTTGGATTATGATCGTTGTCGCAGCCGTCAAATATCTATAAACAAAAAAGCCAATCCTCATGATATGAGTGATTGGCTTTTTCTTTATCTTGGCGAATAGGACGACATGGAGTATGGATACGTATACGCAATTTCTTCATCAAATGTAATGTAATCGAGGTAGATTGTCAGGAGCAGGTAGCGTGTTCCTGATTTCGGGTCGCTGAGGATAATGTGATCCCGGCCCGCAGCCTCGATGACGCCGCGAAAGATCTTCGAGCCCCATTCCTTGCTGTTTTCAAATGTCATATAAATGGTAGCCGTTTTTCCCCGGTTCAGGCGCAAAATATTCTCAATGTAAGATTCCTCAACAGGCAGCATGCCGGGAACGCTTTGGCCCGGCGCTGACGGTGTCGGCCCCGATGGGATTTGAAACCCGCCGCCCTGCTGCTGGCCCGGGAAGCCGAAGCCTTGCTGTCCTTGCTGCCCCTGCTGCATTGGCATCATTGGCTGCATCCCCATCATCTGCATTTGTCCGCCTTGGCCTTGCTGCGGGTACGGATTGGCACCGTACTGAGGCTGATACCCCTGCATATTATCAAATCCCTGCATTTGCTGATATTGATTTTTTTTCGGTTTCATATCGTTCCTCCTTTTTATGAAAACCAATCAAAACATGTTCCGGATGTATAGATGAACGCTCCGCGATGACTCACCTCCGATGGAAAACGATCTTAGTCGCTGGTGCGATTTTTATCTCTTTCACCTTATGAGGCTGATGCTTGGAATATGCGGAAAAAGAGCAGCAGACGGCACAGATTTTGATCTGGGCAGCTGCTGTTTTTCGTAGACATACACAAACTTTTCGCATATTGGTTTGTATCCCTAGCGCAACTTGCGCATAAGCAACATAAGATAACGTTAGTTTCAGGTGTGAAGTTTCAAGAAGGAGGTGTAGGATTTGCCGAAAGTATCAGTCATTATGACGAGCTATAACAAAAGCGATTATGTGGCAAAGTCCATTTCTAGCATACTCTCACAAACGTTTTCAGATTTTGAATTGTTTATTATGGATGACAACTCCAATGAAGAGACGCTGAATGTAATCCGTCCTTTTTTGAATGATAACCGAGTGCGTTTTTATCAAAGTGATGTATCTGGAGTAAAGGAAAGAACGGAAAAAACGAGGTACGCGGCGCTGATCAATCAGGCGATAGAGATGGCGGAGGGTGAATATATCACCTATGCAACGGATGATAACATCTATATGCCGGACCGGCTCCTGAAAATGGTGCAGGAGCTCGATGCTCATCCTGAAAAGGCTGTGATTTACTCAGCATCCAAAACCTATCATTTAAACGAGCATCGCGACATCATAAAAGAAACTGTCAGGCCTGCCGCCCAAGTGACGTGGAACGCGCCGTGCGCCATCGACCATTGTTCGGTGATGCACAGGTATTCAGTGCTTGAGAAGGTAAAGGAGGAGTTTGGCTCCTATTGGGATGAAAGCCCGGCGTTTTACCGGATCGGGGATGCCCGGTTCTTTTGGAGAGTCAATCATTTTTATCCGTTTTACCCGCTGGCTGAGGAGCTGGATCTGAATTATATTACCGACCAATCGATTCACTTTCAGCTGTTTGAATCAGAAAAAAATGAATTTGTCAGGAACCTTCCTCCGCAACGCAATTGCCGCGAGCTGCGGGAATCATTAAAAAAGCTTGGAATGGGGTGAGAGCTTGTCGGCCTATTTAAGCAACTATTGGGTGCTGTACCGGAAGTATGTGGAGCTTTTTGACAGACTTCGCTACAAGGGGATTCCGCTTGGGCTTATCAGTAATTTTTATCAATATATCAGCCCTGAGCTAAGGGTGATGATGGAAGAAGAACCGGAGTTATTCGGACCGGCGGATCAGCATATCGATGAAGGGCAGATTCAGCCGTTTTTTGAAGAAAAAATTCAAAATATAGTCAAAACAAACGATGAACCTGTTAAGGGGAAAGTCATTTTGCACTTTGATTACCTGCGTTTTTCAAACGAAAATTACTATCAATTTGACCCTGAAAAAACGGCTGTTTTGGCCAGATGGAGTTTGCCGCATTATTGTGATCTGCCTGTGATTAGCAAGCGTGAGATTGCCGAATCATGCCAAAAAGGCGATCCGAAGCCGTATCTCGAAACAGCCTGTTCGATTCTCGCCCCTTTTGAAGACCACCCGGCATTCGGTGATCAAGCATTTCGCGACCGGCTTTATAAAGATATTCCTTTATTTATGGAAGCCATTGATACGGTTGATACGCTGTTTGAGCAGGAGAAGATTTCGGCCGTTGTCGTCGGAACGGCAGAAGATATTTACAGCAGGGTGCTCGCTCTCATGTGTCAAAGGAGAGGGGCCGTCAGCATTTGCCTTCAGCATGGCGCATTGATGGGAGATGAAGCCTTCATTCCTGTTTTTACAACCTATCAAGCTGTTTTTGGTGCGTATGAAGCGGAGTGGTTCAAACGAAAAGGCTGTAAACCTGAGCAGATTCTCGTAACGGGACATCCCCGCTTCGATCAGATTTTTAACAGAACCCCTATGGACATGTCCACATTCTATCGAAAACTTGCTTTTCATCCATCTAAAAAAATCGTGCTCATTGCGACCCAGCCCTTTTCAGAAGATTTTTATTCAGGTGTGCTAGAAGGGCTTTCTGATCAGAAACAGCTGCAAATTATCATTAAACCTCATCCTTGGGAAATCGGAAAAAACAAGCTGGATCTATATCACGCTGCGGCGAAAAAACATAACGCATGCAGAGTCATCAAAAAGGAGCTGGATCTGTATGATTTGCTGCCGTATGCTGACGCGGCAGTGACGCAAACCTCAACAGTCGGACTTGAAGCCATGCTGTTTCAAAAGCCTGTGCTGATCGGGAAATCATCCGGAAACCGCTCGTATCCGTATTATGAGTCTCTTGGCGATTTTATGTTTGATCAGCCGGATGAACTGGCGCGCACCTTGATTGAGGTTCTTCGAAGTCCCGCCGTGCATCAAAAAGCAGAAGAGGCGCGTATGGCATTCACAGCTGCTAATTATCCGGTGGCAGAATCAACAAACGCTTTATTTTCGGTACTGAAAGCCAAAACAGGGGTTGATTACAGGCGGGAAGATACTGAATAAAATGATAGGAGCGCAAAGAAAATGGTGCAAAAGAGAAATCATTTTCTTCCTTACTCATTGCCGTTAATCGGCAAGGAAGAAATTCAGGAGGTTACAGATACGCTTGAATCGGGATGGCTCTCCAAAGGCCCGAAGGTTCAGCAGTTTGAAAAAGAGTTTGCTGCGTTTGTCGGGGCAAAGCACGCCGTGGCGCTGAATTCATGTACCGCTGCTTTATTTTTGGCTTTGAAAGCAAAAGGGATCGGGCCGGGTGACGAGGTCATTACCTCTCCGCTTACGTTCAGCTCGACCGCCAATACGATTATTCATACAGGAGCGACCCCTGTGTTTGCGGACATTGACGAAAACACGCTCAATATTGACCCGGCAAAGCTTGAGGCGGCCGTCACACCGCAAACGAAAGCAGTTGTACCCGTCCACTTCGGCGGGCAGTCCTGTGATATGGATGCGATATTGGCAATTGCCCAAAAGCATGGCTTATTCGTGCTGGAGGATGCAGCACATGCGGTGTATACGACTTATAAGCAAAGAATGATCGGTTCTATCGGGGACGCGACGGCATTCAGCTTTTATGCCACTAAAAACCTGGCGACAGGCGAAGGCGGCATGCTGACGACAGACGATGAGGAGCTTGCCGATAACATCCGGGTGCTGAGCCTTCACGGCATGAGCAAAGCCGCATGGAACCGTTATTCTTCAAATGGCAGCTGGTATTATGAAGTCGAATCGCCCGGCTATAAGATGAACATGTTTGATTTGCAGGCGGCTCTCGGTCTTCATCAGCTGAAACGGTTAGATGATATGCAGAAACGGAGAGAAGAGATTGCCGGCCGCTATCAAGCCGCTTTTCAGCAGATTCCGGGGCTGATCACGCCGTTTGTTCATGATGACGGAAGGCACGCCTGGCATTTATATGTTTTGCAAGTTGATGAAAAACAGGCCGGTGTCACGCGCGGCGAAATGATTACGGCTTTAAAGGATGAATACAATATCGGCACAAGCGTTCATTTTATCCCGGTACACACCCATCCGTATTATCAAAAGCAATTCGGGTTTAAGGAAGCGGACTTCCCGATCGCCATGAATTACTATAAACGAACCCTGTCACTCCCGCTCTATCCATCAATGTCTGACGAGGATGTACATGATGTCATTGACGCTGTGCGGGATATCGTAAAAGGGGCTGGTTAAAGTGTACACGGTAAAAGAAAATGTCTCCAAAGAAGCGATTGAGAGTTTTCTCCAAAGCAGGCAGCTTACATTGGACGTTCCGTATCAATTCTCCCTCGGCCTTTTTGAAAACAGCAGGCTCCAAGGCGTCTTGCTTTACGAAGATTCTCTGTGGGAAAGCCAGATGCTTCAGAAGAAAGTCATGAACGTCAAACTTCTTGCGGCAAACAGCGCCGGGCAGTTGAAGAGGCTGTTTGAAGCTTTTTATTCTGTACGCCAAATGGATGAAACGGATTTTATCTTTGTTCGTGTTCCGGCTGAAGATATCGGAGCGGCGCATGTGATACAGCAGCAGCCATCCTCTTACTTTGTCGGCAGTTTGCTGAAGCTGGCGAAGCCCCCGTCTTTTTATGACAAAACAGCGCCGTTTTTTGAACTGGGCCCGCCTGAGCCTGGAGACACAGAAGCGATATGTGAGCTGGCCCGAGACTCGTTTACAAAAAGCAGATATTTTCAAGATCCTCATCTCAGCCGTGAAGCAGCAAACAAAATTTTTCAGGAGTGGACACGAAACAATCTGAATGGAAGGGCGGCTATAAATATTGCCGCTAAGCATAATGGCGAGGTCATCGGCTATCTTCAGGGCTTATCAAGAGACGATGAATGTATTCTCGATTTGATGGCTGTAAAGCCGGGGTTTGAAGGAAAACGTATCGCGTTTCATTTATTGGCGAATCTCATAGAACAACCGGAGACACAGAAGCATAAAACGGTAACAGCGGGGACGCAGCTTCACAATGTAAGGGCGATTCGCCTTTATGAAAGAATGGGCTTCACCGCTGAACAATCATACTATTATTATCATATTTGGCCGGGCAAGGAGGCGAAATAATGGCAGAGTTTCAGATCGCGAATAAAACTGTAGGCAAAGACGCGCCTGTATTTATTATCGCCGAGGCAGGAATTAATCATGATGGAAAGCTTGATCAGGCCTTTGCGCTGATTGATGCAGCGGCGGAAGCTGGAGCGGATGCCGTGAAATTTCAAATGTTCCAGGCTGATAAGATGTACCAGAAAGATCCTGGTTTGTACAAAACAGCGGCGGGTAAGGACGTCTCTATTTTTTCTTTGGTTCAATCAATGGAAATGCCAGCTGATTGGATTTCTCCGCTATTGGATTACTGCCGAGAAAAGCAGGTGATCTTTTTAAGCACAGTATGTGACGAAGGGTCAGCCGACCTGCTTCATTCCACCTCGCCGAGCGCTTTTAAAATCGCATCCTATGAAATTAACCATCTTCCGCTGCTCAAATATGTCGCCCGTATGAACAGGCCGATGATATTTTCAACAGCCGGAGCGGAAATTTCTGATATTCACGAAGCTTGGAGCACCATCAGGACAGAAGGCAACGATCAAATTGCCATTATGCATTGTGTGGCGAAATACCCTGCGCCGCCGGAGTACAGCAACCTCAGCGTCATTCCGATGCTTGCCGCCGCTTTTCCTGATGCGGTGATCGGCTTCTCCGATCATAGCGAGCATCCGACAGAAGCGCCGTGTGCCGCGGTTCAGCTCGGAGCAAGACTGATAGAAAAACATTTTACGATCGATAAAAACCTGCCGGGCGCCGACCACTCGTTTGCGTTAAATCCGGACGAATTGAAAGAAATGGTCGAAAGCATCAGGAAAACCGAGGCTGAGATGAAACAAGGAATCAGGAAGCCGGTCTCTGAAAAACTGCTTGGCAGTTCATACAAAACAACGACCGCCATCGAAGGAGAAATCCGAAATTTTGCATACAGAGGGATTTTTACAACGGCTCCGATTCAAAAAGGTGAAGCTTTTAGTGAAGACAATATCGCAGTGCTTCGCCCCGGGCAAAAGCCGCAGGGGATGCACCCGAGATTTTTTGAGCTGCTGACTTGCGGCGTTCGGGCTGTAAGAGACATTCCGGCCGACACAGGCATTGTCTGGGATGACATTTTAGTGAAGGACAGCCCGTTTCATGAATGACATTCTCTTTATCATTCAAGCCAGAATGGGGTCAACACGGCTTCCGGGAAAAGTGCTGCGTCGGCTCGGATCCAATCGCTTACTCGATATGATCGTTCACCGCGTCCGGCAAAGCGCCTTTTATCAAAAGGATCGGGATAATCTTGTCATCGCCACGTCTGATAAAGAAACTGACGACATATTAGAGGCGCACTGTGTTAAACATAGCTTTCGCGTTTTTCGCGGCAGTGAGGAACGTGTTCTCGACAGGTTTGTGAAGGTCATTGAGGCTGTCAAACCGACAGTTGTCATCCGGTTAACAGGTGAAAATCCGTTTGTTGATCCAGAGCTGCTCGATATGATGATTAAGGCGCATCTTGATCAAGGAGCGGATTATACGTATATCCTGAATACCCCGTTAGGGATTTGCGGCGAAGCGGTCAGCGCCAAGCTGTTAACAGACATCAGCCGCATTCAGGCGTTGGGGGATCAATATCAGGAGCATGTCACGTTATATGTAAGGGATCATCCAGATCTTTATCACGTTCAATTTTTAGAGGCGCCGGAACAATTTCGCGGCCCTCAATACCGGCTGACCATTGACACAAAGGAAGACTATGAATCGATAAAGGCTCTTTATCAAAAAGCAGGCGAGCGCCCAGATATATCCGCCTCAGAGCTCATAAGCCTGCTGAACCGGAACCTTGGTGCGGCAAACGAACGAGAGGCTGAATAGCCATGCATATTGGGATTGTCGCAGACGGGGGTTATGAAAAGGGAATGGGCCATGTTGTCCGGATGAAGAGACTTGCGGATGAACTCAAACAGTGCTGCTTGATTACGTTTTATACGAATCAGGAGTCTGAACCATTTCTTCATGAAGAGCATTGGCATGTCATCGTAAAGCCGGAGCTGCAGCAGCACGAATTTATTCTCCGGGAAATAAAAAGCAAGAAACTTGATCTGGTTTTGTTTGATATTCTCGGCGCACCTGTTGAGCTGTTAAAGAAAATAAAGGCGGAAACAGATGCAAAAATTGTACTTTTTGAAGAGAAAAACGCCAAAGCGATTCATCAAAGTGACGCAGTCATCAACGGAATTTACGGCGATATCAAAAGCAGGGTGTACGATCAGGGAAACACCCGCATCTATGAAGGGCCGGATTATCTTATTCTTCACCCCGCCTTCCGAGCCGCAAGAAATGATTACACACTTAAGAAAAAATGCCGCAATATCGTTGTTGCATTAGGAGGAAGTGATCCGAAGCAGCTTGTTTTTAAAGTGCTGGCTGCAGCCGACGAAGTCCCCGCCATGAAAGACAAAAACATGATGTTTGTGATGGGGAGCGCTTCACCGCACCAAGAGGCGGTCCGAAGGCAGATTCAAAAGAAGCCGCAGTACACGGTGATCGGGCAAACAAATGATATGGCGGGTATGATGAAACAAGCGGATGCAGCCATTGTCGCCGGCGGCATCTCCCTGTACGAAGCCATTTGCATCGGCGTGCCGTGCCTCGTCCTTTCTCAGGTTGAGCACCAAACGGCAACAGCCAAAACATTCGCTGAGCTAGGCGCCGCTCTTGATCTTGGCTTGGGAGAGCTTGTATCGGATGAAACGCTTATCTATCAGATGTCACGAATCATCAGCAGCTATCCTCTTCGCCTTTCATTGCACAAAGGAGGAAGGCTGCTCGTAGATGGCAAAGGCATCAAACGGGTATCAGCTATTCTTTTAGATTTGTATGAACAAAAGGTATAAAAATGCATGTAAGGAAGTGTTAATGTGAAAGGTGTTATTTTAGCCGGAGGAAACGGCTCACGCCTTATGCCCTTAACGAAAGCCGTCAACAAGCATTTGCTTCCTGTAGGCCCGTATCCGATGATTTACTGGTCGATTATGAAGCTGGAGGAAGCCGGAATAAAAGACATTTTACTCATCAGCCAAAAAGAGCATATGCCGCAATTTTTCAAACTGCTTGGGAACGGGGAAGAGCTTGGCGTCACAATCACTTATCAGGTCCAGCCTGCCGCATCGGGCATTTCGGATGGTCTGTCTTATGCAAAACGCTTTACGAAAAAAGAGCCTTTCATTTTATTATTAGGTGATAATATATTCGAAGATTCATTAAAGCCTTTTACGGAGCGTTTTGAACAGCAGGGAAAAGGAGCAAAGGTGCTGCTGAAAGAAGTTGATGATCCGGAACGCTTCGGGATTGCTGAGATTGATGAGAAAAACAAGCGGATTCGTTCCATTATCGAGAAGCCCGCACATCCGCCGACCAACCTTTGTGTAACCGGCATTTATATGTATGATGCGGAGGTGTTTTCGTATATTGAACAAATATCACCGTCGAAGCGCGGCGAGCTGGAAATTACCGATGTGAATAATCTATACATCGAAAACAGCCAGCTTACGTATGATGTGTTATCAGGCTGGTGGGTCGATGCCGGAACTCACGAATCGCTTCATCTCGCCTCTCAGCTTGTACATCAGGCTTTACAGAAAGGACAGGACGAAAAGTGATGGCAAAATCATATTTAATTACGGGCGGAGCCGGCTTCATCGGGCTCACGTTTACAAAGCTCATGCTGAAGGAAACGGATGCACGCATTACCGTTTTAGATAAACTAACGTACGCCAGCCACCCGGAGGAAATGGAAAAACTAAAGGAAAACAGCCGTTTTCGCTTTGTAAAAGGGGATATCAGCGTTCAGGAGGATATCGACCGGGCGTTTGATGAGACCTATGACGGTGTGATTCATTTTGCTGCGGAATCGCATGTGGACAGAAGCATTTCCCAAGCGGAGCCGTTTATCACCACGAATGTCATGGGGACATACCGATTGGCGGAAGCGGTCTTGCAGGGAAAAGCCAAGAAGCTGATTCATATTTCAACAGATGAGGTGTACGGGGATTTAGAAGCGGATGATCCCGCATTTACTGAAACGACGCCGCTTTCCCCTAATAACCCATACTCAGCCAGCAAAGCAAGCTCTGATTTGCTCGTGTTATCGTACGTAAAAACCCACAAGCTACCAGCCATTATTACACGATGCAGCAACAATTACGGCCCCTACCAGCACAGCGAAAAAATGATTCCGACGATTATCCGACATGCGAAGCAAGGCCTACCGGTTCCGCTGTACGGCGATGGGCTCCAGATCCGAGACTGGCTGTTTGCGGAGGACCATTGCCGCGCCATCAAGCTGATTTTAGAAAAAGGAACCGACGGCGAGGTGTATAACATCGGCGGCGGAAATGAACGCACAAATAAAGAGCTGGCGAGCATCATCATGAAGCATCTGGGCTGTGAGGAATTGTTCGCCCACGTGGAAGACCGAAAAGGGCATGACCGGCGCTATGCGATCAATGCTTCAAAGCTGAAAAACGAACTGGGCTGGCGGCAGGAAGTGCCGTTTGAAGAAGGCATTGCGCGTACGATTCGCTGGTATACAGACAATGACCGATGAGAAGGTGATCCGATTGACAAAGGTATTGGTGACTGGTGCGGGAGGACAGCTTGGCCTGGAACTGTGCCGCCAGCTGAAGCAAGCCGGGTATGAGGTCATTGCGTTAACAAAGAAGATGATGAACATTGCTGACCAGCGCTCAGTACGGCATTCGTTTGGCCATTATCAGCCGGATATCGTGGTCAATACGGCCGCGTTTACATCGGTTGATAAATGCGAGACAGAACTTGATAAAGCGTACTCGATTAACGGAATCGGCGCTTATTATACAGCGCTGGAGGCAACCCGCATCGGCGCTCAATATATTCATATCAGCACGGACTATGTATTTGACGGGAAAGGAACCCAGCCATACAGGGAAGACGATCCCCTCGATCCGAACACCATCTACGGCAAAAGCAAAAAGCTCGGAGAAGAACTGATTCGATTAGCAACAAAAGACAGCACGATTATCAGAACGTCGTGGGTGTACGGACATGGCGGCAGCAATTTCGTTCATACCATGCTGAGGCTTGCTGAAACGAAACAAGAGCTGCGGGTTGTAAGCGATCAAATGGGTTCGCCGACCTATACGAAGGATTTAGCAGAAGCGGTTATCAAGCTGTTCAGCCATCCGCCGGGCATCTATCATGTCAGCAATTCAGGCATATGCAGCTGGTATGAATTCGCGAAGGCCATTATGGAAGAAAGCGGACTGGCCACAGTCATTTTGCCTGTCACGACTGAAGAATATGGAAACAAAACGCCCCGTCCGGCTTACTCTGTGCTGAGCCATCGGGCCATTGAAGAAGCCGGTATTCGCCCTCGCCATTGGCGGGAAGCGCTACGGGAGTATTTGCAGGAGAGGAGCAGTGCGCGTGATTGATGGAGTCAAGGTGAAAAAATTGACGAAGCATAGTGACGACAGGGGCTTTTTTGCTGAGCTGGTTCGGGATGATGAGAACCTTCTTGAGCATTTCGGGCAGGCCTCTTGGTCGAAAAGCTATCCGGGTGTGATTAAAGCATTTCATTATCATGAGAAGCAGGATGATCTCTGGTTCTTCCCAACCGGCCACGCTCAGGTTGTCCTTTACGATCTGCGCGAGGACTCAAAGACAAAAGGAGAAACTGACGTCTATTATATGGGCGAAGACAACCCGATGCTGTTATTGATCCCAAAAGGGGTCGCTCACGGGTACAGAGTGCTGGGAGAAACGCCGCTGACGATTATCTACTTCACCACCATGTCGTATAATCCGGATCAGCCTGATGAAAAAAGAATTCCGTGGAATGATGAGACGATCGGTTTTAACTGGAATACCGAATTTAGATAAAGATAGGAACGTGATCAATCGAAGAGCGGAGGTATCTTCGCCTTTTTTTTGTCCTTTTTTCAAAATAGGATAAAAGGTAGAAATCAACAGGTGGATGTGACTAGAAAAAGAGAGTAAATCGTCCATTCGAACCTTGTATATCCAGGATGAAATTCTCAAAGAATCCTAAGTGTTAATATTCCTAAAAAAGCATTTACTTCCATGGAAAATGATGATAGATTAATTTTTAAGAAAAAGTAAGATAATTCGCGAATTATGGCAAAACACTTTTTCTGCAGAGGACGCTCTGGCCAATTCCGACAACTAATTGAGGGGGAAATGTCATGTTAAAAAGAACTTCATTTGTATCTTCATTATTCATCAGTTCAGCTGTCTTACTATCAATCTTGCTTCCTTCAGGCCAAGCTCATGCGCAGTCTGCATCAATTGAGGCTAAAACGATCAACAGCACAAAAGAGTGGACCACTTCTGATATTGAGGTAACATATAAACCAAATGCGGTGCTTTCTCTCGGAGCGGTAGAATTTCGTTTTCCTGACGGGTTTCATGCAACGACAAGAGATTCAGTGAATGGAAGAACACTGAAAGAAACACAGATATTAAACGATGGAAAAACAGTCAGACTCCCGCTTACGCTTGATTTGTTAGGCGCAACTGAATTTGACCTCGTCATGGTGCGTAAAACCCTTCCGCGCGCAGGCACTTATACAATTAAAGGCGATGTTGTAAACGGTTTGGGAATCGGCAGTTTTAATGCTGAAACGCAGCTGGTGATTGACCCTCGTTAATAAATAGATGTGATCAGAGACTGAGATGTTTTCAGTCTCTTTTTTTTGTTGATTAAAAAAACTGGTACGGATCTTGCATGATAATAAGGGTGAATCCAATGTAGAAAGGAATTGGCCGGTTGAATTTTTAAAGCGCTTACATTTCTGGCTGGTCAAAAAACAATGAGGTGAAAAAAGATGTCAGCAAAGCAAGTCTCGAAAGATAAGGAAAAAGAAGCTCTTAATTTATTTCTGTCTACCCAAACGATCATTAAGGAAGCCCTTCGAAAGCTGGGCTATCCGGGCGATATGTATGAACTTATGAAAGAGCCGCAGAGAATGCTCACTGTCCGCATCCCGGTAAAAATGGATAACGGCAGCGTCAAAGTGTTCACAGGCTACCGGTCGCAGCACAATGATGCGGTCGGTCCGACAAAGGGAGGCGTGCGTTTCCATCCTGAAGTCAATGAAGAGGAAGTCAAGGCATTATCCATATGGATGACGCTCAAGTGCGGGATTGCTAATCTTCCTTACGGCGGCGGAAAGGGCGGTATTATTTGTGATCCGCGGACAATGTCTTTTGGAGAATTGGAAAGGCTGAGCAGAGGATATGTCCGTGCCATCAGCCAGATCGTCGGCCCGACAAAGGATATTCCGGCTCCCGATGTGTACACCAACTCGCAAATTATGGCGTGGATGATGGATGAGTACAGCCGGCTGCGGGAATTCGATTCTCCGGGCTTTATCACAGGAAAACCGCTCGTTTTAGGCGGATCGCAAGGCCGGGAAACAGCAACGGCACAGGGGGTCACGATTTGTATTGAAGAGGCGGTGAAGAAAAAAGGGATTAAGCTGCAAAACGCGCGGATCATCATACAGGGCTTTGGAAATGCGGGAAGCTTTCTGGCCAAATTCATGCATGATGCGGGCGCGAAGGTGATCGGGATCTCGGATGCCCATGGCGGTCTCTACAACCCAGATGGTCTTGATATCCCTTATTTGCTCGATAAGCGGGACAGCTTCGGCATGGTCACCAACTTATTTACAGACGTCATCACAAATGAGGAACTGCTTGAAAAGGATTGCGATATCTTAGTGCCTGCGGCAATCGCCAATCAAATCACAGCCAAAAACGCACATAACATTCAGGCGTCAATCGTCGTCGAAGCGGCAAATGGTCCGACAACCATTGATGCCACGAAGATCCTGAATGAAAGAGGCGTGCTCCTCGTGCCTGATATCCTGGCGAGTGCCGGCGGCGTCACGGTTTCTTATTTTGAATGGGTGCAAAACAACCAAGGATATTATTGGCCAGAAGAAGAGGTCGCAGAAAAACTGAGAAACGTCATGGTCAATTCGTTCGAAACAATTTATCAGACAGCGGCAACACATAAAGTCGATATGCGCTTGGCGGCTTACATGACAGGCATCAGAAAATCGGCAGAGGCATCGCGATTCCGCGGGTGGGTATAAATTCGGAAGGGGAGATATCCTCTTCTGATGCAAAGAAATTTTGCGTTTATCCTTTGCAGGAAGAGTGAGACCTGCAAATAAAATTTGCGTTTCATGGTCGGAGAAAGAGAAAGGTGTCGGCTAATAGACAAATTTCCGTTTGATTCAACAAGTTTTTTCAGCAAAAGACAAAAAAATGGCATGGTTCTTGGATTTTTATTCATACGAAAACATATTTCATGACATGAGGGGGACTACATATGACAGTTTCATACGCACACGAACCATTTACTGATTTTACGGAAGCAAAGAATAAAACATCATTTCAAGAGTCATTGGCATTTGTAAACACTCAGCTCGGCAAGCATTATCCGCTTGTCATAAATGGAGAAAAAATAGAAACGGACCGCAAAATTGTTTCCATTAATCCGGCAAATAAAGAAGAGATCATTGGGTACGCGTCTACAGCG
Organism: Bacillus sp. VA15; assembly: GCF_055721145.1. Classification (NCBI taxonomy): domain Bacteria; kingdom Bacillati; phylum Bacillota; class Bacilli; order Caryophanales; family Bacillaceae; genus Bacillus; species Bacillus sp. VA15. The sequence goes on along the minus strand of NZ_JBVQPQ010000004.1, from coordinate 30,702 downwards.
GATCAAGAGCTTGCTGAAAAAGCGATGCAAGCTGCACTGCAGGCATTTGAATCTTGGAAAAAACAAAGACCGGAGCACCGCGCGAATATCCTCTTTAAAGCAGCGGCTATTTTGCGCAAAAGAAAGCATGAATTTTCAAGCTATCTTGTAAAGGAAGCAGGAAAACCGTGGAAGGAAGCTGATGCGGATACGGCTGAAGCGATAGACTTTTTAGAGTTCTACGCGCGGCAAATGTTAAGCCTCAAGGAAGGGTCTCCGGTGAAGAGCCGTGCAGGCGAGTTCAATCAATACCATTACGAAGCGCTTGGCGTCGGCATCGTCATTTCTCCATTTAATTTCCCGCTTGCGATTATGGCAGGTACAGCGGCGGCTGCAATTGTGACAGGGAATACGATTCTCTTAAAACCGGCTGACGCAGCCCCAGTAGTAGCTGCAAAATTTGTCGAGGTCATGGAGGAAGCGGGCTTGCCAAACGGCGTTCTGAATTACATCCCGGGAGATGGAGCGGAGATCGGTGATTTCTTAGTGGAGCATCCGAAAACGCGGTTTGTCTCATTTACAGGTTCCCGTGCAGTCGGCTGCCGGATTTATGAGCGTGCCGCCAAAGTGCAGCCTGGCCAAAAATGGCTGAAGCGGGTGATTGCTGAGATGGGCGGAAAAGACACGGTGCTTGTCGACAAGGACGCTGATCTTGACCTTGCTGCCTCTTCTATCGTGTATTCAGCATTCGGATATTCAGGACAGAAGTGTTCAGCAGGCTCCCGCGCGGTCATCCATCAGGATGTTTATGATGAAGTGGTGGAAAAAGCTGTAGCGCTGACGAAAACGCTGGCTGTAGGCAATCCGGAAGATCCTGATACGTATATGGGTCCCGTGATCCATGAAGCGTCCTACAATAAAGTCATGTCATATATTGAAATCGGCAAATCTGAAGGCAAGCTGTTGACCGGCGGTGAAGGCAATGATTCAAAAGGCTACTTTATTCAGCCGACGATCTTTGCAGATGTTGATGAAAACGCGCGCCTGATGCAAGAAGAAATTTTTGGCCCGGTTGTTGCGATCTGCAAAGCGCGTGATTTCGATCATATGCTGGAGATTGCAAATAACACGGAATACGGATTAACAGGCGCTCTGCTGACGAAAAATCGCGCACACATTGAACGGGCGCGTGAGGATTTCCATGTCGGAAACCTATACTTCAACAGAGGCTGTACCGGGGCGATTGTCGGCTATCAGCCGTTCGGCGGTTTTAATATGTCTGGAACAGACTCAAAAGCAGGCGGCCCGGATTATTTAATTCTTCACATGCAGGCCAAAACAACGTCAGAAGCTTTTTGATTTGAGAGAAATAAAATCGTGCGATTCTTGAGCGGATCGCACGATTTCAACTTTTGATCAGGAGGACAATTTATGCTATATACAAAAATCAGTCACATGAAGCCGGCTGAAAGAGTGGAGGCGCTGACAACGTCTCTGGTCAGTCTCAGCAGTGTGAACGGCACTGTCGGAGAGGGGACAAAGGCAAATTTTATCAAAGAAGTGATCATGAGCTATCCTTATTTTCAGGAAAATCCTGAACATGTGTGGGAACAGGCTATTCCTAACGACCCATACAATCGTAAAAATATTTTTGCATTTATTGAAGGACATGGAGAAAGCCGAAATACTGTCATTTACCATGCCCATCTGGATACAGTCGGAATAGAAGATTTCGGCCCTTTAAAGGATATTGCTTTTGATTGCGAGAAATTGGCCGAGTACTTCAGCCGTTATGAATTCGATCAAGATGTTCAGCGGGATGCCGAATCAGGTGAGTGGATGTTTGGAAGAGGATCTGTCGATATGCAAAGCGGCATCGCTGTTCATTTAGCCAACCTTCTGCATTTTTCAGAGAACCTCCATACACTGTCGGGAAACCTATTGTTTATGGCAAATCCGGATGAGGAGAGTCAGCATTCCGGCGTTCTCGCCAGCATTTCAGAGCTGAACCGGCTAAAAAAAGAAAAACAGCTTCATTATCTGGCTGCCATTAATACGGATTTTATTACGCCGCTTTACGATGGTGATAAGACAAGGTATATCTACACCGGAGCCGCGGGGAAACTGCTGCCTTGCTTTTACATCTACGGGCGAGAAGTACATGTTGGCGATACGCTGGCAGGCATTGATCCAAATTTGATTTCATCAGAAATCACACGCCGTCTCCACAATAACATTCAGCTGGCAGAAAAGATCGAAGGAGAGTTGGTACTGCCCCCATCCTGTTTGTATCAGCGCGATAATAAGGAATCCTATAATGTGCAAACGGCTGTCAGCAGCTGCTTGTATTTCAATTATTTTATTTATGAAAGAACAGCAAAGGAAATTATGGATTTGCTTATCGAAGTTACTGAGGAAGCATGCCGGGACACAGAACAAAAATTATCAGATTATTATGAAGAATATGTAAAGAGAACCAATCTGCCGAAGAAACACTTAACATGGGACATTCAAGTGTACAGTCTGGAGCAATACTTAGAAAAGCTGAGAAGCCGCGGCGTAGATCCCGAGCAGTGTATCGAGCAGGCATTCAAAGCCAATGAGCACCTCGAACTTCGTATGAGATGCTTTCAGGCAATCGAAGAGCTTCAAAAGCTTGACCCCGATCAAGGCGCAAAAGTCATTCTATTTTACGCACCTCCTTACCTGCCGCATAACTATTTAAAAGAAGATAGCACAAGAGATCAGCTTTTGGAGCATGTGATTAAAGAAGCGGCTGACAAAACCGCTGAATCGACAGGCGAAACATTTGTCTTCAAAAAGTTTTTCCCCTACTTGGCAGACGGCAGTTTCTTATCGCTGCACGAAACCGATGGCGAAATTGATTCCTTTATCAGAAACTTCCCTGGGTGGAATATGATTGGAACCATTCCGTTCAAAGACATACGCAAGCTGAATATTCCATCCATTAACATGGGCGTCTACGGAAAAGACGGCCATAAGTGGACGGAACGAGTCTATAAACCGTACACATTTCACGTTTTGCCTCACCTCATACAGCAGACCACTGTTCATCTTTTGCAGAGCTACCGGATGACCATCACGGCAAAAGAACCAAAGGGGGAAGGATGATGCAGGATCATCATAATGAATTGCAGCGCAGCATGAAAAGCAGGCATTTGTTTATGATTGCATTAGGAGGGGTGATTGGAACCGGGCTGTTTTTAGGCTCCGGCTTTACCATCAGCCAGGCGGGACCGCTCGGTGCCATTGCCGCGTATATCATCGGCGGATTTTTAATGTATCTTGTCATGCTTTGTTTAGGAGAACTGGCTGTTGCCATGCCTGTGGCCGGATCGTTTCAGGCCTACGCCACTAAATTTCTGGGACCGTCGACAGGCTTTATGATCGGGTGGCTGTATTGGTTCAGCTGGGCGAATACAGTAGGCTTGGAGCTGACGTCAGCAGGCATTTTGATGCAAAGGTGGCTGCCCTCCGTTCCTATTTGGATATGGTGTCTTTTGTTTGGCATCGTCATCTTTATGATTAATGCGCTGTCTGTCAGAAGCTTTGCCGAAATGGAGTTTTGGTTTTCAAGCATCAAAGTGGCAGCGATCGTATTATTTATCGTGATCGGCGGAGCCGCTGTGTTTGGCTTGATTGACTTTAAAGGCGGACAGGAAACGCCATTTTTGTCTAACTTTATGACTGATAGAGGGCTTTTCCCTAATGGGGTGCTGGCCGTTATGTTTACGCTGGTCATGGTGAATTTCTCCTTTCAGGGGACGGAGCTTGTCGGCATTGCGGCAGGGGAAAGTGAAAATCCGGAAAAAACACTGCCAAAGTCCATTCGAAATGTCATTTGGCGCACACTGTTTTTCTTTGTGCTCGCGATGTTCGTCCTGGTTGCCATTCTTCCCTACAAAACGGCGGGGGTTATTGAAAGCCCGTTTGTAGTGGTGCTCGATCAAATCGGCATCCCATTTGCAGCTGATATTATGAACTTTGTTATCTTAACGGCGATTTTGTCTGTTGCCAATTCAGGATTGTATGCGGCGTCGCGCATGATGTGGTCACTTTCATCAAATAAAATGGGCCCTTCCTTTCTTACCAGGCTGACAAAAAAAGGCGTGCCGATGAATGCCTTGCTGATTACACTTGGCATTTCCGGATGTTCGCTGCTGACAAGTGTCATGGCTGCAGAAACGGTGTATTTATGGTGTATCTCAATCTCCGGTATGGTGACAGTTGTCGCATGGATGTCCATTTGTGCGTCGCAATTTTTCTTTCGCAGACGTTTCCTCGCTGAAGGCGGAAATGTGAATGACCTGGAGTTCAGAACGCCGCTTTATCCGCTAGTCCCGATTCTCGGATTTTGTTTATACGGATGCGTGTTGATTAGCCTCATTTTCATTCCGGATCAAAGAATCGGCTTGTACTGCGGCGTGCCGATCATTATTTTTTGCTATGCGTACTACCATCTGAGCATCAAAAAACGCATAAATCATGAACCGATTGAAAAAGAGCATGCAGAGGTCCAATAAAAAAGCTCTCCGGAAAACTGGAGAGCTTTTTTACGTGTTGCGTCTGACAAGAAAACAGTTTTTTAAAATGAAATATATAAATCTATATTGATATTTAAATGAAAATAATAAAAATGATAAAGATTTCGTTCGTATTGTGAATTGTGAAAAAACAATGCTAAACTATAATTCAACTTTATGATAAGAAGATTATGGAAGAGGTGTTTGATAAAGAATGAACAGCAAACAAAACAATGACATCAAAACAAAACATCATTTTCCGCTATTGTTAGCACTGGCTTTAACGATGGGGGTATTTGCTGCCGGATCTGAAGAACTTGTCATCTCACCGCTGCTGCCGGATTTGGCAAAAGCCTTCAATTCAGATGTCAGTGTCCTTGCGTTATCTATCAGTATTTACGGCGTTATGATTTTTATCGGTGCGCCGCTACTGGTTCCTTTAGGTGATAAATACTCCAGAGAACTAAGTTTAATGGCGGGGCTTATGATCTTTATCATAGGAACAGTGATATGCGCTTTGGCTCAAAATATCTTTTTCTTCTTTTTAGGCCGTGCGCTGTCGGGGTTGGCTGCGGGAGCGTTTGTGCCGACCGCTTATGCAGTTGTAGGAGACCGTGTTCCTTATACATACCGGGGTAAGGTGATGGGACTGATTGTTTCAAGCTGGTCGCTGGCACTGATCTTCGGTGTGCCGATCGGATCATTTATCGGCGGCGTCCTGCATTGGAGATGGACATTTTGGATCTTCGCCTTTATGGGCGTTTTGGTTGTTCTGCTGATCCTGTTTGAAATGCGTCGTCATGCCGAACATAAAAACAGCGGCAAGGAAGAAAAAGAAGAGCCGGCTGGAACATTCCGGGATGCGCTGAAAGTCCCGCGCGTACCCGTTTATATCACGATAACCTTTTGTAATATGATTGGTTTTTACGGTATGTATTCATTTTTAGGCTCCTATCTTCAGGACGTTTTTACCGGAGGAAATACAGCTGCGGGCTTATTTATCATGATTTATGGCATCGGATTTTCCATGAGTGTCATTACAGGAAAGATTGCCGACCGCATCGGAAAAATGCGCTCCCTTTTGATTGCACTGGGGGTCATCAGCGTGCTGCTGGCATGTTTAGCCTATGCGCCGGCTTCAATGATTCTATTAATTGTCAGCCTGTTTATTTGGGGATTAATGCAAAGCTTGACGGTGACACTGCTTAGCACCATTTTGAGTGACTGCTCAGAGCATCATCGTGGGAAAATCATGGTGTTTTACAGCCTCGCCTCGAATCTGGCTGTGACATTAGGATCTGCTTTGATGGGGCCTGTATATGTAGGGTACGGGTATGCAGCCGTCGGATTGATTTGCGCCGCCATCACAGTGCTCGGATTTGTGCTCAGTGTATTCGCATATAAAAAGTACGGCAAGTATGAGCAGAAAGCTGATCATTCCTTATCCCAATAAACAAAGTTTCTAAATTCCTATAATAAAAAACCCTTCCTTGAGGGTTTTTTTTGTTTGTATAGGAATAATTATCAATATTTTCAAAAAATGTTGACAGTTCAATTGTCGCTGGATAAAATTTACTTAAAATTTAAAAGATTGGTTGGTGCTCATGATTATATTGGATAATAGCATTCAGACAAAAAAAAGAACTGATTCAATATCCAAACTCATTACAGTCAACACGCTCGGCCCTGAGGGGACAAGCAGTGAGTACGCAGCAAAACATTTCATTTCCAATTTTACTCTTCTTCAGGGGCTGAACAGTAAATTGTCCTTGCATGATACTTTTGAATCATGTATCGAAAGGACGCTTCAAAGCCCGCTGGAATATACCATCGTCCCACACGCTTATGACGGCATTAAGCATTTCTACATGAGGCCGGATTTGCAGCTTTTGCAGATCTTCAGGTGCGATACACCGATGTACGGCCTGGCTGTTCGTCCTGATTTTGAATTCAGCGACGATATGCTTGATTCATCTGTTATCGTTTCACATCCTTCACCCATTAATTTAATCAAATATTTTACCCGCAAAGATGTACGTTTCAAACTGGTCAATTCGACCAGTCAAGCTGCAAGAAAAGTAAAAGAAGGCTTATATGACATTGCCTTAACCAATGAACTTGCACGGCAAAAGTACGGGCTTACATTTGTGAAAACATTTAAAAGCATTCCTATGAGCTGGTCATTATTCGGAAAAGGAGACGTTGATGATGAAAACTAAAGAAGATATGCAGGAGCTTTATTTCCCGACACCGAAATTAATAGAATGGGAAAATGGAGTGAGACAGTATTCAACCGTGCGCGGCGACACTGAGGTATTAATGTCTTACGTTCCGCCGCATACCAACGTTGAGCCCCATCAGCATAAAGAAGTCCAAATCGGCATGGTCATTTCTGGCGAGCTGATGATGACTGTCGGAGATGTGACGAGAAAAATGACGGCCTTGGAATCTGCCTATATTGCGCCGCCTCATGTGCCTCACGGGGCAAGAAACGATACAGACCAAGAAGTCATTGCGATCGATATCAAGCGGCTGAAAGCTGATGAAACATATACAAGTCCTGAGGACTATTTTTTGAATATTTTTAAAACAAGAGACCTATTGCCTGGCATGGAAGTCACGTTCTTTGTTGAGGACTGGGTGGAAATCATGCTGGCCAAAATCCCTGGAAACGGCGGAGAGATGCCTTTCCATAAACATCGGAATGAACAAATCGGCATCTGCATCGGCGGAGGTTACGACATGACGGTCGAAGGCTGCACGGTGGAAATGAAATTCGGAACAGCCTATTTCTGCGAGCCTCGGGAGGATCACGGCGCCATCAACCGTTCCGAAAAAGAATCAAAATCAATTAACATCTTCTTCCCGCCGCGCTACAACAGAGCAAAAGCAAAAAAAATAAAGGCGGATGAGTGATCATGAACCTTATCGATAAAACTGTCCTCATAACAGGAGGCGCATCAGGAATTGGTTATGCGGCGGTTCAAGCTTTTTTGAACCAGCAGGCCAACGTGGTTGTGGCGGATATTGACGAGGCGCAGGGAGAAGCAATGATCCGGAAAGAAAATAATGACAGGCTGCACTTTGTGCAAACAGACATCACAGACGAAGCTGCCTGTCAGCACGCTGTTCAATCGGCGGTCGATACATTTGGAGGGCTGGATGTATTGATTAATAATGCGGGCATTGAAATCGTGGCTCCCATTCACGAGATGGAGCTCAGCGATTGGAACAAGGTGCTGCAAGTCAATTTGACCGGCATGTTTTTAATGAGCAAGCACGCACTCAAGCATATGCTCGCTGCCGGCAAGGGCAACATCATTAATACGTGCTCAGTCGGCGGACTCGTGGCATGGCCTGATATTCCTGCTTATAACGCCAGCAAAGGAGGCGTTTTGCAGCTGACGCGGTCAATGGCCGTTGATTATGCGAAACATCAAATTCGTGTCAACTGCGTATGCCCGGGAATTATCGACACACCGCTAAATGAAAAATCATTCCTTGAAAATAATGAAGGCACACTTGAAGAGATCAAAAAAGAAAAGGCAAAGGTAAATCCGCTGCTGAGGCTCGGGAAACCCGAAGAAATTGCAAACGTGATGCTGTTTTTAGCCTCAGATTTATCAAGCTATATGACCGGAAGCGCCATCACCGCAGACGGAGGATACACCGCACAATAAAGAAGGAGTGTTTTACATATGGAGAGAAAAACAGTATTGGTCATCGCTGATCTTGGAGGCTGCCCGCCACACATGTTTTATAAAAGCGCTGCTGAAAAATATAACCTGGTTAGCTTTATTCCAAGACCTTTTGCAATTACAGCCTCCCATGCAGCACTGATTGAAAAATACTCGGTCGCGGTCATAAAAGATAAAGACTATTTTCAGAGCTTAGCTGATTTTGAGCATCCCGATTCAATTTATTGGGCACATGAGGATCATGACAAGCCTGAAGAAGAGGTTGTCGAGCAAATCGTCAAGGTTGCCGAAATGTTTGAGGCGGACGCCATCACAACAAACAATGAATTATTCATTGCTCCGATGGCGAAAGCCTGTGAACGCCTGGGCCTGAGGGGCGCCGGCGTGCAGGCAGCCGAAAATGCCAGAGATAAAAATAAAATGAGGGACGCTTTTAATAAGGCCGGAGTCAAATCGATCAAAAACAAACGAGTCACAACTCTTGAGGATTTTCGTGCTGCACTTGAAGAGATCGGCACACCTCTTATTTTGAAGCCTACATACTTAGCGAGTTCAATCGGCGTAACGCTGATAACCGACACGGAGACGGCAGAAGATGAATTTAACAGAGTCAATGACTATCTCAAATCGATTAACGTGCCGAAGGCGGTCACATTTGAAGCGCCGTTTATTGCTGAAGAATTTTTACAGGGTGAGTACGGAGACTGGTATCAAACAGAAGGGTACTCCGACTATATCAGCATAGAAGGCATTATGGCTGATGGTGAGTATTTTCCGATCGCCATTCATGACAAAACGCCGCAAATTGGATTTACAGAAACATCACATATTACGCCGTCCATTTTGGATGAAAAGGCGAAAAAGAAAATTGTCGAAGCGGCTAAAAAGGCAAATGAAGGGCTTGGACTGCAAAATTGCGCAACACATACAGAAATCAAGCTAATGAAAAACAGAGAACCGGGTTTAATAGAGTCGGCAGCCAGATTCGCCGGCTGGAATATGATTCCTAACATTAAAAAGGTTTTCGGCCTTGATATGGCGCAATTATTATTAGATGTTCTCTGTTTCGGAAAAGATGCTGATCTGCCGGACGGGTTATTGGATCAAGAGCCTTACTATGTCGCTGACTGCCATCTGTACCCTCAGCATTTCAAACAAAATGGCCAGATCCCTGAAACTGCTGAGGATTTGGTGATCGAAGCGATCGATATTCCGGACGGGCTATTGAAGGGTGATACAGAAATCGTTTCTTTTTCGGCTGCGGCACCAGGCACATCAGTTGATTTGACGCTGTTTGAAGCCTTCAACTCCATTGCTGCATTTGAACTGAAAGGCAGCAATTCACAGGATGTGGCTGAATCAATCAGACAAATTCAGCAGCATGCGAAGCTGACGGCAAAGTATGTGCTGCCAGTATGAAACAGTTAAAACCCAACTCTAAATACTTGCTTTACGGGCAGGCGCTATCGTTTATGGGAGACTATTGTGTTCTCCCTGCCCTGCTCATTTTGTCTACATATTATCACGATTATTGGGTGACGTCGGGGGTCATCGTGGTCAGAAGCATTCCGATGGTGTTCCAGCCATTTTTGGGGGTTCTGGTCGACCGGTTAGACAGAATTAAGATCATGCTGTGGACGGATATCATCAGGGGCATCATCTTTTTGGGGCTCACATTTCTTCCAAAAGGCGAGTATCCGCTGATTTTTCTGGCCTTGCTGTTTATTTCTTATGGAAGCGGCGTGTTTTTTAACCCGGCCCGTCTCGCTGTCATGTCATCATTGGAATCAGATATTAAAAGCATCAACACGTTATTTGCAAAAGCGACGACCATCTCCATCATCGTCGGGGCAGCTGCCGGAGGGCTTTTTCTGTTAGGCGGTTCTGTAGAGCTGGCTGTTGCTTTTAACGGTGTGACATACTTGATTTCGGCCATTTTTATCAGCCGCATTAAGCTGCAATTCGTGCCGATTCAATCTGAAAACATAAAAGAGGCCTTTCAGTCTTTTAAAGAAGGACTCAAGGAAATCAAAACCAATGCTTTCGTATTAAACGCCATGTTTACGATGATTACGATGGCTTTGCTGTGGGGAATTGTGTACAGCTATTTTCCGATTGTCAGCCGCTTTTTGGGTGACGGGGAAATCGGCAACTTTATTCTCACATTCTGCATCGGCTTCGGCGGCTTCATTGGGGCAGCGCTTGTCAGCAAATGGGGCTTTAACAACAATAGAGGCCTGACGTACTTTACCGTTTTATCCATTGTCTCGCTGGCACTGTTTTTATTCACGCCGATCTTCGCTGTCTCTGTCATCGCCGCAATCCTCTTTTTCATCGCGATGGAATACGGGGAAGTGCTTGCAAAGGTGAAGGTTCAGGAGAACGCGGCGAACCAGATTCAAGGGCGCATTTTTTCGGTGGCGGAAGCGTCGATCGGATTATGCATTTCTGTTGGTTCGATGTTAATCAACGTCTTTAACGCTCCAGTCATTATGGGGCTGATTGTTGTGATCGTAAGCGGATTGTTTCTGCATACGAAGCTCGTCAACAAATCGTTTTTGGAACGGGATAACAAAACGGAGCAAAAAGGAGTCTTTTAGATGGAAATAACACCGTCCGACGTCATCAAGACACTTCCAAAGCAAGAGTTTTCTCTCGTTTTTCAAAAGGTGAAGGAATTGGAAAAAACGGGGGCCCATATCATTAATCTCGGACAGGGAAACCCTGACCTTCCGACTCCGCCGCATATTGTGGAGGCTTTGCGGGAGGCGTCCCTGAATCCTTCATTTCATGGATACGGCCCATTCAGAGGCTATCCTTTTTTGAAGGAAGCGATCGCTGCTTTCTATAAAAGAGAATACGGGGTGTCAATCAATCCTGAAACGGAAGTTGCGCTCTTCGGCGGCGGAAAAGCCGGCTTATATGTGCTGACACAATGCCTGCTTAATCCGGGAGACATCGCTTTGGTCCCGAATCCAGGCTACCCTGAATACCTGTCAGGAATTACGATGGCGCGAGCTGAGCTGCACGAAATGCCACTGTATGAAGAAAATGGCTATCTGCCGGATTTTGAAAAGATCGATCCCGCTGTGCTGGAAAAAGCAAAGCTCATGTTTTTGAATTATCCGAATAACCCGACGGGAGCTGTGGCCGATGCGGCTTTTTATGCAAAAGCGGCTGCTTTTGCGAAAGAGCACAACATCCACTTGATTCATGATTTTGCGTACGGCGCGTTTGAATTCGATAAAAAGCCGGCCAGCTTTCTTGTGGCAGAGGATGCCAAAGCTGTCGGGGCAGAACTTTATTCATTTTCAAAAACATTTAACATGGCCGGCTGGAGAATGGCGTTTGCCGTCGGGAATGAGAAGATCATTCAGGCCGTCAATGAATTTCAGGATCATGTATTTGTCGGCATGTTCGGCGGATTGCAGCAGGCGGCAAGTGCCGCGCTTTCAGGAGATCCGGAGCAAACGGAATCCTTAAAACGAATCTACGAGGAACGAATTGACTTTTTTACGGAGCTGTGTGAAAAGGAACTGGGCTGGAAGATGGAAAAGCCAAAAGGAACGTTTTACGTATGGGCTGAAATTCCGACAACGTTTGAGACATCTCACCAATTCTCCGATTACTTGCTGGAGCATGCCCATGTCGTTGTCACACCTGGCGAAATATTCGGAAGCAACGGAAAAAGGCATGTCAGAATATCGATGGTGTCGAAGCAGGAGGATTTGCGGGAGTTTGTCATGCGGATTCAAAAGCTGAACCTGCCGTTTGCATCATTACAAGAAGCATCCCGCTAAAAAGCGGGATGTTTTTATATGCTTTTCATGCTGCCGCCATCAGCGGAAATTTGCTGTCCGGTGATATAGGAGGCCTCCTCAGAGGCGAGAAACGCGGCGAGCGCTGCGGTTTCTTCAGCTGATCCGACACGCTTCATCGGAATCCCGGAAGCAATCTGTTCTTCTGCTTCCCGTTTGGATATGCTGTTCTTTTTCATCACATTTTCCACAAATTGATGGTAACGGTCTGTAGCGATAAAACCAGGATTCAGGCAGTTGACAGTAATGTTGTGAGGAGCAAGCTGGATGGAAATATTTTTACTGGCGTTAATTAAAGCAGCATTCATCATACTGTTTGTGAACATATTGGCGCCGGGTTCTTTCCACAGGTTTCCGACAATGTTGATGATTCTGCCAAACTCGTTTTGTTTCATCAGTGAAGCGGCACGCTTGATAGCGTCAATATAGGCGACGGTTTTCTGTGTAAACGTGGCCGTCATATCCTCTATATTACAATTATCAAATGTGTCAGGCGCGCCGCCCGGGATATTATTAATCAGAACATCAAGCCGTCCGCATTGAGATTCGATTTTTTGAAAAATATCGGCTCTCGTATGCTGGTCAGACATATCACCCTCAAGGACAATGACACTCGCTTCAGGATGCTTGGCCAAAATGTCTTTTTTGACAGATTCAATATTGTCCAAGTTTCGCGAATTAATGACGACGGAAAAATGCTGGTCTGCTAGCTTCAGAGCAATTGCTTTTCCAATCCCTTGACTGGCTCCCATAATAAATGCGGTTCGTTTTGACAAATAACAGCACCCCTTTGAAAAAAATGGATTATTAACTACATCGTAAGAAAAAACAGAGAAAATAGCAAATTTTATTTAAATTCTGATAAAGGAGGATCGAAAAACTCCCGCCGGCTTGGGCGGGAGAGATATTATACATATAGGAATTGAGGAAGTGTATCAAGAGAAAGGCGGTTGCCGACAAAGAATGAACCGAATTCGCCGTAGCGAGCGCTGACTTCGTCAAAACGCATTTCATACACAAGCTTTTTGAATTGGAGCACATCATCACTGAACAATGTAACGCCCCACTCGTAATCGTCAAAACCGACGGAGCCGGTGATGATCTGTTTGACTTTGCCCGCATAGCTGCGGCCGATTAAGCCGTGGCTTCTCATCAAGTTTCTGCGTTCTTCCATTGAAAGCATGTACCAGTTGTCATTGCCGGATCTTCTTTTATCCATTGGATAGAAGCATACATATTTTGACTCAGGCAATTCAGGGTAAAGGCGCGCACGCACATGCGGATTTTCGTAAGGGTCGCCGTCGCCGCTTGCCAAGTAGTTGCTCAGCTCTACCACTGATACGTAGGAGTAAGCCGGAATGGTGAACTCAGCAAGTCTTGATTTGTTGAATTCGAGCTCAATTTGATTTAATTCTTCCATTGTAGGGCGAAGAATCATCAGCATAAAATCAGCTTTTTGGCCGACGATGCTGTAAAGGGTCTGCGATCCTTTTCCTTCTTTTTGGGCAACGCCCCATTTTTCAAGCAATCCTGTGAATTCATGTATGATAGATTGGCGCTCATCACTGGACAGCAGCTTCCAGGAAGTCCAGTCCATTGTGCGGAAATCATGAAGCGCATACCAGCCGTCAAGCGTTTTCGCCGCTTCATTGGTCATTTGCTGTTCACTCATTTATCTTCACTCCTATTATCTTTTCATTGTTGCCTTCACTATACCATAGTTTATCCGATTCTACTGTGGAGAAACCTTGAACATCCCTTTCGTATAACTCCATAAAAATAAGAGAAGCTATAAGGAAAGAATGAGTCACTTAAATTAATTAGAAAAATAAGATTTTTTTATGAAAGCGCTATAATGAAAGTTGGCTGTTTGAATTTGATTGGAAGAAGAGTATGCTAGTAAAAGAAAGCGTTTTTGTAACTTTTTGAGGAGGTTTTATTGTGGCAGATTTATTTTCAACAGTGCAAGAAAAAGTAGCTGGAAAAGACGTTAAAATTGTATTTCCTGAAGGCTTAGACGAGCGTATTTTAGAAGCGGTCAGCAAGCTTGCAGGAAACAAAGTGCTGAATCCGATTGTGATCGGCAATGAAAATGAGATCCAAACAAAAGCAAAAGAACTGAACCTGACGCTAGATGGCGTTGAGATTTATGATCCTCATACATATGAAGGCATGGAAGACCTTGTACAAGCATTCGTAGAACGCCGTAAAGGCAAAGCAACAGAAGAACAGGCTCGTAAAGCATTATTAGATGAGAACTACTTCGGTACAATGCTGGTGTACAAAGGCCTTGCACAAGGACTTGTAAGCGGAGCGGCTCATTCAACAGCCGACACTGTCCGCCCGGCTCTTCAAATCATCAAAACAAAAGAAGGCGTGAAAAAGACTTCCGGCGTCTTCATCATGGCTCGCGGAGAAGAGCAATACGTATTCGCAGATTGCGCGATCAACATTGCGCCTGACAGCCAAGATCTTGCCGAGATTGCGATCGAAAGTGCCAATACGGCAAAAATGTTCGACATTGAGCCTCGCGTGGCAATGCTCAGCTTCTCTACAAAAGGCTCAGCAAAATCTGATGAAACAGAAAAAGTAGCGGATGCGGTGAAAATCGCGAAAGAAAAAGCGCCTGAACTGACACTTGACGGCGAATTCCAATTCGATGCTGCATTTGTTCCATCTGTAGCTGAGAAAAAAGCGCCGGATTCCGAGATCAAAGGGGATGCTAACGTATTCGTATTCCCAAGCCTTGAAGCAGGAAACATCGGCTATAAAATCGCTCAGCGTTTGGGCAACTTTGAAGCGGTAGGACCAATCCTGCAAGGTTTAAATATGCCTGTAAACGACCTTTCAAGAGGATGTAACGCTGAAGATGTTTACAATCTCGCATTAATTACAGCGGCGCAAGCACTGTAAGAAAAATGAAGACGATGGCAGCTCTCTTCCGGAGGGCTGTCTTTTTTGCGTCTCCGTATAGCCTTCTTTACCAAGACAGATGATATGAGTACAATAAAGAAAACTGATCATAACCATATATTTCATTAATGACAGGGGTGGGGTTTTTGTATTACGACGTGCTGAAAACGTTTATAGCGGTAGTAGAAGAAAAAAACTTCACAAAAGCGGCGGAAAAGCTGATGATCTCCCAGCCCAGCGTCAGTCTGCATATCAAAAATCTTGAGAAAGAATTTCAAACGGCTCTCCTGAACCGGTCGCCAAAACACT
The DNA here is from genome assembly GCF_055721145.1 of Bacillus sp. VA15. Lineage (NCBI taxonomy): Bacteria > Bacillati > Bacillota > Bacilli > Caryophanales > Bacillaceae > Bacillus > Bacillus sp. VA15. Next base: position 15,441 of record NZ_JBVQPQ010000004.1, on the reverse strand, counting down.
TTACGACAACGCCGACAGGAGACATTTTGTATCAAAGAGCAAAGCAAATGGTATTTCTCTACGAGCAAGCAAAGGCTGAAATCTATGCGCATCATCACTATGTGAAAGGCGAATTGAAAATTGCTGCCAGCTTTACGATCGGAGAGTATATTCTTCCGCCGCTCTTGGCCCAGCTGCAAAAGCTGTATCCAGAGTTGAATCTCGATGTCATGATTGGAAATACGGAGGAGGTTAGCGAGCGTGTGCGGATGCTTCAGGCTGATATCGGACTGATTGAAGGACATACAAACGAGAATGAACTGGAAATTGAACCGTTCATGGAAGATGAAATGTGCATTGCCGCGCCGAATCAGCATCCGCTGGCCGGACGGAGAGATATCTCGATAAGCCATTTGCAAAACGAAGCATGGGTGACAAGAGAGAAAGGCTCCGGGACGAGAGAATATCTCGATCATGTTCTCAGCTCAAACGGGCTGCGGCCAAAGTCGATGTTCACCATCAGCAGCAATCAAGGTGTAAAAGAAGCGGTGATCAACGGCATGGGACTGTCGGTTTTATCCAGAAGCGTGCTGCATAAGGATTTGATCCACCGTGAAATTTCAATTCTCCATATAAAAGATTTCTCGTTAAAGCGCAAGCTGTCTTACATTCATTCTCCTCTCATGGAGAATACAAAAAACAAAGAAATTTTCATTACGATGCTGAAAAGCAATTATCAATCACAGCGGCTGAAATGATATAATAGTATTCGTTTATAAGCCTAACATGAAAGGGTTTTACATAGATGGCAAACCAACCGATTGATTTACTGATGCAGCCGACATGGAGAGTCATTGACCAATCCAGTCTCGGCCCTTTATTTGATGCGAAGCAATCCTTCGCAATGGATGATACGCTGTGCATGTCCGTCGGAAAAGGCGTGTCGCCGGCGACAGCGCGCTCATGGGTTCATCACAATACAATTGTCCTTGGAATACAGGATACGCGTCTCCCGTTTTTGCAGGATGGAATCTCCTTGCTGGAAAACGAAGGATACCGTGTGATTGTACGCAATTCCGGCGGTCTTGCCGTCGTTTTGGATGAAGGCGTTTTAAATATTTCTCTCATATTCGAAGACGAAAAGAAAGGCATCGATATAGACAAAGGATATGAAGCGATGGTTGAGCTGATGAGACGGATGCTAAAACCGTACAATGCAAAGATCGAAGCCTATGAAATTGAAGGATCTTATTGTCCCGGCAGCTATGACCTTAGCATAAATGGAAAAAAATTCGCCGGCATTTCTCAAAGACGCGTTCGCGGCGGAGTTGCTGTTCAAATTTATCTCTGCGCGGATAAAAGCGGCAGTGAAAGAGCCGATTTGATCAGACGATTCTACCAAGCGGCGCTGAAGGACAAACGAAACGATAAAAAAGGTGTCTATCCTGAGATACGTCCCGAAACGATGGCGTCCTTAAGCGAGCTACTGCAAACAGACATCTCCGTACAAGACTTAATGTTCGCTTTACTGACAGAATTAAAAGCGTTAAGCACCCATCTATACTCAGCCGGACTGTCCATTGATGAGGAAATGGAATTTGAGAAAAACCTCGTCCGGATGGCTGAGCGGAATGCAAAGGTATTTGGATGAACGTTCTTCGCATGCCAGCTGTATCGGCCGGCATGCAATTTTTATTTCAAGCGGTATTTTATCCCCAACAATCTTATTTTCAGATAAATCCTTCTTACATTCAGATAACCCTGACAAAAAGAAAAACGATAAAATGACATCAGCATCCATATACAAAGGGGAGAGGCAGATGAAAGGGAATTTTTACAGCCTGTTTGTGCTGATCGCGGCTTTCTTCTGGGGAACCACGGGAACCGTTCAGGCGATGGCTCCAGAAAGCTCCACACCGCTGGCATTCGGAGCGTTCAGATTATTAATAGGAGGAAGCGCCATGCTGCTTGCGGTTTGGATCAGCCGGGAGCTTCACGTGAAAAATTGGTCATGGCCGCTCGTATTATCAGCTGCAGTTTGTATGGCGTGTTACCAGCCGCTGTTTTTCACAGCCGTTAAAGAAACCGGAATCGCAGTGGGGACAGTGATTGCGATCGGCAGTGCACCTATCATTGCCGGAAGCATGGAGTGGGCCGTATTGAAAAAACGTCCGCGAAACTCTTGGTGGATCGCGACTGTACTGGCTTTAGCCGGTTGCTGGCTCCTGTTTTCCGACAGTTCGAATGTTCGGATTGATGTGGCTGGCGTTCTTATGGCGCTCGGAGCGGGTGCTTCTTTTGCAGGCTATACGCTCATCAGTAAAGCGATGATGAAAACCCAGCCTCCGCGAGCGACTTCAGCCGTTGTCTTTATGATCAGTGCCATCCTGCTGACGCCGCTTTTATGGCAGTCAGATATCTCGTGGATATTGACACCGAGAGGATTGGGAACGAGCCTTTACATCGGGTTAATTGCAACATGCGCCGCATACTTTTTGTTTGCGAAAGGGCTTACCGGGGTTCCGGCCTCGGCGGCGGTCACGCTGTCTTTAGCTGAACCGCTGACGGCCTCATTGCTGGGCGTGTTTTTCATAGGGGAAATGCTTTCACTTTCCTCGTGGCTCGGCATTGCACTGATGATGCTAGGGCTTCTGGTCATTTCCGCTGCGCCTCGGAAACAAAAAACGGCCGGGGCAGCTCACATGTCTTGATAGATTCACATAAGCTTGGCCTCATTTTACAAGAATAGCGGAGCCGGCTGCAAAATAATAAAATCCTCTTTTCTCAATGGAAAAGGGGATTTTGTACATGGTGAAAATCCCAAAACCAACAGCTGTTTTGGGATTTTTCTAACTTACTCTGCCATTTTTTCTAAATTGCCGTTTCGGTCCATTTTGAAGGACGGAGAGGCATGTTCATCTTCTTCAAATAAAACTAGCTTTCTGGCTCTATTCATAATTTTCACCAAGGTTTCATAATCTTCTTGGATCGTTTTTTGGTCTTTTTCAAGCTTTTGTACTTCTGCCTCAAGCTGTTCCGTTTTGCTTTGCAATTCCTGATTTTCTTTCTTTAAACGCTCATTTTCCATTTTTAATGCCGATGATTGCTCGTTATTGCCTTCGTAATTCTGCAGGAAGCGGATCACATCATTCATCGTCATCTCTGGCGCGGCTGCAGGTGTTTGGGGAGACAATAAGTGTGATAGACTAGCTAACTCTTCCTTAAAGCTTTCATCCACAAAAGGCATGTGTTCGCCTGACATGAAAGGCTGCTGCTCATTTTCAGCTGATGGGGCGTCTGTTTTAACCGGCTCCTCTGCAGCGGTTTCTTGAACGATTTCAGGATCAACCGCAGGAGGCTGATATAATAGCCTTTTTTTCGCAGGCTGCCCGTTTCCGAGCGCTCTCATCCGCTGTTTTCGCTGTTTTTTCGCAAGCTGAAGCGCTTTTTCATATTGATGGCGGACTACCGCGTTCCATCTGAATCCGCAGGCTGCAGATGTCCGGTTTAATTTATCACCGACTTCTTCAAAGGCGTTCAGCTGAGTGCTGCCCTCCCTCACATGCCGAAGCACTGTTTCGGCTAAAAGCAGATCATTTTCTTCTGACCAAGCGTCTTGTCGCTGTTTTGTCATTTATCTCAACTCCCATTTTTCTTTTCATGGTATTAGAATGTCCAGTTTGGAAAATATTTATACAAGTTGGCTGAAAGAATAGGAGATACGAAGGATGGAGCGGCTTGCAGGAACAGTCGAATCCTTGTAAAATGAAGAGTGATGTGATTTTTTTTGAAAAGCGATTTTAGGTTATTCACATAGATGAACATAGAAATGAAGGGAAGCGTACGTCATGGCTAATGAATTTCGAGTGTGTGATGATTGCCAAGCCACTAATATCAAAACATTGCTGCCGCGTTTAAAAGAAGTGGACCCGGACGCAAAAGTTGAGGTAGGATGCCAATCTTATTGCGGACCCGGACGGAAAAAATCATTTGCTTTTGTGAACAATCGCCCGCTGTCAGCTCCGACAGAGGATGAGCTGATTGACAAAGTAAAAAAGAAAATAAAAAAGTAAAAACATATTTTTTATAGCCTCGGCCCTCAGGTCAGGCTTTTTTGCTTCACATAACGTGTTTTTCGTAAAGATGGAACAAATCGCCGGGCAAATTCAAGGATGTTTTCAAAGAATAGAGTCGATATAATAGAAACACGGCTAAAAAAAAGAGGGAATGACGATGGCGTATCCAAATGGAAAATTATCAGAAGAAAAAGTGTTTAAAGATCCGGTGCACCGCTATGTTCATGTTCGGGACAAGCTGATATGGGATTTGATCGGAACCCGCGAATTTCAGCGTCTCCGCAGAATTAAGCAGCTCGGCACGACGTATTTGACGTTCCACGGCGCTGAGCATAGCCGGTTCAACCATTCTCTCGGTGTCTATGAAATTGTCAGGAGAATGGTTGATGACGTCTTTAAAGGCCGCCCTGAATGGGATGACAGTGAGCGCGAACTCTGTTTGGCCGCGGCGCTGCTTCATGATCTCGGGCACGGGCCGTTCTCGCATTCATTTGAAAAAGTCTTTCACCTTGACCACGAAGATTTTACAAGAGATATCATTTTGGGGGACACAGAGGTCAATCAGGTGCTCAGAAAGGTGAGCCCGCGTTTCCCGCAGGATGTTGCTGAAGTCATTGCCAAAACATATAAAAACAAGCAAGTGGTCAGCCTGATTTCAAGTCAGATAGACGCAGACCGCATGGATTACCTGCAGCGCGACGCATATTATACGGGCGTCAGCTACGGCCATTTTGATATGGAGCGGATTCTTCGGGTGATGCGACCGCGCGAGGATCAGATCGTCATTAAAGAAAGCGGGATGCACGCTGTCGAAGACTATATCATGAGCCGCTACCAAATGTACTGGCAGGTGTATTTCCATCCTGTGACAAGAAGCGCAGAGGTTATTTTAACGAAGATTCTTCACAGGGCGAAGCAGCTGCACGATGAAGGCTATGTCTTCACTCACGCTCCGGTTCATTTCTATTCTATTTTTGAAGGGAAATTGACGCTGGAGGATTATTTGAAGCTTGATGAATCTATTATTTTGTATTACTTCCAGGCCTGGGAGGATGAAGAAGACGCGATTTTATCTGATTTGTGCCGAAGATTCATTAACCGCCAGCTGTTCCAATACGTTGAATTCAATCCGAATGAAGAAATGTCGGCTTATTTTGAGCTGACTTCATTGTTCAAAGAGGCGGGAATCGATCCGAGTTACTATTTGGTCGTCGATTCTTCTTCAGATCTGCCATACGATTTTTACCGTCCTGGAGAGGAAGAGGAGCGTCTGCCGATCCATCTCTTGACGCAAAACGGCCAAATTAAAGAGCTGTCCAGACAGTCGGCTATTGTGGAATCCATCTCCGGGAAACGTCGGACGGACCACAAGCTGTACTATCCGAAGGACCTGATTTGTGACGGCTCTGAACATCCGGAAACGAAAATGAAAATCCGGCAGCTGCTGGGACTGACATAGAAATTGGAAAGAAGGAAAAAGGAGATGTCGGGAATTTGTTGAAAGAACATGCAAAACTGATGAAGGTGTTCTCGGATTCTGGAGAAATCATCGGGCGGAAGAAGCTGCAGAAAATGATTTATATCGCAAAGAAAATGCAGTTTCCTTTCTATGAGAAATATGATTTTCACTTTTATGGACCGTATTCAGAGGAACTGACGCTCCAGATTGAAGAGCTGTGCAACCTTGGATTTCTGCATGAGGTGAAGGAAAAAAAGGGCGGCTACTTTCAATACCGTTATTCGCTGACTGAGACAGGCTCTGCATTTTTAGACCATGCTGATCTGGATATGCCGGATATCAAAGGCTATATCGACAGTGTAAACAGCCGTTCATCACGGTTTTTAGAGCTGGTTTCCACGATCCTTTACTTTGACGGGCTTGAGGCTGAGGAAAAGAAAGAAAAAGTCTTTACAATCAAAAGCAAGCAAAAATATACAAATGAAGAATATGACGAAGCGCTTCAATACATAGAAGAACTGAAGCAGATTTGTTAACCATACCAAGCAAAAGAAATGACCCGTTTCTTTTGCTTTTTTTTACAAAACAGATTGCGGTTTCAGAAAATGTATTGTAAAATATATGAAATCATAAACAATCAGTAATGTATACAGGCACTGATAAGGACATGAGATGCTTTTTACGGTTTCCAGAGAGGGAAGGACAGCTGAGATCTTCCTAACGCAGGGGAAGCAGCTTACCGCCTTTGAGCCGTATCGGGGAAATCCAGTATCTGATACCGTCATGCTGCGTTACAGCACCTTAAAGCCGATACACCATGTGTGTTGATCGGGAATTTGGGTGGAACCACGGATGATAAACACATTCGTCCCTTTTAGAGGGATGGGTGTGTTTTTTTATGAACTAAATACATGCGATGAAAAGGACATGAATGATCATTACGGTTTTCAGAGAGGGAAGGAAAGGTGGGAGCTTCCCAGCTTAGGATGATCATTTACCGCCTTGGAGCAGCATTGGGGAACTGAAGTATCCAATGCCGTCTATGCTGCGTTACAGCACCGAGCCGATAAACATAGCGTTTGTCGGGAATTTGGGTGGAACCACGGGTACATCACACACTCGTCCCTTTTAGAGGGATGGGTGTGTTTTTTTATGAATTGAATACATGCGATGAAAAGGACATGAATGATCGTTACGGTTTTCAGAGAGGGAAGGAAAGGTGGGAGCTTCCCAGCTTAGGATGATCATTTACCGCCTTGGAGCAGCATTGGGGAACTGAAGTATCCAATGCCGTCTATGCTGCGTTACAGCACCAAGCCGACAACATAGCGTTTGTCGGGAATTTGGGTGGAACCACGGGTACATCACACACTCGTCCCTTACAGCGGGACGGGTGTGTTTTTTTATATCCAACAATTATGAAGGAGTGTTTAAAAATGAGTAAACAAGTGCACATTCAGCTTCCGGACGGACAGATCAAGGAATATCGGAAAGGCATCACAATCAAAGAAGCGGCTGGTTCTATCAGTTCCAGTCTGCAAAAGAAGGCGGCTGCGGGCCGGGTCAACGGCAAGCTCGTTGATCTCAGCTTTAAGCTGGAGGAGGATGCTGAGCTTTCGATTGTCACACTTGATTCCCAAGAAGGCTTGCAGGTGCTTCGCCACACATCAGCGCACGTACTGGCTCAAGCAGTGAAACGTCTGTACGGAGAAGTGTCATTGGGGATAGGTCCAGTGATTGAAGACGGCTTCTACTATGACATGAAGCTGGAGCAAAGCTTGACATCAGGAGACTTAGAGGCCATCGAAAAAGAAATGAAGAATATTATAAATGAGAACCTTGAAATCAAACGAATTGAGGTTTCTTACGAAGAGGCTGAAGAGCTGTTTGCCAAAAAAGGCGAGCCGTTTAAGCTGGAGATTTTGAAGGATATTCCGCGCGGAGAGGATATCACGCTGTATCAGCAGGGAGAATTCGTTGACCTGTGCCGCGGGCCGCATCTTCCTTCTACAGGAATGATCAAGGCGTTCAAACTGACAAGAGTATCGGGCGCTTATTGGCGCGGAGACAGCGAAAATGAAGTCCTGCAGCGGGTGTACGGGGTTGCGTTTCATAAGAAAAAAGATCTCGATGCACATCTTCATATGCTGGAAGAAGCGGCAAAACGAGACCATCGCAAGCTGGGCAAACAATTAGAGCTGTTTATGTTTTCTGCAGAAGCGCCGGGAATGCCGTTTTATTTGCCGAAAGGGCAGATTATCCGCAATGAGCTGGAATGCTTCTCGCGTGAGCTGCAAACAAAGGCTGGCTACGAGGAGGTCCGTACGCCGTTTATGATGAATCAGCGGTTATGGGAGCAGTCAGGCCACTGGGATCATTATCGCGACAATATGTATTTTTCAGAAGTGGATGATACAAGATTCGCAATGAAGCCGATGAATTGTCCCGGCCATATGCTCATCTTTAAAAACAGCCTGTATTCGTATCGGGATCTGCCGATTCGAATGGCGGAATTCGGCCAGGTGCATCGCCATGAATACAGCGGTGCTTTAAACGGAATGCTTCGCGTCCGGACGTTCTGCCAGGATGATGCCCATATCTTCGTTCGAGAGGATCAGATTGAGAGTGAGATCAAAGAAGCGATTCGGCTGATTGATGAGGTATATCGTACTTTTGGCTTCGAGTATTCGGTCGAACTCTCGACTCGCCCGGAGGATTCATTAGGCGATGACAGCCTTTGGGAAGCGTCGGAACGTGCCTTAGCATACGTCCTTGAGGAGCTTGGCCTGTCTTATGAGGTTAATGAAGGCGACGGGGCGTTTTACGGGCCGAAAATTGATTTTCACATAAAAGATGCCCTGAAACGAAGCCACCAATGCGCGACAATACAGCTTGATTTTCAAATGCCGGAAAAATTTGATTTATCATATATCAATGAACACAATGAAAAAGTTCGTCCTGTTGTCATACACAGAGCGATATTCGGCTCGATCGACCGGTTCTTCGGCATTTTGATCGAGCATTTCGGCGGGGCATTCCCAGTCTGGCTTGCACCGATCCAGGTTCAAATCATACCGGTTTCGCACGTTCATTTGGACTATTGCAGAAAGGTGCAGGCAGAGCTGAAGCAGCTGGGGATAAGAGCCCGCATAGATGAGCGCAATGAGAAGCTGGGCTACAAAATCAGAGAGTCGCAGGTGCAGAAAATCCCGTACGTGCTGGTGCTTGGGGATCATGAAGAGCAGGAAGGTGCGGTAAACGTCCGCCAATTCGGAGATCAGCAGAATGAACACGTTCCTTTTCAGTCGTTTAAAGATAAACTGGTCAAACAGGTGAAAAATCGCAGTATCTAGGAGAAAAGCTGTGAATTCTCATTTTGCTTTTTTGACTTTCCCTATCCGGAATCAGTAAAATAATAAGTAAATCATATCGTTCGTATGTTATGAATGCATCTCGAAATGGGGAAATCTACATGGACCATGACAAACTGGAAGCAAATTTGCTGGATCACGCACTTACAAAATACTTGAAAAGCACGAAGCAATTAGATGAAGCCACTGTTCCGAAACACGTGAATAATGTAAGAGGATTTATTCTGCGGATTATATACAGACATGGGAGCTGCACCATAAAGGATATTCTGAAGGAGGTCACACTGTCTCCCTCTGCTACAACCACCGCCCTGAATCATTTAGAACAGGAGGGGTTTATTAAGAGATCCAGAAATAACAATGATCGCCGTACTGTATGGATTACGCTTTCTGAATCGGGCCGGGGAACAGCTGAGCAAATGATCGAAAACCGCCAGCAGCTGATTGACAGCATGTTTGAACGTTTAACAATCGAAGAGAAAAAGACGTTCCTAGCGATTATTGGGAAGCTGGCCCAATAAGGATAGAAAGAGCCGGTGCGCGAAGCGCCGGCTTTATAGAGATTATTCCATATCGCTCAGGCGTTTGCCTGCGACGGCATAATGGTCTTTTCTCATTTCTTCTATAAATACAACAATTTTTTCTTCAGAAGCACCGGTTGTTTCCTTTACGGCTTCTGTTACTTTCTCGACAAGATTGCGTTTTTGCTCGTCTGTACGGCCTTCGAGCATTTTGACGGTTACGTATGGCATGGGTGCTGAATCCTCCTTTATCTCGTTTCCTCTCTTTAGAAAAAGAGGCTTCTTATAGTATACTGAATAAAGTAAATTCTTGCATTTTTAGAAAGAGGGATATCTCACTTGGACCGTTTTTTATATTATCCGTTATCTTTAATGCCATACCTCGTCATCACGTTAATTGTGTCGTTTACGATACATGAGCTTGCCCATGCTTATGTTGCATACAAATTCGGTGACGATACGGCGAAAAGACAAGGAAGACTGACGCTGAATCCGATTAAACATCTTGATCCGTTCGGAACCATTTTGATTTTGGTGGCCGGCTTCGGGTGGGCGCGCCCTATTCCCGTTAATCGCCGCTTCTTTAAGAAACCGCGGCTTGCCGGTGTGCTCGTATCTATCGCCGGACCCGTCAGTAACCTGATTCTTGCGTTTATCGGTTTCTTTTTGTTAGTGTTGATGCATGCGTACGGAATGGAAATGCTTGCGGCATTTAGCACTGGACTTGATCAGTTCTTTTCCATTTGGATACAGCTGAATCTTGTTTTGTTTTTATTTAATCTGCTGCCGCTTCCTCCGCTCGATGGCTATCGGATTATTGAAGATCTCGTTCCGCCGGGGGTGCGTGCCAAGATGACGCAGGCGGAGAGCTACGGCTTTATCGTCTTTTTGGTTCTGTTTGTGACACCGCTCGGATCTTACGTGCTTTGGCCGATGCTCAATGCCGGAAGAGATTCGATTTTAGAGCTGTTTTCAGCGATATTTCAACCGCTTTTGTAGGAGGTAGAACTCATGGAAGAAAAAAAGAAAAAATCAATCGGGTTTAATATTATCAAAAGTGATCCGACAGACGGACACGGCGGTTTCGGTGTAGGGGCACTCAGCCTCGATAACATTTCCCCTGTATTCGTCGATGTAGAGGAAAAAGAAGCGTTCGTTGACATCGGTGCCATGCACGCCCGCAGCACCGTTGAAAAAGGAATTAAATTTCTGCCGAATAAAGAAGAAGTTCCAAACGGCAAACCATACTGGCTTGTGTGGGTGACGATTGACAGAAGAGAAGAGGGGCCTTATTACGCAGGGGTGACAGCTTGTGAACTGACGGTCGACAGAAGCATCAGAAGAGGCTACAAATCGCTGCCTGAGCATGTGAATCTAATGGATAAATCAATGAAACGGAAAATTATCATTGATAAAATGGACGACAGCTCGAAGCGTGTGCTCGGCGAGTTTCTGAAAAATCATGATCAGGGCCTATGGGACCGGTCCTCAGATGAATTAAAAACAGGCCTGCTTCCGGAAGACAATTAATTTGTGAACTTTCTGTGAACTTTTAGAAAATTTGAACTATTTTTCGTAAACATTGAGTAAACTGGTGATACAGAAATAGGACATGGAAAATCCCGAGCCGAAACAAGACTCGGGGTTTTTCATTTTCAAGTGTAAGATGATGTACGAAACCATTCGAGTCGGTGACTGGGAGATTAAAGCCGACGCCAAAGAAATGAGAAATTACCACTTATCCTCGAAGGATTCCCGGAACTGATTGTTTAGCTCGATTGCGTAACATTGCTTCCATCCATTATGAAGGAACCATACGAATAACCCGCCTCCGAGGAGACGGGTTATTTTCAATGATTTCGCCCCAGCCATTTGTCCCACCACTTTTTCGGTGAAGCAGGCTTCTCTTTGACTGGATGCAGGTCTTTTGTTTGTTTTGCTGGTTCGGCCCCATAGCATACGTTTGATGGCTCAGTGCCTTTCACAAAATACGTGTAGTGCTTGGCTGTGCAGCCGGGGCCGGACGTGTAGCCCGTTGCCGGATCAATGTACACGCCAGTTACGCCTTTTGGCGGTTTGAATGCAGTTTCCGGTTCTCCTTTGAGCGCATTCTCCATGAAGTCAGCCCAAATCGTTTTGGCATAGCTTTTTTCTTCGACCGAGTCGATGGTGCTGTTTTTGTCATAGCCCGTCCAAACACCTGCGGCCAGCTTTGGATTGAAGCCGATCATCCAGCTGTCTGCGCTTGTGGTTCCTGATTTTCCCGCATACGTTCTTGTCAGGCGGTTGGCGATCGTCCGTCCGGTTACCGACGTATAGCCGTTTAAATCCGTATCAAACATGCCTGTCATCATACTCGCCGTGACAAAAGCGGCTTTTTCATCGAGCACTTGTTTATGCTGATTAGGGCTTTCATACAGCACATGTCCCGCTGCGTCCGTGACCCTCGAAATAAAGGTCGGTTCGATTTGCTTCCCGCCATTTGCGAGCATGGCATAGGCATTGACCATCTCAATCGGGCGCACGGGTTCGGTGCCGAGCGCCAGGGACGGCAGTGCTTGAAGCTGCGCAGTGATGCCGAATTCCTTTGCCGCCTGTACGAGCTTGTTCATGCCAAGAAAGAGATGTGTTTTCACAGCGTAAATGTTGTCGGAAAGCGCCAGCGCCTGCAGAAGCGTAATCGGCTTGTTGGCGTAGTATCCGTTATAGTTGCTTGGAGAATAGGTTTCTCCCTTTGCATCAATTTGAAACTCGGTTTCTTCGCTTTTCATCAAGGTGACTGGCGTAAATCCGCTCTGGATCGCTTTATAGTACAGTAACGGCTTGATCGTCGAAGCAGGCTGGCGCTTCGCCTGTGTCGTCCGGTCAAACGGGCTTTTTTGATAATCCCTGCCGCCGACAAGAGCGAGAACGTTTCCTGTGCGGGGATCAATAGCTGAAAATCCGACTTGAATGTCAGAGCCGGCGTTAACCGTTTCGGTAATGGTCTCCTCGGCGATGCGCTGCATCCGTTTATCTACTGTTGTATAGACGTTTAACCCGCTTGTTTCAATTTGCTCCCGCGTCAGGCCGAGCTTTTTCTCCAGCTCTCTCATCGCATTGTCATAGAAATAAGGGGCCTTTCTCTTGGAAACTTGTTTATTCAAAGGCTGATAGGAAAGAGGTTCTTTCATCAGTTCATCCGCTTTCCTATGGCTGATCATCCGCTGCTTTTCCATCATCCGCACAATCGTTTTCTGGCGCTCCTTGGCCTTTGTTTCATTGACATACGGCGAATAGCCGGAAGGGCCTTTTGGGATACCCGCCAAAAGCGCCGCCTCCGCATCTGTCAGGTTTTTCGCATGCTTGCCGAAATACAGGCGGGAAGCGGCTTCAATGCCGTAGGCGCCATGGCCGTAGTAAATCGTATTTAAATAGCCTTCCAATATCTCGTCCTTAGAATAGTTTTGTTCCAGACGGATCGTGTAGAACGCTTCATTCCATTTTCGTTTCCACGTTTTATCGTGTTCAAGATATAAGTTTCTCGCATATTGCTGGGTGATGGTGCTTGCGCCTTGAACCTTGGCAAATGCTTTCAGGTCAGCAAGCGCCGCACCGGCCATGCGTTTATAATCAAAGCCGTGATGATCGTAGAAATTCTGGTCTTCAACCGCCACTGTCGCTTTTACAATCGTCGGATTCATGTCCTTTAAGGGGACCCAATAGCGCTTTTCACCGTAATTCGTTTCCCCGAGCTTTGAGCCGTCACTCGCATACAAAATCGTGGATTGCGGCACTTGCACGGAGGGAGCACCCTGGTATTTGGCTATCAAAATGACAGTCATAAACACAGCAGCTGCCGCTAAGGCCGCCAAAGCCCCTAAAAAGATAAAGGCGCGAACGGTTTTCAGCGTCAGTCTCAGCCGTTTATTTGTCATTGCATCCACAACGGGTTCCCCCTTTTTTTATGTTTCTACTATTATGAGAAAAAAAGATCATTTTTAAACATCGCAGAACAGGACGTATCTTTACTTTTTCCCCGCCATCCTCTATACTTTTTCCTTAGGTGAAAATGAGATTTCAACCGAGAATAAAAGCTGATAAGACGCTTACAATAAATAAATACAGCCTTGAAAGGGAGATGACAATTGAGCGAACTTTGGTACACAGAAAAGCAGACGAAAAACTTTGGCATTACAATGAAGGTTAACAAAACGTTACATACAGAACAAACGGAGTTTCAGCATTTAGAAATGGTGGAAACAGAAGAGTTCGGCAACATGCTGTTTTTGGACGGCATGGTGATGACATCTGAAAAAGACGAATTCGTTTATCACGAAATGGTGGCGCATGTCCCATTATTTACGCATCCTAATCCGGAGCACGTTCTTGTAGTCGGCGGCGGTGACGGCGGCGTCATCAGAGAAATCCTGAAGCATCCGAGCGTGAAAAAAGCGACACTAGTTGATATTGACGGCAAGGTCATCGAATACTCTAAAAAGTTCCTTCCTTCTATCGCAGGAAAACTGGATGATCCGCGCGTTGACGTGCAGGTGGATGACGGATTTATGCACATTGCGAAATCTGAAAATCAATATGACGTGATCATGGTAGATTCAACTGAACCTGTCGGACCAGCTGTAAATCTGTTTACAAAAGGATTCTACGCGGGAATCGCGAAGGCGCTGAAAGAAGACGGTATTTTCGTCGCTCAGACGGACAACCCATGGTTTACACCGGAATTAATCACAAATGTACAGCGAGACGTGAAGGAAATCTTCCCGATTACGAAGCTGTATACGGCGAACATTCCGACATACCCAAGCGGTTTGTGGACATTTACGATCGGTTCGAAAAAATATGATCCACTTGCAGTAGAAGATAGCCGTTTCTTTGAAATTGATACGAAATATTACACAAAAGATATTCATAAAGCGGCCTTTGTTCTGCCGAAATTTGTGAGTGACCTGATTAAATAATGTTGGTATGGCGCAGGAGCGAATCTTGCGCTTTTTTATAGGAAAGCGAGGGTATTATAGATGAGATTTGATGAAGCTTATTCAGGAAAAGTATTTATTGCGAGCCGTCCCGAGTGGGAGGAGGCGGACGCCATCCTTTACGGCATGCCGATGGACTGGACGGTCAGCTATCGCCCGGGCTCACGCTTTGGCCCAAGCAGAATCCGCGAGGTGTCAATCGGCCTTGAAGAGTACAGCCCGTATTTAGACCGTGATCTGGCCGATCTGAACTTCTTTGATGCCGGCGACATTCCGCTGCCGTTCGGAAATCCGCAGCGAAGCCTTGATATGATTGAGGAATATGTGGACAGTATTTTAGAAAAAGGGAAGTTCCCAATGGGCATGGGCGGGGAGCACCTTGTGTCATGGCCTGTCATTAAAGCAATGCACAAGAAATACCCAGACCTTGCGATTATCCATTTTGATGCACATACAGATCTTCGCGTTGACTATGAGGGAGAACCGCTTTCTCACTCCACGCCGATCCGCAAAGCGGCAGAATTGATCGGACCGCAAAATGTGTATTCATTCGGAATCCGTTCCGGCATGAAAGAAGAGTTTGAATGGGCGAAGGAAAACGGCATGCACATCTCAAAATTTGAAGTGCTTGAACCGCTGAAAGAAGTGCTTCCGAAGCTTGCGGGCCGTCCGGTATATGTCACAATCGACATTGACGTATTAGACCCTGCACACGCACCGGGAACGGGCACCGTTGACGCCGGGGGCATCACGTCTAAAGAACTGCTTGCGTCCGTTCATGAAATCGCGCGTTCAGAGGTAAACGTGAAGGGCGCTGATTTAGTGGAAGTCGCACCGGTATATGACCACTCAGAACAAACGGCAAACACAGCCAGCAAAATCATTCGTGAAATGCTGCTTGGGTTTGTGAAATAAGAAAACATCCAGACCTTGGGACTGACCCCATAAGATGAGACAAATAAAAACACCTTCAAGTTTGAAAACGGATGATTGTTATCCGAAATTAGACTTGGAGGTGTTTTTTCTATGGGGACAAGAGTGAGTTATCCGGTTGAAGTG